>JAVXWP010000044.1:0-33610 GCA_032230695.1 Actinomycetota bacterium | reverse complement strand
CGACGAGGTTGCCGCGGGATCACTATGTGCGGCTGGACTCCAACGACTACTCCGTGCATCCGGGCGCGGTCGGGCGGAGGGTGAAGGTCGTCGCTGATCTCGAGCAGGTGGTGGTGACCTCGGCCGGGGTCGAGGTCGCTCGGCATGTGCGGTGCTGGGCGGGTCATCAGAGCATCACCGATCCGGATCACGCGGCCGCGGCGGCGCAGTTGCGGGCCGCTCGGGCACTGGCGGCGGTCCCGGCGATCGACACCGATGTGGAGAACCGGGATCTCGCTGACTACGACCAGGTGTTCGGAGTCGACTCGGAAGGGGTCGCGTGATGGCCGCGAAAACCAGTAGCGGCAACACAAGTAGCCGCAATGTTGCATCGGAGATCGCGTATCTGACGCGGGCCTTGAAGGCTCCGTCGCTGGCTGGCGCGGTGGAGCGGTTGGCGGAGCGGGCCCGGTCGGAGGGGTGGTCGCATGAGGAGTTCCTCGCGGCGAGTCTGCAGCGGGAGGTCGCCGCGCGGGAGTCTCACGGCGGTGAGGGCCGGATCCGGTCTGCTCGGTTCCCCGCCCGCAAGTCGTTGGAGGAGTTCGATTTCGACCATCAGCGTTCGTTGAAACGGGAGACGATCACACATCTGAGAACGTTGGATTTCATTGCGGGGAAAGAGAATGTGGTGTTCCTTGGTCCGCCGGGGACGGGGAAGACGCATCTGTCGATCGGGATCGGGATCCGTGCCTGCCAGGCGGGGCATCGGGTTGCGTTCGCTACTGCGGCGCAGTGGGTCGCTCGTCTGGCCGATGCTCATCATGCTGGGCGGTTGCAGGACGAGTTGGTGAAGCTGGGCCGGGTTCCGTTGCTGATCGCTGACGAAGTGGGCGACATCCCGTTCGAGTCTGAAGCGGCGAATCTGTTCTTCCAGCTCGTTTCGTCGCGTTATGAGCGGGCGTCGCTGATCGTGACGTCGAACAAGCCGTTCGGGTGAGGTGAGGTCTTCGGTGATGACGTGGTCGCTGCCGCGATGATCGATCGCCTGGTCCACCACGCCGCCGACGTCGTGTCGATGAAGGGAGACAGCTACCGGCTCAAGAACCGCGACCTCGGCCGCGTCCCAGCGGCCACCAAGACCAACGACTAACGGTCAACAACCAACGGGAGAGGGTCCAGATTCACCCGCCGTTGACAGTCAGACGGCCTGTGGGGGCCGACCAGGAGGACGCTCACGGCGAAGACACCCGTTCCGGCAGCCATCTAGCGGTACTACTGAGACGGGAACTGAGACGGAAGACATAAACGCCGGGTGGGCCCATACGGGTCCACCCGGCGTTCTTGCTGGTCACAGCTGCGGAAGCGGAGGGATTTGAACCCCCGGTGGGTTGCCCCACGCTCGCTTTCAAGGCGAGTACATTCGGCCGCTCTGTCACGCTTCCCTGTGCATCAGCCTAACGGGTCAGGGCTCGAGGTCGGTGAGGTGATCGAGGACTCGCGAGAACGCCTGGCCGATGACGAGTTGTTCCTCGGGGGTCAGCAGGTCGATGAGGTGTTCACGGACGCCTTCGACGTGCCTGGGGGCAGCCTTGTCGAGGAGGGCTTCACCGGCGGGGGTGAGTTCGGCGACGACGCCGCGTTTGTCTTCGGGGTCGCGGAGACGGCGGACGATGCCGGCGATCTCCATGCGGCCGATCTGATGCGAGAGGCGGCTTTTGGTGGAGCCGAGCATGGTGGCGAGCTCGGACATGCGGAGCCGGTTGCCTGCGGCCCGGACGCAGACAAGGACTTCGTAGTCGGTGAGGCTGACGTTGTGTTGCTCGGCCAATTCGCGGTGCAAGCGCTGGCGCAACCGGAGCGTCGCGACGATGTAGGAACGCCAGGCGGCGTCTTCTGTCTCGGACAGCCACGGCACGGGACGCTCCTTGCTCGTGACACGCAGGGCAGGGCCTTGATCGGTGCTGCGTGTAGTGCCTGTCATCGCCCGGACGATAGCCCGTTCCCCGGTCATTCGGCTACGGAACGGCCTGATTTGCCTACACCAAGTCGCCGTTTCGCAACACCATGAAATTTCGCTCGAAGGAGGGTAACGAAACTGTTGAGACTCGGGCGCGGAAGGCGCATGGTGGAGGAATCGGATGGTTGGACCCGAGCCGCAGCGGCCACCAAGGGATCGCCGGTCAGGCCCCCAGCCGGGAGAGGGTAGGTGGTTCTGTGGCGGATGAGTTTTCGCGGTTGACTGCCCACTGCGTCCCCGCGACCGGGGCGGACTGATCCGACTCGGTCGTGATTGTGAACAGCATGAGCGTGGGTTTGTGTAGTGCGCTCGACATCTTTCTCGCGCATTCGGCGTAGTTCGAGCCTGTTTCGTTTGTGGCCTCTTCGACCACAGCAGCAGTGCAGGGCGCCGGCCCCGCCGCAGGCAACCGCCGTACAACTGACAACCTCGGTAGATCCTGGGTGTGGCCCCCGACGGGTGGCCGCACCCAGGCTTTTTGGTGCCCACCGGCTACGCTTTGGTGCGTGAGATTCGACGAAGGCGCGGGCCTGGACACGTCAGAAATCCAGGACATGCGCGACGGCGGTGGCGGGGTCGGCGGCCGGGTCGCGCTCGGCGGCGGTGGACTCGGCGTGGTCGGGCTGGTGATCTACTTCCTGTTCTCCCAGTTCGCCGGGGTATCCACCACGGGCGCCACCGGCGGCATACCGGGGCTCAACAGCGTCGGGTCGGGTCAGCAGGTCAGCGACAGTTCGCTGGCGAGCGAGTGCAAGACCGGCGCGGACGCCAACACGAACCACGACTGTGCGATCGTCGCGATCGTCAACTCGGTGCAGGACTACTGGGCGGCGCAGTTCTCACGGTCCGGGCAGACCTACCGCAAGGCGACGACGAACTTCTTCGACGGCGACGTCCGCACGGCCTGCGGCAACGCGACATCGGACGTGGGCCCGTTCTATTGCCCCGGTGACTCAGAGGTCTACATCGACCTCACGTTCTTCAACGACCTCACGACCCGGTTCGGCGCGCAAGGCGGCCTGTTCACCGAGGCCTACGTGCTGGCGCACGAGTACGGCCACCACGTCCAGAACCTGCTGGGCACCTCGGCGAAGGGCACCGGCAGCGGGCCGACGTCCGGCTCGGTGCGGCTGGAACTCCAGGCCGACTGCTACGCCGGGGTGTGGGCGAACCACGCCACCACCACGCCGACCGAGTCCGGACGGCCACTGATCACCGAGGTCACGCAGGACGACATCAACCGGGCGCTGGACACCGCGTCGCGGATCGGTGACGACTACATCCAGACGAAACTCGGCGGCGGCCGCGTCAACGAATCGCAGTTCACGCACGGCACGTCGAAGCAGCGCGAGAAGTGGTTCACCACCGGATTCCAGACCGGCGACCCCGCGCGTTGCGACACCTTCGGCGCGAAGAGCCTCGGCTAGGGCGCATTGTGGGATTCGGCTGCTCTGAAGGCCACCATGAGGGACTCAAATGCCCTCAAGGTGGCCTTCAGAGACTTGCGTCAGATGCCCCCAGTCACGTTGGGGACTAGCTGGCCAACGCGTGCGGGTCACCGGCGACGGAGGCGGACAGGCTCCGCTGTCCGGCGCGCTCGGCGGCGCGCTGCTCTTTGGCCTTCGCGGTCTGGCCACCGGGGACGCCGTTGACGTCCTCGGTGCTGGTCGCGTAGATGCCAAGGGCCCAGGCGACAGCGTCCGCGTTGCGGTCGAGAGCGACGCGGTCGACGTTGCCGAGGTTGTCACAAGCCTGGTGGTAGCACGCGTCGTAGGCGACACCCGCCTGGCCACCCCACTTGGCGGCCTGGTCGGCCGTCTTGATGCCCTCGGCACCGGTGAACAACCCGCCGGCGGGGATGCCGACGGCGATGAACCGGCCGTAGTCCGAACGTCCGGAGAAGTCCGTGCCCTCGCTCGGGATGCTGCGCGAAGCGAAGTAGTCGGTGAAGGTCTTCTCGATCTGCGCGGAGCCGTACGGGCCCGCGCCCGAGCCGACACCGTCGGAGTCGTCGCCGTCATAGGCGAAGTACGCCGCGTTCGGCGAGGCCAGCATGTCGAAGTTCAGGTACAGCGAGATGTCCAGCTGCTGCTCGAACGGCAGGGAATTCACGTAGTACGTCGAGCCGACCAGGCCGTACTCCTCGGCGCTCCAGAAGCCGAACCGGACCGCGTTGTTGACCTTCGGACTGCCGCCGAGCTGCAACGCGCTTTCGAGCAGGGTCGCCGAGCCGGAGCCGTTGTCGTTGATGCCAGGGCCCTCGGTGACGCTGTCCAGGTGGGAACCCAGCATCACGACGTTGTCCTTGCGGCCCGTCTTGGTCTCCGCGATGACGTTGTAGCTCTTGCGCTCCTCCAGCAGCGAGCGCAAATCCAGTGTGACCGGAGCGCCGTTCTGCGCAGCGAGCGCGGCGCCGTCGGCCCGCGAGATGCCACCCGTCGGGATCTTCGCCGACGCCGGATCGCCGAGCGTGCCGTTCAGGTCCCCGTCGGTGTTGTTGTAGATGATCGCGCCGATGGCACCGGCCGCGGCGGCGACCTGCTGCTTCAGCGCGAAGCTGCAGGAACCGCGGGAGATCAGCGCAATCTTGCCGGTGACGTCACCGAAGTCTGCGGCTTCACAGCCGGGCGTCGCGTCCACCGGGATGACGGCCAGTGGCGCGGTGATGCCCCCAGCGGGCGTGGACGGGCTGTACGACATGACGATGATCGGGACGTCCGCGCCGGCGGCGGTGAGCTTCTGCTCGATGGTCTCGGCGTAGGTGAACGGGAACTCCTGGCGGCTCACCGCGTAACCGGCGGCCGTCAGCTTGCCCGCGATGTACTCCGCGGACTGGCGGTGGCCTTCCGTGCTGGCCGCGCGCGTGCCGCCGTTCGCGTCCGCGAGGCGTTGCAGCGCGATCAGGTGCCGATTGATCCCCCCGATGTCGACCTTCTTGACCAGCTGCTTGGCGAGTGCGGTGCCGTCGGCCTTGGCCGGGGCGGCGGTCGCGGCCGGCACGGTGGCGAGCGTCAGCCCAGCGCACACGGCGGTAGCGATGATGAGTCTTTTTCTCCCTATTGACATGGTTGATCACTTTTATGCGTTTGCGTTAATACGTCAATGAGGCATTCGGCGTAGCGACACCCATCCGGTATACAGTCGACAGATGTACGCGATCACAGTGCGTGAGCCCGGTGGACCTGAAGCCCTGGAGTGGACGGAGGTGCCGGATCCAAAGCCCGGCGCCGGTGAAGTCCTCGTCGAGGTGGCCGCGAGTGCGGTGAACAGAGCCGACCTGCTCCAGCGCCAGGGTTACTACCCGCCGCCGCCAGGGGCGAGCGACATCATCGGCCTCGAATGCTCGGGCACGATCACCGAACTCGGCGAAGGCGTCGAGGGATGGCAGGTCGGCGACGAGATCTGTGCACTGCTCGCGGGCGGTGGCTACGCCGAAAAGGTCGCGATCCCGGCCGGTCAGCTACTCCCGGTGCCCGCCGAAGTCGACCTGATCACCGCGGCTGCGCTGCCCGAGGTCGCCTGCACGGTCTGGGCCAACGTCGTCATGTTCGGCAAGCTCGGCGAGGGCGACGTCCTGCTTGTCCACGGCGGCGCCGGCGGCATCGGCACCCACGCGATCCAGGTCGCCAAGGCCCTCGGCGCGACGGTCGCGGTCACCGCGGGTTCGGCGGAGCGGCTGGAGAGCTGCCGCCAGCTCGGCGCGGACATCACCATCAACTACCGCGAGCAGGACTTCGTCGAGGAGATCAAGAAAGCGACGGGTGGCGCGAACGTCATCCTCGACAACATGGGCGCGTCCTACCTCGGCAAGAACATCGACGCGCTGGCCATGGGCGGCCGTCTGGTCATCATCGGCATGCAGGGCGGAGTCAAGGGCGAGCTCAACGTCGGCAAGCTGATGAACAAGCGGGCCAGCGTGTTCTCGGCCGGGTTGCGCGGACGGCCGCTCGACGAGAAAGCCGAGATCGTCGCGGACGTGCGTGCGCGCCTCTGGCCGCTGGTGGAGGACGGTTCGGTCAAGCCGATCGTCGGTCAGATCCTGCCGATGGCGGAAGCCGCGTCGGCGCACCAGGCGCTGGAAGAAGGGTCGGTCTTCGGGAAGGTACTGCTGGCGGCGAAGAACTAGCGGAGTTCTTCACGGCCGGCCCAGTTCTTCAAGGCTGGCGTAGTTCTTCAAGAACCCGGACGAGCTGGTTCACCTCGAACACGTTCGAGTAGTGGGCCAGCCCGATCCGGACCACGCCACCGACCTCGCCGACACCCAGCGAAGCGAACACCCCGCTCGTGCCGTCGTCGGCGAACGCGCACAGCCCCTGCGACGCCAAATACTCGGCGACCTCGGAGGCCTTCTTGTCGGCGACGGTGAACGCCAGCGACGGGATGCGCCGCATGGCGTCGCCGATCACCATCACGTGCCGCAGCGACCGCAGTTCCGTGGACAGCTGGGCGAGCAGGCCGGCGTGGTACGACTTCGCCGAACCCAGCGAGGTCGTCAAGCGCTCGCGCCGGGAGCCCGAAGCGGCGTCGTCGAGACCCGCGAGGTAATCGACCGAGGCGACCAGACCGGCGAGCAGCGGATACGCGTGTGGGCCCAGTTCGAGCCGGGCGGCGCCTCGCGCGTTCGGGTCGAGCGACACGGACGGTAACCGTTCGAGCATCTCGGGATCGCGGAACACGAGCGCACCGACCGACGGCCCGCCCCAGGCCTGTGCCGAGAGAACCATCACATCCGCGCCCAGCGACGGCAGGTCGAGCGGGACGAAGGGTGCGGCATAAGTCGCGTCGACGATCACCATCGCTCCGACACGCTTCGCGAACTCGACCACCGTCGGCACGTCCGGGCGCGTGCCGACCGAGCCGGACGCGGCGGTGACGGCCACCGCCTTGGTCCGCGCGGACACCAGGTTTTCGTACTGCCAAGCGGGCAGTTCGCAAGTCTCTATGTCGATCTCGCCCCAGCGCAGGACCGCGCCGACGCGCTTGGCCGCACGCTGCCACGGCGCCATGTTCGCCTGCTCGTCGAGCCGCGACACGACCACTTCGTCGCCGATGGTCCAACGCTCCGACATCGAGTCGACAAGGCGCCTGACCAGCACGGGAGCATTGGGACCGAGCACGACGGCGGCAGGGTCGGCACCGACAAGGTCGGCCACTGCCTTTCTGGCCGCGTTGACGATGCTTTCCGCACGCTGTGAGGCCGGAAACGCCCCACCTGGCCCAGAAACCGGAGCGCGCATCGCCGTCGAAACGGCAGACGCGACCTGCTCAGGAACCAACATTCCGGCAGCGCCATCGAAGTGAATCCAGCCGTCACCCAGCGCGGGAAACAACCCACGGATACGAGCGACGTCGAACGCCATGGAGACACCGTACGGACGCTAAGTTTTGCCACGTGACCGGGGTTGGCCTGGTTATCACGCCGCGCGACCGATCCGGCTACGCTCGGATACACGTGTTGCAAAGCAAGATGCGGCGCAGACCGGAACTAGGCCAGGATGGAGCACATGACCGAGCCGAACTCCCCCGAAACGGGCACAGGCAGTGACTTGAACAACGATACGTCACCCCACGTGGTGGTAGTTGGCCCGGACGGCTCACCGATCGGGGACGGCCGTCTGAATGCCGAGGCGGAGCAGCACGCTTCGGTCGCCGATCTCGTCGAAGAGCCGGCCAAGGTCATGCGGATCGGCACGATGACCAAGCAACTCCTCGAAGAGGTGCGCGCCGCACCGCTCGACGACGCCAGCCGCAACCGGGTCCGCGACATCCACCAGACCTCGATCAAGGAGCTGGAAAAGGCGCTCGCCCCGGAATTGCAGGACGAGCTCGAACGCCTGGTCCGGCCGTTCACCGAAGACAGCACGCCGTCGGACGCCGAGCTGCGGATCGCGCAAGCCCAACTCGTCGGCTGGCTCGAAGGCCTGTTCCACGGCATTCAAACCGTGTTGATCACCCAGCAGATGGAAGCACGCGCACAGCTCGAGCAGATGCGGCGCGGTCTGCCCGCCGGCCAGTCCGGTCTGGTCGATCCCCACACGCCGGGGATCTCGGGGACGGGGCAATACCTCTAGGGCGGCCCGTTTCCTTCCTCGATCAAGGAGGATGCCGCACATTAGGGACCCGGAAAACGTTGTGCTGCCATGGGGTCAACCAAGAGGCCACAGCCAGGTGGGTACCCTCCATCACGTGCATGCCACCAGCACGGTTCACGCAACCGACAGCGAACCTGCAGCCGTCCCGGCGCCACCACCGGCCGTTTCGGACAGCAAGACGTTCGCGCGTGCGTTCACCGACCTCCGTGACGGCTTCAACAACCGCGAGCTTTGGCTCCACCTCGGCTGGCAGGACATCAAGCAGCGTTATCGCCGCTCGGTGATCGGCCCGTTCTGGCTGACCCTGAGTATGGGTATCACCGCACTCGGCTTGGGCCTGCTGTACTCGCAGCTGCTCGACTCGCCGATCCAGACGTTCCTGCCGTACATCACGGTCGGCTTCATCGTCTGGAACTTCATCAACGGCTGCGTGACCGAGGGCGCGGAAACCTTCATCGCGAACGAAGGCCTGATAAAGCATCTCCCGGCCCCGATCTCGGTCTACGTGTTCCGGACCGTGTGGCGGCAGACGCTGATGTTCGCGCACAACATGATCATCTATTTCATCGTGCTCGTCGTCTTCTGGGGTGGCATCAGCAAGTCCGATTACGTCATCACCCAAGACGGGACGCCACAGCCGGGTCTCGGCTGGAGCGCATTGCTCGCGATCCCCGGGTTCATCCTGCTGGCGATCAACGCGGGCTGGGTGACGCTGCTGTTCGGCATCATCTCGACCCGCTTCCGGGACATCCCGCAGGTGATCGCGAGTCTGATCAGCCTGGCGTTCTTCATGACCCCGATCGTCTGGTCCACCGACATCCTGGAAAAGAAGTTCCAGAACGCGGCGAGCTGGCGCGGGTACATCGCCGAGCTGAACCCGCTCTACCATTTCGTGCAGATCGTGCGCGCACCACTTATCGGCGCCCAGGACAGCTGGCATCACTGGGCCATCGCCGGTGGTATCGCTGTTGTCGGTTGGCTCCTCGCCCTGGTGGTTATGCGTAACTACCGTTCCCGCGTCTCGTATTGGGTGTGACTCGTGGTCAGCATTGATGTCTGGAACGCTTCGGTCGATTTCCCCATTTTCGACGCCAAGACCCGCTCGCTGAAAAAGCGCGTGCTGGGCAAGGTCGGCGGCAAGATCGGCACCGAAAGCAAAGTGCCCATCATCGAGGCACTGCACGACGTCACCCTGTCGCTCAAGGACGGTGACCGGATCGGTCTCGTGGGGCACAACGGCGCCGGCAAGTCGACGCTGCTGCGCCTGCTGTCCGGTATCTACGAGCCCACGCGTGGCTCCGCCAGGATCTCCGGCAAGGTCGCCCCGGTCTTCGACCTCGGGGTGGGCATGGACCAGGAGATCTCCGGCTACGAGAACATCATGATCCGCGGCCTCTACCTCGGCATGAGCCGTAAGCAGATGCAGAAGCGCGTCGACGACATCGCGGATTTCACCGAGCTCGGTGACTACCTCTCGATGCCGCTGCGCACCTACTCCACGGGTATGCGGGTCCGGCTCGCACTCGGCGTCGTCACGTCGATCGACCCGGAGATCCTGCTGCTCGACGAGGGCATCGGCGCGGTGGACGCGGCCTTCCTCAACAAGGCACGTGACCGGCTCAAGGACCTCGTGAAGCGCTCCGGCCTGCTGGTCTTCGCCAGCCACTCGGACGAAATGCTGTTCGAGCTGTGCGACTCGGCGATCTGGATGGACGAGGGCGGCGTCAAGCAGCAGGGTTCGCTGCGTGAGGTCCTCACCGGCTACAAGGGTCACGATCCCTTTGAGAACATGAGCGAGGACATGCTGGAGCGGCTGGGCCTCTCGACCGCGGTTACCCCCGGCGGCGAGTGATGGCCGCCGAGATCCAGCAGCTGCCCGCGGGAGCGGTCGTCGGTGTCGTCGTCACGAGGCACCGACGTGACCTGCTCGCGGACTCGCTGAAGATCATCGCGGCCCAGACCCGCCCGGTCGACCACCTCGTGGTGGTCGACAACGGGCCGGACCAGTCGGCACGCGACGTCGTCGAGACCTACCCGCTGCCGTTCACATACCTGCCTTCGCACCGGAACCTCGGTGGCGCGGGCGGGTTCGCGCTCGGCATGCTGCACGCCCTATCGCTGGGCGCGGAGTGGGTTTGGCTGGCCGACGACGACGGCAGGCCCGCCGACGAGAACGTACTGTCGATCCTGCTCGAAGAAGCCGAAAAGCGCGGACTCGCCGAGATCTCCCCGGTCGTCGCGAACATCGACGCCCCGACGAAACTCGCCTTCCCGCTCCGGCGCGGCCTGACCTGGAAGCGGTCCTCGTCCGAACTGGGCACGGACTTCCTGCCGGGCATCGCTTCGCTGATGAACGGCGCGCTGTTCCGGGCGTCCACTTTGGACGTCATAGGCGTGCCGGACCTCCGGCTGTTCTTCCGCGGCGACGAGGTCGAGCTGCACCGGCGACTCGTGCGATCCGGGCTGCCGTTCGGTACCTCGCTCAAGACCACGTACCTGCACCCCGACGGCTCGGACGAGTTCAAGCCGATGCTCGGCGGCCGGTTCCACGCGCAGGACCCGGAGAACGAGGTCAAGCGGTACTACACCTATCGCAACCGGGGCTACCTGCTGTCGCAGCCCGGAATGCGCAAGATCGGCGCGCTCGAAGTGGTGCGGTTCGGGCTCTACTTCGTCGGCGTGAAGCGCGATCCGAAGGCTTTCCTGTCCTGGCTGAAGCTGGTGCAGCAGGGACGCAAGGAGAAGTTCTTCCGCTTCTGAGGCGCCCGTTGTCCCGACCAAAAAGTGACATGAATGGACCCCCATCTCGAAAAGCGAGATGGGGGTCCATTCATGTCACTTTTGCAGCTACTCCCCGATGACCGGGGGCGCGGTGCGCATGTCGGTACCGAAGAACTCGTCGGGGTCACCTTCGACGAGGTAATCGGGCCGCTGGTGCTCGAGATCCTCTTCGCCTTCGGCCTTGCCACCGCGGGCGCCGCCCATTCCGGAGCCACGGCTGCCCGAGCCCATTCCGGAGCCACCTGAGCCGATGCCACGCCCTGCGGCCGCTTCGGCCGCTCCGACGCCGCCCGGCCGCGCTCCGGAACTGGTGCCAGAGCCCGGCGTCGAGCCACTGCCGGAGGCGCTGCCGCCACCACCAGGGCCGAAACCGCCACCACCGCGCCCGGTCTTGCTGCTGTACTCCGAGTCTCCGCCCATGCCGCCACCCATGCCGCCCATGCCACCCATGGGCATCGCGCCCATGCCACCCATACCGGTGTTCTGGTTCGCGTTCTGGTTCGAGGTGGATGTCAGGTTGGACGATTGGTAGCCCGCCGGAGCCGTGAAGCCCGGCAAGGTGCCGGACCCGGTGCTCGGGCCACCGGGCTGCAGCGGTGTCGCCCCCGGCAGGTTGGAGCCGCTGGAGCCCGACGAACCGCCGAGGCCACCCGACGGCAGGTTGGAGCCGCTGCCCGTGACGCCGGACGAGCTCGAATTGTTGCCGCTCTCGCCGTTGCCGGTACCGGTGGGACTGGTCTTGCCCGGCGGATTCAGTGTGCCGACCTCGCCCTGACCGAACGCCGGCGGCGGAGCGAACGCGGGCTGCTTCGAGGCGGCCGCGTACAACGTCTTGTCGTACTGCGACATCACGCCTGCGGCCTCTTGGTGGGCCTTGTTGCTCTCGTCGTAAGTCTTGTAGGTGTTCTGGATGGCGTCGGCGAAGGACAGCGGATCCTTGGCCTGGCCCCATTTCGCCATCTCGTCCATCATGTCGAACTTGACGACCTCTGGCATCGAGTTCTTCGCGCTCGAAGCCGCCGTCTGCTGGTCGTAGATCGTTTCCGAAGCCAGCTTGGCGTTGGTCGAGTTCGCATCGGCCCACTTGCTGAGGCTCATGAAGTAGCCCTGCGCATTGCCGGCCGCGTCGCCTTCCCACTCACCTTTGGACTTGTTGACGGCGTCACTCATCGCCGTGCCGAACCCGTCGAACGCCTCG
This sequence comes from Actinomycetota bacterium, assembly GCA_032230695.1. Classification (GTDB taxonomy): domain Bacteria; phylum Actinomycetota; class Actinomycetes; order Mycobacteriales; family Pseudonocardiaceae; genus Amycolatopsis. The sequence continues at coordinate 21,543 of JAVXWP010000044.1, read as the reverse complement.
TGCAGCTGGTGATAGGCGTTGGAGACGTCGGTGACCTGCTGCGGGTCGAGGTTCGTGTCCAGGTACGCCTTGAGCTGCTCGTGATCGCTGCCCATGTAGTCGGCGTCGGACGGGTCGAGGCCCTTGACGTACTCGACGTCCTGGCTTTCGAGCTTCTTGACGTTCTGGTTGCCGACGCGCTCGGCGTCGTTCTGGGCGTTGGCTTGGGCGACCATGCGCTCGACGACGCCGAAGAGCCCGTCGTCCTTGACCCCGGCGTTCGCCCGGTCCGTGAAATACTGCTGACGATCCTGCGGCGAAAGCTCCGCGATCTGCGCGGGTGTCTTCGCCGGCGGGGCCGGTGGCGCCGGCTGGTTGGGCATGACCATGTGTTTCCCCTTACCCCTTGGGAAGTTTCGGTTCGACGACTGCGGCGATCTTGTCTGCGGCGGCACAGGCTTCAGCCGTGCTGTCCGACGTGATCGAAACGTCCACCCGGGCCTTGTCCCCCACTCCGAGCGCTACCAGGCATGCTCGCGTGCCCATTGCCTTCACCGCGTCGCGTCCGTTGACGCTGGTCGGCTCCTTGCCACCGCCGACGTCGGTCACGCTGGAGATGCCCAGCGTGTCACGAATGCCGATGCTGACCGTCAGCCCCTTGTCGCTGGCGCTGGCCAGCTGCTTCTGGAAGGAACAGAGCCGGGCGCCGCCCAGTACCTTGTCCACCGGGCCGGTGAAGGTCCCGTACTCGGACAAATCGCTCACGGCCAGCAGGGAACACGGCTGGATCGACGTGGTGTCCACGGACGACGACGACCCGGTGGCCGAGGTCGAAGGCGCCGATGAGCTGTCGGAACTGCTGCTCGGCCCCCCCGCCGAGGCAACCGGGTTGCCGGCTTCGGAGTTCGAACAACCCGCCAAGCCGAAGGCGGCGGCGGCAAACAGCAGCAGGACAGGACCTGCGGTGAGCTTCGGCATGCTCAGAACCTAGAAACCCTTCATCGCTTCGGCGGCCTGGCTTTCGTTTTCCTTGTAGACGCCGGCGGCTCTGGCGAGTGCCTCGTCGGCCTCGATCACCATCTGCCTGAGTTGTTCGAGGACTTGCCCCGCCGAGTTGGCGTCCTGCGACGCGCCCTTCTGGTCGTGCGCGGCAACGGTGTGCCCGTATGGGTGGTCGCCGAGCTGCGGCGCCTGGGCCAGCACGAAGCTGACGTCGGTCAAGCTTTCCAGCTTCGTCCGTACCTCGGTCAGCGCGTCACGCATCGGCTTGACACCCGCTTCGGTGATCTTGAACCCGCCGGACTTGGCCGCGTCCAGCAGTTGCTTGGTGGCGGCTGTCGTGTCCGCGATGACCTTGGCACTCAGGCCACCGGTGGTGAACATGCCGCCGTCAGGTGCCAACATCGCCGCCCCCACATCCTTCGCCCCGATAAAACCGACACGGGCAGTCTACCGGTGACCGGCTCAGTCGATCACCCGTTTGCCGAAATCCCCCTTTCGACGCACTAGGCGGCCGAGGGGTTCCTTGCGTCTATAAATAGCCCTCGAGCTGGGCATATAGCTGCTGCGCGATCCGGGCGTTGTCGGCCGGGGCGTAGGTGAGCCAGCGCTGACCGTCCGCGGCCTCATGGGCGGACATCAGGTAGCGCCCGGCCTCGGTGTCGAACCACGCGAGCGGGCTGAGGTCGACAGGGCGGCCGTTCCTGCCTTTGACGAACGGCGTGAACTGCCCGACCCGCACCTTCGGCTTCTCGAAAATCCGCTCGACCGAGCGAAGCTGCGCGCCACCCGCCGACTGCCGCGGACGGTTGACCGACGCGAACGGGTCGTACGAGCCCTCGTTGATCGGCTGCCTGCGCGGCGGAGCCGACACAGGCTTCGCGATCGTCACCGACTGGCCGGGCGCCGCCGGAGTCAACGGCAGCAGATCGACGATCGCGGGCACGATCGCCGTCGGTCGCGTCTCCTCGAAAACCAGCAGATTCTCGGCCTGCCGGACAATCACCGCGAACTGGTTGTTTGAAGAAACTCGCGTGAACAACGGTTTCCCACCGTCGAGCCGAGCCGCACCGGCGATCGACACCTGTGGATCGACGAACGTCTTCAACGCCAACTCGACATCCGCGTCGAGCCGCCCGCCCCGCATGAGCCCTCGAGACTCCAGGTCACGGAACACCGCGCCACGCACCTGCACCCGCTGCGTATGTGTCGTGCCGATGTGCGGAACCTTGAACGGATACGGGGCGCCGCCCAGTGTTTCGTGTTCGAGAAGAATGTCCACGGCTGCCAAAGACAGCGAGAACGTGTGCGCCATCGCCTATCCCCCTGAGGGTTTCACCAGCTTGCCAACGAAAGGTAGCAGCCTGGACCCCCGGCCAGTCTGCCCGTAGCGAACCCGCTTGCCGCGAAGATCACGGACTGATGTGGTGGAAACATGGCCGATCAAAAACCAGCACTTGTCCTGCATCTCGCCGCAGGCGGCGAACCCCTGCTTTTCGCTTTGCCCCCGGAGGAGTCCACGAAGCTGGAAGGGAGGCTGCTGCAGTTGGTGAAGTCCGGCGCCGTCGAGACTGTGGTGACGAAGGACGATTCCAGGGTGACCATCAACTTCGGCCTCGTCGCCGCGGCATACATCGACGATTTGCAGCGGAAGGGAAAGGTCTTCGGGTTGCACTAGTTCATAGGCCGCGCTTCTAGTGCCCTCAAGGCCACCATGAGGGCACTAGAGTCCCTCATGGTGGCCATCAGAGCCTGCTAACCCAAAATCAAAAACCCTACAACTTGTAAAGCCGCTTCCAGTTTTCCCGGCTGGTCAGTTCCGGCATCGCGCGCTTGTACTGTTCCTGCGCCGCGGCACCTTCCTTGCGCAGGCGGTTGATCACCTTCGCGCCGCGCTTTGCGAGGTCGAACATCTTCGCCCGGTCGTACTTCCGGACTCGGACACCTTCTTGCGAAGCGTCCGTGATCACCGCGGTGTCGAACAGGGACACGTGCCACCAGTTCGTCTCGTCCGCCGGGATGGCGCCGAGCGAGAACCGGTGGTTGCCCAGTACTCGGTCGAGGATCCGCCTGAGCATGATGACGCGGCCCAGGCTGGGCCTGGGCGCGCTGTTGATGATGCCGATGTCGTTGGATGCGATCCCCGGCACGTCCGTGGCCGGGTGTCGCTTCGTCTCCGGGTACGCGTCGCGGATGCGGCGGATCTCCTTCATCGCCTCGACGCCGCCATCGCGCAGAACCTCAGGCCCTTCGAGGAAGTCCTCGACGGCCTTGATCAGCGTCGCCGACAGCCCGTACTGCATGCTCAGCAGGTACCGGACCAGCTGCGCGACCAGTACCCGCGAAACCAGATTGAGGTTGAACGGGCTGTGCAGCGCGGCGGTGATGATCGAGTTGCGCAGGTTGAAGTACCGGTGCCACTCGTCCCAGTCCTTCCAGTGGAAGTCGGCGTGCCAGACGCCGGCGCCGGGCAGCGTCACCGTCGGGAAGCCGTGCGCACGGGCGCGGTAGCTGTACTCGGCGTCGTCCCACTGGAAGAAGAACGGCAGCGGGTAGCCGGTGGCCTTGACGATCTCGTACGGGATGAGGCAGGACCACCAGCCGTTGTAGCCGGCGTCGAGGCGGCGCTCCTGCCTGTTCGGCTTGAGGGTCTCCTCGTCGACGCCGAGCAGGTCGGCGGTGTTGAGGCTGTGCTCGACGGGCTGGCCGGGCTCGAGGGTGTTCAAGTTGGCGTACTCGGCGCCGACGTGGAGCTGGTTCGGGTGGAGCAGGTTCAGCATCTGCCCACCGACGATGACCGGGTTGGCGGTGCGATTGGCGAACGCCGTCATCCGGATCACCAGGTCCGGCTCGAGCAGCACGTCGTCGTCCATGAACAGGACGTTGGCGTGTTCTGTCTCGGTGTGCCCGGCGACCTCGTAGAGGCCGCGGGTGAAGCCGCCGGCACCGCCGAGGTTCGGCTGGATGATGTAGTGCAGCTTGTCGCCGAGGTCCTTCGCGACCTGCTCGAACCCGTCACGGGAGTCGACGCGGTCGGTGCCCTGATCGGCGACGTAGATCGCGTCGAGGGTCTCGAGCGAGGAGAGGTCGCCCGCGAGTGCCTGCAGGTTGGCGAGGCAGTCGTCGGCACGGTTCATCGTGCAGATCGTCACGGCCGTCGGGCGGATCTTCTCCGGCGACTCGACCGTCCAGCGCACCTGCTCCAGCTTCAGGTTCTGCCCGGCCTCTGTTTCGAGGTCCAGCCAGAGCGCTCCGCCGTCGTAGAACTTGTCGAGCTTCGCCGTCAGCGTGATCGAGGTCTGCTTCGCACCGACGACCTGCTTGGCTGCGACGACACGGGCGTCACCCTCGACGTCGGACGCGCCGACGGTGAGCAGGCCGTCGCCGGTCACGACGGCTTCGAGCGTGACGTCCTTGACCGTCGTCCAGCGCTGCCAGTAGCTGGCCGGGAAACGGCCGAAGTAGGTGTTGCCCGACACCTTGGTGCCCGGCTCCAGGCTGATACCGGTGCGTTCCCGCACCACCGAGCCCCATTCGAGTTCGGAGTAGAGGTCTTTGCTCACCACCGGCGACGGGCCGGCGTACAGCCCCCGCTGCGTCGTGAGCCTGCCCTGGGCGACACGTTCGACGAACGTGGTCTCGTCCGCGGCGGAGTGACCGTTGGTGGCCGGCTCCACGGTGCTGACACCAGTGGCCTGTCCGGTTGCGGCTGCTGCTTTACCGGGCATAGATCCTCAGTTCTCCTCTACGATTTTCTCACGCTGGGCTTTTTCACGCGGTGCCGTCTCACGGAAGACAACCCACTTGAGCATGACGAAATTGATCACGGTCGCGGTTGCCTGCGATGCGAGCCAACCTAGCGTGGTTTTCCACGACGACTCGGGCAGCAGGTGCAACATCCAGCGATTCACACCCACCGCGACGAAGAAAGTCACCGTGTAGAGCGCCACGAAATTGCCGATCTGACCTGCGCCTTTTTGGTGACCATCGGCGAATGTGAATTTGCGGTTAAGAAAAAAGGCAGTGGTGGTACCGGCTACGAAACTGATTGCGCGCGCGACGTCGACCCAAGGTGTCGCATCCATCCCCAACGCGCGCAATCCCTGATAGCTGCCGAAGTCGATCAGGGCGCAGAAACCGCCGATCAGCGCGAACCGAATCAGCTGCACGAGCAGCCGGGGGGTTGCGGACGGCTCTATTCCCGTCGCACTGACCTGTGGATCCGTCGCCACCACCGCACTCCCTCATGAACCCGATCTCATAAACTCGGTTCGCTGACGTCCTAAAGTGTAGAAGCGGTCACCGGAGGGTCCCATATCGGGCGTGGTTACCCTGGTCGCGTGACCCCGAAACCACAGATCGAGCGGCGCGCACTCACCGGCTGGGCGCGCACGGCGCCGACCGTCGCGGAGGTGCTGAGCACCCCTGACCTCGACGTCATCGCCCGTGCGGTGACTCAGGCGGGTGAACGCGGTGTCATCGCCCGCGGCCTCGGCCGGTCCTACGGCGACCCAGCGCAGAACGCCGGTGGGCTCGTCGTGGACATGACGGCGCTGAACGAAATCCACTCCATCGACCCCGACACCGCGCTGGTGGACGTCGACGCCGGGGTGAGCCTCGACCAGCTGATGCGCGAGGCGCTGCCGTACGGCCTCTGGGTGCCGGTGCTGCCGGGCACGCGCCAGGTCACCATCGGCGGCGCGATCGCCAACGACATCCACGGCAAGAACCACCACAGCGCGGGCAGCTTCGGCAACCACGTCGTGTCGATGGAGCTGCTGACAGCGGACGGCAAGGTACGCACGCTCACCCCCGACGGCCCGGAGTCGGAGCTGTTCTGGGCGACCGTCGCCGGGATCGGGCTGACGGGCATCATCCTGCGCGCGAAGATTCGCATGACCAGGACGGAAACGGCCTATTTCAAGGCCGACATCCAGCGCACGGCGAACCTCGACGAGACCCTCGAGCTGGTCACCGACGGCTCCGAGAACAACTACACATACTCGTCCGGGTGGTTCGACTCGATGTCCCGCGGCAAGAAGCTCGGCCGCGCGGCGTTCCAGCGCGGCTCATTGGCCAAGCTGGACGAACTACCACCCAAGCTGCGTGCGGACCCCCTCAGGTTCAACCCCGGTCAGCTGGCGACGCTGCCGGACGTCTTCCCGAACGGGCTTGCCAACAAACTGTCGTTCACCGCGATCGGCGAGCTGTACTACCGCAAGACCGCCAAGAACGCGCGCGACCAGATCCAGAGCCTGACCGCGTTCTACCACCCGCTGGACCTGTTCGGCGAGTGGAACCGCGCGTACGGCTCGAAGGGCTTCCTGCAGTACCAGTTCAGCACTCCCCTGAACGCGCACGAAGGTCTCCGTCGCATCATCCAGAAAGTCGCCGACTCCGGGCACGTTTCGTTCCTCAACGTGTTCAAGCAGATGGGCGATGGCAACCCCGCGCCGCTGTCGTTCCCGCACCCGGGTTGGATGGTCTGCCTCGACTTCCCGATCAAGAGCGGGCTGAGCGAGTTCTGCCAAGAGCTTGACGACGACGTACTCGAACTGGGCGGCAGGCTGTACACCGCCAAGGACTCCCGCACGTCGGCCGGGGTATTCGCGCAGATGTACCCCCGTTTGGACGAATGGCGCAAGATCCGCGCTTCCGTTGACCCCGAAGGCGTTTTCGCCTCCGACATGAGCCGAAGGTTGAAACTACTGTGATCGACGCCGTGGGAAATCCCCAGTCCCTGCTGCTGCTCGGCGGCACCTCTGACATCGCGATTGCCATCGCCGAGAAGTACCTGAGCGACCGTCCACTGAGGATCGTGCTCGCCGGACGGAAGTCCGAGCGACTGGACGCGGCCGCGCAGCGGTTGAAGAACGCCGGCGCCGAGGTATCCACTGTGGACTTCGACGCGAAGAACACGAGCTCGCACCCTGCCGTGCTGAACAAGGCGTTCGCCGGTGGCGACATCGACGTGACCGTGGTCGCGTTCGGGCTGCTCGGTGACCCGGAAGAGGTCTGGCAGAACCATGCCAAGGCCGTCGAGCTGGCCACGGTCAACTACACCGCCGCGGTGTCGATCGGCGTGGCGTTGTCGGAGAAGCTGAAGAAGCAGGGCCACGGCTCGGTGATCGCGCTTTCGTCCGTCGCCGGCGAGCGCGTGCGCCGGTCGAACTTCGTCTACGGCTCCACGAAGGCCGGTTTCGACGGGTTCTACCTCGGCCTCGGCGAGGCGCTGCGGCCACTGGGCGTGAAGGTCACCGTCGTCCGCCCCGGGCACGTCAAGACCAAGATGACCGAGGGCCTGCCGGACGCGCCGCTCGCACAGACGGCCGAGCAGGTCGCCGAGATCGCCGTCGACGCCTGCCGCAAGGGCAAGGAGCTCGTCTGGGCCCCGGCGCCGTTCCGGCTCGTGATGTCGGCGCTGCGGCACGTCCCGCGGCCGATCTTCCGCAAGCTGCCGATCTAGCACCGCCCCGGTGAAGCGCCCCCGCCCGATGCGGCGGCGCTTCACCGAGAAGGCACCGGTCGCCGGTTATGGTCTCTTCGTCAGGTCCGAAGAAGGAGCACCGTGATCGAGCGCGTCACCATCCCGCCGGTAGGCCATTACACGATCGATCCGGGACGCTCGCGAATCACCTTTTCCGGCCGCCACCTGTTCGGCCTGGCCCCGGTACGCGGCGGTTTCGCGGTCAACAGCGGCTGGATCCGCGTGGCCGACCCGCTCACCAACTCCAGCGCCAACGCCGAGATCGACGCCGCCAGTTTCGACACCGGGAACAGGCAGCGAGACAACGAAATCCGCTCCAAGCGCTTCCTGAACACCCTGCAGTACCCGGTGATCACCTTCTCCGGGGGGCACGTCCGGGAGTCCGGCGGCCGGTGGATCCTCGAAGGCCTGCTGACCGTCCACGAGGTGTCCAGGATGATCTATCTCGAAATCCAGCGCGCCGCGACCGCTAACGGGATCTTCACCGCTCGGGCCAGTACCCGCATCGACCGGACCGAGTTCGGTGTCGACGCGATGGTCGGCCTCAGCGGGAGCACGTTCAACCTCGTCGTCGACGTGACCGCGGTGCGTGACTGACCCCAGCGCGGGTGGGAGCGCCGGTCAGCCGTCGAGCCGGCGCAGGTACAGGTGCTGCGTGCCGGTCCACGGCGATGAGATGTCCCAGCTGGCAAGGACTCCGGGCGGAACGGCGGACCAGGTCTCTTCGAGGACCAGGTCCGGCAGGACGGGCGGGACGGACTGGTCGAGGAACCGGAAGTTGGCGTCGATCAGTGCCCGGCCGAGCGGGCCACTGCGGTTCTTGCTTTCGCTGATCGCGGGCATCACCGACCCGCGGTCGGAAAAGATGTCGACGATATCGCAACGGCACGAGTACGCCAGCGCGCCGATCTCACCGGCGCTGCGCACGACCCGCCCTTTCGCGAGCACGCCGAGTTCCTTGCCGATTTCCTGATAGCGCTCACTCGAGGCGTGGTTGGTGGTGATCGCGGGGTCGTGGTGCTGCCGGTCGAGAACCACCGAAACCATGCCACTCCAAGTGATCACGGCTCCCGCGACCGCCACCGCGCCGACCCGGACGCACTCGACGACCGAGGCCGCGGCGACCACGAAAACGCTTGCGCCGATAATGCTGGGCCCGTAATACCAGTGGTAGGGCGGCACGGTGAGCCACAGATAGGCCAGATAGTGCGCCGCACCGGCGACGGCCAGCACCGCGAACGGCAACAGCCGCCTCGCCCGCTCGGACCCCTGCCGGAAGCGAACTGTCCACAGTAGACCGATCAACCCGCCGGCCACCAGCGGCAGGAAGGACAAAGCCGTCGCGACGGGAAAATGCCGCCAGTAGACGAGCGGGCCGTTCGTGAAGTCCCACGGGCCCCAGGAGCGCTGCAGAGTCTTGATGATCAGGGTGTCCGGCACCGCCGAACCGAGCACGATCCAACTGAACAGGAACCAGGGCGCCATCACCGCGAGCGCGGCGAACGTCGTCCGCCAGATGCCCGCCCAGAATTCGCGGCGGGCGAAGAAGATCACCGCCGCGACGACCAGCAGGTCGAGCCGGACCAGTGCCAGGAACCCCAGCGCAAAACCGAATTCGACCGGCCGCCGCTCGACGGAGAACACCAGCAGCCAGAGCGTCGCGGCGGCGCCGAGCGTGAGTTCCAGCCCCATGGACGAGACCAGCAGCGGGTTCACCAGCAGCAGGCCGACGGCGATCGGCGCGAACCACGACGGCAGCCCCGCGTGGGTTCCGAGCCTCCGCAACGCGAACGCGATCGACACCTGACACAGCACGAAAAGCACCCCGGCAGCGATCACCGCGTCCCGTACGACGACGGTCAGCGCCGCGAGAGCCAGGACGTTCAGGGGCGAGGTCGCGGTGTTGGCCGTGCCCTCCTCGATGAGCCCCCAATGGCCGTGGAAGGCAAGGTTTTCCGCGTACGACAGCGTGATGTACGCGTCGTCGACGAGATAGGGTCGGACCAGGGCGAACACCACCGCTGAGGCCACGGCCACCGCGGCCGGCAGCCACCATCCGGCGACCGGGCGGGGTACACCGGCGGTTTCCTTCGCATCAGCGGAAGCTAGGCGCATCGCGGCCATGATACACGGGCGCCGTTATGCTTTTGTTACCAACCGCCGCAGTCGCCCCAGATCAGCCCCTGGGGCCGCCCCCGCGCCCAGGCTGGTCGAAACCGCCGCGGTTGCCGGGGCCGCCACGCTGATCATAGTGCTGCGAATAGCCACCTCGTCCATCGCGTGGCCCGTCATGGCCACTGGACAGCGCCACAACGCCGCCCACGATGCCCCCGCCGATCACCATGCCGAGGACTCCGACACCGACCAACTGGACGGCCCGGTTCCGCACCGCCCGGTGCACCCGGCCTGGCCGCGAAGGCGGCTGAGGCGGCGGTGCGTATGGAAACGGCGGCGGACCGGCCGGGGGTGGCTGCTGGTTGACCACGGTCTCTTCCGCGGGCACGGCTGCCGGCTCAGGCTGGGGAACGTTGGGCTGGGTGACCGCGGCCGGAGCCTCGGAAGGTGGCGATGTGCCGCCGTCCGGCTCCGGTTTCTGCGGATTGTTCTTCGAATCGGTCATACACCCAGAATCCCTGCGATACCTGTGGCGAAGCTGTGCCAAAGCTGTCGATAGCCAGTCGGCCGAGCCCTACAGGTAGAACGACAGGAACAGCGTGATGACCCAGGAGGCGCCGAGTACCTGGAGCACCCTGTCGCGCAGCGCGATCTCCTCCGGTTCGCCCGCGTTGCCGCCGTCGACGTCGACGGCGTACCGGAGAACGGCTACCACGAACGGCACCATCGAGACGACGGCCCACACGGAGTTGTCCGAAGTCGCGCGCAACTCGAACGCCCAGAGGCAGTACGACATGATCAGGATCGCCGCGGAAGTCGCCCAGACGAACCGCAGATAGCTCGCCGAGTACTTCTTCAGCGAAGATCGGATCTTCGCCCCTGTCCGCTCGAACAGCATGATCTCGGCGTACCGCTTGCCCGCCACCATGAACAGCGAACCGAACGCCGTCACCAGCAGGAACCAGTTGGACATCGCGATTCCGCCCGCCACACCACCGGCGATCGAGCGCATCAGGAAGCCGGAACCGACGATCGCCAGGTCCACCACCGGCTGGTGCTTGAGCCCCAGGCAGTACGCGAGCTGCACGGCTTCGTAGACACCGAGCACGATCGCCAGTTGCGGGCTCGCGAAGAACGAGATCCCGAGACCGGCGGCGAAGAACACCACCGCCGCGGCATAGGCGAGCTTCACCGGCACGATCCCGGCCGCGATCGGCCGATTCCGCTTGGTGGGGTGCGCCTTGTCCGCTTCGACGTCGATCGCGTCGTTGATGAGGTAGACCGACGACGCCACGAGCGAGAACGCCGCGAACGCGATCAGCGCCGAGATCAGCAGGCCGGTGCGGTCCGTGGACTTCGAGAACACGAAGAAAGGGGCCGCGAAGACGAGGACGTTCTTCACCCACTGGCGAGGACGGGCCGTCTTCAGCACGCCTCGGGCGACCCGCAGCGGCCCGTTTTTCGGGGCTGGCGGGATCACCTCTTCGGCGCGCTCCTCGGTCGTTTCACTCATCGTCGCTTCAACTTCCGTCGGATCAGGCCCCCGACGAGGCCGCCCAGAGCGGCGCCCGCCAGCACGTCGGTCGGGTAGTGCACGCCCAGTACGAGCCTTGAGGCCAGCATCGGCGGCACCAGGGCCGGAACCAGATTACGCCCGGTCAATCCGGAGTAGAGCACCGCCGCCGCCGTCGTCGAAGTGGCGTGCGACGACGGGAAGCTGAGCCTGCTCGGGGTGCCTACCAGCACGCGGACACTCGGGTCGTCCGGCCGCGGCCGGCGCACGATCCGCTTCACCGCGATCGATGCGGCGTGCGCGCCGACCACACCGAACGACGCGATCAGCCACTCACGCCGGCGCGGCTTGTCCACCGCCGCGCCGACCAGACCCGCGGCGAACCAGCCCGCGCTGTGCTCACCGAAGTGCGAGAGCCCGCGCGCCGCCTTCACTGTCGAAGGTCGCGCGATGGCTCCCTGAACCTTGGCGAGAACCGCGATCTCACGCATCAAGCGACCCGTCGAGCGGAGCGCCGTCGGTGAGGTGCGGGGCGATCTTGTTGTCGAACACCGACAGCGCCGACCCGATGGCCATGTGCATGTCGAGGTACTTGTACGTGCCGAGCCTGCCGCCGAAGAGCACGTTGCGCTCGCGCGCCTCGGCCTTCGCCAGCTCGCGGTACCGCTCGAGCTTCTCGCGGTCCTCGGCGGTGTTGATCGGGTAGTACGGCTCGTCGTCTTCCTTCGCGAACCGCGAGAATTCCCGGACGATGACCGTCTTGTCCTTGGGGTAGTCGCGCTCCGGGTGGAAGTGACGGAACTCGTGGATCCGCGTGTACGGGATCTCTTCGTCGTTGTAGTTCATGACCGGCGTGCCCTGGAAGTCTCCGGTCGCGACGACCTCCTGCTCGAAGTCGAGCGTGCGCCACCCGAGACGGCCTTCGGAGTAGTCGAAGTAGTGATCCAGCGGACCGGTGTAGACCGTCGGTGTGCCGGCCGGGATGTGCGCCCGCACGTCGAAGTAGTCGACGTCGGTGCGGACCTCGATGTTCGGGTGGTCGGCCATCTTCTCCAGCCACGCGGTGTAGCCGTCGACCGGCAGGCCCTCGTAGGTGTCGTTGAAGTACCGGTTGGTGAAGTCGTAGCGCACCGGCAGCCGGTTGATGATCGACGCCGCGAGCTCCTTCGGGTCGGTCTGCCACTGCTTCGCGGTGTAGCCCTTGACGAACGCTTCGTAGAGCGGGCGCCCGACGAGCGAGATCCCCTTCTCTTCGAGGTTCTGCGCGTGGGCGGTGTCGAACTCGGCGGCCTGCTCGGCGATCAGCGCACGCGCCTCGTCGGGAGTGTGGGACTTGCCGAAGAACTGGTTGATCAGCGCCAGGTTCATCGGGAACGAATAGACCTGGTCGGCGACCTTCGCAAAGACCCGGTGCTGATAGCCGGTGAACTCGGTGAACTGGTTCACGTAGTCCCAGACCCGCTTGTTCGAGGTATGGAACAGGTGCGCGCCATAGCGGTGCACCTCGATACCGGTCTCCGGCTCGGCCTCGGAGTAGGCGTTGCCACCGATGTGGCTGCGCCGCTCCAGCACGAGAACCTTCTTGTCGAGCTGGGTGGCAGCCCGTTCGGCGACGGTCAGACCGAAGAATCCAGAGCCGACCACGATGAGGTCGTAACCGGTGAAATCGTCTTCAGTAATCTTGGCGGGGTTCGTGTGCGCGCTCACGGGCGCTCAGGGTACGCAGGTAACCCACCGCGGTTCGCACGGACCTTGACATAGGACGCTCAGTGACCACGTCAGATCCCGAGCGTCGTCTCGTAAAAAGAGAAGGCCTCGTGGTCGGCCGCCCCTGCCGTCACCACGAGACCTTCTCGGTCCCCCATTCACCCCCGGGGTGAACCTTGGGCGGGTTGATTCCCGCTTCACGTTTTTGCCCGTGTATTACTGTCGACGCTCGGAGTGGGATAATCGGTTTCCAGCCACCGTGGTAATCACCCGATCGGACTAGTGATCCGCCTGAAGTCCGGGCAGCACGTCGCTGGCGACCTTCTCCAGGACCAGCTCGCGGCCTTCGTACTCGCCGTGGGACCGCGGCCAATGCGTCACGATGTCGGTGAAGCCGAGTTCCGCGGCCCGGCCGGCGGCGTCGGTGAACGCGTCGACACTGGCCAGCGAGAACACCGGCGCGGCGTCGAGGCTCAGATACCGCAGGATGCTCGCGCTTTCGCGGCCGACCATCTCGAGCTTCTCTTCGAAGAGCTTGCTGAGTTCCGCGACGCCCTTCCACCACTCGTCGAGGGTCTCGGACTTGCGGCCTGTCGTCGCCCACGCGGCGCCGAAGCGGGCGGCCAGCGTCATCGTGCGCGGGCCGTTCGCGGCGACCACGAAGGGCAGTCTCGGGCGCTGCACGGAGCCCGGCAGGTTCCGGGCACCCCGCGTCTTGAAGTACTTGCCGTCGTAGTCGAACTTGTCCGTCATCAGCAGGCCGTCGAGCGCCTCGACGAACTCGGTGAACCGGTCCGTCCGTTCCTTTGGCGACGGGTCGGGCTCGCCGAAGACGAGCGCGTCGTAGCTGGTGCCGCCCGCACCGGCGCCGACACCGAGGATGAACCGGCCGTCGGAGATGTCGTCCAGCGTGATGAGCTCACGCATGAACGGCAGCGGATGCCGGAAGTTCGGCGAAGCGACGAACGTGCCGAGCGTGATCCGGGACGTCACCATCGCGGCGGCCGTCAACGTCGGCACCGCGCTGAACCACGGCCCGTCTACCAGGCTCCGCCAGCCGAGATGGTCATAGGTCCAGGCATGGTCGAAGCCGTACTCCTCGGCGGCCTTCCACTTCGGCTCGGCGGCCCACCAACGATCTTCGGGAAGAATCACAATGCCTACGCGCACACGACCAGGTTAGGGGTCAGGGAGAATAGGCCCGTGGAGAAGCCCCAGTTGATCGCATCGGATGTCGACGGCACCCTGCTCAGTCCCCTCGAAGAAGTCACCAAGCGCACCATCTCCGTCATCCGCCGGGCTACCGCGGCCGGCGTGCCGTTCGTGCTGGTCAGCGGCCGCCCGCCGCGGTGGATCCCGCCCGTCGCGCGAGCCGCAGGGCTCACCGGATACGCGATCTGCGCGAATGGCGCGATCCTCTACGACATCGCGCAGGACGAAGTCGTCGCCGTCCACGGCCTGCTCGACCCGCTCCTGCTGCACGACGTCGCCGCCGCGCTGGAGACCGCCCTCCCCGGCTGCCGCCTCGCCGCCGAGCGCATCGGTACTAGCGCCGTCGACCCGGACGTCACCAACTTCGCGATCGAGCCCGACTACCACAACCCGTGGGGCAACGGCGAAGGCAAGACCACCCCGCGAGCCGAAGTCCTCGGCCACCCGGCGGTGAAACTGCTGGTCAGCAAGCGCGGCATGAGCTCCGACGAGATGGCCACCGCCGCCCGCGCACTGCTCGACGACGCCGTCGACATCACCTACTCCGCGAACACCGGACTGATCGAGGTCGCAGCCCACGGCATCACGAAGGCCACCGGCCTGGCGGAGGTCGCCGAGCGGTACGGCGTCGCGCCGGCCCGCACGATCGCGTTCGGCGACATGCCCAACGATCTCGAGATGCTGCGCTGGGCAGGCCACGGCGTCGCCATGGCCAACGCCCACCCCGCGCTGCTCGATGTCGCCGACGAAATCGCCGGGCCGAACTCCGAGGACGGCGTGGCCCAAGTACTCGAACGCTGGTTCTGAGGTGGCCCGGAGTGCACGCACGTCCCGACCGTGGGTGGCTCGTGAGTGTTTCGCGGGCTTAGAACCCCGCGAAACACTCACGACCCCACGCACCCAGGGCAAGGTGTCACCGGGCCTGGCAGCACTGCGCCGCGGCGCATGAGGATGGCGCGCACCTCTTTCGCCACCCCGCACGGATCGGTGTGCACTTCCTTCCAGCCGTAGATGAGACGTGATCGTCCAGCCAACTCGGCGGCGTTGTCACGTCTTCGGTCTCGGAAGGCGACTCCAGGACGCTGTGGGTCGCGCGTCCATCGAGCCGGACTGTCACTTCGGCGCCACAACCGTCGTAAGTGACGTCTTCCCATAGCGTCTTGCCGTCCACGCGGAACGGGGTCTGCTTGTCTCCTGCCGGAAGTCCGTGCGCACGCTCGACTCGTTGCTGGTACTCGATTTCCAACGCGGACATCAGCCCGGTCTGCACAAGGGCCAGCGCATGTTTGATGGCCGACCGATAGCGGAATGGTGGCCGAACCCGTACGCACTCTGTCATCGCGGGGAGAGAGACAGCGGATTGGCTGACCAGGTCGACGACCAGGTACACGGCGCCTTCCGAGGTTTCCTGCGATACGGCGAGATCGATGATCGTGTCGGGTCTCTTGGTCCGGGGTGGAACGGTCCCCAGCCTCGTGTATCGCAGTGCCCGGGAGCGGTGGACTACTACCAGCGGCACCTGTGAAACCGCGGAACTCGTGTACGGCACGGTGATGTCGATCGGCCGTTGGGCAATTGGCATCATTTGCCATTCTTCGGCGGCGGTGTAGTGGCTGAGCGTCGCTTCCCCGCCGCCGTAGAGAAGAGCGGCGTGCAACTTTGCCAACCGCGAGAGCTCGCCGGTGAAAGTTGAATAGATGCGGGGAAGTACTTGCCGCCATCGACCGGCAGCCACATTGGCGCGGATGTCGTCGGGACTGTGGCCGTGGGCCAGCACCTGCTTGCGGCTGATCACGCCGGCCTGTTCCTCCACCAAGCGTTGCCAGCTGGGCAGTTGTTCCGCGGGGATGACGCTCTCTGACCATCGACTGTTAGTACGCACCTCTCGACGATGCGTCACTATGAGGCCTTGCGGGGACCTCCGCCTAAAACTGTGGACAACTAAGGCGGGTGTGGACAACTCGGCGTGCGACCAAGGGCCCGGAGTGCACGCACGTCCCGACCGTGGGTGGCTCGTGAGTGTTTCGCGGGGTTTGAACCCCGCGAAACACTCACGAGGTTATTCGGGGCGCTTGGCGTCCAGGGCTTCGGCTTCTTCTGGGGTGGGGGCGGTGCCGCCGAGGTGGGCGGGGAGCCACCACTTGTCGTCGTCGGACGCGGGGGAATCGGGGTACTCCGCCTGCGCGCGGTCGAGGAGGGCGGACATGCGGTCTCGGAGTTCCTTGGCGAGGAGTTCGCGGTCTTCGCCGGGGGCCGGGAGGATCGGTTCGCCGATGAGGATCGAGATCGGCACGTGCCGCTTGGTCAGGGTCCGCGGGCGGCCCTTGGTCCAGAGCCGCTGGGTGCCCCACAGCGCCATCGGGATGATCGGCACCTTCGCGGAGGCGGCCATGCGCACCGCGCCGGATTTGATGTCCTTGACGGTGAAGGAGCGGCTGATCGTGGCTTCCGGGAAAACGCCGACGACCTCACCCTCCTTCAGCTTCGCGATGCCTTCACGGAAGGACGCCATGCCCGCTGAGCGGTCCACGGAAATATGGTGCATGCCGCGCATCAGCGGACCGGCGATCTTGTTGTCGAAGATTTCCTTCTTCGCCATGAACCGCACCAGCCGCTTGGCGGGCAGCGCGCCGAGCCCGCTGTAGATGAAGTCCAGGTAGCTGATGTGGTTGCAGGCGATCACCGCGCCGCCGGTGGCCGGGATGTGCTCGGTGCCCTCGATGTGGAACTTGTTGTCGAGCAAACGGAACATGGTTTTGGCCGCCACGAGGATGGGCGGGTACACGAGCTCAGCCATTTGACAAGGTTACCCGTCCGTAGGTTCGGCGGCTGGGTCAAGCCGGGCAAGCCTCATAAACAAACCGCGAATCTTCGTCGAGGTCCGCGATCAGGGTCGCCGCCAGCTCACTGCGGAGGTACAGCGCGACCCACTTCTGCGCTCCTTCGCGGCGAAAGGTGGCGACCTGGTATTTGCCGGCGTAGACCGGGTCGATCGCGCAGCGCTGTTCGTCGGAATAACCGTCGGCGGTGGTGACCGCGACCGACGGCCGCCGCAGGTTCACCACGTAGCCGTAGTCGCTCGCGATGTGCCCGATCGCCCCGGCGTGCTCGTCACGCGTACCGGTGCGGGCGATGTGCTCATCGGTCAGCCCGAGGACGTCGACGATCTGTAGTTGCGTGCCGGCGCGGTACGAGAGCACGCCGTTGGCATAGGTGCTCACGACGGTTCCTGGCTGCAGGCTCGCGCCGAGCCACGCACCGATCTCGCCGAGCTGCCCGGTGCGCAAGCGCCAGTCGTGCATGCGGTCCAGCATGTTGGGGCTCACGATGGTGACCAGCAACGACACCCCCGCCAGCCCGAGCGCGATCACCGGCACCAGCCTCGTCTCCCGCCGGTGCGCCCGCGAAACCGGCGACGGTGGCCCGCTCGTGAGGACGCCGTACGCCCCCACGGAGGCCACCGCGAGCAACGGCGGCACGGGTGCGAGCAGCCGCCATGCCGGCATCCAGTCGCCGCCCGCGTAGCCGATGAACGCGGGGTACACGAACGTCATGGCGAAGAGCAGCCATACCAGCGAACGCGCCTCGGCCTCCCGTGTCCCGGCGTTGCGGCGATGGAGCAGAGCTGCGACGGCGACCAGCCCGAGCAGCAGGAATCCCTGATGCACCAAGCCGAATTCGGTGAGGTAGTGCCAGCCCTGGCCGAGCTGCCACCCGAGCGATCCGCCGCCCCTCGCCGCGACGGCGTTGGGCAGCAGGTGGCCGTAGTACGTCACGCGCCACACCGTCCACGGCACCGCGAACACGACCGCGCCGAGCACGTAGCCCGCCGGCGCCCACCAGGTTTGCCGCTCGCGGATCGCCGCGAGCAGCAGCCACACCCCGACGACGACGGCGACGACCAGCCCGTCCGGCCGGGTCATGGCAGCGAGCGCGACGAGTACGCCGGCGACCACCGTGCGCCGGGCCGCGAGCGCGTAACACACGCACAGGATCAGGAGGAGGAAAAGCGGCGTCTCGAGCCCGGACGGGCCGTACGCGGCCAGCCCGCTCGCCCCGGCCGTCAGCACCGCGGCGGCGACACCGAGCGCGGGCATACCTCGAGGAGATTCGGCGACGGCCACGATGCGGTTGACGAGCAGGTAGGCCATCAGCACGCAAACGAGCGTGGCAAGCACGCCGAACACCGACGCCGTGACAACGATGTCCCAGCCGAACAGCGCCTGGGGCAGCGCGATGAGGATCATCCACAGGAAATTCGAATAACCCTCGACCTGCTCGCCGGGATTGAAAACCGGGCCGTTGCCCTCGCCGATGTTCAGCGAGTATCGGAAGGTGATGAACGCGTCCTCGGCCACGGTCGTGTAAACGAGCTGGTGGATCAGGGAAAACGCGAGCGTCAAACTCAAAGCTCCGACGCGCCACGCTTTCACCGTGTTGATGCGGGACCAGGCGGCGAGGACGGACACCGCAAGCACCAGCCACGCGCCGACCAGCACGAAAACCAAGTGATCCTCACCCCCCACGGGGAACGGCGGCCGACTGTCAAGTATCGAGTACGCGTGTCTCATGTTTCCATGCGCCGCAGCGCGCCCGATTGGGTGAACGGTCGGACGGGCACTCAGAGCCGCGCCTCCAGCGAGCGGTAGTCGACCTTGCCGCTGGCCAGCAACGGGACGGTGTCGATGGGCCGCACGTCGAACCCGCTCGTGTGCAGGTGGAGCCGTTCGGACAGGGCGTTGGACGCCGCCTTGCAGATCTCCTCGTCGACGCCTTCCGCGAACAGCACGATCTTGTCGCCGGCGGCGATCGCGGCGACAACGTCGATGCCCACCGACGCGGACCGCGCGGCCTGCTCCAGGTCGTCCAGGCTGACGCGGTTGCCGAAGACCTTGCCGATGCGCTTGAGGCGGCCGGTGATGAACAGGAACCCGTCCTGGTCGAGGTAGCCGAGGTCGCCGGTGGCGAGCACGCCGCCGAAATCGTCGCCGGACGCCAGCGCGGCCTCGTCGTCGGCGTAGCCCATCATCACGTTCGGTCCGCGGTAGACGATCTCGCCGGTGATCTTGGGATGGGTGGTCTCGGAACCGTCGTCGCGGCGGACGGCGAACGTGCCGCCGGGCAACGGCGGGCCGACCGAACCGGGCTTTTCGGCGAGCCGCTCGGCCGGCATCGTCGTCATCCTCGGCGCGGCCTCGGCCTGCCCGTACATGACGAACATCCGGCCGCCGACCGCGCGCATCATGTCGTCGAATTCGCTGACGAGCTCGTCCCGCAGCTTGCCGCCGGCCTGGGTCAGCGTGCGCAGGCTCGGGTATTTCTCGGGCGCGAATTTGAGGCGCCGCAACATTTCGTAGTGGTGCGGCACGCCGGCCAGCGACGTGATCCCGTACTCGGCGACCGCGTCCCAAAAGCCGCGCCCCAGCGGGCCGGACGACTCGACGACCACCGTCGCGCCGCGCACGAGATGGGAGTTCAGCACGGAAAGCCCGTAGCTGTAATGCAAGGGAAGGCTCGTCGGCGCGACCTCGTCGGCGTCGATTCCGAGGACATCGGCGATGCCTTCGGCGTTGGAAAGAATCGCGGCGCGCGACAGCCGGACCAGCTTCGGGTTGCCGGTCGAACCACTGGTGGGCAGCAGCACGGCCAGGTCAGGATGCGGGATCACGCAATCGGCCGACTTGCGAACCCAGTTTCCCTTGGTGAGGGCATACCCCGTCGGGACCGGGCCGTCGGGCGCGGCCAGCACGGCGATCGGGCGGAACCGCTCGACCAGCTCGGTGAGCACGTCGACGTCCAGCGAGGGATCGATCAGCGCGATGGCCCGGCCCGTTTCGAACGCCGCGAGGTACCGCAGGACGCTGTCGAGATCAACCGACATCCGCGTGAACACCAGCCCCGGCGCGAGCTCGCGCAACGTCGAAGCGGTGCGGTTGACCTCGTTGCCGAGTTCCTCGCCCGACAACGTCCGCCCGCTCGCGACGTCGATCAATCGCGCGCGAACACCCAGTAGCGTCACAGAACCAAGCCTCCATCGACACCCAGAACAAACCGCGCGAACGCCCGTCCCACGCCTTCACCAAGGTAGAGAAGGCCGGGAAAAGACGGTCGAGCAGCCCGGGCGACCCGGCCGGCGGGCCAAGGACCCCCGGTGCGACGGGCGGCCACTGATCCCTAGTCTCGGCGGGTGACTTCGCTCCTGACCGGTGGTCTGGTCCTGGACCCGGACAGCGGCGCCACCACCCGCGCCGATGTACTCCTCGACGGCGACCGGATCGCCGCGGTCGGGCTCGGCCTCGACTCCGCCGAACACGTCGACTGCACCGGCGGTGTGTTGATCCCAGGCTTGATCGACTGCCACGCGCACGTCGCCTTCCCGCGCCGGGAGAGCCTGCCGCGCAGCGCCCGGATCCTGGAAGCGGTGCCCGTGCTGCGCGGCCTGCTGGCTCGGGGCATCACCACGGTCCGCGACGCGTGGGGCGCCGACGCCGGGATCACCCACGCGTTGCGAGAAGGCTGGATCACCGGCCCCGACCTGCTGGTCAGCCTGCGCCAGCTCTCGCCGACCGGCGGCCTCGGTGACAGCTGGGAACCGGACTCCTGGCAAGACTCGCGATTCGAGGACCCGTCCCTGCCGGACCCGCTGTTCGACGGCCCGGACAGCGCCCGCGCCGCCGTCCGCCGCATGGTGCGGGCGGGCGCGGACTGGATCAAGGTGGGCGCAAGCGGAGCGATGTGGTCGCTTACCGAGCGCCGCGACATCAGCCCGACCGATGAGGAACTGGGCGCGCTCGTCGACGAAGCCCGTCGTTGTGGACGGGACGTGCTCGCCCACGCGCACACTGCCCGATCGGTGATATCGGCCGCTGTCGCGGGGGCACGCAGTATCGAGCACGGCGTTTTCCTCGACGCCGACGCCGTGGAAGCGATGCGTGAGCACGGTTGCTGGTACGTGCCGACACTGGCCGTGGTGGCGGAGGAGTTCGCTTCGGCGCACCGGGAATCGGTGCGATTGGCGATGGCGGCCGGTGTGCCGATCGCAGCGGGTTCCGACATGGCGCATCGGCCGCATGTCGACCTGCTGACCGAGCTTCCTTTGCTCGCAGAGGCGGGGTTGGGTGACGCCGGAGCGTTGCGGGCGGCCACTTCCGAAGCCGCGCGTTTGCTGCGGCTCGACCACGACCGCGGGCGCATCGAGGCGGGCTTGCGCGCTGATTTGGTGCTGCTGCGTGGATCCGGACTCGGTGATGTGGCGCACCGACTCCACACCGTCTGGCACAACGGGCACCCGCGGCGGCTGCCCTGAAGGCCACCTTGAGGGACTTAGAGTCCCTCAAGGTGGCCTTCAAAGCACAGCAGAACCAGACTTACGGTGCCAAATCGGACCAAATTACCGCCAAGTCGTCCACAAAGGACCTCAAACCGGTTATGTGATGTCCCTGAAGGCCACCTTCACGGCGTTTTCCGCCGTGAAGGTGGCCTTCAGGGTCATCCCGCCTGGCGAGCATTCGTGCGCCGAAACAGCCCCAGG
>JAVXWP010000037.1:0-25114 GCA_032230695.1 Actinomycetota bacterium | reverse complement strand
AGCCGGAGATGACGGCGCGTGCCGACCTCACTCTGTCGCAGTACGACGTCCTGCTCCGGTTGTCGGAGGCGCCGGAGGGACGAATGAAGATGACTGAATTGGCTGGGGCCATCGTCTACAGCACTGGTGGCCTGACTCGTCTCGTCGAGCGGATGTGGCGTGCGGGGCTGGTGGACAGGGATCAGTCGGCCGAGGATCGCCGTGTCGTGTACGCGGTGATGACCGAAGAGGGCCGACGGCGGCTGCAGGTCGCCTCGAAGGTGCACATGGACGGTGTCGCGCGGCATTTCGCGCGATATCTCGTCGACGACGAGGTGGATGCGGTCGGTCGCTTTCTCGCGCGCCTGCACGGCGCCTCGCAGGGCTGCGACGGCTGAGTGGTTGCTGTTGCCGTTGCTGATGAAGATCGCAGCGAACGAGAACACACCCGAGGACGCTGAGGACGTCCGCAACGGTTCTCCCTGGTGCGTCTGCGGATTGTCAGTTGCCGAACCGTGGGGAGAGCCCGCTTGTGCCGGCGAACGTCGCGTTGTCACCGAGCTCGGCCTCGATCCGCAGGAGCCGGTTCCACTTCGCGGTGCGCTCGGAGCGCATGGTCGATCCGACCTTGATCTGCCGGGTCTGCCAGCCGACTGCCAGATCGGCCAGCCAGGTGTCCTCGGTTTCGCCGGAGCGCGCGGACAGCACCGTGGCGAACCGCGCCGCCTGGGCCTGCTCCACGACTCGCGCCGCGTCGCTGAGGGTGCCGGTCTGGTTGGGCTTGACGAGGACCGCGTTCGCGACGCCGTCCTCGATGCCGCGGGCCAGCCGTGCAGAGTCGGTGACGAACAGGTCGTCGCCGAGCAGTTGGATGCCGGCCAGGTCGGCGGCCGCCTTCGGCCAGCTGTCCCAGTCCTGGTCCGCCAGCGGGTCTTCCAGAGACACGATGGGGAACTCCGCACACCAGCCGGCGAGCTCGCCGACCCAGTCGGCAGAGCTGACCTCACGGTCCTCCAGTGCCAGCCGGTAGCGGCCGGTTGCCGGGTCGTAGAACTGGGTGGCCGCGACATCGATGGCGATCGCGGCGTCCTCGCCCGGGGTCAGTCCTGCCTGCTCGATACCTGCTACGAGCAGGCTCAGTCCTGCTCGGTTGGACGGTAACGTCGGGCCGAGCCCGCCCTCGTCGGCGACCAGCGCCGACGGCAGCCCGCGGCGGCGCAGAACCTCGGCGGTGCCGCGCCGGACCCGCCATGCGAGTTCGATCGCCTCGCTGAAGCTCTGTGCGCCGATCGGGACGACCAACAGGTCCTGGATGTCGAGGGCTCCCCCGGCGTGCGCCCCGCCAGAGATGATGTTGATCATCGGTAGCGGCAGGACAGGTGTGCCGCCCTCCCTCGCCGTCGCTTGGTACAGCGGTTGATCGATGGCTTGTGCTGCGGCGATCGCGGTCGCGACAGAGATGGCGAGCACGGCGTTGGCGCCGTAGCGGCTCAAGGCCGGGGTGCCGTCGGCAGCACGCAGGGCGGCGTCGACGAGGTCCTGCCGACTGGCGTCGAGACCGTGGACGGCCTCGGCGAGGGGTCGCTGCGCGTTCGCCACCGCGCCCCGCACGCCCTTGCCACCGAATCGGCTTCCGCCGTCCCGGAGCTCCCGGGCCTCGTAGGTGCCGGTGGAGGCGCCCGACGGGACCGCGGCCGCGCCGCGCGCACCCCCGGCCAAGGTCACCTCGCAGGCGACCGTCGGGTTGCCACGGGAATCCAGCGCTTCCCAGGCGAATACCCGCTGGATCGCGGTGTCACCGTGGTCACGGTCGGTCATAGCAGCTCCCAGAGCTCAAGGGGGTCGGTGAGGGCGGAACGCAGTCCGGCCCGCGCGCACTCCCGCGCACGCCGGCGTGCGGCTGGATCGAGGTAGTCGACGGGTGACTTGCCATCGACGCGGGCGAGCACCAGGCACGCGGTCTGCGCGGCCAGGTAGGCGCCGTCGCGGTCGGGGAGGTCGAAAGCGGCCGACCGGTACGCGGCGAGGAATTCCTCGGCAGCGATGCGGAAATCGGACTCGGGCCGATAGATGGCCTTGCACAGCAGGTGGCTGATCAGGAAGGCGAGATCGAACGTGGGGTCGCCGAGGTGGGCGACCTCCCAGTCGAGCACCCAGACCCCGTCGGGACCGGTGAGCACGTTCTTCGGGGAGAAATCGCCGTGGACCAGGCAAATCGGTTCGGTGAGCAGCCGGTCGGCCAGGCTGTCGATCGTGGTCCGCAGATCGGGATTGGCCAGCGCGGTTGCCCGGTAGAACGGGTCGATTCGCAGCTCCACGAAGGCGTCGGTGCCGGCGAAGGGCCGGGTGAGCTCGGGCCGTGAGGCGGTGGCCGAGTGCCAGGCAGCGAGCAGCTCCCCGAGGCGACGGGGTACCGCGGGAACGACCTGTCCGGCCATGAGATCGTCCTTCCACAGCCGGAACGTCTCCGGGGCTCGGCCGATGACCAGCACATGTGCGGCGGCGTCCACGTCCAGTACCGGCGGCACGGCGCCGCCGCGGATCTCGCCCGCGAGGCGGAGCGCGGCGGCCTCGGTCAGGATCCGGTCCGGGTCGGCGTGCCAGTCCGCCTCGACGCGGAGCTGGGCCAGCGCCTGCTTCACCACTATGTTTCGCGGTCCGGCGCGCACGGCGAGGACGTCGTTGGACACCCCGCCGGCCAGGCGCCCGACAATCGCGGGGATCGCCGGGTCGAGCAGCCCGCGGTGCTGGAGGTACGCCACGACGGTGTCCGGAGTCAGCTCAGTGCCGGGTTCGAGCTCGGTGCCCGTCATGATCGCACCGCAACGTCGGCGGGATCGCGGTAGACGCCGGGATTGACCACGTACCGCGGACGACGGCCGGCGAGGACGGCCGCGACGTTGGTGGCGGCCTTGTTCTGCAGTTCGGCCACCGCTTCGAGGGAGGCGAACGCCGCATGGGGGGTGAGGATGACGTTGTCCATGCCGAGCAGTGGCTCGTCGGGGGCGGGCGGTTCGTGGGGCAGCACGTCGAGCGCGGCACCGGCAAGGCGCCCGGCAGCCAGGGCACCGGCCAAGGCTGTCGTGTCCACCAGTGGCCCGCGGGCGGTGTTGATCAGCAGCGCGGAGGGTTTCATCCGGGACAGGGCCTCGGCGTCGATGAGACCACGGGTGCCCTCGTTCAGCGGGACGTGCAGCGACAACACGTCACTGCGAGCGAGCACCTCCGCGAGGCTGCCGGCCGCAATAACCTCGTCGGTCTGCTCGCCTGCGTGCAGCCCTGGTGAGTACGCGAGTACCTGCATGCCGAATCCGCGCATCTTGGTTGCGACGCGGCGTGCGATCGCGCCGAATCCGACCAGCCCGAGGGTCTGGCCACGCAGCCGCCGCATCGGGGGAAAGGCGGTGCTGTCCCAGCCGCCGTCGGCGACCTGGCGGGCGAACGGCACGACACGCCGGGTCAGGGCGAGGATCAGTGCCGCGGTGTGATCGGAGACTTCGTCGACGCAGTAGTCGGGGACGTTGCTGACCACCATGCCGAGCTCGGTGGCACGGGCGACGTCGATGTTGTCCACGCCGACGCCGTACCGAGCGACCGTGCAGCAATGTGGTGCGGCCTCCAAGACGGCAGCGGTGACCTTCTGGAAGCAGGTCAGGATCGCGTCCGCGCGGGGGGCGAGCCCCACGAGCTCGTCCTCGATACCGGTTTCGGCGACGAGGAGTTCGGCCCCGGCCTCGGCGAACACCTCACGTTCGATGTCCAGCGAGGGCCACGCGTAGTCGGTGACCAGGACGGTCTTGGTCATGAGGGTTCCTTCGTGGTTGGTCGTGACCACTTCGACTGGGGGAGGCTCATCTGGGCGGGCTCACGCGGGACGTGCACGGTGGCGGCGGTGTTGTCCAGGACGTCGCGGACGGTGACGCCGGGAGCCAGCTCGCGCAGGACGAGGCCGTCGGCGAGGACGTCGACAACCGCGAGGTCGGTGATGATCCGGTTGACACAGCCTCGGCCGGTCAGCGGTAGCGAGCATGTGTCGACGATCTTGGGCGTGCCGTCTTTGGCGACGTGGTCGGTGGTGACGATGACGCGGCGGGCCCCGTGCACCAGGTCCATAGCCCCGCCCATCCCTTTGATCATCTTCCCGGGAATGGACCAGTTGGCCAGGTCACCGGTTCGGGAGACCTCCATGGCGCCGAGGATGGCGACGTCGAGGTGGCCGCCGCGGATCATCGCGAAGGAGGTGGCCGAGTCGAAGTAGGCGGCGCCGGCCAGCACCGTGACGGTTTCCTTACCGGCGTTGATGATGTCCGGGTCCACCGCCCCGGCCTGCGGGTACGGTCCGACTCCGAGGATGCCGTTTTCGCTGTGCAGTACCACATGCACGCCGGGTGGCAGGTGATTGGCCACCTGGGTGGGCAGGCCGATGCCGAGGTTGACGTATTCGCCGTCGCTCAGTTCCGCGGCCGCGCGCGCGGCGACCTGTTCACGGGTCAGCGTCATGGTTGGTTTCCTTCCCAGGCCGCCGGGAGTGTTGTGCGGCGTTCGATGCGCTTGCCGTCCGTGCCGACCGGGCCGACCACCCGCTGCACGAACGCTCCTGGGGTGTGCACCTGTCCGGGCGGGATCTCCCCGGGATCGACGAGTTCCTCGACTTCGGCGATGGTGATGCGGCCGGCCATGGCGCACAGTGGGTTGAAGTTGCTTGCGGCGCCGCGGAAGACGAGGTTGCCGTGCCGATCACCGATGGCCGCCCGCACCAGCGCGTAGTCGGTGCGTATCGCCGTTTCCAGGAGGTAGGTGCGGCCGTCGAAGGTGCGCGTCTCCTTGGGCGGGCTGGCCACCGCGGTGGAACCATTGGGGGCGTACCGCCAGGGCAGCCCGCCGTCGGCGAGTGGGGTGCCGACGCCGGCCGGGGTGTAGAAGGCAGGGATCCCGGCGCCGCCCGCGCGCAACCGTTCGGCGAGACTGCCTTGCGGGCACAGTTCGACTTCGAGTTCCCCGGCGAGGAACTGGCGGGCGAACTCCTTGTTCTCGCCGACATAGGAGCTCGTCATTCGAGCGATGCGTCCATCCCGGAGCAAGATGCCCAGACCGCCGTCGTCGACTCCGCAGTTGTTGGATACGACGTTGAACTTGCCGGCGCCCCGCTCGTGCACGGCGTCGATGAGCACATGCGGGATCCCGGATAGCCCGAAGCCGCCGACAGCCAGGCTGGCGCCGGTGCTGATATCCGCGACCGCGGCCGCGGCGCTGGGATAGACCTTGTCCATATGGAAAGCTTTCTGTGCTCGGGGTTTTGGGTCAGGCGTGCCAGCGGCGGCCGATGTCCGGCGCCGGTTGTGCCGAAACGCAGCCGTTTTCCATCCGGCCGAGACCGTCGATCTCGGTGGTGATCACGTCGCCGGGTTTCAGATAACGGGGTGGGTTCTCAAGGCCGCCGACGCCGGCCGGAGTTCCCGTGAAGATCAGGTCACCGGGCTCCAGCGTTGTCACGGCCGACAACAGCGCCACCAACTCGGCGACACCGAGCGTCATCCCGGCAGTGCTGGCCTTCTGCCGGAGATCCCCGTTGACCCAGCACCGCAGCTGCAGATCGTCGGGGTCGTCGAACTCGTCGGGCGTGACCAGGTACGGCCCGAGCGGTGCGAACGTCCGGAACGACTTGCCCACGGTGTGCTGCTCCGGTCCCAGGAACTGCACGCCGCGTGACGAGATGTCCTGGCCCGCGAGCAGTCCCGCGACGTGTGACCACGCCCTCTCGACCGGCACCCGATCGGCCGCCTGGCCGATCGCGACGACGAGCTCGACCTCGAAGTCGGAGGTCTCGTCGGGCAATGCGACGTCACCGGTAGGTCCGGTGATCGACGACGGAAACTTCGTGAAGATCAGCGGAAGGGCGTCGGTCTTCGTGTCGCCGATCAGCCCGGCGGCCTCGCCGACGTGCGCGGCGTAGTTGAAGCCGACGCCGAACACCTGGCGGGGGCGCGGAACGACTGGGCCGAACCGAGCGGGCGGCGCCACCGGCGTTGCCCGGACCTCGGTGGCCCAGTCGCGGAACCCGGCCCAGTCGGCGAACACCGCATCGAAGTCGCCGAATCTTCCCGACGACGCCGCGCGCACGTCGATGACTCCGTCGCCGACCACGAGGGCCGGTCGACCGTCCACATTAGCTAGTTTCACCGCTTTTTCCTTTCAGATCAACGGACTTGAGACACTCGCAGCACAACCGGACTGTCACCACGGCAGGGTCTGCCGACCAAAAAGGAGCGCCTCACCACTTCGCCGAAGCCCGTCACGACCCGGCCCGTCCAGTCCGGGCGTCGCCGCCGCGTTGTCCACAAGCGACAGCACGCGGTCGCCGACCAGCGAGGTGAGCCGGGTCGTCACCGGCATCCCGTACCCGGCGAGAAAGGCGCGGCCGGCGTCGATGTACCAATCCTCGGTGTAAGGACGACGCGCCGAGTCGACGAGCAGTTCGGCCAGCAGGGTCGTGACGTCGGTTTCGGCGGGCCCCTGTCCGGCGGCACCCCATCCCACGACCTGAAGCTCACCGCGCGGTCCGACGATGACGTTTTCCGGCAGGAACGCGTTGTGCACCAGCACATCGCCCGTCTCAGCCGTCGTCTTGTCGTGACTGGCCCGCAAGAGCCGGCCCGCGGACTCGAAGGTGCGCGCCTCGATCCGTCCGCCGGCCAGCAGGCGTCGCCAGTTCGCGCCGGGAACGTGGCGGGTGACCAGGACACCGGCCTGCTCGTCCTGCCACAGCAGCGGCGGCGTCAGCTCGGGCAGGCGGCGCATCGCGTCCGCTGCCCGCCGTGCCGCAGCTCGCGGCGCCTGCTTCAGTACGACCTCGCCGACGCGCAGCACGGTCGTCGAGGCCGAGCTCGGCAGTTGCTGGATCGGCACCGGTCCGGGTGGAATCAGGGCCCGGGTGCGCAGATAGCCGACCCAGTGGTCGAGCTGGGCCGGTGCCACTGCGGCCGGTTGGGGGGACAAGTGAGTACTCCTCGCTCTAGGGCATTCGCCCTAACCCGCTTGGCGGGGCGGAAACGGCAAGTTCCCGCCCCGCCAAGGGCTTTCAGTGGACTCGCTGGGCCTCGCTCGGGTGAACCGAGTACTGGTCGGTCTCGGCGAGCTGCGCGATCTCGTGCCCGGCGGCGGTGACGCCGAGGCTGGATCGGGTCTCGATCAGGATCGCGCGATAGCCCTCGGGCACGTTCTCCACCGGCCCTTGGTGCGGGAACCCCTTCGGGGTATGCGTGATGGTCCCGGGGGTGTCGACCGCACCCCACTTACCCGGACCGTCCAGAAAGAAGATGCATTCGTCGTAGTCCGCGTTGACGTGCACCGGCGGGCGGTCCCCTCGGCGCGCACTCAGGTCGTAGATCATCGTGTGCGTGCCCGAGTCTTCGAACAGCAACGGCGGCAGCAACAGGCCACTGCCCATGTCGATCGACCGCACATCGTGAATGTTGATCTTCGTGACCAGCTGTGTCCCGTGGGTGGAGATGGTGGACAGCGGGTCGTAGTCGGTGAAGACCGACGTGAACTCGTCACCGTGCCGCAGGACGGTTTCGAACTCGCCGCGGCGCAGGGACGAGTC
The DNA here is from genome assembly GCA_032230695.1 of Actinomycetota bacterium. Lineage (GTDB taxonomy): Bacteria > Actinomycetota > Actinomycetes > Mycobacteriales > Pseudonocardiaceae > Amycolatopsis. The sequence goes on along the minus strand of JAVXWP010000037.1, from coordinate 17,532 downwards.
CGCGTAGGGCTGAGGCCCTTCGGCCCGCTTCAAGGGACCAAGGCCGACCTCCATGGCGAAGGTCAGTTCGGCCTGCGAGGCGAGGATGAACTCGCGCAGCTCGCCCTCGATTTCAGTGAACCGGTAGGTCGTCGCACGGGGGATCAGGACGATGTCGTCCTTGGCCACGGTCAGCACGCCGAAGTCGGTTTCCAGGGTCGCCGCACCGCCGAGGACGACGTGGATCTCGTCGGCGAAAACGTTGCGCAGCCCGAAGGGTGCGGGCTCGCGCCGGTAGGAGACCTCAAGGCTGAGGTGATCGTCCCGCAGTACCGGAACAGGCAGCGACCGCGGATCGGTGAATGCCTGCGGGTCCAGAGAGTGCAGGTTCAGCACGCGGGGTGCGTAGTTGCCCGCGACCCGGGTGTAGGCCGGCGGGTATTGGGGTCGGGTCATCGTCGCCATGGGGCCGGCGAAACCGTTGCGGGTGTACAGAACCGTCGTTGGTTCGGCAACATTCGTCATCGTTTCGTTCCAATCGTCCAGGGCCCGGCGGCCCGGGAGGGTCAACCGGCCGCGCGCAGGCCGCACGCGAACGGATGTCGCCCGCACTGTCTGGGGCGGAGATCCCGCGAGAGGTCGTCCCGCGGGGAGGGGCAGATCAGCCGACGGCGGCGGTGTGCCGGACGGCAACCTGTCCCGCGCTCAGTACGTCCAGGTGCGGATCCAGTACTGCGCGAGTAAGGATCTTCTTGAGAGCGGCGAACTTCGCTTCGTCGACGCCGGACACGAACGGGTGCACGATCAGCGTGACCAGCCCGCCGGTGCCCGCGGCGGTGTCGAGCAGGTGGGTCCAGCGTTCCGCAACCTGGGGTGGGGTCCGCGGACCCGCGGGGTGCATCTCGTAGTGCCAGTAGTCGATCATGTCCCAGTGCCACGGGATCGTCACGATCCCTTCCGGGAGGGTGCCCACCCGCAGTGGGTCGTTCTCGGTCTCGGCGTCGATACTGCTGTCGAAGTAGTACCCGAGATCCCGTAGCACGGCAGCGGTCCGACGCCCGCGATAACCACCTGGGGCGCGGAACCCTTCCGGGCGCACACCGGCGGCACGCAGTGCGGCGGTGCCGTCGTACAGCAGCCGTTCCTGCTGGCCGTCATCGAGTTGGGCCCACTTCTCGTGCACCCAACCGTGCAAGCCGATCTCGTGGTCCTCAGCCGCGATCGAGGCCAGAACGTCCGCGTGATGCAAGCCGTTCCAGCCCTCGACGAAAAAGGTCCCGCGGATGGCGAGTTCGTCGAGCAGTCCCAACAGTCGGGGTACCCCGTGGCGCAGGCCCGGTTCGTCCGGGTCCGGCCGGACCGCACGTCCGGCACCCACTTCGAGTGCGCGCCCCAGGTTGTCGATCGTGACGCACACCGTCCCGGTCGTAGCCACGGCCATCACCTCACTGTCCTGCCGGGGTGTCGCGCCTCACTGGCGACTTCCATTGATGAAAGCAGTGTTTCAATGCTTGCGCAAGGGTTAAATCCGAATCGACCGGGCACCTCGGTCGATTCATCGACACGGACGAACGAATGCGTGCGGATGCAACGAAGAGGAGCGCGACGATCTACAATCGGTTCTGTGGTATCCAGACTTGACCAGGACATGGCCCGCGTCGGCGCGTGGCGCGCGATGCTCTACGCCAACGATCTGCTGCTCAAACGGCTCGAGGAGGAGATGCTGCGCGAGCATGGTCTCGAGCTGTCCTGGTACGAGGTAATGCTGCACCTCGCCGAGGCCGGCGGGCAGGCTACCCAGCGGGCATTGCTGGAGCGGATGCTGATGGGACAGAGCGGGTTGAGCCGGATTCTCACCCGCATGGAAGCCGCGCAGCTCGTCGAACGAGTCACCGTGGAAAGCGACCGCCGCAATCTCCTGGTCGCACTGACCAGACTCGGCCGCGAGAGGTTGCGCCGCGCGGCACCCACGCACATCGGCGGAATCAAACGCTGGTTCGGCGATCGGCTCACCGCGCGCCAAGCCGACGCCATCAAGACCGGCCTGGAAAAGGTGCTGCGCGGCCTGACCAGTGAGGACGACACCGCGGCCGAATCACTCGCCGAGGTCGCGATCGGGCAGTCGATCCTCTCGCTGTCCAGCGACGCGGTGTCCGTCGCCGACAGCCTGGTCGTCCGAGACACCCTCGAACCGCTCGTCATCACCGACGCCGCACGCTACGCGACGACCCAGGATGTCGGCGAGCTCCGCGAGTTGCTCGGCGCGATGGCACGCCAGACCGACTCGCCGGTGGCCTTCTTGCAGGCCGACTGGCAACTGCACCGCCGGATCGCGCAGATCACGCCGAACCAGGTACTCGAGCAGGTCTACACGGCGCTGCTGGGCACACTCGAAGAGCACGTCGAGTCGATCGTGCCGAGCACGCGGCTCCCGGAATACCTCCAGCAACGGCTGCGCCTGCACGCCGGCCTGGTCGACGCGATCGCGGACCACGACGCGGAAACCGCCGCCGACCTGGCCCACCAGCACCGGCTGACGCCGCCCGGCACGGCGGATGAGCAGGCCACGCCGACCCGCGGCCGGTCGACCAAACGACGCAAGGCCGCCAGCTGATCTCGCCGGCCTGGCTGATCGCAATCCACGCGCGCTCAAGTGCAGTCTGAACTGCACTCGGAGCCATTCTCAGAAAGTGGAGTAGGTGAAGTCGCGCCAGCTGCCGATCATTCCCTGCCCTCGCAGCGAAGTACTGCGTCCGCCGTCAATGGGACTCAGGGTCATCAAGCCCATCCCCAGGTTGAGGTGGCGAGGGATTGCCGGTAGCCGCGGCACGGAGTACACCAGAACGTCGTCGACAGTGAACCGTGCCTCGCCCGCGTCCACATCCAGCGTGATAGAGCATCGATGGAAGCCATCAGGCGCGGTCCGCATGCCCGCGAGCGGAGCGTCGATCACATACGTGAAGGCGTCCTCGCCCTCCACCACTCCGGGCACGCCCAACCTCTCGTAAATCGCCAGAATCCGATCACCCGTGCTGATCAGGTCAAAGACAAGCAGCGATTCCATGTCGAACGCGTTGAAGGTCGCGAAACCGTCCCGGTAGTCGTCCGAGCAACCGTTCAGTTTCCGGGCGGCCATCTCGACCGAGAAGGTCACCGATCCGCTCCCCGGAACGGGCAGCGCCTGCGCCGACATCAGCAGATGCTTGGCATTGTCCGGGGATTGCAGCGAATCATGGCTGCGGGTGAACCGCGGGACCTCGATCCGTGCGACCCCACCGGAAACCGTCGTGACCGCACCCGGCTCCTGGTAGACCCATTCGCCACCGTCCGGCGTCGGGGTCACCAGTGGAGCCCATCGCGTGGAATCCAGCTCAGGCCCGAGGAAGTCGTCGTAGCGCTGAGTGGTCGTGGTGTCCATGGTGAATGCTCCTCCTTTCTGGACGCGCCCGGACGCGGCGTCCAGAAGGTGAAGATAACCACACTTCAATGCTTGCGCAAGGATTGTGTTTTCGCGTTCGGAGGATGCCGCGGGCCCGCCAGGTGACGGAGCACCGCGTCGCTGATCTCGTGCAGCTGCCCGGCCTGCGCGTCATCGAGGACGTCGAACAGGCACTGCCGCACCCGACCGGCATGCCAGGCGTGCGCCACCTCCAGCGCCTGCAACCCGTCGCTGGTGAGCACAGCCAGGTGCCCGCGGCCATCCAGGCTGAAGTCGCGACGAGTGACCAATCCTCGGCGTTCGAGACTGCCCACGGCATGCGACAGCCGACTGCGGGACATCCGTGACGCCGTCGCGAGCTCAGCCATGCGCATTGCGCGCCCGGGAGCTTCGGCGAGTTGCCCGAGGACCTCGCAGTAGCTCAGCGACAAGCCGGTATCGCCGTGCATCCCACGATCCAGCTCCTCGAGCAGTAGCCGGGCCGCAGTCGAGAACGCGCGCCACGCCGCGTCCTGCGTGGGCGTCAGCTCACCTGCCGAACCCGTCATAGACCGCTGTCCAGTGCCGCTCATCGTTGCGGCGCGGGGTGTACGAAATGCTTGATCTCCTGGAATTCGGCGAGCGCGCGCTCCCCATTGAGGCGCCCGACGCCGCTCTGCTTGAACCCGCCTTCCTCCATCTGGTCGACGATGACGGCCCATGTGTTGGTCCAGACGGTTCCAGCCTGCAGTTCCCGTCCCACCCGCAGCGGACGGTCCACATCGGTTGTCCAGATGGCGGCGGACAGCCCGTAGTCCGTGGCGTTCGCACGCCGGATGGCGTCTGCATCGTCGTCGAACGTCTCGAAGGTCGCGACCGGACCGAAAACCTCGTTCTGCACAATCGGCGTGTCCACATCACTCACCGCGATAAGGCTTGGCCGGTAGAACGCGCCATTGGCAAGCGGACCCTCGGCAACCGGGCCACCGCGGACGACGATGTCGGCATAGCTTGCGCTCTCGGTGACCATCGTGTCGATTCGATCCACAGTGGACTTGTCGATCACCGGTCCCATCTCGCTGGCGGGATCGTCAGCAGGCCCGACCTTGACGGCTTCCAGTGCGGCGGCCAGCCGGAGTTTGAGCTCGTCGGCGATGCCGTGTTGGGCGAGGATCCGGCTCCCCGTCATGCAAAACTGCCCGGCGAAGGTGGTCACCGCCTTCGTCAACACCGGGACCACCTGGTCCAGGACGGCATCATCGAAGACGATCATCGGGCTCTTGCCGCCCAGTTCGAGGGACACGGTCTTAAGTCGCTGGGCCGCAGTGGTCATGATGGCGCGGCCGACCGTGGTGCTGCCGGTGTAGCTGATCACGTCGGTGTCCGGGTCGGCCACCAGTAGCCGCGCGCCGTCGCCGTGGGATTCGGTGAAGGCGTTGAACACCCCCTTCGGCAGACTCGTCGTCTCGGCCACGATCTCGTAGAGCAGTCCGTTGGTGAGGGCCGTCTGTGCGGGTAGCTTGAGCACGACGGTGCATCCGGCTGCCAGTGCCGGGGCGAACGATCGCACGGCGAGGATGACCGGGGAGTTCCACGGCGCGATCACCGCGGCAACCCCGGCCGGCTCGGCGAGCGTCATCGAGTACAGGCCCGGTTTCACTTCCGCGGCCCGGCCTGATTCGGTCAGCGCCAGTGCACCGTAGTACCGGATCTTGGAGATGGTGAGGTCGACCTCCAACTCCGCTTCCGGCCGGATCTTCCCGTTCTCCTGTGAAAGTACGGCGACCAGTTCGTCGCGGCGGCGAGCCATCCGGTCGGCCATCTCGAACAACGCCGTCGCCCGACGGTCGCGGTCGCGTGCCCAATCGCCCGCCTCGAAGGCCCGCCGGGCGGCCGCGATCGCGGACCTGGCCTCACGCTCGCCGCCGTCGGCAAAGGTACCGAGCACCTTGCCGGTCGCGGGGTCGATCGAGTCCGCGGCGGGAGCGGAGTCATCCCACGCGCCGTCGATGTAGTTCCGTGCATGGGAAAACGTGTGCTGAGTCATCGTGGTCTCTCCTTGTCGTTGTGTTTCATGGGGATGCAGGTTGTGCCCCGACGGCGTGCCAGATGTCGGCGAGCGCGCGAACCTGGACGTCGTCGAGATGATCGAGGAACCACGTGCGCAGTACCCCGATCGCCGTCTGGCGGGCCCGTCGGAACGCCGAGCGCCCAACATCGGTGAGCTCGACCTCCACGCCCCGTCCGTCGTCGGCGCAACGCGAGCGAATGACCGCACCCCGCCGTTCGAGTTCGGCGACGACGCGGGTCAGGCCACTCGGGCTCATCAACAGCGTGTCCGCAAGATCCTTCATGCGCAGCCGGCCCGGGGTTGCTCGTGCCAGCCAGAGCAGCACCTCGTAGCCGCTGACCGACAGCCGCTCGGCGAGCTCGAGTTCACGATCAAGCGCGGAGAGCACGCTCCCGCGCGTGCACAACAGACCGCGCCAGGCCCTCTCCTCGATGTCGGTAAGCAGAGGCCGATCATGGCGAGTCGGATGCCCGCCACCCGTCGTACTACTGGCCATCGGGCCCCTTTCTGATTCTCGTGTGTGGCGGCCACCACCTCAAGTCGGAAACCCTTGACTAGCCGCGATAGTAGGTGGATATTCGATGCTTGCGCAAGTAACTATAACTGCGAACGGGGCGAGGCGCCAGCACGAGACGCGCTCCCCGCCCGCGGCGGAAACCAAACAAGATCACCGGAGGCAGGAATGCCGACAACAGCCAACGACAGCTCCGCACATCGACCTGCAGCCGACGCTCTGACGATCACCGCGGCCGTGGTCGAGGAACGTGGGGCGCCGTTCCAGCTCACCGAGCTCGACCTCGACACCCAGCTGCGCCCCGACGAGGTGCTCGTCGAAGTCGCCGCGACCGGGGTCTGTCAGACCGACATCCATGTGCGTGACCAGGAGTTGCCGACGCCGCTCCCGGCTGTGCTCGGCCACGAAGGGGCCGGGATCATCCGCGCGATCGGTACGGCCGTCTCCACGCTCGCGCCCGGAGACCACGTCGTGCTCTCCTACCAGTCCTGCGGGCAATGCACCCCCTGCCTGACCGGCTATCCGGCCTACTGCGCGCAGAGCTTCCGGCTGAACTTCGGAGGCTCGCGCGCCGACGGCAGCACCGCGCTACACCGCGGCGGCACGGAGGTGCACGGGCACTTCTTCGGGCAGTCCTCGTTCGCCACCTACGCCATCGGAAGCGAACGCAACGCAGTCAAGGTCGACAGTGACCTTCCGCTCGATCTGGTGGCTCCACTGGGCTGCGGGCTACAGACCGGAGCAGGCGCCGTGCTGAACTCGCTGAAAGTGGCGGCCGGGGCAAGTATCGCGATCTTCGGCACGGGCACGGTCGGGCTCGCCGCGGTCATGGCGGCGCACGCCGTTGGTGCGAGTCCGATCATCGCCGTGGACATCAACCCCGAGCGGCTCACCCTGGCCCAGGAATTCGGCGCCACACACGTGATCAACGGCGGCGAGGAGGATGTCGCCGCCCGCATCACCGAGATCACCGGATCAGGAGCCGACTACGTACTGGAGGTCACCGGTCGGCCACAGATGCTGGGCACCGCGGTCGACGTCCTGGCACCCCTCGGTACGGCCGCACAGATCGGTGGGGCGCCCGCGGGTGCTCGCGCCGCGATCGACATGAACGCGCTGCTCGGCGGTCGCACCGTACGCGGCATCGCGCAGGGCGACTCGATCCCGCAGGTGTTCATTCCGAAGCTCATTGAGATGTACCGGGCCGGCCGTTTCCCGTTCGACCGGCTGATCCGGCACTACGACCTCGACCAGATCAACGAAGCAGTCGCGGATGCCCTCAGCGGCCGCGTAATCAAGCCAGTGCTCCGAGTCCTCGCTGAGCACACAAATCCCCTCCCCGCCAACTGAAGTCCCCTCCCCACCAACAGAAGGACGACCACAATGAGCACGAACGAGAGGTTCGGCGAGCTGCCCGACCACTACGGGCTGGGCCCGGCCGGCATGAACTACACCGCCAACTCGGACTACCGGCCGATCCCGGCCGACGCCTACGGCACCCTGTTCCTGCCGGACCGGCTCCGCAAGGGCTACCACGTCGAGGAACTCAACGACGGCGCCTTCTACGTCACTCAGGGCGCGTACGACACGATGTTCGTCGCCACCGGCAACGGAGTCGTCGTTGTCGATACGCCGCCCCTGCTCGGCGAGAACATGCTGCGCGCGATCCGCGAGGTCACCGACGAGCCCGTCACGCACGTCATCTACAGCCACTGGCACGCGGACCACATCGGCGGAGCGGGAATCTACGGTCCGGACGTCACCTACGTCGCGCACGACTACACCCGCGAGATGCTGGAGCGCTGGCCTGATCTCGGTGGCAGCAAGCCGATCCCGGTGCCGACGCACACCTTCTCGACCAGCGAAACGCTCGACGTCAACGGTGTTCGGCTGCAGCTGGACTACAAGGGTGTCAACCACGCGCCCGGCAATATCTTCATCTACGCGCCCAAGCAGAAGGCGCTCGCAGCGATCGACATCATCAGCCCAGGCTGGAGTGCGTTCAAGCACTGCGACGCGTCCGAGAACATCCGGGGCTGGACCGAGGCACACGAATGGATCCTGGAATACGACTTCACCGCCGTGGTATCCGGCCACGTCAACCGATGGGGTACCCGCGAGGACGCGATCGCCTCACGGGACTACACCAACGACATCGTCGAGTTCGCCAAAGAGGCGTTCAACGAGGTGGACGTGGCCGATCTTGTCGCCAGGATCGGGTTCTCCAACGCCTGGGTCCTCTGGGAGAACTACTTCAACGACCTGACCAACTACGTCACGAAGCAGACCCTCGAGAAGAAGACCAGCAACGGCCAGAACTGGGCCGAGCGCCTGGCGGGTGCCGACGTCATGACGAAGTACCACGCGTACTCGATTCTCGAGGCACTCCGCCTCGAATGGGGCCTGCTGACGAAGTTCGAGCAGATGATCGCGCCGCAGCCGCGCTGAACCGTGGCGCCCAATGACTGTACGCATCCGAAGCGCCTCTACCCGACAACAGCCAAACCCGACCAACTCAGCACACAAAGGCATAGATACCGTGACCAAGATCGGAATCATCCTCGGCAGCACGCGACCCGGACGCAAGTCCTCCGCCGTTGCTGATTGGGTGCAAGAGATCGCCGCCGAACACAGCGGTGGTGCTCAGTTCGAACTCGTGGACATTGTGGACTTCGGCCTCCCGCACTTCGACGAAGAGATCCCTCCGGCCGCCGGCCAGTACGCCAAAGCCCACACCAAGGTTTGGGCGAACAAGATCGCTGAATTCGACGGCTACATCTTCGTCACCCCCGAGTACAACCACTCCCTCCCGGGCGCGCTGAAGAACGCCATCGACTTCGTCCACGCCGAATGGAACAACAAGGCAGCCGGATTCGTCGGCTACGGCAGCGTCGGTGGGGCCCGCGCGGTGGAACACCTCCGCCAGATCATGGCTGAGCTGCAGGTCGCCGGTGTGCGCACCGCGGTCTTGTTGTCGCTGTTCACCGACTTCGAGAACTTCACCACGTTCACCCCTGCCGAGTTCCAGCGGGAGTCCGTCTCCGCGATGCTCGACCAGCTCATCCCATGGGCCGAAGCGTTCAAGCCGCTGCGCGACAACATCGCCAAGGCGGCGTGAACCCCCATTGACCGGCGTGGCGGTGCTGAGAAGCCCCTGCCGGCACCGCCATGCCTCTCCACGAGCTCAAAAGGTAGCCAGTGAACAAAAAAATCGACAACTGCACCCCAGCTGGCAGCCGCATGATCGCCCAGTTGCGCGCGGTGCACAGACCACTCCGAGCTGACGTGAAGGCTCTGCGTGACGCGTTACGCGAGCTCGCGAACGCCGCGATCGGCCCCGAAGCTCTCCAGCGGACCATTGCGGGCCTCACCGTCGCACAACTCGGCTGGCAGCTCAGCACTCGGTGCCAATACTTCTGCGAAACCTTATCGGTGCACCACATGATCGAGGACGCACGGATGCTGCCCAGCATGCTCCGTCACTTCCCCAAACTCCGGCCCACCATTGAGCACCTGCAACGGGACCACAAGGACGTGCACCGGCAGCTCAAGACAATCATGCGGGCTGCGGACACCATGGACGCCGGCGCGCCGGACACAGTGCGGAAACTGGCGAACGCCATGGCCATGCTGGCCGACCACCTCGAAACACACCTCGATTTCGAGGAAAAGTCCCTTTTCCCCTACTTCGCCCGGATGAACGTCGACTGGCACCACGGCTGACCAGCACAAATTCCCAGCGGTAGCAACACCTCACCGTCGTTTGGCGGGTCCACAGTAGACCGCCGAAGTCGCGCGACGATACCTCGCACTCCATGAGAAAATCCCGGAGGAAACCATGTCGCTCGATCCGAAGCAGGATCCCGAACGCCGGAGCGGTGCGACCGAGACGAACCGATCGCACCGGCGGCGACACGGCATCGGGTTCTGGGTCGTCGCCACGGCATTCTTCGTCACCCTCGCGTTCTCCGCCGTGCCGACCCCGCTGTACGTGCTTTATCAGGCCCGAGACCACTTCTCGTCCGCCATGTTGACTGTGGTCTACGGGATCTACGCCGCCGGCGTCATCGGCACCCTCTTCCTCGCCGGGCACGTGTCCGATTGGCTGGGCCGCAAGCGAATTCTCATTCCCGCGCTGCTGGTCGACGTCGCCGCCGCGGCGATCTTTCTCATTGCGCCCAGCCTGCCAGGACTCCTCGTCGCCCGCGTCATCTCCGGCATCGCCGTCGGACTCGCCACGGCCACCGCCACCGCTTACCTCACCGAACTCCACGCCTGCTACAAACCCGGCGTATCCGGTCGCCACGCCCAACTTGTCGCCACGGTGGCCAATCTTGGCGGAATCGGGTTCGGACCGCTGGCGGCAGGTCTGCTCGCCCAATACGCTCCGGCGCCCCTGCAGCTGTCCTACTTGGTTTTCGCGGCCGCGCTGATCGCCCTTTCCCTTCTCGTCTACGCGGTCCCAGAAACGGCGCCGCGGTGGAACTCCGCGCCCGGCTGGCGTCCGCAGCGCATCGTGGTGCCTCGCCATGCGCGCGGCCGGTTCTTCGCCGCCACCACCGCGGGCTTCACCTCGTTCGCAGTCTTCGGCATCTTCACCTCGCTCGCCCCCAGCTTCCTAGTCGGCATCATGCACGAGCAGTCCCACGCGCTGGCCGGCGCGGTCGCCTTCATCACCTTCGCCTCCGCCGTCACGGCCCAGATCGCGGCGAATCGTCTGCACCACAGAAAAACACTCAAGCTCAGCGTGCCGATCCTCGTGACAGGCCTCATTCTCTTCGCGGCCGCGATGTGGCTACCCAACCTGCCGCTGTTCGTCATCGCCGGCAGCGTCACCGGCGCGGGCGCCGGCCTCGTCTTTCGCGGAGCCCTGGCCAATGCCGGTGAGACCGCGCCTGCGGAATCACGCGCGGAGGTTCTCGCCGCCTTCTTCCTTGGCGCCTACGTCGGGCTGTCCGTCCCGGTGATCGGGGTCGGCATCGCCACCAACTACCTGCCAGCACGCGAGGCCATGCTCGGCTTCGTCGTCGTTGCCGCAATGTCTGTCACCGGAGCGGTCCGACTCACGCTGCGGGCGCGATAGCCGCCACAGCACAGGAGATGCCCGGTGTTCGCGTGTGCAGACCCCACGTCCTCGGCGCCAGTCGCCCAGGCGATGCGCGGCGCACTGGGCTGACCGTGGTCGACGTCGGGTATTGATCATCCGTCTTGAGCTGGGCCGATGATCAGCGACCGGACCCGGAGTGCGCCCCCGGAACAGGATGTGGACCGCTCGTGGCTGGAGCTCCTCGCGACGGCACCTACAGAAGTTGGCGCCTCATTTGAAGTTCTCGCCGACAGTTCACCGTCCATTTCGTCTCTGATCACTTCGACACGATGTGGCCGGCGTGCGTTTTCACGGTTCCCGGTGAGAGGTGGAGCAGGCCGGCAATTTGTTGGCCGGGATGTCGAGGCGGTCGTGACGGTTCCGACTCTGTGGTGGGATCGTCCCTGACAACACCGCCGAAGGAGTTCCGATGTCCCATACCACCACCGAGTCCGCTCGCGTCGTCAACGTCGCCGCTGGGATTGAGAACACCGACCGGACAGCGCCCGTCCGCGACGGCCGCCACCAAGCGCTCGCGGTCCTCATCGGCAAGTGGATCAACGAAGGCCACACGATCGAGACCGCGGAGATCCCGTCGGTCCCGATCCTCACCAGCGATGTCTACGAGTGGGCGCCCGGCGGGTTCTTCGTCGTACACGAAGCCTTCGGGAAGATCGGCGAAACGACTGTCGGCGGCGTCGAGATCATCGGCGTCGACGGCGAGGCGTACCGCTCCACGTTCTACGACAGCCTCGGCAACGTCCACCGCTCACGACTGGAGATCGAAGGCGACGTGATCAAGTGGATCGGAGACCGAACGCGGTGCACCGTGACGATGACCGACGACGGCATGACCCAAGTCGCCCACCACGAGTCCAGTACCGACGGCGTGAGCTGGACCGCATCGATGGACGTGACGCTGCGCAAGGTCGCCTGAACCAGCCCAGCAGGCGCAGGGCGTTGGCGAACGATTCGAGCATCGGCATGAGAGTTCGATCTGTTGTGCGTTGCTTCAACTTAGCCCGGAAACGGGCGGGGTTCGAGCGGCGGTGTCAGTGAGGTATTCGGTGGGAGTGCATCCGGTCAGTGTGCGGAAGTCGCGGTTGAGGTGCGACTGGTCCGCGTAACCGCACCTTTGCGCGACGTCCGACCATGACAGCGGCGTCGGCCGGGACAGCAGCGAAGCTGCGTGGTGAAGCCGGGCGATGCGGGCCACGGTTTTGGGTGTGAGCCCGATCTGCTCACGGAACCGGACGTTGAGGTGCTGTCGGGTCCAGCCGATCTGCTCGGCGAGCGTGCTGATGCGCAGGCGTCCGGGCGAGGTCGTCAACTGTTGCCACGCTCCTTGCACCGGTCTCGCCAATGCGGGGCCGTGGGGAAGTCGGGCCGCCAGGTAGCGGTCCAGCACCCGGAATCGCGCGGGCCAGCCGGGGGTCTCGGCGATCTGTTCGCGTAGCAGGTGAGCGCCCGCGCCGAGCAGGTCGGCGAGGCCGATGTTCGTATTGGCCAGTTCTCGCAAGGGTAGGCCGAACAACGCGTAGGCCCCCAACGGCGTCATCGCGATGACGATCCCGCGAGACGGGCCGCCCTGTTCCAGCGTCAACGGCCTGTCCCGCAGTCCCATCACCGGTGACGCCGACAAATCCTGTCCCTGCCGGGGATCTGGGGCAAACAATCGGCGGATCGGCGCTTCGAGGTCGATGGTCACTGTGATCACCCCCAGGGGCGCCACTCGCCAGGGCATCAGGTCCATCCGCGGAAAGTCGTGCGCGGTGTAGGTCAGCACGTGATCGGTCAGGCTCGGCTGAGGCAAGGCGAAGACGCGTTCAGCCGGTGCCCGCGCGACTTCCCGACGCGACACCACCAGCGTCCAACCGGCCATGTTCCCACCTTCCGATATCGACCACCTTACTTTCGTCCAAGACGGCGCCGCACGTGATCGGTAACGTTCATTTCCTCCGAGAGAATGGTTTTCGCTGATGGCAGGTATTGGCGGCTTCAAGAGCCCGGCCGGCAGGGACCGGTATTTCCAGGCGTACGACAAGGCGATGAACGAGTGTCCGTCGCCGGATGCTGTGCGCGACGTCGACACCCGGCATGGCACGACGCGGGTCTACCGATTCGGCCAGCGCGACGCGCCACCGATCGTGCTACTGCCTGGTCTCATGGCCACCTCTGCCTGTTATGGGCCAATCATCTCGGCGTTTGCGGCTCACCACCCGGTGTATGCGATCGACACGCTCGGCGAGGCCGGCCGCAGCGTGCAAATCGCCCCGCTCACAGACATCCCGGACCGCGCACAGTGCCTTGACGACGTCCTCGAACGCCTGCAGCTCACCAGCGTCCACCTCGTTGGTGGCTCAACCGGCGGGTGGCACGCGTTCAACCAGGCAATTCACGCGCCGGGCAGGCTGGGTTCAATCAGCGTCCTGGACGCCACCACGGTAACGGCCACATTCTCCCGGCCCGTGACCTGCTTCGGCGCGGTGGCCGCGATCCTGAACCAGGACTGGGCGTGGCGGCAGTTCCTACGCTGGTCCGCCGGCAAGGACATCATGGACCAACCTGCTGCCCAACTGGTCCTTGCCGGGATACGTACGTACCGGGCGAGGATTCCTTTTCAGGTATGTCCCAGTGATGACGCCATCCGATCCGTGCGAGTGCCCGTATTGGCCCTGTTCGGTGCGCGCAGTGTCGTACACGATCCAATCTTCGCAGCGGACCGTCTTCGCGCCCTCCTGCCTCAGGCCGAAGTCGAAATACTGTCGGATGCCAGTCATTACCTACTTCTCAGGCCAGAAGACCGCGATAGAATCATCGATCGCGTACTCAAGTTCGTCCACCGCGTCAGTCTCGATTGCAAGTAAACGGAGCACAATCCACCGCTGTTCTTTCCAACGAGCTCGCGGTCTAGGAAGCAGTGAGCCGAACGTCGCGGCGATCGACGCCGCTCGCGATGCCGGTGCCAAGCGCATCCTCTACACCGGTCACAAGGACATCGGCACTCCGGAGAATATTCAGCCTCGCCATTCCTGGCAATTCGAGTTGCTTTCTTCCGACTCCAATCCAGTTATCCAGAAGCCAAGCCCGACTGCCGACCACCCCCGCGGCCCGGCCAGTTACACTGTAGAAGATAAAATCAATGAAAGGGACAACTCGGAGGAGCGTCCACGAATATCGACGTCGTGAGGGGCGTCGGATGAAGGCAGGGTGGGCGCAAATGGCATATGAGATCAACCTCTACTGCTCGACCGATGGTCTCTCGGCCGAAAAAGGGTTGGACGCGATCCTCTCGCAGGCTAAGGCCGACGGCGTCGAACTGCAGGCGACCAGCCGTAATTCGGGCGACAACTGGGACGCGGCCGAATTCGACCTGGCGGCGGACACTCCCGGGACGAGCGGGTGCCTTGTCCAGTTCCAGTCCGCTTCACCACTCGTAGAGGCGGCGCTCGCCGAGGTTGTACCGGAGGATCTGTCCGGACGGGTTCGTTTCGCCGACGCGATCGTGACTCTCACCCTGTCAGGTGACGACTGCTGGTCGGTCGTCAAGGCGGTCTGGGTAGCGGCCCGGTCCTTGTGGGACGTCGTGCCTTACGACGAGGGTTCCGGGTTCGCCGTCGATCTCGACGAACTGTGAGTCCCAGATAGCTCATTTCCGTGGAGCTCTCCCCTACCCCGGCCCGTAACTGCGGCGGAGAACTCGTTCACGGCCGAACCGGCAGAACTTCCGTACGCTCCGGTGCTGACCGGGCTGCGGTCACGGTGCTGTGCCGCCCCCGGTTGTCGGTGAACGAGGTCTACGATCGCCCAACCGTCGCTCAACTGGCCGCTCGCTGCTGACGACGAGCGGCGAATCGAGATGCCGCTCGCCGTCAGCGAGACGAAGGTCGTCGAGTGGCTGAAAGGTCGCCGTCGTAGCTATCTTCCGCCGCCACGAGATGGCACACCGTTCGTGCGCCGTTTCCATTCCTCGACAGCGGTATGGCATTGGTGCTGTTTCCGTCCTTGCGTTCGATACACAGTCAGGTGGCTGCCCCAATCGGCCCGCGGCCGACGGTGATCTGGCCGATCACGTTGACGCCGCTCTTCGTATCCCAAAAGACGTCGCCGTTGGCAAACCGGACGGCGTAGTCAGGATCTGAGGCGCTGACGCCATTGCCCGAGAGCGCGACGCCCACCCGGTACGTGCCTTTAGGCAGCTTGGTCAGGTCGAGGGTGCCGCTGACCTTGTGTACGGGTGGCACACCGTTACCGCCGACCTCGCCGGTGGTGGCGGGTTCAGTGGCAGCGGCACCTTGCCAGGTGGTCCAGTCCGCGCCGGAATCTGTCTTCGCCACGGCTGTGCCTGCGCGGTCAAGCAGAACCAGCTGAACCGCACGTGTGGTGTGGGGGGCACTGAAGCCGGTATTCAGCAGACCCATGTCGACGTTCAACGACGTGGCGGTGCGACGGAACCGTGCCTTCTCCAGCTGGATGCGGTAGCCGAGATGGTCGCGCACATAGTCGTAGACGGTGCGCTCCACCGGGGCTCCGATGAAGTTGCGGAAATACCCGTCCGAGACCGGCAGATTCTCCTGGCGGACCTGCTGCTCGGTGATGGTGGTCTCACGCCATGCCTTGATGGTGGTGTTGATGTTGTGCGTAACGGAGAACGTCGAGTAGTGCATGGATTGCAGGCGTTTGGCCGCGGGAACACCCGGGATGACCTCGCCCCATTGGAAGTCCCAAGGCATCTCGCCGTCGGTGACGACGGCGGGCGCGGTCTCCAGGACCCGCGGCCAGCTCTCGTGCGTGGGCCGGTAGAAGTCGTAAGGCCCTTGGCCGACGGTGAAGTAGTCATTGTGGAATCCGATCCGGGCGCGGACGGCGGGATCGGTGATCATGTCCCGCAACCACGGGTAGCGCATTCCGGTGTTCACGCCGTCGGGCAGCGCCGCCAGGAGCGATTCCATGATGACGTTGACCGAGGCGGGGTCATGCTGCAGGTTCATGCAGTTGGGCCCCCATTCCCCCCAGTTCCCGACAAAGCCGGCCTGCCAGGACTGGACGACGTCTGCGTACTCCTTCACGATCGGACTCAGCTGGCTGATGTGGCGCGCGATGGTCTGCGCGGTATAGCAACGGCCGTCGCGCTTACCGTCGTCGTAGGCGAACTGCAACACGGCCTGATAGTTCACCTCGCGCAAACGCGAGAGCGTGAGCTTGATGTTCTCAAGCGCCTCCGGGGTGATGTCGATTGTGCACGTCGCCAATGCTTCCTTACACTCCGGTCCGCCGGCGAATTCTCGAAGATAGAAATGCAACCGGGCAACCGAGGTCTTCTCCCCGTGCACTTTCTCCTGGTCCCGCAGAACCTCACGGATGTCCTGGGCGCCGCCACCGTTCCAGGGATGACTCAGGTCTACCGCATTGAACGTAGCCGCCAGCCGGAACCCGCGACCCGGGTTGTCCACTCGCGTACCACCTACGTCATCCGGCTGCAGCCCCCGGTAGCTTCGCTCGAACCGGCTCGCCTCGGCCGCCTCCGCCTGCAAAGGCGGTGGCAATTGCACTACGCAGGCGAAAGCCGCCAGGACTGCTGCGAAGACAACCAACTTGCGGTACTTCATCCCTGTCCTCCGACATCGAGTTGCCCGACGGGTGACAGGAAATTGCGCATGACCGTCCGCCGCCGTCTTATTTGTCGAGCGCATAATGAGCGTGCTGCCTCTGCCGCCCACTCGTTTGCCGCTCAGCAAGAGCGGGGCCGAACCTGCCCCTCAGGACGACCTATTCCGGACCGTCGCCCACTATATCCGAAAAATTGTTCCCGGGGTACACCTGGAGTACGAACAGACAATCACCACCCGGGTGCCGAAAACGCACACCCAGACGAGTGACGTTGACCTACCAGGAGTGAACCCACTCGGCTATTAGCGGGACATAAATGATCAGTTCTTCTTCCGTCGGGCCTTTAGTTGCGGTTTTCTGCTTGCCGCACCTTGCGTTCTGGCCCTGATCGTGCCCCGGTGTTTCCGTGCACAGAACACGCTCCATCATTGCTGTCGCAGTAATCCTCCATAGCCGCGACCGTGTCACTTCCCCCGGTGTCGCTGTCTCATCGCAGCCGATGCTCGAGCTCCTCGTGCAGTTCGAGCATCCGTCCCACCCATTCGGTGCCGCGGGCTTCGTCCGGTGATTCGGAGAGGAACACCACCGCCAACATGACCGCGGCGTCGAGCCGATAGACGAGGAACGCGGGCTCGCGGAGGTCTGGCGACTCCCCGTAGCCGCGAAGCACAGCCGTGATGTCGATGCGGTTCTCCGGCAGGCGCGCGAACTCGGTGAGGCGCGCCAGTTCGAGTGCCGGATCGCCGACCAGTGCGTTCGACCAGTCCAACAGCGCTCGCACCGAGCCGTCGACGCAGCACATGTTGGCCGCACGCACGTCGAGGTGCAGCAGGCTGCCGGAGCGATGGCCGCCG
>JAVXWP010000005.1:0-53720 GCA_032230695.1 Actinomycetota bacterium | reverse complement strand
GGGTCGTTGTGAGGATGTTTTACAGAGTTACGGTGGTCATAGCGCCAGGGAAACGCCCGGTCCCATTCCGAACCCGGAAGCTAAGCCTGGTAGCGCCGATGGTACTGCAGTCGAAGGGCTGTGGGAGAGTAGGACACCGCCGGACACCCTTTCCGTAGGGCCCGTTAGGATAGCCAGTTGGCTCGTCCTAGCGGGCCTTACGTGTATGTACAAGTGTTTTTTCGTTGGCAGGAGGCCAGGGTGTCCGAGTTCCCTCGACGTGACTCAGAGGGTGATGCCGCGTCTGGACGGCCTGCTCGTCGTGATTCGAGTCCCCGTGGAGGTCGTTCCGACGCCCCACGCGGTGACAAACGCGGCTCGAGCGGCGCCGCCGGTGGCAGGCAGGACCGCGGTGGCCGAGACGGTGGTTACCAGGGCCGTCCCCGTCGTGATGACCGCGGTGATCGCGGTGCAAGTGGTGGTTACCAGGGTAACCGCGGAACAAGTGGTTCGAGCTCCAATGACCGCGGCCCGCGCGCCGGCAGTTCCGGCAGCAGCGGCGGCAGTGGTTACCAGGGCAAGGCGCCATATCGTCCCGGTGGCACCGGCGGCCGTCCCAGTTCCGGCGGTACAGGCAGCGGCTACCAGGGCAATCGTTCCGACAGCAGGTCCGACAGTGGCTCTGGCGACCGTCGCACCGGCGGTTACCGTTCCGACGACCGTCCGCAGCGCAGTACCGGTGGCTATCAGGGCAAGTCCACCGGCGGTTACCAGGGCAAGTCCACTGGTGGCTACCAGGGGAAATCCGACGACGGCCGGTCCTCTTCGTCGAACCGTGGCAACGACAGCCGCGGTGGCGGTTACTCATCCGATCGTGGTGGCAGCACCGGTTACCAGGGAAACCGTTCCGACGACCGCCCGCAGCGTTCCGGTGGTTACCAGGGAAAGTCCGACGACCGTCCGCAGCGTTCTGGCGGTTACCAGGGCCGCTCCGACGACCGCCCGCAGCGTTCTTCGGGCGGCTATCAAGGCAAGTCCGACGACCGGCCGCGCAGCACCGGTGGCTATCAAGGCAAGTCGGATGACAAGCCGCGTTCTTCGGGCGGCTATCAGGGCCGTTCTGACGATCGTCCGCAGCGTTCCGGTGGTTACCAGGGAAAGTCGGACGACCGTCCGCAGCGTTCTGGTGGTTACCAGGGCCGGTCCGATGACCGCCCTCAGCGCTCCTCCGGTAGTTATGACCGCAAGCCGGACGATCGGCCGCGCAGCACCGGTGGTTACCAGGGCAAGTCGGATGACAAGCCGCGTTCTTCGGGCGGCTATCAGGGCCGTTCTGACGACCGTCCGCAGCGTTCTGGTGGTTACCAGGGCAAGTCCGACGACCGGCCCC
Organism: Actinomycetota bacterium; assembly: GCA_032230695.1. GTDB lineage: Bacteria > Actinomycetota > Actinomycetes > Mycobacteriales > Pseudonocardiaceae > Amycolatopsis. The sequence goes on along the minus strand of JAVXWP010000005.1, from coordinate 52,351 downwards.
AGCGCCCCGCCGGCAGCTACGACAGGAAGCCGGACGACCGGCCCGCTCGCAGTACCGGTGGTTACCAGGGCAAATCCGATGACAAGCCGCGTTCGACCGGCGGCTACTCGAGCGACCGGCGTCCCAGCAGCTCCAGCCGTGACGACAAGCCGCGTTCCTCGGGCAGCTACGAGCGCAAGTCCGACGACCGGCCCGCTCGGGCCCGTGACGACGACAAGCGGCGCGAGTTCCGGTCGAACCGCGACGCCGTGCCGCCGCCCCGCGCGAAGGAGCGCCCGAAGGACGACTACGAGCTCGCCAGGGAACTGCTTTCGGCTCCCGAACTCCCCGAGGGCATCGAATTCTCCGATCTCGACGAGGACATGCGCCGCGAGCTCCGCACCCTGCCCAAGGGCCTGGCGGAGACTGTCGGGAAGCACTTGGTCGCAGCCGGCGGCCTGATGGACACCGATCCCGAAGCGGCGCTCGAGCACGCCAAGTACGCGAAGGCCAAGGCCTCCCGCATACCGATCGTGCGCGAGGCACTCGGACTGGTCTCCTATCACGCCGGTAACTGGTCCGAGGCGCTCTCCGAGCTGCGCGCGGTACGTCGCATGACTCGCACCGACGACCACATCGCGATCATCGCCGATGCCGAGCGAGCTGTCGGCCGTCCGGAGCGGGCACTCGACCTCGCCAAGGAGGTCGACTCCTCGACACTGTCGAAGGAGATCCAGATCGAGCTCAAGATCGTCGCGGCCGGCGCCCGGCGTGACCTCGGCCAGCTCGACGCGGCCGTCGTCGCTTTGCAGGGATCGGACCTCGACCCCAAGAAGCGCGACCCGTGGAGCGGTCGGCTCTTCTACGCCTACGCCGACAACCTTGCCGCTGTCGGCCGGCGTGAAGAAGCCATCCAGTGGTTCATGCACGCCAACGACGCCGACGAGCACGACGAAACGGACTCCGCCGAGCGCGCTTCGGAGCTGTCCGCCCTCGACGACCCGGCAGAACCCGAAGACGACACTGCCAAAGACACCGATGAGTGACTCTCTGACGGCGGACTACGACGCGGTGCTGTTCGACCTGGACGGCACCGTGTACCAGGGCACCCACGTGTTTCCCAGCTCGGCGGACGTCATCGCCGAGCTCCGGGAGCGCGGGGTGCCCGTCCGGTTCGTCACGAACAACGCTTCCAAAGCACCGGAAGACGCCGTCGCCCACCTTCACGAGCTCGGCATTCCCACCGACGTCACGGAGTTCAACACCAGTTCCCAGGCTGCGGCCGCGGTGCTGCGTGACCGGTTGCCCGCCGACGCCGAAGTACTCGTGGTGGGCGCGAAGTCGCTCGAAGCCGAGATCACGGCCGTCGGGCTCCGGCCCGTTCGTGAGTTCGGGCCGGAGGTCGCCGCCGTCGTGCAGGGTCACGCACCGGACACCGACTGGCGCATCCTGGCCGAAGCGTGCCTGTCCATCCGGGCGGGCGCGCTGTGGGTCGCTTGCAACATGGACACCACCCTCCCGTCGGAACGCGGCCTGGTGCCCGGAAACGGTTCGATGGTGGTCGCCCTGCAGGCCGCGACGGACAGCGAGCCGGTCGTAGCGGGCAAGCCACAGCCACCGTTGTTCCTGACCGCGGCCGAATCGGCGGACGCTCGCACTCCACTAGTGGTCGGCGACCGGCTGAACACCGACATCGCCGGTGCCGTCGCCGCCGGCTTCGACGGCTTTGCCGTACTGACCGGTGTAGCCACTCCGGCGACGCTGGTGGCCGCGGTGCCGTCGGAGCGCCCGCGCTACATCGCCGCGGACCTGACAGGCCTGCTTGAGTCGCGGGAGCGGGTCGAGGTCGGCCCGCGTGAGGCGTGGAAAATCTCGGTCGGTGACGGCGAACTCGTCGTCGAAGGAACCGGCGAGTCGGACAAGCTCGAACTGCTGCGTGCCCTGTGCCATACGGCGTGGGAATCAGGCATTACAGCGGTGCGGGCGAACGGTGAATCCGCGCGTTCGGCGCTCGCGGAACTGAGTCTGACCGACGCCGGCAACGCCTGATCGGCTACTCCACCCGTCGCCCACCACCACCCTCAACGGAGACGCTGCGCGCCGCTGCTAGGTTCAAGTACGTGTACGAACAACCCGCCCCCGCTCCCCGGCCGTTTCCGGGACCGCCCCCGGCTCACGTTCCCGCTGAGCAGGCCGATCCTCGTGCCGGTATCGAAGACGCGGTGAGCGGGCTCGAAGACCTCGAGAGCCTCCCGCTGGCCGAACACGTCGAGCGCTTCGACGCGGTGCACACCGAGCTCACGGTGGCGCTGTCCAGCATCGACAAGGTGTGAGCCCGTGCCCAAACGGGCCCGCCTGGACGCGGAACTGGTGCGACGGCGGCTGGCGCGCTCGCGCGAACACGCCTCGACGCTGATCTCCGAGGGCAAGGTGACCGTGCGTGGCATGGTGGCGACCAAGCCCGCCACCGGAGTCGAAGCCGACGCCCCGATCGTCGTCCGCAGCGAAGACGACCCCGGCTGGGCGTCCCGAGGGGCACACAAACTGCTCGGCGCCCTCGAAGCGTTCACGCCACACGGACTTTCCGTCACGGGCAAGCGATGCCTGGACGCCGGCGCGTCCACCGGCGGTTTCACCGACGTCCTGCTGCGGGGTGGCGCGTCGACGGTCATCGCCGCCGACGTTGGCCGCGGCCTGCTGGACTGGCGCCTGCGCACCGACGAGCGTGTGGTCGTGCTCGACAAGACGAACGTGCGGAACCTGACGCCCGAGCAGATCGGCGGCGAAGTCGACCTCGTGGTCGGCGACCTATCGTTCATCTCGCTGAAGCTGGTCTTGCCCGCGCTGGTGTCGTGCCTGCGGCCCGGCGCCGATCTGGTGCCGATGGTGAAACCCCAGTTCGAGGTCGGCAAGGACAGACTCGGCAGTGGCGGCGTGGTCCGTGACCCCGGGCTGCGCGCGGAGGTCGTTCTCGACATCCTCACCGAGGCCGCCAAGCTCAGCCTGAGCGTGCACGGTGTGGTCGCCAGCCCGCTGCCCGGACCGTCGGGAAATGTCGAATACTTCGTTTGGTTGCGGCAAGGCGACGGCGAGTCCACTGTGGAAACTGCCGACGTCGATCAGCTCGTCCGCACCGCCGTCCGGGAGGGCCCTCAGTGACCGAACAGCGCGAGGTGCTGCTCGTCGTGCACCCGGACCACGACAAGACGAGGTCGGCGGCCCGCCAGGTCGCGGCCTGCTTCTCCGCCGCCGGGATCATGCTGCGCGTGCTCGACAAAGAAGTGATGGAGCTGGTCAACCCCGATTTCTGCGAGAACTCGCTGTGCTCGGTGGTGGCTACGGAAGACGATCCGGCGGCCGGTACCGAACTCGTGTTCGTCCTGGGCGGCGACGGGACGTTGCTGCGGGCGGCCGAGCTGGCGCGGCCGGCCGGCGTCCCGGTGCTGGGTGTGAATCTCGGCCGCGTCGGATTCCTCGCGGAGGCCGATTCCGATGCGCTCGTCGACACCATGCAGCGGGTGATCGAACGCCGCTACCAGGTCGAGGAGCGGATGACGATCGACGTCACGGCGACCCTGGACGGCGAGGTCGTGGCGCAGACCTGGGCACTGAACGAAGCCAGCGTGGAGAAGAGCACCCGGGAACGGGTACTGGATGCGCTCATCGAGGTCGACGGCAGGCCGGTTTCGTCGTTCGGCTGCGACGGCGTCCTGTGCGCCACGCCGACGGGTTCGACCGCCTACGCGTTCTCCGCGGGCGGCCCGATCATCTGGCCCGACGTGGAAGCACTGCTGGTCGTGCCCAGCAATGCCCACGCCATGTTCTCGCGTCCGCTCGTGGTCTCGAAGAATTCGGTGATCACCGTCGGTATCGACCCTGACGGCTCCTCCGCGGTCCTGACCTGCGACGGATCGCGTCATTTCGACCTGCCGAAGGGCACGAAGGTGACGGTCGTCTGCGGTCGGGTCCCGGTGCGCCTGGTCCGGCTCTGGAACGGCCCGTTCACCGACAGGCTGGTCCACAAGTTCGGGCTTCCGGTGAAGAGCTGGCGTGAACGCCACGCGGCCGGCGAAGAAAATGGCGACTTCCCCTAGCCCGATCGTGCGAACTGTCAGTGGGGGCCACTACCGTTGGCCCCGTGCTTGCCGAGATGCGTATCCAGGGCCTCGGAGTCATCGAGGACGCCCTGCTGGAATTCCATCCTGGGTTCACCGTGGTCACGGGGGAGACAGGGGCTGGTAAGACGATGGTCGTGACCGGCCTTCATCTGCTCTCGGGCGGTCGTGCCGAGGTGTCGAAGGTACGGACGGGGACACTGAAAGCCTCCGTCGAGGGCCGGTTCGAGCTGGGTGGTGCCGAAACGGCGACCCGGATCATCACCGACGCCGGTGCCGAGGTCGACGAAGACGGCAGCGTGATCGCGCTGCGGTCGGTCGCGGTGGATGGCCGGTCCCGGGCCCACCTCGGTGGGCGTTCGGTGCCGGTCGGGGTGCTCGCCGACCTGTCCGAGCAGCTGCTGGCCGTGCACGGCCAGAACGATCAACTCCGCTTGCTGCGGCCGGCCGAGCAGCGTGCCGTCATCGACAGGTACGCCGGTGAAGAGGTGGCCGAGCCGTTGAGGGCGTACCGCGCGGTGCGGGACGAGTGGATCGCCGTTGCCTCGGAACTGATCGAAAGATCCACTCGATCGCGTGAAATGGCGCAGCAGGCCGACATGCTGCGCCACGGTCTCACCGAGATAGACGCGGTCCAGCCCGTCCCGGGTGAAGACACCGAACTCACCGAGAAGATCAAGCGGCTCGCCGCGGTGGACGAACTGCGGGCGGCCGCGCTCAGTGCGCAGGCCGAGGTCTTCGGCGCGCCCGACGGCGATGCCGATGTGCCCTGCGCACTCGGCCTGGTCTCCGAAGCCCGTCGCACGCTGGGCGGCTCGGAGGATTCCGTGCTGCGGGAGCTCGAGCCCCGGCTGGCGGAAGCCGCGGCACTGCTGGCGGACGTGGGCGCGGAGCTCGGCGGTTATCTCGATTCGCTGGACGCGGATCCGGAGGCGCTGGAGCGTTCGCTCGCCCGCCAGACCGAGTTGAAGCTGCTCACCCGCAAGTACGCCGCGGACATCGACGGCGTGCTGGCGTGGGCCGAGGAGTCCCGTCACCGGCTGTCCACAATGGACACTTCGGAGGAGGCGCTGGCCGCGTTGGCCGCGCGCCGCGACGAGCTGGCCGCGGAGTTGTCCGAGCACGCCGAGAAACTCTCCGGCGTCCGAGCCCTGGCCGCGACGGCGCTGGCCGACGAGATCACCGCGGAGCTGTCCGGGCTGGCGATGGGCCAGGCCGAGATCGACGTCACGGTGCACCGGCGTCCCGTGGAGAAGAACGATCCGCACGCCCTGAACGTCTTCGGGAACTTGGTGCACGCCGGACCCGACGGCGTCGACGACGTCGAGCTGCTGCTCCGCGCCCACAACGGCGCCCCGCCGCTGCCGGTCCACAAGGCCGCGTCCGGGGGTGAGCTGTCCCGCGTCATGCTCGCCATCGAGGTGGTGCTCGCCCACGCCGACACCGTGCCGACGCTGGTGTTCGACGAGGTCGACGCCGGGGTGGGCGGCCGGGCCGCGGTCGAGATCGGCAGGCGGCTGGCGAAGCTGGCTCGCAGCCATCAGGTGCTGGTGGTGACCCACCTCCCGCAGGTGGCCGCGTTCGCCGATCAGCATCTCGTGGTCGACAAGGGCACCACCGGCGGTGTCACCCGTAGTGGGGTACGGGTGCTCGCCCAGGCCGAACGCGGGCAGGAACTCGCGCGCATGCTGGCCGGAATGGACGGAACCGCGACAGGGCTCGCGCACGCCGAAGAACTGCTCGCCGTCGCCGAGGCAGACAAGCGCGCGGCCGAGTCTGAAAAGGACTCTGGAGCTGGGCGGGCGTCGAAGAAAAAAAGTGATGCGGCGGCGAAGAAAAAGCAGAAATAGGGAGCGTTTCACCTAGCGGTAATCGACGAGGTCGCACACGGGCGCCAGAAGACACTCCGGTATTCGTCGGCGTGGCGGCCACATCATCGCGCGTCAATTTGTCACCATCAGTCTCATGAAGCTCAGCGGCTTGCTCGCCCGGAACACCGAGACCCTCCCCGGGATCAACGGGGTGGCCAGGGTCGATCGACGCACGCGTGAGTTGCTGCGCCGGATCAGCCCCGGCGACATCGTCGTGCTGGATCAGCTGGATCTCGACCGTGCCACGGCCGACGCGCTGGTCGACGCCGAGGTCGCCGGCGTGGTCAACGCTTCGCCGTCGATCTCCGGGCGGTTTCCCAATCTCGGCCCGGAAATCCTGGTCGCGGCCGGGATCCCGCTCATCGACTGCGTCGGTGGCGAGGTGCTGCGCAGCCTCAAGGACGGCACGAAGATCCGCCTGCTCGGAGGTGTGATCTATGTCGGTGAGCGTCAGGTCGCCGAGGGCATCGAGCAGACCCGCGAGAGCATCGCCGATCAGATGATCGAGGCGAAGGCCGGGATGTCGACCCAGCTCGAGGCCTTCTCCGCGAACACCATCGAGTTTTTGCGCCGCGAACGCACGCTTATTTTGGACGGCGTCGGCGTTCCCGAAGTCCGCGTACCGCTGCGCGACAGGCATGTCCTCGTCGTCGCGTCCGGAAACGGTCACGCCGAAGACCTCAAGAAGCTGAAGAAGTACATCGCCGAGCACCGCCCGGTCCTGATCGGTGTCGACGCCGGTGCGGACACGCTGCGAGCGCAGGGTTACAACCCGGACATCATCGTCGGAGATCCGCAAGGCATCGGCGCGGAAACACTGAAAAGCGGCAGCGAGGTAGTGGTTCCCGCCCAGCCGGACGGCCACGCCCCCGGTATCGGGCGCATCCAGGACCTGGGTATCGGCGCGGTCACCTTCCCCGCGTCCGGCAACTCCGAAGACCTGGCTCTGCTGCTGGCCGATGCCCACGAAGCGAGCCTTGTGGTCACAGTCGGTTTCCAAGCCACCCTCCGGGAATTCTTGGACCAAGGCCGCTCGGGCTCCAACCCGTCCACATTCCTCACCAGGCTGAAGCTCGGCACCAAACTGGTGGACGGCAAAGCTGTCGCCACTCTCCACCGCAGCCGGGTGTCGATCGGCGCGATAGTCCTGCTGGTGCTGGCCGCCATGATCGTGGTCGTCGCGGCGCTGCTCGTCTCCGATGTCGGGTCGGTTTACCTCGACTGGATCCACTCCACCTGGAACTCGTTCACAAGCTGGGTCAAGGGGCTTTTCACGTGATTTCTCTGCGGTACCACGTCGTCTCCATCGCCGCCTGTTTCCTGGCACTGGCCATCGGCGTTGTCCTGGGCTCGACCGCCCTGAACGGTTCGCTCCTTTCCGGCCTGTCCAACGAGAAGAGCGACCTTGGTAAGCAAGTCTCGGATCTGCAGGGCCAGAACAGCGCCGTGAATGCGCGCCTGGCCGACGCGGACGCATTCTCGGGATCTGTCGGGCCGAAGATCGTCGCCGGGGCTCTGGACAAGCGCACTGTCGTCCTGGTGACGACGGAAGAGGCGAAACCCGCGGATCGGGACGCGCTGAAGCAGTTGATCAGCCAGTCGGGCGCCACCGTCACCGGTGAGCTTCAGCTGACGGACGCCTTCGCCGACCCCGCCAAGGCCGACCAGCTTCGCCAGGTCGTCACCAGGCTGCAGCCCGCCGGCGTTCAGTTCCCGACCGCCGGTGATCCGGGCACGCTGGCCGGGGCACTCCTCGGTTCGGTTCTGCTGCTGAACAAGGACACGGCCAAGCCGCAGTCGTCGCCCGACGAGCTGGCGGCCGCGCTCGGTGGGCTGACCGACGGCGGTTTTGTGAAACCCAGCCAGGACGTACGCCCGGCCCAGTTGGCGATCGTCCTCTCCGGCGGCCAGGCCGTCGGCGACGGCGCCGGAGACCGCGCGGCGACCATCGCGCGGTTCGCGACCCAGCTGGACCGCTCAGGTGCGGGGACAGTGCTGGCCGGCGACGCAGGTTCCGCAGACGGCACCGGTCCCATCGGCGTGGTACGCGCCGACACCTCCGCCACTTCGATCCTCTCGACCGTCGACAACGTCGACTCGGCCGCCGGTCGAATTACCACGATCCTTGCCCTGCAAGAACAACTGGATGGCGGCTCCGGCCGCTACGGCATCGCGGGCAACGCCCAAAGCCCCGCCCCCGGCGTCAAACCCAGCGGCAGCTAGGCCACGCCTCCAGAGCGTCTGGTGAAGTTAAGCCTCGAGCATTCCGGTCCAGGCGTCGACGAAGCCGGGAAAGGTTTTGCCCACGGTGGCGGGGTTTTCGACTTCGACGCCGTGTACCCGGAGACCCAGCACCGCGCCTGCCATGACAAGGCGGTGGTCGTCGTAGGTGTGGAACACACCGCCGTGCATGGGGGCGGGGGTGATCTTCAACCCATCGTCGGTCTCGCTCACCTTCGCGCCGAGGCCCGACAACTCCGTGGCCAGGGCGGTCAGGCGGTCGGTTTCGTGGCCGCGGAGGTGGGCGACGCCGGTGATCACCGACGGCGAGTCGGCGAAGCAGAGCAGAGCGGAGATGACCGGGGTCAGTTCGCCCACCTCGTGCAGGTCCAGTTGGGCGCCTTGGATCGTCGCGCCGCCGGTGACGGTCAGGCCGCGGGCGTCGAGTTCGACTGTCGCGCCCAGTTCGGCCAGAAGGCTGCGCATCCAGTCGCCCGGCTGGGTGGTGTGCTGGGGCCACCCGGGGATGCGGACGGTGCCTCCCGCCGCCGCGGCGGCGACGACGAAGGGGGCGGCTGTCGAGAGGTCGGGTTCGACGACGTAACCGGGGCAGGAGAGCTGGCCGGGGGCGACATGGAACTCGACACCGTCGCGCTCGACGGTGGCGCCGAAGCGGCGCAGCATGTCGAGGGTCATCGCGATGTGGGGTTCGCTGGGCGGGTTGCCGCCGATGAGCCTGACGGTCACGCCCGCGTCGAAGGCCGGGGCCGCCAGCAGCAGCGCCGACAGGAACTGGCTGGAGGCTGACGAGTCCAGGTTGACCTTGCCGCCGCGCAGGCCGCCGTTGCCCCGCACGGTGAAGGGCGGAGCGCCGCGGCCCTCGTCGTCGATGTCGGCGCCCAGATCGCGCAGCGCCGCCAGCAGGGGGCCGATCGGGCGCCTGCGGATCGCTTCGTCGCCGTCGAAGAGGACTGTCGACGAGCCCAGCGCCGCTAGCGCGGGGGTGAAGCGGGCGACGGTGCCCGCGTTGCCGAGTGCGATCGTCACGGTCTCGCCCGCGCCGCGCTGACCGGCTGCCGCGGGGTGCACGAGCACACCGTCGGCGGTGTGCTCGGATCGGGCACCCAGCATCGCCAGCGCGTCCAGCATCAGGCGGGCGTCCCGCGAGTCGAGCGGCGCCCGGACCCGGGTGGGTGCGCTGGCCAGAGCGGCCAGCACGTAGGCCCGGTTGGTGATGGATTTCGAGCCCGGGACGCGGACGGCCGCGTCGAGGGGGCTCTCCGCCACCGGGGCAGTCCAACTGTTTTCGTGCGATCCCGCTTCAGTCACGCCGATGAGACTAGTAGCGCGGCAGCGTTTCGATCAGGGGTGGTGGTCGGGTGACGGGTGGGCCTAGTAGCGCGGCAGCGTTTCGATCAGGGGTGGTGGTCGGGTGACGGTGGGACTGGGGCATGTCTGGTAGACCGGGCCGAGCGCGATTTCGACACGATCGGCGTGGCCTGCGTGCGTCGCCGGGGACGTGAGATAAGGTGAAAGCCCGTGGGACTTCAGTCGCGGGCTACCAAGTATGTCTTTGTCACCGGAGGCGTTGCCTCCTCTCTGGGTAAGGGGCTCACGGCGTCAAGCCTTGGCCAACTCCTTACCGCACGTGGGCTTCGGGTCACGATGCAGAAGCTGGATCCCTATCTGAACGTGGATCCAGGCACAATGAACCCGTTCCAGCACGGCGAGGTGTTCGTCACCGAAGACGGTGCCGAGACGGACCTGGACATCGGGCACTACGAGCGTTTTCTCGATCGTGACCTGTCCGGTAAGGCGAACGTGACGACCGGCCAGGTGTACTCCGAGGTGATCGCCAAGGAACGCCGTGGCGAGTATCTCGGCGATACCGTGCAGGTCATTCCGCACATCACCGACGAGATCAAGTCGAGGATCATGGCGGCCGCCGAATCGGACGGCACCGGGCTCCGGCCCGACGTGGTCATCACCGAGGTCGGCGGCACCGTCGGCGACATCGAGTCGCTGCCGTTCCTGGAGGCCTGCCGTCAGGTCCGCCACGACGTCGGCCGCGACCACTGTTTCTTCCTGCACGTCTCGCTGGTGCCGTACCTGGCGCCTTCGGGTGAGTTGAAGACCAAGCCGACACAGCATTCCGTGGCGGCACTGCGCAACATCGGTATCCAGCCCGATGCGCTGGTCTGCCGCGCCGATCGCGATCTCCCCGAGGACCTCAAGCGGAAGATCGGCCTGATGTGCGACGTGGACAACGAGGCCGTCATCGCCTGTCCCGACGCCCCGTCAATTTACGACATCCCGAAGGTGCTGCACACCGAGGCGCTCGACGCCTACGTGGTGCGACGGCTCGGGTTGCCGTTCCGTGACGTCGACTGGACGGTGTGGGGCGACCTGCTCAACCGCGTGCACAACCCGTCGGAGATCGTGCGGGTCGCCGTCGTCGGCAAGTACATCGACCTGCCGGACGCCTATCTCTCGGTCACCGAAGCCCTGCGTGCGGGCGGTTTCGCCAACCGCGCCAAGGTCGAGATCGTCTGGGTCGCCTCGGACGAGGCGATCACTCCGGCCGGTGCGTCGGCGGCACTGTCCGGGGTGGACGGTGTGCTGGTGCCGGGCGGGTTCGGTGTCCGCGGTATCGAGGGCAAGCTCGGTGCCATCGAATACGCGCGGACGCGGGGCATCCCGCTGCTGGGCCTGTGCCTCGGCCTGCAGTGCATGGTGATCGAAGCGGCACGCAACCTCGCCGGGATCGCCGACGCGAACTCCGCGGAGTTCGACGAGACCACCAAGAACGCGGTGATCTCGACCATGGCCGACCAGCGTGACGTCGTCGCGGGGGACAGGGACATGGGCGGCACCATGCGGCTCGGCGCGTACCCGGCGAAGCTGCTCGCGGATTCGCAGGTCGCCAAGGCGTACGGCACCACCGACGTGTCGGAGCGGCACCGTCACCGCTACGAGGTCAACAACGAGTACCGCAAGCGGCTCGCCGCGGCGGGCCTCGTGTTCTCGGGCACGTCGCCCGACGACAGGCTGGTGGAGTTCGTCGAACTGCCCGCCGACAAGCACCCGTTCTTCGTCGGCACGCAGGCACACCCGGAGCTCAAGAGCCGTCCGACGCGGCCGCACCCGCTGTTCGACGCGTTCGTGCAGGCCGTCGTCGCCTACAAGGTCGCGGAGCGCCTGCCGGTCGAGCTGCCGGAGTCGCCGGTGGCCGCCCGATGACCGAGCCCGGCAGCCACGAGTTCACCGTGGCGTCCACAAAGGACATCCACATCGGACGGGTGGTCGGGCTGCGGGTGGACGAGGTCGTCATGCCGGGCGGCGGCACCGCCCGGCGTGAGGTCATCGAGCATCTCGGCGCCGTCGGCATCGTCGCGCTCGACGTCGACAACATGGTCACCATGGTCCACCAGTACCGGCATCCGCTGGGTCACCGCCTGTGGGAACTGCCCGCGGGCCTGATCGACCATGCCGGGGAGGACCCCGTCGAGGCGGCGCGGCGCGAACTGGTCGAGGAGGTCGGCCTGCGCGCGGAGCGCTGGGAGACCCTCGTCGACGTCGCGGCGTCGCCCGGCTTCACCGACGAGGCCATCCGGGTCTACCTCGCGCGCGGACTGTCCGATGTGGACAGGGACGTCCTCGGTGACGAGGAGGCCGATCTGGTGGTGCGGAAGTTCCCGCTGGCCGAGGCGGTCAGGATGGCGCTGTCCGGTGAACTCGTGAACGGCGCGACCGTCTCCGGGGTACTGGCGGCGCACCTGGTCGTCGTCGACGGGGCGCCGTCGAGGCCGTCCGACGCGCCTTGGCCGGACAGGCCGACGAAGTTCGCCGCTCGGCTGGAGGCCAAGAACGGTTCCTAGCCCACCCGTCTCCCACCGCCACCCTCAACGGAGACGCTTCGCGCACTGCTATCCCTGCAGGCGCCTGCCCGCGGAGTCCGTGCCGCCGTTGGCGAGCAGGATGATGCCATCGATCCACGACCAGATCGCGCCGAGGCCACAGGTGAAGATCGTGACCAGCAGCTGGGCGACGCCCGTCCCGGCGTCGCCGGTGTAGAACCGTCCGACGCCGAACGGGAACACCAGCTGAAGGACCCCGGCCGTCACCTTGGACTTGTCCGACATCTGCGGCTCGAAATAGACCGCGGGCTGGGCGTACGGCTGCTGGTAGGGCTGTGGATAGGACTGCGGGTACTGCTGCGTCGCCGGGTGCAGGCAGGCCGGGTGCGGTGACGGCAGGTCGTCGAACAGCGGCCGTAGCCCGGCCCGGTTCTCCGCCTCGTACGCGGCGGAAACCCGGATCTCGTACTCGTCGGCGGTCAGGCGTCCTTCGGCGAAGTGTTCGCCGAGGACGCGCACGGCGTCTTCACGCTCCGCGGTACCGATGCGGAGCGAGTCCGGGTGGTCCGGCGCGGTGGACATACGTTCCAAGGTAGCGCGCCCGGCGTGGCTCATAGGGGACTTTCCCGGCGTTATTCAGTCGCGAGGAAAGTCCCCTTCCCGGTCATCCACCCCAGGTGCGGGCGCCGAGGGGCGCGTTCGACGCCGACGCACGCGACCGACTTCGGTTCTCAGCGCCTTTTTTTCGTGATCAAGCCCTACAGTGTGCTCGTGGCAAGGGCGGGTGGCACCGGAGTAGCCCACGTCGTGGCGGCGTATCTCGACCATCTGGTGGTCGAGCGCGGCACGGCGCGCAATACGCTGGACAGCTACTCCCGCGACCTCCGTCGCTACGCCGCCCATCTGGAACTCGCCGGTGTCAGCGACTTCACCGAGGTCACGCCCGCTCAGGTCACCGCGTTCGGCGCCGCGTTGCGGGAAGGCGATGACGAGCATCAGCCACTTGCCGCGTCTTCGTCGGCGCGGGCGCTGGTCGCGGTCCGCGGGCTGCACAAGTTCGCGCACGCCGACGGGCTGACCGAGGCCGATCCGGCGCGCGAGGTCCGGCCACCCGCTTCGGCCAAACGGCTGCCGAAGGCGCTGCCCGTCGAGGAAGTGCTGCGGCTGCTCGACACCCCGCCCGCCGACGACGAACGGTCCCTGCGGGACAAGGCTTTGCTCGAGGTGCTCTACTCGACCGGTGCCCGGATCTCCGAGGCCGTCGGGCTGGACATCGACGACATCGACGACACCGAGCGGACGGTCCTGCTCGACGGCAAGGGCGGAAAGCAGCGCCTGGTGCCGATCGGGCGGCCCGCCGTCGACGCGCTCCACGCCTACACCGTCCGTGCTCGCCCAGCGCTGGCCGCCCGCGGGCGGGGGACAGCCGCGGTGTTCCTCAACGCGCGCGGCACCAGGCTTTCCCGGCAGAGCGCGTGGCAGGTCCTCAAGACCAACGCCGAGCGAGCCGGGATCTCCGCGACCGTTTCGCCGCACACCTTGCGGCATTCGTTCGCGACGCATTTGCTGGAAGGGGGCGCGGACGTCCGGGTGGTCCAGGAGCTGCTCGGCCACGCGTCCGTGACGACGACACAGATATACACGCTGGTCACCGTCAATACACTGCGTGAGGTGTATGTGACCGCCCACCCGCGTGCTTTGAAGTAGGTGCAGCGTCACCCGTGCGGGTGGTGGTGGGCGACGGGAGGGATAGAGGAACTAGTAGGAAGCCCGGCGAGCCGCTTTGGCGGGCTTCGGTTTTCGCGCATAGGCTGCCGAAGACCCCGGCAACGAGGAGCTTTCGCGACATGTCGACACCGAACCCGCCGGCAAGACCGGCCGTGTCCGCTGGAACGGCGGCAGCGAGTCTCAGCCGGGTCACCATCGCCACCGAAGGCGAGCAAGACACCGACTTCGATTCCGAAAACGAGAACTCAGCCATCGCGCGCAAGAACAAACACAAGAACCAGGTCGTCAAGGAGCCGGACGGGATCGGCCCCACCGGCCGGCCGTACCGCACCATCCCGGAGCCGCCACCGCTGGAGAAGCACGGACCGGCGAAGGTCCTCGCCATGTGCAACCAGAAGGGTGGCGTCGGCAAGACGACGTCCACGATCAACCTGGGCGCGGCGCTCGCGGAGTGCGACAGACGGGTCCTGCTCGTCGACTTCGATCCGCAGGGTGCGCTTTCGGTCGGCCTTGGCATCCAGCCGCACGAGCTCGACCAGACGGTCTACAACGTCATCATGGAGCGGTCGGTCAACATCACCGACGTGATCCGCAAGACCCGCGTCGACAACGTCGATCTGTTGCCCAGCAACATCGACCTGTCGGCGGCCGAGGTGCAGTTGGTGGCCGAGGTGGGCCGTGAGCACACTTTGCTCCGGGTGCTTCGACCGGTGATGGAGTACTACGACTATGTTCTTGTCGACTGCCAGCCCTCGCTCGGCTTGCTGACGGTGAACGCGCTGACCGCTGCGGACGGCGTTCTCATCCCGCTTGAGTGCGAGTTCTTCAGTCTTCGTGGGGTGGCTCTGCTGATCGACACGATCGAGAAGGTGCAAGAGCGCCTCAACCCCAAACTTGACATCACCGGGATTCTCGCGACCATGTTCGACCCGAGAACCCTGCATTCGAAGGAGGTCATGGCGCGCGTGGTCGAAGCATTCGGCGACACCGTCTTCGACACGGTGATCAATCGCACCGTGCGGTTCCCAGAAACGACCGTTGCCGGGGAGCCCATCACCAGCTGGGCCCCCAAATCGGCCGGTGCACTGGCCTATCGCGCGCTGGCTCGCGAGGTGATCGCCCGGTGAGCAGGCGAGCTTCCCTGCCCGGCGCGTCAGAACTCTTCCGCTTGACCTCGAGCCCCGCCCTCGACCTCCCGCCCGCCACCGACACGGTCGCCCCCAACGGGAACGGCCGAGGTGGTGGCGGCCATGGTCGCAAGGATCAGCTTCCGGAGAGCGGATCGGCCAAACGCGGTACCGGCCGGACCAAGCACGACGCGAAGATCACGGTCTACGTGTCGGGCGACGAACTGCTCGCGATGGAACACGCACGGCTCGACCTGCGTGCTCACCATGACCTGATCGTCGACCGGGGCAGGCTGGTGCGTGAAGCCGTCGCGGTGATGCTGGCCGACTTCGACCAGCACGGCGAGGACTCGGTCCTCGTCCGGCGGTTGCGGGCCGGCGGTGTCGAGGCTCAGGAGCCCGGCAACTGATGGACGCTCCGGCACCGGCCGAGCAGACGCCGGAGCCGGTCGATCAGCTTCCTCCCGGGATTCCGCCTCTCGAACCCGAGCAGACTCCCGAGGCGGGCGCCTCGAAGTTCCGGGTGCATCTGTCCAACTTCGAGGGGCCGTTCGACCTGCTGCTGCAGCTGATCTCGCAGCACCAGCTCGACGTCACCGAAGTCGCACTGCACACGGTCACCGACGATTTCATCGCGTACACGCGGTCGATGGGAGCCGACTGGAGTCTCGACGAGACGACCGAGTTCCTGGTCATCGCGGCGACACTGCTGGACCTGAAGGCCGCCCGGCTACTGCCGTCCGCCGACGTCGAGAGCGAAGACGACCTCGCGATCCTCGAGGCCAGGGACCTGCTGTTCGCCCGGATCATGCAGTACCGGGCGTACAAGCAGGTGGCGGCGCTGTTCGGCGAGCTGGAAGCCGGTGCGCTGCGGCGGTATCCGCGCTCGGTGGCGATGGAAGAGCGGTACATCGGTCTGCTGCCCGAGGTGCTGCTCGGCGTCGACCCGGAGAAGTTCGCCGACATCGCGATGACGGTGTTCACACCGAAGCCGCCACCCCAGGTTTCGCTGGCCCACCTGCACATGGGCAAGGTTTCGGTCCGCGAGCACGCGGCGCTGCTGCGCCTGCGGCTGGCGGACGCGGGTGAGGCGACCTTCACCGAACTGGTCTCCGACTGTGAGCACACGATCGAGATCGTGGCGCGCTTCCTGGCGCTGCTGGAGCTGTACCGCGAATCGACGGTCCAGTTCGAGCAGGCCGAGGCGCTGACAGAGTTACATGTGCGCTGGACGGGTGGCTCGGTCGAGGCTGCTTCGGTGGCCGCGGAACAGGATCTCGCCAGCGTGGACGAAGAGGAGTACGGGTGAGCCCCGACGGTGTGACCGAAGAAGAAGCCGCGGACAGCATGCCCGCGCCCGTCGAAGAGCAGGCGACGTCGGCGGACGTCGAAGGCGCCGAAGCGCCCGAGGTCCATGAAGACCGCGAAGGCGCTGAAGATCCTGAAGACGAGCCTGGCCTGGTGGCCGTCGCCTCGGATCTGCCGGACGTCACCGACGACACCGCGCTCGAAGCCGCGCTCGAGGCGTTACTGCTGGTGGTGGACTCACCGGCGAGTGAAGAACTGCTGGCGGAGACCGTGGGCCAGCCGGTCGGCCGGGTCACTGTCGCACTGCGCACGATGTCCGCCGCGTTCACCGAACGGTCCAGCGGGATCGACCTGCGACGGGTCGGTGACGGCTGGCGTTTCTACACGCGCGATACTTATGCGCCTTTCGTGGAGAAGCTGCTGCTCGACGGGCAGCGCTCGAAGCTGACGCGCGCTGCTCTGGAGAGTCTTGCCGTGATCGCTTACCGGCAACCGGTCACCAGGGCACGGATCGCCGCGGTGCGCGGGGTCAACGTCGACGGCGTCATCAGGACGCTGGTCGCGCGCGGGCTGATCGAGGACATCGGCACTGATCCGGACACGGGTGGCACGCTGTACGTCACAACTGAACTATTCCTGGAGCGGCTCGGGCTGTCGTCACTGACGGACCTCCCCGCGATCGCTCCGTTGCTACCTGAAGTGGACACGATCGATGACATATGACTCGCAGCAACCCGAGGGCGTCCGCCTGCAGAAGGTGCTCTCCAAGGCAGGTATCGCTTCCCGCCGCGCGGCTGAGGACCTCATCGTCCGTGGACGCGTCAGCGTCGACGGCAAGGTGGTCACCGAGCTGGGCCGGCGGGTCGACCCGGTCAATGCGGTCATCCACGTCGACGGCACCCGGGTCAACCTGCGCGAAGACCTGATCTACCTGGCTTTCAACAAGCCCAAGGGCGTGCACAGCACGATGCTGGACGAGCGGGAACGCCCGTGCGTCGGCGACTACATCCGCGGCCGGTTCGAGGACGTCTCGGGCGGGGTGTTCCACGTCGGCCGCCTCGACGTCGACACCGAGGGCCTGCTGCTGCTGACCAACGACGGCGACCTCTCGCACCGCCTGATGCACCCGTCGTACCGGGTGCTCAAGACGTACCTGGCCGAGGTCGAGGGCACCGTCGCCCGCGGCATCGGCAAGGAGTTCAAGTCCGGCATCACCCTCGACGACGGCCCGGTCAAGGTCGACGAGTTCCGCGTCAAGGACATGCACGCCGGTAACACGCTGATCGAGATCGTCATCCACGAGGGCCGCAAGCACATCGTGCGCCGCTTGATGGACTACGCCGGTTACCCCGTGCGGAAACTGGTCCGGACGGCCGTGGGCGACATCCAGCTCGGCTCGCAGCGCCCCGGCACCATCCGCGTGCTGAACAAGGGCGAGGTCGGCTCGCTCTACCGCGCCGTCGACATGTAGGGCGGCTCGGCTTGGCATGGTGGCTCGTGAGTGTTTCGCGGGGTTCTAACCCCGCGAAACACTCACGAGCGTTCACCTGACCCGCCGTAGCCCCCTGTCCGATTTGTGCCTGTCAGCCACCTCCGGCCGGGTGAGTGCTCCCCGTGGTTCGCGACCAGGCAGAATGGAACCCCGCAGGTCGCGGAAATCATCCGCATGTCGTGAGGAACTCGGCTTTGGGAGCAATGGTGGCGGGAGCCCTACGTGGTGTGGTCGCGCTGGACGGTCCGTCCGGAACGGGGAAGACCACGGTCGCACGCAAGCTCGCTGCGAGGCTGAGCGCCGGCTATCTCGACACCGGCGCGATGTACCGCGCGATCACCGTGGCCGTGCTGCGCGCCGGGGTCGACCCGGCCGACGCCGCCGCCGTCGCCGCGCTCGCCCGCCGGGCGGAGCTCGAGATCGGCACCAGCCCGGTGCGCCCGCACCTGCTGCTCGGCGGTCAGGACGTCGTCACCGACATCCGCGGCGCCGACGTCACCTCGGCGGTTTCGGCCGTGTCCTCGGTGCCTGAGGTGCGTCAGCTGCTCGTCGCGCAGCAGCGCCGGATCATCTCCGACGTCGTCGCGACCACCGGCGGGATCGTCGTCGAGGGCCGCGACATCGGCACCGTCGTCACGCCCGACGCGCCGCTGAAGGTGTACCTGACGGCGTCCGCGTCGATTCGCGCCGCGCGTCGTAACGCGCAGGATTCCGCGGCCGGCCGTGAGTCCACTGTGGACGTCGCGCTGCAATCGGTCGAGCGCCGGGACCACCTGGACTCGACCCGTGCGACGTCGCCGTTGCGCGCGGCCGAGGACGCGGTGCCCGTCGACACCTCCGAGCTGAAAATCGATCAGGTGATCATCGCACTGAGCGAACTGGCGAACCAGCGTGGCCTGCTGACCGGCTGCACCGCCGAGGTCGCGCAGTGACAGCACTCCGTTCCTTAAAAGAGTTTGGTCCTCCGGACGATCTGCCCGAGGGCGCTGTCGGCTGGATCCACGAAGTAGGCAGGCTCATCGGGCGCTACACGCTCCGGCCCGCCTTCAAGGTCCGCGTGCACGGCGTCGAGCGCGTGCCAGCCTCCGGACCACTCGTGGTGATCGCGAACCACAGCTCGATGATCGAGCCGCAGCTCATTTTCGGAATGTTGCCGCGCCGCTCGGCGTTCCTCGTCAAGGAGACTTTGTTCCGGGGGGCCTTCGGCAAGTTCCTGCTGACGCTGGGGCAGATCCCGGTCAAGCGCGGCGAGGTCGATCGCAAGCCGCTGCTGACCGCGGTCGGCGTCCTGAAAGACGGCGGCGTGGTGGGGATCTTCCCCGAGGGCAGACGCGGTGCCGGCGACGTCGGCAGCGCGGAGCGCGGGGCGGCCTGGCTGACCCGATCGGCGGGGGCCACAGTGGTACCGATCGCGACCCGGGGCACGTTGCGCCCGGCGAACGGCAAGAGGCGGTTCCGGCCGCGGGTGGACATACTCGTCGGCGAGCCGTTCACCCCGGAGATCGGCCGCGGCCGGTCCGGGCTCGAAGAGGGCACCGAACTGCTGCGCGGCGAGCTGTCCGCGCTGGTGAAGACTTTGGACGAATGGCGCGGCGAATATGGTTTCCAAGCGCCAAAAGGGAATGAGAAGGCATGACAGAGTTCGACGGTTTTGACGGCGCCGATTCGACCGAAGGGGTCGTCGGTACCTGGGCCGAGGAGTCGGAGTTCGGCCAGTTCGACGCCCAGATCGAAGCCGGTGAGGCCGAGCACGAGGCCCAGCTGGCGCAGCCGGTCCTCGCGGTGGTCGGCAGGCCGAACGTCGGCAAGTCCACGTTGGTGAACCGGATCCTCGGCCGCCGTGAAGCGGTCGTGCAGGACGTCCCGGGTGTGACCCGTGACCGCATCGCCTACGACGCGCTGTGGGGCGGCCGGAAGTTCACCCTGGTGGACACCGGTGGCTGGGAGCCCGGCGCGACCGGGCTGCAGGCCTCCATCACCGCGCAGGCCGAGATGGCGATGGCCACCGCCGACGCCGTCATGCTGGTGATCGACGCCTCGGTCGGCGCGACGACCACCGACGAAGCCGTCGCCCGTGTGCTGCGGCGGTCGAAGACCCCCGTGCTGCTGGCGGCCAACAAGGTCGACGACGACAGGCTGATCTCGGACACCGCGTCGCTGTGGTCGCTCGGCCTCGGCGAGCCGTACCCGGTCAGCGCGCTGCACGGCCGCAACTCCGGTGACCTGCTCGACGCCATCCTCAAGGCCCTGCCCGAGGCGCCCCGCGAGGGCAACCCGACTATGGGCCCGCGCCGCGTGGCGCTGGTCGGCAAGCCGAACGTCGGCAAGTCGAGCCTGCTGAACCGGCTCACCGGCGAGCAGCGCTCGGTGGTCGACTCCGTCGCCGGCACCACCGTCGACCCGGTCGACTCCCTGGTCGAGCTCGACGGTCAGACCTGGCGTTTCGTCGACACCGCGGGCCTGCGGAAGCGCGTGCACACCTCGAGCGGCGCCGAGTACTACGCGTCGCTGCGCACCAAGACCGCGATCGACGCGGCCGAGGTCGCCGTAGTGCTCCTCGACTCCAGCGAGCCGCTGTCCGAGCAGGATCTGCGGGTGCTGACCATGGTCGTCGAGGCCGGGCGCGCCTGCGTGCTCGCGTTCAACAAGTGGGACCTCGTCGACGAGGACCGCCGTCACGACATGGTCCGCGAGCTCGAGCGCGGTCTCGTCCGCGTGCCGTGGGCGGACAAGGTCAACATCTCCGCGCTGACCGGGCGTTCCGTGCGCAAGCTGGCTCCGGCCCTGCGAACGGCGTTGAACTCCTGGGACAAGCGTGTCCCGACGGGCCTGCTCAACGGCTGGCTCGCCGACCTCATCGCCGCGACACCGCCGCCCGTCCGTGGTGGCAAGCAGCCGAAGGTCCTGTTCGCCACCCAGGCCGCGATCCGGCCGCCGACTTTGGTGCTGTTCACCACCGGGTTCATCGAGGCCGGCTACCGGCGGTTCATCGAGCGGAAGTTCCGCGAGGAGTTCGGCTTCGAGGGCAGCCCGGTCCGCATCAACATCCGCGTGCGGGAAAAGAAGGTGCGCGGCGGCGCCAAGCAGTCGGCCAAACCCGGGAAGCTCAAGTAGCCATCTGTCGACACACAGATGGCGAACTCGAAACTCCCGAATATGTCGACATGTTCTCGTGCGCGTTCGTGCGCAGAACATGTCGACATATTCGGGAGCGCGGGGGCATGTTGGGGGGCCTGACCAGGTGATTCTTGACACGTGAGCGAGACCCTTCCGAGACCTGAAGGTCATGTCAGGTAGTCTTGAAGGCCGGTAAGCGGGCGCCTCACTCGGAGAGCAAGCCCGAATGGTGCTCGTTCGAAGGGTGAGTGATGGGCTGCATGCATGCCCAGTTCCTGGTTCGACCCGTGTCCTCGGAGTTGTCTCGGTGACGCTCACGGCTGACACGTCGACGTTCTCCTGCGTCGCCGAAGTGACTGTTGCTCCTTCGCTCGTCCCGACAGCCGACCGCGCGCTCTTCTGGTCCGGCCTCGGCGCCAGCGAGCGCACCCTGCTCGACATCCTCGCCGAGACGGCCGCGACGCACCCCAACGCGGCGGCCATCGACGACGGTGTCACCGTGCTGAGCTACCGCAAGCTCGCCGAAGAGATCGAGGCGTACGGCCGCAAGCTGCGAGCTGCTGGGATCGGTCTCGGCGACCGCGTCGGCGTCCGGATCTCCTCGGGCACCGCGGAGCTCTACGTCGCGATCCTGGGCGTGCTGTCGGTCGGCGCCGCGTACGTGCCTGTCGACGCGGACGACCCGGAAGAGCGGGCCGAGCTCGTCTTCGGTGAGGCCGAGGTGCTCGCGGTCGTCGGTGACGGCGGCGTGATCACCAACCAGGGCATCCCCACCGGCCGCACCGGCCGTCCTTCGCCGTCGGACGACGCGTGGATCATCTTCACCTCCGGTTCCACCGGCAAGCCCAAGGGTGTCGCCGTCTCGCACGCTTCGGCCGCCGCGTTCGTCGACGCCGAAGCCCGCTTGTTCCTGACCGAAGAGCCGATCGCGCCCGGCGACCGCGTGCTCGCCGGGCTGTCCGTCGCCTTCGACGCGTCGTGCGAAGAGATGTGGCTCGCCTGGCGCTACGGCGCCTGCCTGGTGCCCGCGCCGCGTTCGCTGGTGCGGACCGGCGTCGACCTCGGCCCGTGGCTTGTCGCGCAGGGCATCACCATCGTGTCCACCGTGCCGACGCTGGCCTCGCTGTGGCCGGTCGAGGCGCTCGAAGACGTCCGGCTTTTGATCTTCGGCGGGGAAGCCTGCCCGCCCGAGCTCGCCGAGCGACTGGTCGAAGAGGACCGCGAGGTCTGGAACACCTACGGGCCCACGGAAGCGACAGTCGTGGCCTGCGCCGCGCAGCTCACCGGGCACGAGCCCGTCCGCATCGGCCTCCCGCTGGCCGGGTGGCAGCTCGCCGTCGTCAATGAGGCCGGTGAGCCCGTCGCGATGGGGGAGACCGGCGAGCTCGTGATCGGCGGAGTGGGCCTCGCCCGCTATCTCGATCCGGTCAAGGACGCCGAGAAGTTCGCCCCGCTGCGCTCGCTCGGCTGGCAGCGCGCGTACCGCAGTGGCGACATCGTGCGCGCCGAAGCCGAAGGACTGCTGTTCCTCGGCCGCGCGGACGAGCAGGTCAAACTCGGTGGCCGCCGGATCGAACTCGGTGAGGTCGACGCCGCCCTGCAGTCGCTGCCCGACGTCAACGGTGCCGCCGCCGCGATCCGCAAGACCAAGGCAGGCAACCAGATCCTCGTCGGTTACATCGTCCCCGCCGACGCCGGGAAGTTCGATCAGGACACCGCCGCCGCGCTGCTGCGCGAGCGGCTTCCTGCCGCGCTTGTGCCGTTGCTGGCGCTGGTGGACCACCTGCCGACCCGGACCTCGGGCAAGGTCGACCGCAACGCCCTGCCGTGGCCGCTGTCCACAGTGGACACCGCGTCGAGCGATCTCACCCCGACCGAAGCCTGGCTGGCCGAAGGCTGGGCGGAGATCCTCGGCGTCGCGGTCACCGACCCGAAGGCCGACTTCTTCACCCATGGCGGCGGCAGCCTCACCGCGGCGCAGTTGATCGCCCGCATCCGGACCCGCCACCCGCAGGTCTCGGTCAACGACATCTACCAGGCACCGAAGCTGGGCTCGCTGGCATCGGTACTGGACAAGCTGAGCGGTCATGCGACCGAGCGTCGTGAGATCGCGCCGACACCGCGACGCACCGGGGTCATCCAGAGCCTGCTCATGGTCCCGTTGATGGGCATCACCGGGTTGCGCTGGGCGGCGATGGCCGCCGCGCTGTCGAACGTGTTGGCACTGTTCGGTTTCGCCTGGGCGCCCACGGTTTCCTGGCTGTGGCTCGGACTCGCGTGGGTGCTGCTGTTCAGTCCGGCCGGGCGGATAGCGATTTCCGCCGGTGGCGCGCGGATGCTGCTCGGCGGCGTCCGTCCCGGCAGCTACCCGCGCGGTGGCAGTGTCCACTTGCGACTCTGGACCGCCGAGAAGCTCGCCCATTTCAGCGGTGCCGGCAGTGTCGCGGGCGCGTCCTGGATGACGCACTACGCCCGCGCGCTCGGCGCCAAGCTCGGCGACGACGTCGACCTGCACTCGCCGCCGCCGGTGACGGGCATGCTCAAGATCGGCCGCGGCGCCGCCATCGAGCCCGAGGTGGACCTGTCGGGCCACTGGGTCGACGGCGATCGCGTGCACATCGGCAAGATCCGGATCGGCGCCGACGTCCGCATCGGCGCGCGCAGCACGCTGTTCCCGGGCGCCCGCATCGGCAAGGGTTCGGAGATCGCCGCGGGTTCGACCGTGCGCGGCACTGTCCCGGCCGGTCAGCTGTGGGCCGGTTCGCCGGCTGCGAAGGCCAGCAAGGACACCCTGAAGTGGCCGTCATCGCGGCCGCCGCGGACGCGGTTCTGGGCGTCGATGTACGGCCTGGCTTCGTTCATTCTCGGGCTGCTGCCGGCCATCGCCGCGCTGCCGGGTATCGCGATCCTCGCTGACGCGATCGCCGGTTCGCCCACGCTGGGCTCGGCGTTGGGGCACGCGCTCGTCGCGGTGCCGCCGGCGACACTCGCTTATTTCGGTGCGTACGCGCTGCTGGTGCTCGTCGGCGTGCGTGCGCTGAGCGTCGGCCTGGTCCAGGGCTATCACCCCGTGCACGGCCGCGTCGCCTGGCAGGTCTGGGCGACCGAGCGGCTGATGGGGATGGCCAGGATCGGCCTGTTCCCGTTGTACGCCAGCCTTTTCACGCCGGTGTGGCTGCGGATGCTCGGTGCGAAGGTCGGCAAAAACGTTGAGGCGTCGACAGTGCTCGCGTTGCCGAAGATGACCCAGGTCGACGACGGCGCATTCCTCGCCGACGACACCATGGTCGCCACCTACGAACTCGGGCACGGCTGGCTGCACGTGGCTCCGGCCCGGATCGGCAAGCAGGCGTTCCTCGGCAACTCCGGCATGACCGGCCCGGGGCGTTCGGTGCCGAAGCGCGGGCTCGTCGGCGTGCTGTCTTCGACGCCGCGCAAGGCGAAGAAGGGGTCGTCCTATCTGGGCATGCCCCCGATGCCGCTGCGCCGCGCGGTGGACCGCTCGGACCACACCCGCACGTACAACCCGCCGCTGCGGTTGAAGGTCGCCCGTGGGCTCGTCGAGCTGTGCCGGATCATCCCGGTGATGTGCGGTGTCGCGCTCGCGGTGCTCGTCGCGTCGGCGATGATCGCGATCCAGTCGATCAACGGGCTGTGGCTCGCCTTGCTGACTGGCGGCGTTGTCCTGTTCGCGGCCGGTCTGGTCGCCGCGGCCACCGCGACGATCATGAAGTGGTTGCTGGTCGGCAAGTTCCGCGCGATCGAGCACCCGCTGTGGAGCTCTTTCGTCTGGCGCAACGAACTCGCCGACACCTTCGTCGAGACGTTCGCCGTACCGTGGTTCGTCGGCGCTCTCGGTGGCACACCGTTGCTTCCCGCTTGGCTGCGCACGATGGGCGCCAAGATCGGGCGCGGGGTGTGGCTGGAGACGTACTGGCTACCCGAGTCGGACCTGGTGCGGCTCGGCGACGGCGCCACGATCAACAAGGGCTGTGTCGTGCAGACCCACCTGTTCCACGACAGAATCATGAGCATGGACGGCGTGGTACTGGACGAGGGGGCGACCCTCGGGCCGCACGGTATCGTCCTGCCCGGCGCGAGCATCGGCGCGCGCACGACGGTAGGCCCCGGTTCGCTGGTCACCCGCGGTGACGCGGTCCCGGCGGACTCGCGCTGGCTGGGCAATCCGATTTCGGCCTGGAAAAAGGATTCGGGGGTTCGCCGCGGGTGATCTTCAAGGCTTCCCAGCCCTCCCCGGGCGCCGAGGTCTCCGGCGATTCCTACCTGCCAGGCCACGGCAACGGCGGCTACCGCGTCGAACACTACGATCTCGAGCTGGACTACCGTGTCGGCCCGAACAGGCTTTCCGGTCAGGCCGTGATCACCGCTGTCGCCACCCAGGCCCTGTCGAGGTTCAGTCTCGATCTCGGTCGCGGCTTCAAGGTGAACCGCGTGCTGGTGGACGGCATGGCCGCGAAATTCATCCTGTCGGGCCGGGACAAGCTGGGCATCAAGCCCGCGAAGTCGCTGGCCGACGGCGTGCGGTTCACCGTCGAGATCCGGTACGTCGGCAACCCACGGCCCATCGCGGGTATGTGGGGTGACATCGGCTGGGACGAGCTGACCGACGGTTCGCTCGTCGCGAGCCAGCCGATCGGCGCGCCGTCGTGGTTCCCGTGCAACGACCACCCCGCGGACAAGGCCGCCTACCGCGTCACGCTGACCACGGCGTCGCCGTATTCGGTGCTGGTGACCGGGAATCTGGTGGCCCGCAGGACCGGCGCGAGCACGACGACGTGGGTCTACGAGCGGCCGGAGCCGACGGCGGCGTACCTGATGAGTGTCCAAATAGGACGGTACGACGACGTCGACATCGCCGGTGTTTCCACTACCCTGCCCGGACAGGGTCCGTCGTACCAGATGAGCGTCCGCATCGGGCAGGACGACGTCGAGATGGTCCTCGGGGCGGTTCCGCAGCGCGCGGCCGTCCCGGCGAGGCTGCGCCGGAACTTCGCGCGCGATTTCGGGCGCCAGGGCCAGATCATGGACGTGCTGCAGTGGTTCTTCGGGCCGTACCCGTTCGACGAGTACGTCGTCGTGGTCACCGATGACGATCTCGACGACCCGATCGAGGCGCAGGGCATGTCGATCTTCGGCGCCAACCACATCGACGGCAGGCGCACCTACGAGCGGCTCGCCGTGCATGAGTTGGCACATCAGTGGTTCGGCAACAGTCTCACGGTGGCCGACTGGCGGCACATCTGGTTGAACGAAGGTTTCGCGACCTACGCGGAGTGGCTGTGGTCGGCCGAGTCGGGTGGCCCGTCAGCGCAGGCGCACGCCCGCACCTGGCACGCGCGGATGGCGGGGAAACCGGCTGATCTCCGGCTCGGGGATCCCGGCGTGGGGCGAATGTTCGACGAGCGGGTCTACAAGCGCGGGGCGTTGCTGCTGCACGCGCTGCGGCACGAGATGGGGGACGAGGGGTTCTTCGTCCTCGTCAAGGCGTGGACCGCGCAGCACCGGCACTCCGTGGTGACCAGTGCGGACTTCGTCGCGCTGGCAGAGGTCTATGCGGGCCGGTCCCTGACGGCGTTTTTTGCGCGCTGGCTGGACTCACCTCGCCTGCCGCCGCTCCCGTAACGAACACCTGAAGGTCCCTTCGGATCGCTTTAGGGCACGACGTAGCCGTGCGTGTAGGCGTAGCGGATCGCCTGCGCCCGGTCCCGGCTCGCCGTCTTCGCATAGATGCGGTTGATGTGCGTCTTCACAGTCGCCTCGCCGACGAATAAAGCCCGCGCGATCTCCCGGTTCGTCTGGCCAGCCGCGAGCAGCCGGAGCACGTCCGTCTCACGCGCCGTCAGCTCGTCGGGCGATTCAGGCTCAGGAGGCGCGGGAGCTTTGACCGCCGCGGCAACAAGACGACGTTGAACCTCCGAGTCCAGCACAGCCTGACCTGCGGCGGCAGCATGAACAGCACGGCCGATCTCGTCCCGCGTCGCCGACTTCGTCAGGTAGCCCAGCGCCCCGGCGTCGAGCGCGCGCAGGATCGAGTCCTCGTCGGCGTAGGTGCTCAGCACGACGACCTGCGTGCCGGGGTGGTCGTCGCGGATCCGGCGGGTCGCGGTGACGCCGTCGCAGCGCGGCATCGCGAGGTCCATCAGCACGACGTCCGGCGTGGTCTCCGCGACGACTTCGGCGGCGACCACACCGTCGGGCGCCTGGCCGACCACAGTGATCCCCGGCAGTGCTTCGATCAGCAGCGCCAACCCCTCGCGGATGGCGGACTGGTCGTCGACCACCACGACCCTGACGTCGGCGCTCATGAGGGAATCCTGACCGACACACGCCAGCCGTCGCCGTCGGGCCCCGCGGTGAGCGAGCCGCCCGCCAGCTCGGCGCGTTCGCGGATCCCGGTCAGGCCGTAGCCCGCGCCGGTCGTGGTCAGCGGGCGCGCCGCGCCGTCGGGGGTAGCGGCGTTGGTGATGGTGGCCGTGACGGTGTCGGCCGCGTAGTCGAGCTCGATGGTCACCGGCGCGGCCGGGGCATGTTTGCGGGCATTGGTCAGCGCCTCCTGGATGGCTCGGAACAGTGTGAGGCCCGGGCCCGGGGCCAGCTTGCGGTGTTCGCCATGGACGTCGACGGTGACGCGGTCATGCCCGTCGACCAGCGACTCGAGCAGGTCAGGCAGGGAGACGGCGTCCTCACGCAGTGCCTGGACAGCGCGAGCGGTCTCGGCGAGGCCTTCACGGGCCAACCCGCTCGCGCGGTCGACGCAGCGCGCGATCTTCGCCAGCACCGGGTCGCCGGCAGGGAGCGAAGTGTCCTGCAACAGCGCACCCGCCGCTTCGAGCTGCAGCGACAACGCGGACAGCGAGTGCGCCTGGATATCGTGGATCTCCCTCGCGATCCGGGCCCGCTCGGCCAGCGCGGCGGCCCGGTGATCGGCGTCGGCGGCCCGTCGCGTCTCCCCGAGCAGCAACTCCGCCTGCTCGGTGCGTTGCCGGTACTGCCTGCGGGTCGCGCCGGAGAGCCAGATGCCGACAAACGCCGCGCCGACGCCGAGAGCCCGCGGCCAATTCTGGTCACCCAGAGCCGCGCCGACCAGGACCGCCGCGACCGAGGCGGCGAGGATGGCGCCCGACAACCGGATCGACAGCCGGAAGCCCATGGTGAACGCGGCCTCGCAGTAGATGATGATCGCGAAGTAGCCGAAATCGGCCGC
Organism: Actinomycetota bacterium; assembly: GCA_032230695.1. Classification (GTDB taxonomy): domain Bacteria; phylum Actinomycetota; class Actinomycetes; order Mycobacteriales; family Pseudonocardiaceae; genus Amycolatopsis. The sequence continues at coordinate 24,312 of JAVXWP010000005.1, read as the reverse complement.
CGCGGCCAATGTGGCCGTCGCCAGCACGGTGAACAGCCCGGCCAGGAACACCCGCCGCGGCGCCGCCGGCAGCGAGTAGGCGACCGCGCCCGCGACACAGACCAGGCAGATCGCGTAGATCAGCGGCCACGCCGGGTCCCCGCCCGGGTACACGCCCAGGATCGGGACCGACACCAGCGCGACGGCGTAGAGCAGGCCGCGTTCGATCAGGTGGCTGGGTTGCCGGGTCAGGGCGTCGGTGGGCATCGTCGCCGAGCGTGCCAGTTCCGCCTGCGCCGCGCATCCAACCGCGGATGGATCGCGGGTGGAGCAGGTACGTTGAGAGACGTGATCGACAAGGAGCTGATCGGCCATTGGTCCGAGCGCGACCTGGATCCGCACTCGGTCGAGCTCGGCGAGGTCGCATTTCGCCCCGACGGCACGGGCTGGCTCTACTGGTCGAGCTGGAGCAAGAGCTTCTCCCTGCACAGGTTCACCTGGCAGGCGGCCGGTCCCGGTCGTGTCGACGTCCACCTGCTGCGGTACTTCGCGGGCACCTGGAATCCGGACGACACGCACGAGGTCGAGACCGAGGAGCTGGAAGAGCGCACCCTCGAACTCACGTACACGATCAAACCGGCCGAGGGCGACATCGGCCCAGTGGTGGAGTTCGACCAGCGGCTCGACGAATGGACCATCGGCAACCGCTTCGCCCAGACCGACAGCCCGCTCGACGACCCGACGGCTTGAGCGTCAGGGCGCGGTGAGCCACCCATCCAGCCGAGCGGCACGTAAGCGTGCGCAGAGCGCACTTACAGGGGGTTGGGTTTGCCTAGGGGGGCGGTGACGAAGGGGCCGCCGACGTAGTCGCCGGCGGGGCCGGTGGGGGCGGGGGTGGTGATCTGGTCGGCGTAGGTCTCGGCGTTGTCGAGGGATTTGTAGCCCAGCGCTTCGGCTTCGGCGAGCGAGTAGAGGCGGCGGGTGTTGTCGGAGACGCCCCAGATCAGTTTGTAGCCGGGCGACGGGGTACTCAGGCAGGCCTCGAAGAGGCGCGCGCCGTCGTCGGGGGAGAGCCACGTGACGAGGCCGCGGGCGCCGAGAACGACCGGGCTCGGGAAGCAGGAGCCGATGCGGACGACGACGACGTCCATGCCGAAACGGGAGTGGTAAAGGCTTCCGAGGGCTTCGATGGCCGCTTTGCTGACGCCGTAGAAGGTGTCGGGGCGGGCGGTGGAGTCCGCGGGCAGGCCCGTCTCGCCGGCTTCGTCGTTGCGCCGGAAACCGACGGTGTGGTTGCTGGAGGCCAGGATCACGCGCGAGACGCCGGCCGCGCGGGCGGCTTCGAGCACGGTTTTGGTGCCGTGGATGTTGACGTCGAGGGTCTCTTCCCAGGACGTCTCGCGGCTGTGCCCACCGAGGTGGATCACCGCGTCGACACCAGCGCACGCCTCGGCCATCACCGCCGGGTCGGTGACCGAGCCGGAGACCAGTTCGACCTCTTCGCCTGCCTCCGCGGCCGGTTGGTCCGCGAGGTCGAGCAGCCGCAGGACCCGCCCCTCGCGACGGAGCCGCGAACGCATCAGACTGCCGACGATGCCCGCGGATCCGGTGATCAGGACGCGCTGGTCTGCCATGGGTGTTCTCTTTTCCAGAAAGGGGGAGCTGGACAGGGGTGGGAGAGGAGAGTCAACGAATTCCCGCGCGGCGCAGGCGTTGCCCGAGCTCGGCGGTGGTCTCGGCGAGCAGTTCGCCGACGCGCTTGGCGTCGTCGTCGGTGACCTGGCCGATCGGCATGGAGCAGCTCATCGCGTCGGTGGCGGGGATCCGGTACGGGATCACCGCGGCGACACACCGCACGCCGAGGCTGCCTTCCTCGATCTCGGCGCCGTAGCCGCGTTCCCGGGTGCGGGCGCATTCGGCGTGCATTGCTTCCACCGAGGTGATCGTGTTCGGCGTCAGCGCGTTCAGCGGGTCGCGCAGCACGGCTTCGATCTCGTCGTGCGTCAACTCGGCCAGCAGCACCTTGCCGAGCGCGGTGGCGTGCGCGGGCAGGGTCCGGCCGACGCGCGACACCAGGTGTGTGGACCGGATCGACTCCCGGGTCTCGAGGTACACGACCTCCGCGCCGTTGCGGCGCGCGTAGTGCGCGGTGAACCCGGTCTTTTCCCGCACGAGTTCGAGCGCTTCGGTCGCATACGGGACAACCGGGTCACGATCGAGATACGCCGTGCCGCAGATCAAGGCCCGCACGCCGAGGCGGTAGCGGGCGGTGTTCGAGTCCGCTTCCAACCAGCCCGCGTCGAGCAGGGTGCGGAGCAGTCCGTGCAGGCTCGACCTGGGGAAACCTGTCCTCGCGTGCAGGTCGGACAGTGACAGCCACACGTCGTTGGACGCGAAAGTCTCCAGCAGGTCGATGGCGCGGCGGGCTGATTTGACCCCGGCCGGCTCCGCGCCGTGCTCGCCCGCCGGGATTACGACCTTCTGTGGCATTGGGCGCTCCTCCATCTGGCCGTTGACACCTTCGTCACACCATATTAACGTCCCGGGACAACGTTCCCAGGTATGAACTCTAATCACTATAACAGACTCCGTTCACAAGCGTGAACAGCGAAAGGGGTCAGCGGTGCATTTCCTCGACTGGACAATGGTGTGCGGTTACTTCGTACTGATGGTGGTGATCGGCTGGTGGTCCCATAAAAAGGTCTCCAACGTCAGCGACTTCTTCACCGCCGGCGGCAAGATGCCTTGGTGGCTGGCCGGAATTTCCCACCACATGTCCGGCTACAGCGCGGTTCTCTTCGTGGCGTACGCCGGTGTGGCTTACACGAGCGGGATCACGGTCTACTTCTGGGGCTTCGCCAGTATCGGCATCGGTGTCGGGATCGGCAGCTGGCTCTTCGCCGCCCGGTGGAACCGATTGCGGTCGAAGATCGGCGTTGCCTCGCCGCTCGAGTACCTGGCCAAGCGGTACAACATCCCGACGCAGCAGGCACTCGCCTGGAGCGGCAGCCTGCTGAAGATCTTCGACATCGCGGCCAAGTGGTACGCGGTGGCGACCCTGCTCAACGCCTTCGCCGGGGTCCCCTATGTCTGGGGCATCATCCTCACCGGTTCGGTCACCCTCATCTACTGCACCGCCGGTGGCCTCTGGGCCGACGCGCTCACCGACTTCGGCCAGTTCGTCATCCAGGCCGTCGCCGCACTCGTGATGATCTGGGTCATCCTGGACAAGCTCGGCGGAATTTCCGGTCTCTGGACGATGTGGGCGAAGCTGCCCGCGGGACACCTCGACCCGGCGACCTCCAAGTACACGACCATCTTCCTCATGGTCTACGTGCTGGTGAAGACGCTCGAATACAACGGTGGCATGTGGAACCTGGCGCAGCGCTACATGGCCGCGCCGAACACCCGCGAAGCCCGCCGCGGCGCGCGGCTTTCGTCCGCTCTCTACCTTTTGTGGCCGCCGGTCCTGATGTTCCCGATGTTCGCCGCACCGCTGCTCATCCCGGGCCTCAAGGATCCGAACACCTCGTACGCCGTGATGACGCTGACCTTCCTGCCACCCGGTCTGATCGGCCTGGTGCTGGCCGGCATCTTCTCGCACACGATGGCCATGGTCTCCTCCGACGCCAACGCCATCTCCTCGGTGATCACCCGCGACATGCTGCCGGTCCTGTGGCGTCGGGCGAAGTCGTTCACCGAGGTCGAAGGCCTGCGTGCGGCCCGGATCTCCACCGTCCTGTTCGTGGTGGCGACCATGATCGTCGCGACCCAGGCACAGAACCTCGGTGGTGTGCTCCAGATCGTCGTGTCGTGGGTCGCAGCCCTGATGGGCCCGATCTCGGTACCCTTGTTGCTGGGCATGCTTCCGGCGTTCCGCAACTGCGGGCCGCGAGCCGCGCTGGTTTCCTGGGCGGGCGGGCTGATCGCCTACGCGCTCTGCTACTACGTGTTCCTCGCCAACCCGACGGTCACCGTCGCCACGCCGGTGCTGGTTTCGCTGGCCCTCTTCAGCGGACTCGGTCTGCTCGCCCCTGAGCGCAGGGAGTCGACGAACACGATGATCGAACTGATTGGCCGTGAAGACGACATCGAGGTCGGCGGCAAACCACCGGCAGCGTCAGCGGTACCCGCGTGAGCGAAGCCTGCCTCCGCTCATGATCCTTCAAGAACGCTAGTGTTCCTTCAAGAAAGAGCTGAAAGTTGATGGCACAATCCAGTATCGAGCTTGACGGCCTGCTCGCGTTTCCCCTCACCCCGTTCACCGACGACCTCGAACTGAACCTCGACGCGTTTGGCGAAACGGTCGAGGGGCATGTGGAAGCCGGTGCCGGAGCACTGTTCATCGCCTGCGGGACGGGTGAGTTCAGCGCGCTGGCGGCCGACGAGCAAGCCGCGCTCCTGCGAAGGGCGCGCGAGGTCGTCGCCGGCCGGGTGCCGGTCTGGGTTGGTGCTGGAGGGGGCGCGGCGACGGCGCGGGCCGGGATAGCGGCGGCACAGGAAGGGGGCGCCGACGGTGTCCTCCTCCTGCCGCCGTATCTCGTGTCCGGCCCGCCGTCCGGCCTCGTCGACCACGTGCGTTACGCGGTGAACGGCACCACGATCCCGGTCATCGTCTACCACCGCTCGAACGGCGCGTTCACCCCGAAGTCCGCGTTGTCGCTGCTCGACATCCCGTCCGTGGTCGGTCTCAAGGACGGCGTCGGCGACGTCGAAGTCATGACCAGGATCGTCACCTCGATCCGGAGCTCGGACTCGCCCCGCGCGGGGGAGTTCTTGTTCTTCAACGGTTTGCCGACCGCAGAGGTCTCGGCCCGGGCGTACAAGGCGATCGGCGTGGCCCGCTACTCGTCGGCGGTCCACTGCTTCGCGCCGGAGATCGCCATCCGGTTCCACAGCGCGCTCACCGCCGGTGACGACAAGGTCATCGACGCGCTGCTGGCGGGTTTCTATCTGCCGCTGGTGGCACTTCGGGACGAGACGGCGGGTTTCGCGGTGTCGCTGGTGAAGACCGCGGCCCGGCTGCGGGGCGACAAGGTCGGCGGCGTCCGGCCGCCGCTCGTCGAGCCCGAGGCCGAGCAGATCAGCCGTCTGGAGAAGATCGTCAAGGACGGCTACGAAGTCCTCGAAGCGCTGGATGGTGTGCGCCGATGAAGATCGTCGACGTCGTACTGACGCCGGTCGCGTTCTCGGATCCGCCGCTGCTCAACGCGATGGGTGTGCACGAGCCGTTCGCGTTGCGCGGTGTGGTCGAGCTGCGCTGCGAGGACGGTGTGGTCGGGCTCGGGGAGTCCTATGGCGACCTGGCTTTCCTGGATCAGGTAAGGAAAGTACTGCCGGAGCTATCCGGCCACGACGTCTTCGACCTGCCGGGCCTCCGCCGCATCGTGGCGCGGGTGCTGGGGCAGGCGGTGTTCGCCGACGAGCACGGCCTCACCGGCGGGTTCTCGGTGAGCAAGACCATCGCCAGTGTGTACTCGCTGTTCGAGGTCGCTTCCATGGACGCCCAGGGGCATTACCTGGGCCGTCCGGTGGTCGACCTCCTCGGCGGGCGCGCGCGGGACGAAGTCGACTTTTCGGCGTATCTCTTCTACAAGTACGGATCGCATTTAAACGCCGAACAGGATGTCTGGGGCGAAGTGCTCACCCCGGAAGCCCTTGTCGGCGAAGCGAAACTGATGATCGACCGGTACGGCTTCAAGTCGATCAAGCTCAAGGGCGGCGCGCTGGAACCCGACCACGAGATGGACGGGATCCGGGCGCTGGCCGAGGCGTTCCCCGGCTATCCGCTGCGCATCGACCCGAACGCCGCCTGGACGGTGGAAACCTCGGTCCGGGTCGCCAAGGAACTCGAAAGCGTCCTCGAATATCTGGAGGACCCCACCCCGGGTATCGAAGGCATGGCGAAGGTCGCCGAACAGGCGAGCATGCCGTTGGCCACCAATATGTGCGTGGTGCGCTTCGACGACATCGATCCCGCTTTCCGGGCCCGCGCAGTCGGAGTTGTGTTGTCCGACCACCATTTCTGGGGCGGTTTGCGCGACACCCAGGCCTTGTCCAAGACCTGCGAGGCCTTCGGCGTCGGCCTGTCGATGCACTCCAACAGCCACCTCGGGATCAGCCTCGCCGCGATGGTGCACGTCGCCGCGGCGACCCCGCATCTGACGTATGCCTGTGACACGCATTGGCCGTGGCGCAGCGTCGACGTCATCGCCCCGGGCGCACTGGAGTTCCGTGGTGGCGCGGTGGCCGTGCCCGACGAGCCGGGGCTGGGTATCGAACTCGATCCTGACGCGTTGGCCAGGGCGCACGAAGACTACCTCCGATGTGGACAGACCAAACGAGATGACGTGACCTACATGCGCAAGTTCGTCCCCTCGTTCGAACCCAACACGGCACGGTGGTGAAACCATGCGAGTAGTCGGTTACGCCTATCCGTGGGACATCCTCGACGCACCCGGTTTCGTCGACCGGGCGCGGGAACTCGAGGTCGACGAAGTGGCCGTCGCGGTGTCGTACCACAGCGCCCGCGCCGCCACCCCGTGGTCGCCGTCGGGCACTTCGGTGGTCGCCCGGCATGCGGCGCTTTACCGACCGGTGCGGGAGGAAGCCTGGCGTGACGCCAAGTTACGTCCGGCCGCACCGGACTGGGTCTCGGTCCCCGACAGCGCCGGGGACGCCGTCCGCGTGCTGAACGCGGCCGGCATCCCCGCCGCCGCATGGATCGTGCTCACCCACAATTCGCTGCTGGGCACCGAGTTCCCCGAGTACGCAGTGCGCAACTGCTTCGGCGAAAGCTACCCGTGGGCCCTGTGCCCCTCGCAGCCCGAGGTTCAGGCATACGCGGTGACATTGACCGCGGAATGCTTGGAAGGGCTCGACTTCGCGTCGGTACTGCTCGAAGCCTGCGGCCCGCTCGGCGCGGTTCATCAGCACCAGCACGAAAAGACCGACGGCGTCTGGTCTCCCGCGGTCGCGCGACTGCTTTCGGTGTGCTGCTGCACGGCCTGTGCCGACGGCTGGGCCGAGTCCGGCGCCATCGCCGAAGACGTTCGCAACGCATTGCGGACCGAGGTCCGCCGCCTGGTGGACAGCGCCGATCTTTCGGCCACGGAAGACAAACTGGCTGCCAAACTGAAGACCGCGATCCTCGAAACCCGGCAGCGCGGCACCGATCAGCTCCGGCATGGCGTGCTTGCCGCGATCAAGCCCGGTACCAGGGTCGTCCTGCACGGCGCGCTCGATCCCTGGGTGACCGGGGCCCTTCCCGGCCTGACCCCGACCGCGGCCGGCGACGTCGACGCCGTGGTGCTCCAGAACTGGGCACCTGGCCAGGCCAGTGTCGACGCGGTCGCGAAGGCCCGCCAGCAGCTTCCGTCCACTGTGGACGTCGGCAGCTACATCACCGCGGTGGCCGCGAGCCCGGTCCCCGATATCGAGGCCTACGCTAGGGAACTGGCCAAGGCCGGTGCCGCCGAGCTGCACCTCTACCACCTCGGGCTGGCCGGCCCCGGCCGCTGGCCGGACATGCACGCCGCCACGAGCGCGGCACACGCTTCGCGAAAGAAGGATTCATGACCCAGGACACCGATTCCGCCACCTTGGAGCGCGTTCTCGCCGCTGCCGCGGAAGCGGCCGGACCGTCAGCCGCTTCGACCCCCGCCGAGCGCGCGGCCTGGCTGATCGCCGTGGCCGACGCACTCGACGACGCGGCCGAAGAGTTGATTCCGTTGGCAGCGGCCGAAACGCACCTGCCCGCCGCGCCGCGGTTGAAGGGTGAGCTCGCGAGGACCACGTTCCAGCTGAGGTTGTTCGCCGGTGAGCTCGACAACGGGCACTTCCTCGGCGCCACGATCGACCACGCGGACTCGGCCTGGCCGATGGGCCCGCGCCCCGACATCCGGCGCGTGGCGATCCCGATCGGTCCGGTGCTGGTCTTCGCCGCCAGCAACTTCCCGTTCGCCTTCAGCGTCGCCGGGGGCGACACGGCGTCCGCGCTGGCCGCCGGTTGCCCGGTGGTGCTCAAGGCGCACCCGGGTCACCCGGAACTGTCCAGCCGGACAGGCGCGCTCGTGCGCGACGCGCTCGTCGCGGCCGGTGCGCCGGAAGGGATCTTCGCGGTCATCCACGGCGTCGACGTCGGTGTCACGGCACTGCGTGACGAGCGGATCGCGGCGGCCTCGTTCACCGGCTCGGTGCCGGGCGGGCGCGCACTGTTCGACATCGCGAACAGCCGCCCGAATCCCATCCCGTTCTACGGCGAACTCGGCAGCGTCAACCCGGTCGTCGTCACCCCGGGTGCGGTCGCCGCGCGCGGCGAAGCTGTCGCCAAGGCGTACGCGGGCTCGTTCACCATGGGCGCGGGCCAGTTCTGCACCAAGCCCGGACTGCTCTTCCTGCCGGAGGGCCACGGCCTCGACGACACGCTGAAGGAAGCCGTTTCCGGTGTCGCCGCCCAGCCGATGCTGAACGAGCGCATCGCGGAGGGCTACACGCGGGTGCTGTCCGGGATCCGTGAGGTGCCGGGCGTCGAGGTGCTCGCGGAGTCCGAACAGGACGGCCCCGTCTTCACCCCGACGCTGCTGGGCATCAGCGGCAAGGAGTTCCTGGCGGCCGGTAAGGGCGTCCACCAGGAGTGCTTCGGCCCCGCGTCGCTCGTGGTCACCTACACCGACCAGGCCGAGTTGGTGAGCCTGCTCGGCGAGCTCGAACCAGGTCTCACCGCGACAGTTCAAGGTGAGGAGAGCGAATCCGAGTGGGTTCGCGAGGTGCTCCCGTCGCTGATCAAGCTCGCGGGCCGGTTGCTGTGGAACGAATGGCCGACCGGTGTGACCGTCAGCTGGGCGCAGCAGCACGGCGGCCTGTACCCGGCGACAACTGCGCCGACGACGACGTCGGTGGGCACCGCCGCGATCGAGCGGTTCCTCAGGCCCGTTGCGTGGCAAGGCTTCCCGGACGCGCTGCTGCCGGAGGCCTTGCGTGAGGACAATCCCTGGAAGCTCCCGCGCCGCACGGATGGTCAGCGCTAGCCGCTGGCGTCGCAGCTCTCTTTGAAGCAAGCCAACGAAGTCTTGACCCTTGGAGGCCCCGTCATGCCCATGAACCGGAGGACAGCCCTGCGCGGAAGCGCGGTCGTCGCGGCGGGTGCCGCACTGGGGGCCGGGGGCGCATTGCCCGCGTTCGCGGGATCCGCCGTCGCGGCGATCCCGGCGGCGCAGGATTTCGCGGCGATCGAGGCCGCGTACCGCGTGCTGCAGGTCGGGAGCAATCGGCGTTCGCCCGAGCGGGACAAGGCCGTGGCGGCGATCAACGACGTGGCCGAGGGCTACAACACCACTATGAACGTCGGCGCGGACCAGCTGTGGGCGGATCTGCCGATCGGCCCGGGCAGCAACTACTTCCCGAAGATGTACTACAAGCTCCGCACCATCGCCGTCGCCTGGGCTACCCCCGGTTCCGCGCTGTCGGCGAAACCGGAGCTTCCCGGCCGCATCTTGTCCGCTTTGGACACGTTGTACCGCTTGCAGTACAACGAGAACACCGCAGAGATCGGCAACTGGTACGTCTATGAGATCGGCGTCCCGTACTGGGTGCTGCAGATCCTGGCGTCGATGGGGGACAGGGTCTCCCAGGCCGACCGCGAGCGCTACTTGCGGCCGGTACTGAAGTTCGTGAGCGACCCCAACCGCCGGGGCAACAGCGCCGCGGTCGTCGAGACCGGCGCGAACCGGGCCGACAAGGCGATGATCGCCGTGCTGTCCGGCGCGATGCTGGGCAACGCCGCGCGCGTCACCGCCGGGGTCGAGGCGGTGACCGATGTCGCGGGTGGCGGCGCGGCCAGCCTGGTGAAGCTGGTGACGAGCGGCGACGGGTTCCACACCGACGGCTCGTTCCTCCAGCATGACGTCGTGCCCTACCCTGGCCATTATGCGCTGGTGCTGCTGCAGGCCGTGGCGAGCCTGATCGAGGTCACCTCCGGCACGGCGTTCGAGGTCGCGGCCGATGTCCGCCGGCAGATCTACGACATCCTTCCCGACGCCTGTGCGCCGTTCATGTTCAACGGCTACATGATGGAACCGGCCAGGGGACGGTTCTTCTCGCGGCAGGGCGAAACCGGCCATGACGCCGGGCACCAACTGACCGCGGCGACCGTCCTCATGGCACACAAGGCGTCCGAGCCCGCGCGGTCGCGGCTGGCCGGGCTCGCCGCGGACTGGATCGATCGCAACACGTGGGCGCCGTTCCTCGACGTCGTCGACGTCGGGCGGTTCTCCGGCGGCCTGCAGCCCGTCGGTGTCCCCGAGGTCGAATACGCACAGGAACTTCTTGCCACCAAACCGAAGCGGCCGCCACTCGTGCCGGTGCACCGCGTCTTCGGGCAAGAGGACAGGATGATCCACGTGACCCGGGACTGGTCGGCATCGCTGGGCGTCAGCTCCTCGCGGATCTGCCGATACGAGTCGATCAACGGGATGAACCTGCATGGCTGGTACACCGGTGACGGCGCGCTGTACACGTTCCTTCCCGGCGCCGAGGGCCACTACAGTGATGCCTACTGGCCGACCGTCGACGCGAGGCTGATCCCGGGAACGACCGAAAAGGACTCGACCCCGCCGGCGCTCGGCTCGGTACCCGTGACCCCGCTGCACCACACCGGGGGGATGCGCTGGGATGCCGAGCACGGTGCGCACGGCATGGACTTCGTGTCGCAGGACGGCACGCTGAGCGCGAAGAAGTCGTGGTTCTTCACCCCCAGCGGTGTGGTGTGCCTCGGCGCCGCCATCACCGACGCCTCCGGCGCGAACGTGCGCACCACCGTCGAGAACCGCAATCTCGGCGAGAACGGCGACGGCGTGCTGCATGCAGACGGGAAGCTGCTCCCCGCCGGTCTGGGACTTACGACCACCCTGAACAAGACGCGGTGGCTGCACTTGAAAGGCGTCGGCGGCTACATCCTGCTCGATGACGCCAAGCTCTCGGTGCTGCGGGAGGACAGGACCGGCGCCTGGGCCGACGTCGACACGGGCGCGAACACCGGTGGCACCACCACGCCGTATACGCGGCGATACCAGAAGATCGTGATCGAGCACGGCGCGAAACCATCCGGCGCGACGTACGCCTACGCCGTGCTCCCCGGCGCGTCGCTGGTGTCCACTGTGGCCTCCGCGCTGGCTTGGCGGGTCCGGGTGAACACCACCGAAGCCCAGGCAATCCTGTTGTGGGACAACACTTTGCTGGCCAATTTCTTCGCGGCCGGTACCGTGGACGACGTGACCGTGTCCGGCCCGGCGTCGATCGGGCTCGGCCGAACCCGCAAGGGCTGGCGGCTCACCGTCTCCGACCCGACGCAGACCCAGAGCAGCATCCGGGTCACCGTGCGGCGCAAGGCCGTGGACGTACCCGTCGCGGGCACTTTCGGGGCCACCCGGACGATAGAACTGGAGAACTGAGTGCTGCGTGCGGTCACTCCCGCCGAGTGACCGCACGCAGCCCATAAAAGGCGTGTGAACTGCGGTGCCGGTGGGTATCTCGCCAAGGTGATCAACGCAAGGATCGGGTGGCGCGCCGGGCTGATTGTTCTAGTCACGTGCCTGATGTCCGCTTGTTCCGGCTCGAGTGGGCAAGAGCCGGTGAAGACCGTGACGCAGCGGTTCCTCGACGCTGTCGGCGCCCGGGACTTTGCGTCAGCCTGTAGCGTGCTCGCCCCACGGGCTCGCGATTCCCTTGCTCGGGGCAACGACACTTGCGAGAGCACGCTGTCTTCTGTGGCGCTTCCCCGTGACCCCGTCGGTACCGTCGAGGTGTGGAGCGACGAAGCTCAGGTCAAGACCGCGGCGGACACCGTGTTCCTGCACGAGTTCTCCACGGGCTGGCAGATCACCGGCGCCGGATGCCGCCCGGAGAACGAGCAGGTCTATTCGTGTGCGGTGGGTGGGCCATGAAATCCAAGGTGCTTTTCGCGGTATACCTGGTGTTCGTGGTCGCCGGACTCGGTTACTGCATCCTGCTGGGGGTGCTGCACCGATGAAACGATTCGTGCGGGACAACGCGCTCGCCCTCGCGTTCGGTGCGCTGTTCCTGGTCAGTCTCGCCGGTCAGGCGGTCTCTGGGCTCAGTGCCTTCAACGACGACCAGCTCGCGCACGCCGCCGAGCCGGTCGGCATGCTCGGCTACCTGACCTCCGCCGACTTCGCCGTGGACGTCGCCGAGAACTGGCAGTCGGAGTACTTGCAGTTCTTCCTGTACGTGTTCGCGACGGTCTGGCTCGTCCAGCGCGGCTCGCCGGAATCCAAGCCCGCCGGACGGGTCGGGGAGGAGTCCGACAGAGACCAGCAGATCGGCCCGCACGCGGGCGTGCGGTCGCCAAGGTGGGCGAAGACGGGCGGGTGGCGGACGGCGATCTTCTCTCGATCGCTCGGCCTCGTGATGCTGGGGTTGTTCCTCTTGTCGTGGCTCGCGCAGTCGGTCGCCGGGATGAGCGCGTACAACACCACCCAGTTGAGTGATTTCGGTGATCCGGTGACCTGGCTGGGTTACCTCGGTTCCGCGGATTTCTGGAACCGGACTCTGCAGAACTGGCAGTCGGAGTTCCTCGCGATCGGCTCCATGGCCGTGTTCAGCGTTTACCTGCGACAACGTGGATCTCCCGAGTCGAAGCCGGTGGGCGCTCCACACATGGTTACCGACGAATCCGGATGAGGGATTGGCCGGGCCGTGGCGGGGTACCCACCGCCGGTACAGCGCTAAAAGGAGGCGACGATGTCCGAGTCGAACCAGCCGGCACAAGAGCAGCAATATCCTGGCACCACCGGCGAAATGGATCCGGAGCCGCGGGATTCCATGGACGGCTACGAGGGCCGCGATCTCCTGCGGGGACGCCGGGTGCTGATCACCGGCGGTGACTCCGGGATCGGACGCGCGGTGGCGGTCGCTTTCGCCAAGGAGGGCGCGGACCTCGCGATCGCGTACCTCGACGAGCATGACGACGCGAAGCAGACAGGTGAACTGGTCCGGGCGCAGGGCAGGCTGTGCGAGCTGATTCCCGGGGACCTCGCCGACGCCACGCATTGCCGCCAAGTGGTGGAGCAGGCTGTCGAAGCCATGGGCGGGCTGGACATCCTGGTCAACAACGTGGCCACGCAGAGCCCGGTGGACTCGCCGGAAGACCTGACGAACGACCAGTGGATCCGCACCTTCGACGTCAACATCCACAGCTACTTCCGGGTGACGGCCGCGGCCTTGCCACATATGGGCCGGGGGAGCGCGATCATCAACACCGGATCGGTGAACGGGTTGCGCGGGAACAAGTCCTTGATCGACTACTCGGCCACCAAGGGGGCCGTGCACGCTTGGACGTACTCCATGGCTCAGGCGCTGGTCGAACGCGGGATCCGGGTGAACTGCGTCGCGCCCGGTCCGGTGTGGACCCCGCTGATCCCGGCGACGTTCCCCGCCGAGAAGGTCGCGGACTTCGGGAAGCAGGTGCCTTACGGCCGTCCGGCCCAGCCAGACGAGCTGGCACCGTCCTACGTGTTCTTCGCGGCGAACCAGCTGTCGTCGTACTACACCGGCGAAGTCCTCGCGGCTCTCGGTGGGGAGACCACGCCTGGTTGAACCGGGCTTTCAGTGGCCCGCGGTTAGCGATCCTCGTGCTGCCGTTGGTGGTGTGCTGGGCTCGGCCGTCGGCAAGCAGAGCATCTCTAGGCCTCTGACCTGCAAAGAAATTAATTTGTTGACGGCGGAAAATAATTGGCTCTAGTCTGTCGGGCATGCGTTCCCCAGGTCACAGCCGACCGCCCGTGGCCGGAGCCACGGGCTCGCTGGTGTTCACCACGGTGCTCACCGGCGGCCCGCTGTCGCGGGCGGATGTGGCCGTGCGGACGGGTCTTTCGGCCGCCGCGGTGACCAAGGCGATGAAGCCGCTGGCCGACGCCGGGTACCTGGTCGAGGTCGAAGAACCGGCCGCGGACCTGGGCTCGCGCCGGGTCGGCCGCCCGGCGACGCCGGTGCGGGTGCATGCCGAGCGGTGTTATTTCGCCGGGGTCAAGGTGACCGGCGACGAGCTCATCGGCGTGGTCACCGATCTCCAGGCCACGGTGTGCGCGGTCCGCCATCGCTCGCTGCGATCCCGCGCGGTCGAAGACGTGGTGACCGAACTGGCGGCGTTGGTTGCGGACCTGCTCGACGAGTCGGACTCCTACCGCGCCAGTTTCGGCGGGCTCGGCGTGTCCGTCGGCGGTGACGTCGACCCGGAGAGCGGGATGGTGCGCTACTCACCGTTCCTCGGCTGGCGCCAGGTGCCGTTCGTCGATCTCGTCGCCACCGCGACCGGCCTGCCGGTCCGGCTGGAGAACGACGTCCGCGCGCTGACCGTGGCCGAGCAGTGGTTCGGCTCCGGCGTCGGCGCGGGTTCGTTCGCCGTGGTCACCGTCGGTACCGGAATCGGGTGCGGGCTTTTCGTCAACGAACGTATCGTTTCCGGGGCGCACGGCGTGGCGGGCGAAATCGGGCATCTGCCGTTCGACCGGGACGGGCCGCTCTGCCACTGCGGCAACCACGGATGTGTCGAGGCAATCGCCGGGAACTCCGCGATCCTCGACCGGATAAGGCAAACCACCGGTGCCGAGGTCGCGGACCTGGCGTCCGCGATCGAACTGGCCAGGAACGACCCGGCCGCGCGGCGTGTGTTCGCCGTCGCCGGGCACGCCATCGGGATGGCGCTCGCCGCCGTCGCCAATTTCATCGGTCCAGAGCGGATCGTCATTTCCGGCGAAGGCCTCGCCGCCTATGACCTGTTCTCCGAGCAGATCCGCACCACCTTCGCCGAGCACGCGTTCGGCGCGGCGGGGGACTGCGCGCTCATCATCCGGCCACTGTCGTTCGACGACTGGGCCAGGGGCGCCGCAGCCGTCGCCATCCAACGTTTCATCGCGCCTCACACCTCGTGAAGCCCGGTCCCCGCCGAAAAACAACCAAGGAGCCGATGATGTCTCACTTCCAGCGCCGTTCGCCCGAGCCGTGGCGAGTCGGCATGCTCGCCGCCGATCGCCGAACCGTCCTCAAAGGACTCCTCGGGGCGGCCGGCCTGCTCGCCACCGGCCCGTTGCTCGCGGCCTGCGGCGGTTCGGCACCGGCCACCGGTGGTGGTGCCACCGGCGAGATCACGTTGGGGTCCAGCGGATCCGAGCCGACTGCCAAGAAGGCCTACCAGGCGCTGATCGACGCGTTCGCCAAGAGCGGCGGCGGGACCGTCAAACCCAACATCGTCGACAACAACACCTTCCAGAAGACGATCAACAGCTACCTGCAGGGCACCCCGGACGACGTCTTCACCTGGTACGCGGGCTACCGGATGCAGACCTTCGCGAAGAAGGGCCTGCTGCACCCGATCGACGCCATCTGGCCCGCCATCGAGGGCAACTTCACCGCCGCCACCAAGAGTCTCTGCCTCGGTGAAGACGGCAAGCCGTACTTCGTGCCGATCTACAACTACCCGACCGCGGTGTTCTACCGGAAGAGCGTGTTCGCCCAGCACGGCTACCAGGCGCCGGCCACGTTCGACGAGCTGGTCTCGTTGGCCGGGCGGATGAAGACCGACGGCCTGAGCCCGTTCGCCCACGGCATCGGTTCCGGCGACGGCTGGACGCTCCTCAACACCTTCGACTACCTCAACCTGCGCACCAACGGTTACCAGTTCCACATCGACCTCATGGGCGGCAAGACCTCGTGGACCGACCCGAAGGTCACCGCTGTGCTCGACCAGTGGTCCCGGGTCATCCCCTTTTACCAGCAGGGCGGTGCCGGCCGGAAGTGGCAGGACGCGCAGCAGGCGCTGGTGGACAAGAAGGCCGGCATGGCTGTGGCCGGTATGTTCGTCGCGACCTCGTTCACCGGCGCGGACATCGACGACCTGGACTTCTTCCCGTTCCCGGTGGTGGATCCCGCACACGGTCTCGACTCCGTCGAGGCGCCGACCGACGGGTTCCTCCTCAGCAAGTCGCCGAAGAACCTCGACGGCGCGCTGAAGCTGATGCAGTTCATCGGGACCGCGGCCGCCGCCGAGGCCTACCAGAGCGGCGACCAGTCGAACCTCGCGGTGGTGACGAACTCGGACACCTCGAAGTACAACGCGTTGCAGACCAAGGCCGCGGCCCTGATCGCGAGCTCGAAGAACATGTCGCAGTTCGGCGACCGGGACAGCGACCCCGGGTTCATGTCGGACGTCGTCATCCCCGCGTTCTCGAACTTCGTGAGCAATCCCGGCCAGGCTCAGCCGACCTTGCAGAGCATCGAATCCCAGAAGAGCCGGTACTTCTCCGCCTGAGAAGGGCCCCGCAATGACGAGCACGACGAAGGCCGCCGGACGTCCTGTCCGGCGGCGCAAGATGCGGCGCTTGACCGGCCGCGACAAATTGGTGCTGGGCCTGCTGGTCGGCATTCCACTGGTGATCCACCTCGCGCTCGTCTGGTTCCCGGCGCTGGCGTCGGTGTTCCTGTCGTTCACCAACTGGGACGGCATCGGGCTGAACACCATCCATGGCGCCGGGTTGTCCCAGTACGAACAGGCCTTCACCAACGACCCGTCGTTCTGGCCCGCGGTGACGAACAACGTGCTGTGGCTGGTTTTCCTGCTCGCGCTGCCCACGCCGTTCGGTATCTTCCTTGCCTACCAGTTGGACAAGAACATCCGGTTCAGCCGCTTCTACCAGACGGCGATCTTCCTGCCGATGGTCATTTCGCTGGCCGTGGTCGGGTTCATCTGGCAGATCTTCTACCAGCCGGATTACGGGCTGCTGAACAGTTTGCTGGGCACGAACAATCCCAACGGGACCTATTTGGACTGGCTGGGTGATCCGAAGCTGAATCTGGGCGCCGTGCTGGTGGCCGCTGGCTGGCGGCACACGGCGTACATCATGATCCTGTACTTGGCCGGGTTGAAGAGCTTCGACCCGTCACTGCGCGAGGCTGCCGCCATCGACGGCGCGAACGAGCGCCAGACGTTCTTCCGCATCACCTTCCCGTCCCTGCGTCCGGTGAACGTCATCATCCTGGTGGTGACCGTCCTGGAAGGACTGCGGGCTTTCGACCTCGTCTACGTGATGGGTGGCAACACCGGCAGCAAGCAAGGGCTCGAACTGCTGTCGATCCTGATCACCAACAACATCGTCGGCGAGTCCGGGAAGGTCGGCTACGGCTCGGCGCTCGCGGTGATCCTGCTCATCGTCTCGCTCGTGGTGATCATTCCCTATCTGGTGCAGAACTTCCGCAAGGAGCAGCGATGACCGCGCAAGCCCCGGCGAAGCGCGTCCGGACCGCCGTCACCGCGCCACGGCCTGTCCACAAGGCCCGCCGCAAGGTCAAGCCCGCACGTGTACTGCTCCACGTCTTCCTTTCGGTGACAGCGCTGGTGTGGCTGATCCCGTTGCTGTGGGCGGTGTACACCTCGCTGCGCCCGTACGAGGAAACGGCGTCGCGCGGTTTCCTCACGTTCCCGAAGGCGATCACCGGGGAGAACTACGTCAACGCCTGGCAACAGGCGGAGTTCCCGCACTACTTCTGGAACTCGATTCTCATCACGGTTCCGGCGGTGCTGCTGACGCTGTTCTTCGCCGCCGGGATCGCGTTCTTCGTGACACGCTTCAGCTTCCGCTTCAACCTGGCGTTGCTGATGCTGTTCACCGCGGGCAACCTGCTCCCGCCGCAGGCGCTGATCACCCCGCTTTTCCAGCTGTATCTGAAACTCCCGCTGCCGGCCTGGATGAGCGACTCGGGTCTGTTCTACAACTCGGCGTGGGGCGTGATCGCCATCCATGTGGCGTTCCAGTGCGGGTTCTGCACGTTCGTGCTGAGCAACTACATGCGCACGATCCCCCACGAGATCACCGAAGCAGCGCTCGTGGACGGCGCCCCGGTGTGGCGGCAGTTCTTCCAGATCATCCTGCCACTGTGCCGCCCGGCGTTCGCCGCGCTCGCGACGCTCGAATCCATCTGGATCTACAACGACTTCTTCTGGGCACTGGTGCTGTTTCAGACCGGGAGCAAGCGGCCGATCACTTCCGCAATCGCGAACCTGTCCGGTGAATTCTTCACCAACCCGAACCTGGTCGCGGCCGGCGCGCTGATGACGGCAATTCCGACACTGATCCTGTACTTCCTGCTCCAGAAGCAGTTCGTCGCCGGGCTCACGCTCGGTTCCAGCAAGGGCTGAGCGAGCCGGAACATCGGCGAAAACAGGACCACCTAAAGGGGAGCACTATGTCCGCGATCAGCGAGGTCATCGGCGGCTCCGGGCGCCGCATGTGGCTGCTGAACACCGTTTCCACCAGCTACGGCGTGACCCTCCGCGGTGACGACTCACCGCTGAACGTCTACTGGGGACAGTCGCTGACCGAGGCTCAGTTGATCAGCCTGGAACAGCCGGACCGTCCACCGGAGAACAGTTTCGACGGGCCTTACGACGGCTGGGAGGAACTGGGTGTCGACGGCGGCGCGAGGTACGCCCCGGCGTCGCTGCAGGTGCGGTTCGCCGACGGGACACGCGCGATCGAATGGGCGTTCACCGGCTCGGAGATCCTCGGCGGGACCACCCTTCGGCTCGATTTCACCGATCGGCACTACCCGTTGCGGATCGTGCTGTACTACCGCGTCACGCCGGGGACCGACGTCGTCGAACGCTGGGTGGAGCTGGTCAACACCGGCGACAGCGAGGACATTTCGTTGCTGCGCGCGGATTCCGCCGCGTGGTCGCTGCCGATGCGGGCCGCCTACCGGCTCAGTCACGTCATCGGCCGGTGGGGCGGGGAGTCGCAGTTGCGGCGCGGCGAACTCGCCGCCGCCGAGACCGTGCTGACCAGCCGCCGCGGTGTCAGCAGTCATCACGCCAATCCGTGGGTGATGGTCGATGCCGGGGACGCGGGCGAGGAACACGGCGAGGTATGGAGCGCGGCGCTGGCGTGGAGCGGTTCGTGGCGGATCACCGTCAGCCGCGACTCGGCCGACAAGGTCGCCGTCACCGGGGGGTTCGGCCACGACGGTGTCCACTGGACGCTGCTCCCCGGCAGGACGTTGCGGACACCGGTGTTCGCCGGGCTCTACTCGGCGCACGGTTTCGGCGCGGTGAGCCGGAGCTGGCACGAATACGCGCTGCGGGAAGTGCTGCCGCACGCGGACGAGCTGCGCCCGGTGCTGTACAACTCCTGGGAGGCCACGGGTTTCGACGTCGACGAGGCCGGACAGCTGAAGTTGGCGGGGCTCGCCGCGGAACTGGGCGCCGAGCTGTTCGTGATGGACGACGGCTGGTTCGGCCGCCGCATCAGTGACCACGCCGGGCTGGGGGACTGGCAGGTCAACACCGAGCGCTTTCCCGACGGGCTGAAACCGCTGGTGGAGGAGGTGCACCGGCTCGGGATGAAGTTCGGCCTGTGGGTAGAACCGGAAATGGTGAACCCGGACAGCGACCTCTATCGCGTCCGTCCCGATTGGGTGCTGCACCAGTCGAACCGGCGCCGGACCGAGCTGCGCAACCAGCTGGTCCTCAACTTCGCCGATCCCGAGGTCGCGGAGTGGGCGTTCGGTTGGCTGACCGCGCTGGTCGGCGACCATGGCATCGACTTCCTCAAATGGGACATGAACCGTGCCTTCAGTGAGGCCGGCTGGCCGTCCAACACCGAAGACCCCGAAAGCCTGTGGATCGGCCACACCCGGGCTGTGTACGGCATCATGGACCGGTTGCGCGCCGAACATCCGGGGCTGCGCATCGAATCGTGCTGTGGCGGCGGTGGCCGGATCGACTTCGGTGCGCTCGCCCGCACCGACCAGGTGTGGACGTCCGACAACACCGACGCCCACGACAGGCTGATCATCCAGGAGGGTTACAGCCAGCTCTACCCTGCGCGCGCGATGGCCGCCTGGGTGACCGACAACCCGCATTTCATGACCGGCCGGTCCATCCCGCTACCCTTCCGGTTCCACGTCGCGATGACCGGTGTGCTCGGCATCGGCGGCGATGTGACGGCGTGGAGCGACGACGAGCTGGCCTACGCCCGGACGCAGATCGCGCTGTACAAGGACATCCGGCCGGTCGTGCAGCACGGGAAGCTCTACCGGCACGGGCGGACGGTGACCCAGTACGTGTCGGCCGATGGTGACCGCGCGGTGGTATTCGTCTTCGCGCCCACCCGCCACTTCGGACGATCGCTGTCCCGGATCCCCTTGACCGGGCTGGATCCCTCCGCGCGCTACCGTGACGAGGACTCGGGGGCAGAGCACTCCGGTGCGGTCCTCGCCGCCCATGGGCTGCCCGTCGAGCTGCCCGTGGGTGACTACGCCAGTGCCGTTATCCGGCTGCGGCAGGTGTGACTCCCGCATCTGCGGTTATCCGCCCCTGAGAAGCTTCTCACCTGCGGTCATAAGCGCTCTTTATGATGGCTTATGCGGATGGAGATTTTGACTTAGGCTGGGGTGATGGAACCAGCGGACGTGGCGGTCTCACCGGCGCGTTTCCCGTTGAGGGCCGACGAGTTCCTGGTGACCGGGGACGTCCGGGCACCAGGCACCGTGGTCTCGACGGCCGAGTTGGACCGTCGCGCCCGCGGCCCTGAGCGGGTCCACTACGTCACCCGTTCGTGCGATCGCGTGGACGAAGTGCGCGGGGTGGCGTTGCACGATCTGCTCACCGGCATCGGGTTGGCGCTGCGCGACGACCACAAAATGGACCAGCTCAACGTCGTCATTCTCGCCCGCAGTCAGGACGGCTACCAGGTGACGCTGTCCTGGGGCGAGGTGGACCAGGAGTTCGGCGCCTGCGCCGCGCTGCTAGCCACCCGGTACAACGACGTCGTCCTGCGGCGGCCGACCTTGGTGCTGCCCCGTGACACCCGGGGCAGCCGGTATGTCCGCATGCTCAGCGAACTACGAGTGCTCAATCTTGGCGCTCTTGCCGGTGCGTACTGAGGGTCCGTCGATTGCTCGGCATTAAGATAGAGTCGACCGTGTGCTGGCGCAGTGGGGCATCGGATGGCCCGATGACTGACCGGCCATGGACCAAAGCGCTGCTGTGGGCGGCGCTGGTGGTTCCGCTCGTCATCGGCGTGCTCACGATCGAGGATCCGGTGTACCGCTGGGTCGAGCTGGTCCTGGGAGCATTGCTGCTCGGCGCGGCGGTGCTCCTCTTCGACACCTATCCCATGGTCACCTTGAGCCTCACGATCGCCGCCACCACGGTTCAGCTGCTGGTGCTCGCGCCTACGGCCACGAATCCGAAGCACAGCTGGCCGTTCTTCGCCGCCGCGGTGTTCGGCTACCTCGCCGGGCGACGGCTGGGCGAGGCCCGTCCCATCTGGTACGCCCTTGTCGCCGTCGTGCTGGCAGGGCTGCCGGTCAGCGTGCTGCTCGAAACCACGGCGCGCGGCGGCTTCGGGCTGGTGTTCGGGCTCTACGACTGGTTCGTGCTGGTACTGCTCCTGCTGCCGGTGGTCGTGCTGCCATGGTTGTTCGGCCGGTACCGGCGGCAGCGGGCGGAACTGGTCGCCGCCGGTTGGGAGCGCGCCGCGCTGCTCGAACGCCAGCAGCAGCTCGAAGTCGAGCGGTCGCGAGTGCGGGAGCGGGCCAGGATCGCCAGGGACATGCACGATTCGCTCGGCCATGAGTGGGGGTTGATCGCCTTGCGCGCGGCCGCGCTCGAAGTGTCGGCGGAGCTCGGCGAGCGGCCGCGCGCACTGGCGGGCGAGCTGCGTGCCGGCGTTTCGGAGGCCACCGAGCGGCTGCAGGAGATCATCGGGATGCTCGGGCCCGGCAACGGCACCGAGCCGGACGAGCGCGTCGACATCACCGGGTTGATCGAGCGGGCCGCCGGCGCCGGGATGAACGTCGAGTGGGCACGGCCGGAGATTCCGGCGGATCTGCCTGTGATCGTGGACCGCGCGGCGCACCGGGTGGTCCAGGAAGGGCTGACCAACGCCGTCAAGCACGCACCCGGAGCAGCCGTCACAGTCCGGTTCGAGTACGAAATGGACAGTACGACGGTGACCGTCGCGAATGGACCGCCAACCGGGCGGCCGCTCGAGGGCACCGGCGGCGGATACGGACTCGTCGGGCTGCTGGAGCGGGTGCGGCTGCTCGGCGGGACACTGGACGCCGGGCCTCGCGACGGCGGGTTCGCTTTGGTGGCAACCCTTCCGCACCACGCGCAACCCGTGTCCGACGCGACCGAGTCGGTCCGGCATCTTGAACGCGCCAGGGGAGAGGCCCGGCGCGGTCTCGCCAGTGCGATCCGGATACCGCTGCTGGCAGGAGCCGTGGTCGCGGTGCTCACTGGCGTGCTCGACTTCGCCGTGGGCGCCAACAACAGTCTCGATGCCGCTGCGTACGAAGGGGTCAGCGTGGGTGCGCCCCGCGAGGACGTCGAGGCGATGCTGCCGCTGTTCCAGGTGCTGGGCGGCCCGGATGGCATGCTCGCGGCCGGGCCGACGGGCTCGGAGTGCAAGCTCTACTGGGCCGAAGAGTCCACTGACGACAGGTTGCTCTACCGGCTGTGCTTCAGTGAAGACCGTTTGCTGCTCAAAGAGATCGTCCCGCGAAGCGCGGTAGAGGGGAATACGCCGTGATTCGTGTGCTCCTGGCCGACGACGAACCGCTGACGAGGGCCGGAATCCGTGCCGTGCTCGGGGCGGACCCGGAGCTGGAAGTGGTGGCTGAGGCCACCGACGGGCGCGAGGCGCTTGAGCTGATCCGGGCGCACCGGCCGGATATCGCGCTGCTCGACATCATGATGCCCAACCTGGACGGGCTGTCCACGGCGGCCGAAATCAGCCGGATCATGCCCGAGGTCGGCGTGATCATCCTGACCACGTTTTCCGAGGACGAGCACATCGCCCGCGCGCTCGGCGGCGGAGCCCGGGGTTTCCTGCTCAAGAGCGGGGATCCGCGGGAGCTGTTCGCGTGTGTCCGGGCGGTGGCCGACGGCGCCGCGTACCTGTCGCCGAAGATCGCCCAGCGGGTGATCCGGCAGCTCAACGCCGGTGGCGGTGACAGGATGTCGAGCGCGGTCCGTGCCCGCACGCTGGTCGAAACCCTCACCGGGCGCGAACGGGAGGTACTGGCGTTGCTTGGCGGTGGGCTGCCCAACGCGGAGATCGCCCGGCGGCTCAACGTGGTGGAAGGCACCGTCAAGGTGTTCGTGAGCTCGATCCTGCGCCGCCTCGAAGTGGCGAACCGGGTGCAGGCCGCGATCATCGCCTTCGAAGCGGGACTGGTTGACCGGGCCTGACCGTCTATTACTTTCGACCGGTGCGGCCTGCTGCGTTCGCCAGATGTCGGGCGAGCCCGCAGCCGAAATCCTTGGGGCATGACCAAATCCGACGCAGATCGTGGGGTGAGGAGATGCTGACCGATCTCCTCAACTGGCTGCAGGGCCTCCCCCCGGCGGGAGTGGTGGCCGGGGCGGGAATCCTCGTGTTCGGCGAATGCACGCTCGGCCTGGGGTTCATCGCACCCGGCGAGACCGGGCTGTTCGTCCTGGGCACCACCGCCACCAGCGTGCCGAAGTTCCTGATCATGTGGCTGGTCACCACCCTGTGTGCGGTCGCCGGCGACCTGGTCGGCTACGCGCTCGGCAAGAGGTTCGGACCACGGCTGCGGCAGACGAAAATCGTGCGGAAGCATGGCGCGCAGGGCTGGGACAAGGCCACCGATTTCCTGCGCCGGTATGGGGCCTTGGCGGTACTCATCGCGATCTTCCTGCCGGTGCTGCGCACGCTCGTGCCCGCCGCGGCTGGTGCTTCGGGGCTACCTTTGCGGAAGTTCGTCCCAGCGGTGATGGTCGGTGCCACCGCGTGGTGCGCGTTGCACATCGGGATCGGTTCCGCCGCCGGGGAAGCCGCGAAGCAGGCCGAGGAACTCATCGGCAAGGGCAGTTCGATCCTCGCCGGTGCGCTCGTAGCCGTCGTGCTCACGGTCGTCATCGTGAAACGCCGGCGCGCCAAGGAACGTGAAGACGTCGACGCGGTGCTCTGATGGCGACGTTGAGGGCGTTGGCGGTGAGTGCGGCCTCAGCGGTGGCCCGGGTTCCGTCGGCGACCAGTGTGCCTTTGCCTTGCTCAGTTGATGAACGAACCGCAGGTCATGTTGAGCGCCGACCCTGTCATGGTGCGAGCCCAGTCCGAGGCGGCGAAGGCAGCCACGTTGCCGACGTCGTCCAGTGTCGCGGCGCTCCCGGTCAAGGTCTGCCCGACGATGTGCCGTTCGATGTGCGCGCGCAGGTCATAGTCCGCCGGGATCGTCTCGGGAATGCCACCGGTGTGCAGGGTGAGCACGCGGATCCCGGACGGCGCCAGC
>JAVXWP010000190.1:0-38770 GCA_032230695.1 Actinomycetota bacterium | reverse complement strand
TTGGGGGCGTTGAATGCCCCCAACGCCGCTTTGGGGTAATCCCAGCCGCCGTCAGGCACCCGGGCAAGCCGGGAAGAACCCTCGCGTCCCACTCGGGTAAGCCGCGGCATCGGTGAACCGGCAGCCGTACCCTGCCGACGCCACCGCCTTCGGATCGTCGACGACATCCGCGGCCGGGCGCCGTCCCGTATCCACCCAGCGCACGAGGTCGTTCCAAGCCGTCCCGACTTCCTTGGCATCGAACTCGCAGTGCTCCGCCGTCCGGATCGCGCGCTGCGCGAGCAGTTGCGTCTTGCCGTGCCGGGCGACGTCGTCGCGGTACACCTGTTCCATCGAGAACGGCACGAACATGTCGCCGAGTCCGTGCAGGCTCAGCACCGGCGCCGTGGGCACGCCGAAGATCTGGGGGTTCGCCGACAAGCCAGGCGAGAGCCGCGCTCGCAGGTTCTCCGCGGGTACCCGCTGAACAGTCCTGTTCACCTCGACCGGAGTGCTCGGCCGGTACCGCGTGAAGAGATTCGTCGCGATCTGCCCGGGGTCCTGAGCGAGACTCGCGCCCGTCGCCGGAGCGCCGAGGCTGAACAGGAAGTCCTTCCAGTAGGCGAAAGCCTTCTCCGCGCCGGGCCGGGCGCCGCCGGTCTGGTTGACAGTGATCGCCCGCAGCTGCGAGCCCAGCGGGTTGAGCGTGTCCGGGCCGCCGGGCTTCAGTCCGGTCATTCCGAGCGCCTGCTGGATCTTCGGCACCGCGTTGGTCAGGTAGTCCGCCGGAGTCGGGTACGCGGGCACATCGGCGAGGTCTTGGGCGACGAGCTGGTAGTCGAGGAAGGTGTCGAACAGCTCGTGGTCGCCGAGGACGCCGCACATCGGCAGCGCACCGGCGTAGAAGCCCGGGTACTCCTCCAGCGAACGCCCGATGACGTGCCCGCCCATCGACACCCCGGCGATGAAGACCTGCTTCGGCCGCTGGACGAGCTTGCCGAACAGCGTCGCCAGTTCCCGGGTCGTGGTGACCCCGGAGCCGACGTCGTAACCGTTGGTGGCGTAGGAAGACGCGGCCCAGGCGTAGCCCTGATCGAGCAGCTGCTGACGCAGTCCGTAGGCGGGCGGATCGACGGTCAGCACGGTGCCTTGGCCTCGGTAGCCGTGCGCCCACATGGCGAGCTCACCGTTCCATGTCGGCGGGACCTCGATGACGTACCCGGCGTGGCTGTGCACGCCCTGCAGGACTTTCGCCGGTTTTCCGCCGACCACCGCGGGCGTCAACGGCGGATTGCTGATCGTGTACCCCGGTAGTGGCCCACCGCCGCTCGCCTGAGCCGGTACAACACTGACGAGGGTGAACCCCAGGACAAATGCCAGGACGACGCGCAACCCGCGCATACCGCACCTCCTTGTGCGGTGCCGACGTTAGCGCGCGCCGACCACGTGGTCCAGGTACGGACCGAGCACCGTGGACATCGTCGCGGCCGTCTCGGCGGGTGTGCCGTCGGGCGAAGCGGCGTGGCTGATCGCAAGACGCACCAAGTACTTCGCCGCCACCACGAGCGCGTCGGCGTCGGCGTGCGGCCACTGCCCGATCAGGAACGCGGCCAGCCTGTCGGTGGCGCCGTGCAGCACGGGGCCGGCCTGGTTGGTGACGAGCGCGAGCAGGCCGTCACTGTCGTCGCCCGCGACGATCGCCTTGATCAGCGGTTCTTCGGCGGCCGCGGTCAGGAACACCTCGACGGCCGCGCGGATGGCCTGACGCGGGTCTTCGTGGTGCGCCACCATGGCACCCTCGACGGCCGAAAGGAACTCGTCGGCCTCTCGCAGGATGTACGCCTGCGCGAACGCCTGCCGCGAGCCGAACTCCTTGTACAGCGTCTGCCTGCTGACACCGGCCGCCGACGCGATGTCCGCCATCTTGAGGTCGGCCCACTCGTGGTCGCGCAACAGGTCACGGGCGGCGTCGAGCAGGGTGTCCCGCAGCAAAACACGGGCCGCTTCGGCAAAAGGTAGTCGACGTTTCGCGGCGGTCATGTCCACCACGTTGTCAGCGACCCCCGTCGATGTCAACGACGTTGACAGCATGCTGGGTACCCGTCTGGAGAACCCGCGACGCGCTCTAGTCTGCCAAAGCGGGTCCGCGCGCAGCATTTACGCAAGTCCGCCCGGCTCGCGGACGCCCTCTCACGCACGCTCGACCTCGACCATGACGAAGTCCGCCTTGGCCGCGCCGCAGTCCGGGCAGGACCAGTCGTCCGGGATGTCGTCCCACCGGGTGCCGGGCGCGATGTCCTCGTCGGGCCAGCCCAGTTCCTCGTCGTACTCGAAACCGCAGACCTCACAGCGATAGACCTTCACGCGGATATCTCCTCGAAATCGATCTTCTCCCGTACGCCGCAGTCAGGACAGGCCCAGTCGTCGGGGACGTCGGCCCAGACCGTACCGGCCGGGAAGCCTTCCCTTGGCGCGCCCAGTTCTTCGTCGTACACGTACTCGCAGATCTCGCAGCGGAACCGGCTCATGCCGTCCCGCCGTGACGGGCCAGCACCCTGTTCCGGTTGCGGGGGTTGATGTTCGCCAGCGTCACATCACCCGAATAGTGGGCGAGCACGCGCTTGTCCATCACGCGGCGCCACACCGGCGGGAAGTACGCGCAGACGATCATCGACGCGTAGCCGGCGGGAAGCTGCGGCGCCTGCTCGAAGTGGCGGAGAGCCTGATAGCGCCGGGTCGGGTTGGCGTGGTGATCGCTGTGGCGCTGCAAGTGGTAGAGGAAAACGTTGGTGCAGACGTTGTTGCTGTTCCAGCTGTGCCGGGGCGCGGGGCGTTCGTAGCGGCCCTTCGGCTCCTTCTGCCGCATGAGGCCGTAGTGCTCCAGGTAGTTCACCGCCTCCAGCAAGGAGAACCCGAACACCGCCTGGATGAGCAGGTACGGCAGCACCGACGGCCCGAAGGCCACGGCCAGCGCGGCGAAGAGGACCACCGTCATGAGCCAGGCGTTGACGACGTCGTTGCGCAGGCTCCACGGCCCCTTGCCGAGGCGGCCCAGCCGCGTCTTTTCCAGGCTCCAGCCCGATTTCAGGCTCCCGGCGACCGAACGCGGCAGGAAACCCCAGAACGTCTCGCCGAACCGCGAACTCGCCGGGTCCTCCGGGGTCGCGACGCGGACGTGGTGGCCGCGGTTGTGCTCGATGAAGAAGTGCCCGTACGCGGCCTGCGCGAGCGCGATCTTCGACAGCCAGCGCTCCATCTGGTCCTTCTTGTGGCCCAGTTCGTGCGCGGTGTTGATGCCGAAACCCGCCACGATGCCCACGGTGATCGCCAGCCCGATCTTGTCCGCCACCGACATCGGGTGCGTGGTCCAGAGCCAGCACGCGACGACGAGCGAGACGTACTGCACGGGCAGGTAGAGGTAGGTGATCCAGCGGTAGTAGCGGTCCTGCTCCAGCCACTCGATCAGGTCGTCCGGCGGGTTCTCGGCATCCGTGCCGATGACGACGTCGATCAGCGGGATGAGCAGGAAGACGAAAATCGGGCCGGTCCACCAGAACAGGCCGAGCCCGGTGGCCGAGACAAACCCCCAGGCGAGGAACGGCGCCATGGGGATGACCAGGCCGAGCAGCCACGCGTAGCGCTTGCCGTCGCGCCAGGTGACTTCCTGTTGCTCCGCTTCTCCACCGACCGCTGACGTCATTGACGCGCCTCCTTGCGTGCCCATCCCAGCCGATTACAAAGCCAGGCTCTGCGTCCGAATGTTAGACACAGAGGCACGCTGTGTCAACCAAGATCTCACTCGAAAGAGTGGACGATCTTGTGGATGTGCGCGGGTTCGCGCGATACATGCGGTCGTGCCCAGTTCCCGTTTCGCCGACGAAGGCCGTCGCCAGCTCGCGTTGACCGCACTGGTCCAGATCCTGGCCATGGGGCTGTGGTTCTCCGCGTCCAGCGTGGTCCCGGCACTCACCGCGGAATGGGGACTGACGCGGGGCGACGCCGTTCTCCTCACGACGACGGTGCAAGCAGGGTTCGCGGCGGGGGCGATCGTTTCGGCCGTGATGAATATCGCCGACCGCGTCCGCCCGCATGTGCTCATCGCGGTCAGTGCGGCGATCGCCGCGGCGGCGACGTACGCGTTCCCGTTCTACGGCAACGAAATGGGCTCCGCGATACTGCTGCGGTTCGTGACCGGGTTCGCGCTCGCGGGTGTCTACCCCACCGGCATGAAGATCGTCGTCTCGTGGTTCCCCCGCGGCCGCGGGGCCGCGCTCGGTGTCCTGCTCGCCGCACTGGCTCTCGGTTCGGCCGCACCCCAACTGCTCAACGCCCTCGGCCTGCCGAACTGGCGGGACGTCCTTAGCCACGCGGCGACACTCGCACTGCTCGGCGCACTGGTCGCGCTCGGTTTCGTCCGGCAGAGCCCGGACGCGTGCCCGTCACCGCCCTGGGCGCCCTCGCACGTCGCCACGATGTTCCGCGACCGGCGTCAGCGGCTGATCGTCTTCGGCTACTTCGGGCATATGTGGGAGCTTTACGCGCTCTGGGCCTGCCTGTCCGCCTACATCGCCGCGAGCTACGCCGCCTGGTCACCCGGCTCCGGCGACCCGCGACTGACAAGTTTGACGGCATTCGTCGTCATCGGCCTGGGCGGCGCGATCGGTTGCCTGGCAGGAGGAATCCTGTCCGACCGCGTCGGCCGCGTCGAAGTCGCGCGGGCGGCAATGCTGCTCAGCGGCGGCTGCTGCGTGGCCTCGGTGGCCGTGTTCGGCGCCCACCCGATCGTGCTCACGCTCCTGCTGACCGTGTGGGGCATCGCGGCGATCGCCGACTCGGGCCAGTTCTCGACTGCACTGAGCGAAGTGACCGATCAGCGCTACGTCGGCACCGCACTGTCCGTCCAGACCGCGATCGGCTTCCTGGTGAGCGCCGTGACGATCCAGGGCCTGCCGCTGCTCGCCGACGTCGTCGGCTGGCAGGCCGCCACTCCGCTGCTGGCGATCGGCCCCCTGCTCGGCGCCCTCGCACTGACACCCCTGCGCCGTCCCGCGAACGTTTGACCAGATCCCGAGCGGAGCTGATCCTCGAGCCACCGCGGACAACGTGCTCGGCCGAGCCGACGCCACCCGTTGCCCTCAATAGCCCACGCGGCGCGCCGGGGGCGGCGGGAGGTGGGCGGTGTCCGGGAACATGTGCAGGGCGCGCAGGGCAGCGCCGAGCTCGGCGATGTCGGCCGGGTCGGCGAGTGAGCGGCCCAGTTCCTCGGTGATGCGCTTGAGGCGGTGCCGGATGGTGTTGGGGTGGCAGAACATCCGCTCGGAGGTCAGCTTCGTGGAGCCCTGACACTCGAACCACGCGCGCAACGTCAGCAGCAGCACGTTCCGATCGTCGCCGGGCAGATCGAGGATCGGCTGCAGCACGTGGTGCGCCAGCTGGACGGACGCCTCTGGCGCGCTCGCGACGAGCCCGGCGAGCGGGGATTCGTTGAACTGCACCATTCCGGACGATCCGGGACTGAGACTCGACAGCGCCACCCGCGCCAGGTGCAGCGCCCGCGCCGTGTTGCCGAGACCGGAGAAGACGGGGCTCACGCCGATGCGGCCCACCGATTTCTCCTGCAGCAGCTCGATGATCACGCTCGACGCCTGCGGATCGCGCATCGAGACCACACCGACCTGGAGATCGGGCGTGAGCCGCCACGCCGACGCGTGATGCCTGTCCCGCAGCCGGTTCTCTATCTGCGGCAACGGTTCCTGGCCCAGCTTGGGTGTCTCGGCCGCGACGACGACGAACGTGCCGTCCAGCGAAAGCTCCAGCACCCGCGCGATGTCCCACAGCGTGCCCTCGGTCGCGCTGCCCCCGACGAACAGCGCCTCGACGAGCGCCGAGCGCCGGCTTTGGTGCGAAAGCATCATTTCGGCGGTGGTTTCGCGGTACGCGGTCGTCAGCGCTTCGGCGTAGTCGTCGATCAGCGCCCAGATGGCCGTGGTCGCCGACACGAGCCCGGCCATGTCGGCGCGCTCACCCGCGGCGGTGAGTTCGACGAACTTGTTCCACACCTCGGTCAGGCCGATCCGGTACGCCCGAAGGAGTTCCGGCAGCGGTGCGCCCTGGAGCGCACGGGCCCGGCCGGTAGCGGTCGCCTGCGACAGGTCCGCCGCTTCCGAGCCCTGCAAGGTGCGCATGACGAAGTCGAGGTTGACCTCGACCGACTTCTGGAGTTCGGCCAGCGAGACGAACTGGGCGTCACCGTAGACCGGCATCTCCTCGAGGATCTGCGCAACGGTGTTCTTGATCATCTCAGGCATGCGGGTCTCGACCTCGACGGTGAGCGCCGCGACCCTGGGATCCAACTCTGTGAAATGCATTGACGTCCTCGGGTGCTCCGCTCTGAGTCCCTCGAAGGTGTCATCTAACACGAGTACCGCCATTCAGCCTAACGACGGACCAACACTCCGCACCTGCGGCAGCAGCGCTTCAGAATCCCCGCAAACAAGAAAGGGGAGCCGCGGTCCTCCAGAGACCGCGACTCCCCTCTCAGCTACTTCTCACATCTTCGCGGCAGCGGACTTGATCGCCTCCCGGATCCGGAAGTAAGAACCACAACGGCAGACGTTCTCGATCTTGTCGATGTCGGCGTCGGTCGGGTTCTTGGTCTTCTTCAGCAGCGCCACGGCAGCCATGATCTGACCGGGCTGGCAGTAACCGCACTGGGCGACATCCTGCTCGAGCCAAGCTTCCTGCACGGGGTGCAGCTTGTCGCCGTCGGCGAGACCCTCGATGGTGGTGACCTCTTTGCCCGCGACGGACGCCACCGGCGTGACGCAGGGGTTGATGGCCTCGCCGTCGAGGTGGCTGGTGCAGGCCTTGCAGACGTTGATGCCACAGCCGTATTTGAGTCCGCGGACGCCGAGTTTGTCCCGCAACGCCCACAGCAGCGGCAGATCGGCCGGCGCGTTGACGGTGACGGACTTCCCGTTCACGGAAAAGGTGTAGTTGGGCACGATGAAAACTCCTTAAGACGAACGGGGATCAGCGCGGGAAGGGCTCGAAGTCGACCGGGAAGTTGATCGGGAAACTCCGCGGTTTGATCCCGGTCGCCCGGGCGTAGGCGTTGGCGATCGCACCGACCGGGGCCGGCACACCCAGCTCGCCGGAACCGCCGGGTTCGCCGTTGGCCGGCATCACGAACACCTGGACGTCGAGCGGGGAGTTCTTCTGCCTCGCGTAGTGGAACTGCGAGTAGCTGCCTTCGAGCGGCAGTCCCTTGTCGATGTGCAGTCCGGCGGTGAGTGTCGTCGAAATGGCGTCGGTCAGCCCGCCGAGCATCTGCGACTGGATGCCGCGCGGGTTGATCGGGCGGCCGACGTCGGTCGCGATCGTCGCCTTGGTGACACGCGGCGCTTTCGGGTCCCGAGCGTCGATTTCGACCAGGCAAGCGGTGTACGACTTGTACTCGCCGTGTACCGCGACGCCCTGGGCGAAGCCCTTCGGCATCGTCTTGCCCCACTGGCCGAGCTCGGCGACCTTGTCGAGCACCGCGCGCTGCCGCGGCTCCTTGATGAACTCGCGGCGGAACGCCACCGGGTCCTTGCCCAGCTTCGCGGCGATCTCGTCGACCATGATCTCTTCGGCGCCGCGTGTGCTCGACGAGTACACCGAACGCCACGCGCCCGTGTGCATCTTCAGCGGGACCTCGTTGAGCAGCTGCGTGGTGACCCCGAAGTTGTACGGCGACTTGACGGTCAGCAGGAACACCGTCTGGGCGAAGCTGAGGTTTCCGCCGACGGGGAGCTTCGCCGCGAACGACGTCAGGATCTCGCCGAGGCCGTGCCCCCAGTCCGTTTCGGCGCTGGCCACGCGGTGCTCGAAGGTCAGCACCTGGCCGAGCGCGAAAGTGGCCCGGATCTTGTGGTGGCTCGCGGCGCGGGCGCGCCCGTGACGCATGTCGTCGATCCGGCTCCACATGAGCCGGACGGGCTTCTTCATGGCCTTCGAGATCTGCGCCGCCTCGAGTGCGGAGTCCCAGAACAAGCGGCGGCCGAACGAGCCGCCACCCTGCTGGACGTGCACGGTGACCTTGTTCTCCGGCAGCCCCAGCTCCGCGGCGATGGTCTGCTTCGCCACGATCGGCGACTTCAGCCCGGCCCAGATCGTCGCGCTGTCCGCCCGCACATCGGCGACCGCGGAGTTCGACTCCATCGGAGCGTGGTTGACCATCGCGAAGTCGAACTCCGCGTCCACGTACTGGGTGAGCAGCGGCGGCACCACGAATGGCAGCGCGGCCGCCTTCAGCTTGTTCTTGATCGTCTCGTTGTTCTCGCCGTCGACGGTCCCCTTGTTCCAGGTGACGTTGAGCGCGTTCTTTCCGTCGAGCGCCTGGCCGAACGTCTCCGCCATCACGGCCACGCCGCTCGGGACCACCGCGAGATCGATGATCCCCGGCATCGCGCGGACGGTGGCTTCGTTGTTGACCTTGTTGACCGTCCCGTTGATCGTCGGCGGGCGCCGCACCATCACCGGCTTCGCGCCGGGGACGTCGATGTCGAGGGTGTACTTCAGCTGACCGGTGACCATCGCGCGGGCGTCCTGGCGCGAGGTCGGCGTGCCCACCAGCGTGTGCGCGGATTCGGCCTTCGGCTGCACGACGAGGTCCGGCAGGCTGGCGCGGCTCGCCGGCGCGGCGAGCGAGGCGTAGCTGGCCGTGCGGCCGTCCGGCGCGACGACACTGCCGCCGCGGGTGGAGAGCCTGTCGGCCGACACGTTCCACTGCTGCCCGGCGGTGGCGACCATGCGTGCCCTGGCCGTGGCCGCGACCTGGCGCACCGGCCCGTACACCGAGCGGATCGTGTTGGAGCCACCGGTGAGCTGGTTGAACAGCAACTCGGGCCGGGCGTCCGAAAGCGTCACCTCGACGTTGGCGAGTGGCATGTCCAGCTCTTCGGCGACGAGCATCGCGGTGGCCGTCGTGATGCCCTGGCCGACCTCGCACCGCGGCAGCTGGAGCCGGACGTTGCCGCTCTGCATGACCTCGAGGACCAGCATGTTCGCGGTAGCCGCGTTAGACAGGGTGAGGACGTCACCGAGGTCGAGGATCTCGGCAGGACTGGGCAGGGTCGGGATCACCGCTTGGGCTTCGGACGGGGACAGCGCATCGAAGCCGATCTTGGCCGCGATGGTGAGAGTGGGGGCCGCGACCAGGAAGGTGAGGAACCGGCGGCGGCCCAGCCCGCCGCCCTCGCCGGTCTCGTCGGTCACATCATCGTGACCCGGGCTGGTGGTGGGACTGGCCATCGAAAACCCTTTCAACGAACGCTATGCACACAAGAGGACAGCCATTGGCCAATGTGATGGTGGGAGCAGGCAGCACAGCGGGAACAGCAGGGGACCTAATGACTGGCGTCACCGTAGGCAGCGGCCCACGAGGAGTCAACGTTGTGTAGTCGTGTCAGGTCATCTCTGTGACGGCGTGACATCGAACGGCCTCAAATGTGTGCCGTGCCACAGCGCAGACCGCCGTGTCAACCATGTGGACATCGGACGAACGTCTTGGACCACTTGGCCTAACAGACGTTGGTACGAATGGTTCAGACTGCGCCGTTGTCAAGTTGGCTGGTTTCGGCGAGGAGGTCTTCACGGGCTCGGGCCACGCGCGAGCGGATCGTGCCGATCGGGCAGCCGCACACCTCGGCCGCTTCGACGTACGACAGACCGAGGACCTGGGTCAGCACCAGCACGTCACGGCGGTCTTCGTCGAGACCGGCGAGCAGCATGTGCAACTCGACGAGGCCTTCGAAGCCATCGCCGCGGCGTGCGTCACGGCGTTCGGCGACCGCTTCCCAGTCCGCGTCGACGATCCTCGGCCGGGCGGACGCCGAACGGATCTGGTCCACGACCACGCGCCGCGCGATGGACAGCAGCCAAGTCTTCGAGGACGACCGCCCGGCGAACCGGCGGAGACTGCCGAAGGCGCGAAGAAAGGTCTCCTGCGTGAGATCGTCGGCGGCCCGGATGTCGCTGAGGTGGGCGACGAACCGCCAGACGTCGGCCTGCGTGGCGCGGACCCACTCCTCCAGCGCACGCCGATCACCCCGGCCGGCAGCGATTGCCAGCGCGGTCACTCGCTCGTCGTCTTCGTTCGCGCGCCGGGCCATGAGCGCAAGATTAGCCACCCGCTGGAACTCCTGGCTGCCCATGCCCGACTATTGAGATTGTGAAGTGCCAGGACTGCCGTGAAGCACTGTCCGCGCGGCTCGACGGCGAAACCGAGCCGATGCCGGCGGGTGCTGTCGACCTGCACGTCTCGTCCTGCGCGGACTGCCGCTCATGGTTCTCGCGCGCCGCGCAGCTGCACCGTTCGTTGTCGCTCAGCACCGCGCCACCCGTCCCGGACCTGACCGCGGTGATCCTGGAGCGCACGCCCGCACCGAGCGCGGAACGGTGGCCGGCACGGATCGGGCTGGGGCTCGTCGCCGTCGCGCAGCTGGCCCTCGCACTCTCGCAGCTGCTCGGAGTGGAGACCGGGACGCACTCCGGGCACGCCGCGGAACCGGCGATCGGTCACCTCACGCACGAAAGCAGCGCCTGGAACCTCGCCATCGGCATCGGGCTGTTGTGGGCGACAGTGCGGGCGAAAGCGGCGGGCGGGCAGCTGCCGGTGCTGACCGGGTTCGTGGCCGTGCTGACTGTGCTGTCCGCGATCGACGTCGTCAACGGCAACGTCACCGCCGGACGCCTGCTGTCCCACGGGCTCGTCGTCGCCGGGCTGGTGCTGCTCTACGTCGTGCACCGGCAGCACCGCGAGCGCGACCACCCGAAGCCCGCGGTCGGTGAGGACATGCAGCCGGAGGAGGACGTCGACATTTCGGACTACGACGACGGCTTCCCCGACCACGTCCGGCACCGGAACCGCTTCAGTAGACCCGCCAGCCGGCGGCCCGCCAGCAGGCACCCGGCGGCGTGACCCGGCGTCGGGCTCAGGCGAACTTGGTCTTGGGCCGTGCCTGCAGCACGCCGTCCACGAAGACGTCCACCTTTTCGTCGGTGAACGCGAGCAGGCCGATGATCTTCTGGCTCTCCGGGAGCGGACTCGGGTAGCTCCAGGCGAGGTCGGTGTGGAGCTTGTCGCCGACACGCACCGACCAGTACTCCGTCGAGCCCTTGTACGGGCAATGGGTGACGGTTTCGCTCTTCTCCAGCAGATCGAGCCGGACGTCGGTCTTCGGCAGGTAGTACCGGGTGGGCAGGTCCGTCTCGAAAAGCAGTTTCGGGCGTACCGAATCCGCCACGGTTACGCCGTCGATCTCGATCCGCACGTGGCGGGAGCTCGCGAGAATGTCCACTCGCACCCGAGGATCACGCGGATGGGTGAAAACTTCTTCGTCCTCTTCGAACCAGGTGTCCATCGCATCCCAGTCGAGACGCACATGACCGCGTAGCTCTTCTATCGGCGAATCCACGTATTCCTGCGCGGCGTCCACCGCTTCGCGCTCACCGGCCCGTATCGTCGAGAGCCGCGCGTCTCCCCTGCTCGGGGAGTGGGAGGTGCGCCCCGTTCCCGTCAGGAACCCGAGGCGCACGTCGTCGCGGGGAAAGTAGTAGGTCGGATAGTAAGGAACTTCCCAGACCTGCAAGGGGTGAACAGTGTCCGCCACGACCTGCCCGGCGAACACGGCCCTGATTCGTTTCCCACCTTGCTCGACGCGTACACGGCCTCGGGTCACAGTGCTCATGGCTACGTCAACCACCCGGTCCCGCGAAGTATTTCGTGTGTCACCGAAAGCTTCGATTCGGAAACCTTCTTACCCAACGCTCACCTTGCGCGGATAACGTGGAGGAAGCACTGTCCTACAGGAAGCAGGTTTT
Organism: Actinomycetota bacterium; assembly: GCA_032230695.1. GTDB lineage: Bacteria > Actinomycetota > Actinomycetes > Mycobacteriales > Pseudonocardiaceae > Amycolatopsis. The sequence goes on along the minus strand of JAVXWP010000190.1, from coordinate 26,926 downwards.
GGTGGTCGGCGTCGAAACTCCACCGGTCGGCACCCCCGCCGGGATGCGCAGGATCAACCAGCGGGCTGTGCTCGACCTGTTGCGGCGCACCGGATCGGCCACCCGGCCGCAGGTCGCGAAGGAAACAGGCCTCTCGAAACCCACCGTCAGCCAAGCGTTGCTGGCGCTGGAGGGCTTCGGGCTGGCGCGCGCGACCGGGCACACTTCCACCGGCACCGGCCGCTCGGCCGTGCTGTACGAAGCCGACCCCACAGCCGGGTACGTCCTCGGCGTCGACATCGGCCGTGAACACATCCGGCTGGCGATAGCCGACCTCGGCGGCACCGTCGTCGCCCGCAGCGAGAACCGCAACACCTCGCGCTCCGGCACGGCCCTGGTCAACGCCGTCGGCGTGCAGGTGGCCGAGACCATCAAAAACGCCGAGCTCACTCAACAAGACATCGTCGTCCGGGTACTGGGCAGCCCGGGGGTGGCCGACCGCGGCAAACGCTGCTTCCGCCACGCCCCCAACCTGCCCGGCTGGGGCAAAGCGGGCCTGCTCGACGACCTCGACGCCGCCGTCGGCCCGGACCTGATCATCGAGAACGACGCCAACCTCACCGCCGTCGGCGAATGGGAACGAGGCGCCGCCCGCGGCGTCGACGTCTTCGCCTGCATCACCATCGGCACCGGTGTCGGCATGGGCCTGATGGTCAACGGTGAGGTCTTCAGCGGCGCAACCGGCGCCGCGGGCGAAATCGGCTACCTCCCCTACGGCCAGCTTCGGGCGGCAGACCAGCCGAACGCGGAACCGCCTGCCAGAGGCCACCTGGAAGAGGCGACAGCCGCCCAATCGGTAGTCCGAGGTGCCCGGGAACTGGGCCTGGGCAACGCGAAATCCGCTCGCGAAGTCTTCCGCCTGGCCAGGGAAGGTGACGAACTCGCCGTCCAGGCCGTAGAAGCCGAAGCCGACAGGCTTGCCTACACCATCGCCTCCGTAGCGGCTGTGATCGACCCGGAACTCATCGTCCTCGGGGGCGGCATGGGCAACAACGCCGACCTGCTACTGGCTCCCATAGTCCGAGCCCTGAACACCTTCACCCCCCTGATCCCCAAGATCGTCCAAGGCGAACTAGGCGAAGACGCTGTCCTGACCGGCGCCATCTCCGTTGGCCTGCACACCGCCGAAGCCCTGGTCTTCGAACGCCGCACGCACGTCTCGTGAGGTAGTGATGGGGTCCTTGAGGGACTCTGGGTCCCTCAAGGACCCCTTCACAGCGTTCCGGGCGAGATGGTGAGGGGTTGCCGGGCACATTGCGATCCTCGCCCACCTACCATGAAGTCGTGACCATCGAGCCGGACCGCCCCCTGATCGACCCGCACCTGGTCGAGGCCGCGCTCGATGGCCTCGGTGACAGGACCGTCATCGAAGAATGGGCCCAGCGCTTCTCCGTGGTCGGCGACCCGTCCCGCCTGACACTGCTCGTCTGCATCCACTACGCCAAAGAAATCTGCGTATCGGACCTCGCGGCCGCCGCCCGGATGACGGATACGGCCGTATCCCAAGCGCTTCGCCTACTCCGCGCGCATGGGTTGGTCACGGCTCACCGCAGTGGCCGGGTGGTCCGCTACCGCTTGGCGGACGCGACAGTGCATGACCTCATCCATCGCGTGAAACCCCACGCACGGACCGATCTTGAATAGGTAGACCGAACGGTCTAGCCATTACCTGTCCACCTGTTCAGGTGAACAGGCAGTACCCCTCATTTCTAGGCGACTCGTCACCGGAACTGGCGAACATTAGGCCAAAAGGGCAACTTCCCGGTTGTGTGATTTAGATTACAGTCATACCTTGGAGTTCCGCCTCCCACCACGAGGAAGTGACCGCAATGACGTGGTCCGCTCCAGGCACGACCGCTGTCAGTGTTCTCTTTGAACGCCGTGAAGCACCCGTGCTCGGCCTAGCCGAACAGGCTGAGGCCGTCGCGCGCGCGTGCTATGCGATGGCTCTGCGGTTTCATCGCGGGGGGAAGCTCATCGTCTTCGGCAACGGCGGCCCGAGCACGGACGCCCAGCACGTCGCGGTCGAGTTCGTCCATCCCGTCATCGTCGGCAAGCGCGCACTCCCGGCCATCTCCCTCACTGCCGACATCGCGACACTGACCGGTATAGCCAACCGGGTCGGTCTCGCCGAGGTTTTCGCACACCAGATTCGTATCCTGGCCGAGCCCGCCGACATCGCGCTGGGCATCTCGACGGACGGCGACTGCGAGAACGTGCTGCGTGGCCTGGAGGCCGCCCGTGAACGCGGCATGCTCACCATCGCGCTCGCCGGCGGCGAAGGCGGGAAAATCGCCGACTCCCACGGCGTCGATCACCTTCTCCTCGCACGGTCGACCGACCCGCTCGTGGTCAAGGAGGTCCATGTGACCGCCTATCACGTGCTATGGGAACTGGTTCACGTGTTTTTCGAGCAGCCAGGGGTACTGACACCGGAGGTGGCGTCGTGAACGCCGATGACGCGGACAGAGCACTGGTCCCCGAGTGTCACGACGGGGTCTGTATCACTTGTTCGGACACCGCCGTCGAGGTCATCGTGGTCGAACTGCTGGAGCACGAACTGGCCATCGTGGACACGGGATCGGGTATGGAAGAGGTCAGCGTCGCACTGGTTTCGGCCGGTGTCGGCGACCGGATCCTCGTGCATGCCAGTGAAGCCATCGTCAAGCTCGAACCAGAAAACTCACGGCCCTAGGACAAGAATAGCCCTGGGACTGTGACACCCAAGGGGACTGAGCTCATGAGCTCCGAACGTGGTTCTGCCGACGTTGCCGGCCTTGAGGCCTTGTATCCATTTCTCTATGCCGACACCGGCGACGTGCAAAAGGTACTCGACCAGGTCCGCCAGTCCACGGTGGACAAAGCGCACGAGATCATCGCCTTGCGCCGCACTGTCTGCGAAAGCAATGGCGAGAAACTCCTTGCCTGCGCGCGGGAAATGGCAATGGCATTCCGTTCCGGCAGTCGGTTGCTGGCTTTCGGGAACGGCGGGAGTTCGACGGACGCCCAGGACCTTGCCAGCCTTTTCCTGAGCCCAGCAGGAGACGCCCGCCCGCTTCCCGCGTTCGGGTTGACGAATGACATCGCCGTGGTCACCGCCCTGTCGAACGACATCGGGTTCGACGTGGTCTTCGCGCGGCAACTCGGCGCTTTCGGCCGAGCGGGCGACATCGCTGTGGGGCTTTCGACCAGCGGCAATTCCGCGAACTTGTTGCGGGCGTTCGACGAGGCCGCCAGGCGGGGCATGCTCACCATCGGCATCTCCGGTTACGACGGCGGCAAAATGGCGGAACTGGACACGATCGACTATCTGTTCGTCGTCCCTTCCCCGTCCGTGCACCGAATCCAGGAAGCACAGACGACTCTTTATCACGCGCTGTGGGAGCTGTGCCTTACGGAACTCAGTCTCGCCGCGCCGGCAGCCCAAGAAGCGGGCCGCGAGAAACCGGCACCTCGAGCCGACCATCACTAGTACCCGAGGGTGATCAGTCGTGACACAAGCGGCCTCTGAAGCCAAGCACGCACAACCGACCGATGAATCCAAGCCGATCCATATCCTCTGGATCAACGCGGGACTCTCCTGCGACGGCGACTCCGTGGCGCTGACCGCGGCGACCCAGCCGAGCATTGAAGAGATCGTCCTCGGCGCTTTGCCGGGCCTGCCCAAGATCGCGGTCCACTGGCCGCTGATCGATTTCGAATGCGGGCCGGACAAGGGCGCGGACACATTCATCGAATGGTTCTACAAGGCCGATCGCGGCGAACTGGAACCGTTCGTGCTCGTGGTCGAAGGTTCGATCCCGAACGAGGCGATCAAGAAGGAAGGCTACTGGTGCGGGTTCGGCAACAACCCCGAAACCGGGCAGCCGATGACCACCAGTGAATGGCTGGACCGGCTGACGCCCAAAGCGCTGGCCGTGCTCGCCGTCGGAACCTGCGCGACCTACGGCGGAATCCACGCCATGGAAGGCAACCCGACCGGCGCGATGGGCGTGCCCGACTATCTGGGCTGGGACTGGAAGTCCTCGGCCGGGATCCCGATCGTCTGTGTGCCGGGCTGCCCCACTCACCCGGACAACCTGTCCGAGACCATCACCTACCTGCTGTACCAGGCCGCGGGCCAGGCCCCGATGATCCCGCTCGACGACAACCTCCGTCCACAGTGGCTGTTCGGCGCCACTGTCCACGAAGGCTGCGACCGCGCGGGCTACTACGAGCAGGGCCAGTTCGCCGATGCCTACGACTCACCGAAGTGCCTGGTGAAGCTCGGCTGCTGGGGCCCGGTCGTCAAGTGCAACGTGCCCAAGCGCGGATGGATCAACGGCGTCGGCGGCTGCCCCAATGTCGGCGGCATCTGCATCGGCTGCACGATGCCCGGCTTCCCGGACAAGTTCATGCCGTTCATGGACGAACCGCCCGGAGCGCACGTCTCGTCCATAGCCAGCGGTGCATACGGCTCGGTGATCCGCCGGCTGCGGAAGTACACCGAAAAGAAGGCCGACAAAGAGCCCAAGTGGCGTCACAAGGGCAAGCAACTCGAGTCCGGTTTCAAACCGTCGTGGCGTTGAAAGGGAGCTGACCAATGGCGACATCAGGCAGGAGCACCAAGGGCAGCAACGACCTCGTCGAGATGAACTGGGACCCGATCACCCGGATCGTCGGCAGTCTCGGCATCTACACGAAGATCGACTGGGCACAGAAGAAGGTCGTGGAGTGCCACAGCACTTCCTCGGTCTTCCGCGGCTACAGCATCTTCATGAAGGGCAAGGACCCCCGCGACGCCCATTTCATCACCAGCCGGATCTGCGGGATCTGCGGTGACAACCACGCGACGTGCTCGGTCTACAACCAGAACATGGCCTACGGCGTCCGCCCGCCGCATCTCGCCGAGTGGATCATCAACCTCGGTGAATCCGCCGAATACATGTTCGACCACAACATCTTCCAGGAGAACCTGGTCGGGGTCGACTACTGCGAGAAGATGGTGGCGGAAACCAATCCGGGGGTGCTGGAGCAGGCCAACCGGACAGAGGCCCCGCACGCCGCCGAGCACGGCTACCGGACCATCGGCGACATCATGCGCTCACTGAACCCGCTGGAAGGCGAGTTCTACCGCGAGGCGCTGCAAGTAAGCCGTTCCACCCGCGAGATGTTCTGCCTGATGGAAGGCAGGCATGTGCATCCGTCCACGTTGTACCCCGGCGGTGTCGGCACAGTGGCCACGATCCAACTGTTCACCGACTACCTCACCCGGCTCATGCGCTACATCGAGTTCATGAAGCGCTGCCTGCCGATGCACGACGACCTGTTCGACTTCTTCTACGAAGCCATTCCCGGCTACGAGCAGGTCGGCCAGCGCCGGATTCTCCTCGGCTGCTGGGGAAGTCTCAACGATCCCGAGTACTGCGATTTCACCTACGAGAACATGGAGGCGTGGGGCCGCAAGATGTTCGTCACGCCCGGCGTCGTCGTCGACGGCAAGCTCGTCACCACCAGCCTGGTGGACATCAACCTCGGCATCCGGATCCTGCTCGGCAGTTCCTACTACGAGGACTGGGAGGGGATGGACAAGTTCGTCACGCGCGACCCGCTGGGCAACCCGGTGGACTCGCGGCACCCGTGGAACCAGCACACGATCCCCCGCCCGCAGAAACGCGACTTCGACGACAAGTACTCGTGGACGATGTCGCCGCGTTGGTTCGACGGCAAGGACCACCTGGCACTCGACACCGGTGGCGGCCCGATCGCGCGGCTGTGGACCACGGCGCTGGCCGGGCTGGTCGACACCGACTACGTCAAGTCGACCGGGCACAGCGTGGTGTTCAACCTGCCGAGGACGGCCACCAAGCCAGAGGTGACCTTCGAGTGGAAGATTCCACAGTGGAGCAACGCGCTCGAACGCAACCGCGCCCGCACCTACTTCCAGGTCTACGCCGCGGCGATCGCACTGCACTTCGCGGAAAAGGCGCTGGCTGAGGTCCGCTCGGGCAACACCAAGACCTGGGAGAAGTTCAAGGTCCCGGACGAGAGCGTCAGCTGCGGCTTCACCGAAGCGGTCCGCGGGGTGCTCTCGCACCACATGGTGATCAAGGGCGGCAAGATCGCCAACTACCACCCGTATCCGCCGACGCCGTGGAACGGCAGTGTCCGGGACTCCTTCGGTACACCCGGCCCGTACGAAGACGCCGTGCAGAACACGCCGATCTTCGAGGAGAACACGCAGGAGAACTTCAAGGGCATCGACATCATGCGCGCGGTCCGCAGCTTCGACCCGTGCCTGCCCTGCGGCGTGCATATGTATACCGGCAACGGGAAGGTCCTGGAGAAGATGCACACCCCGCACGCCTTCGGTGGTGAATTCTAGGTGGTTGCGATGAGAACTACTTCCGATCGTGCCCACTAAGGAGGGAACACCGATGACGCAGCCGAGCATGACCCAGTCGGAAGTCGAACAGCCGCCCGACGTCGCCATGATCGGCGAGCGCATCGAGCACATTTTGGGTGAACTGGAGGCCACCGCCGATCAGTCCATTGTGGAGAAAACCGAGGATCTCGTGCACACGCTGCTCGATTTCTACGGCAGCGGACTGACGCGGATCGTCGAAATGGTCCGGGAAACCGACGGCGGCGAGCATCTGCTCGAGGTGCTCGCCGCCGACGACTTCGTGAAGGGCCTGCTGGTCCTGCACGACCTGCATCCGAAGACCACTTTGGAGCGGGTGACCGAAGCTCTCGACAAAGTGCGACCGTATCTCGGGTCGCACGCCGGTGACGTCGATCTGCTCGGAGTGGACGGCGACGGCGTGCTTCGCCTGCAACTCAAGGGAACCTGCGACGGCTGTCCGTCGTCGACACTGACGGTCAAGTACGCGATCGAGAAGGCCATCCACCAGGCCGCACCGGAGATCAGCGACATCGACGTGGCCGGGGTCGTCGAAGAGAAGCCCTCGGAGACCGGGCCGGGTGGACGTCCTCTGCTGCCGCTGCAAGCCATCGAATGCCCGGTACCCGAGGGTGCACTATGACCGCGGGACTGAGGAGATTTCTGCAACCGGCGCAGCGGGCCCAGCCCGGGGAACGCTGCGAGATGTGCACCGAACCCATCGCCGAGGACCACTCGCACGTGATCGACCTGGAGTCCCGGGCCATCATGTGCACCTGCCGGGGCTGCTACCTGCTGTTCACGCATTCCGGCGCGGGCGGGAAGCGGCACCGCGCGGTGCCGGATCGCTACTTGCACGCGCCGGCGTTCGAACTCGGCTCGGCGCTGTGGGAGTCCATCGGCATCCCGGTACGGATGGCTTTCCTGTTCCGCAATTCGGTGCTGGACACCACCGTCGCGTTCTACCCGAGTCCGGCCGGCGCCACCGAATCGCTGCTTCCGCTGGGTGCGTGGGAGGAGATGCTCGAAAGCAACTCCGAGCTCGCCACCGTCTCGCCGGACGTGGAGGCGTTGCTGATCAACAAGAACGATGACGGTTTCGAATGCTTCCTCGTCCCCATCGACGTCTGCTACGAGCTTGTCGGTCTGGTCCGGCTGCACTGGCGTGGATTCGACGGCGGCACCGAGGCCTGGGAAGCCATCGACGGGTTCTTCGCCGGGCTGAGACAGCGCAGCACCCGGGTCGGGGTCAGCGATGGCTGACCTCACCATCGACTGTGTCGACGTCCACCCGGAGCGGTACGGCGCCTCGCCCACGATGATTTTCAGGCTGCGGATCACCGAAAACAGCGCGACCCCGGTGCACGCCCTCGCGCTGCGCGTCCAGATCCGGATCGAACCGCAGCGCCGGCGCTATGACCCGCACGAGTCGGAACTGCTGACATACCTCTTCGGTGACCCGTCCCGGTGGGCCGACACGCTCAAACCGCTGCAGTTCACCACGGTGTCGGCGATGGTGCCCGGATTCACCGGCTCGACCGAGATCGACGTCCCGGTGCACTGCACCTACGACCTCGAAGTGGCCGCCGGGAAGTACTTCCACGCGCTGCACGAAGGTGTCGTGCCCTTCGTACTGCTCTACAGCGGGACGGTGTTCAGCAAGGGCGAGAAGGGCTTCTGGGTCGATCAGGTGCCGTGGCACCTGGAATCCAATTACCGCATGCCGATCGAGGCCTGGCAGGAGTTGATGAATCTCTACTTCCCCAACGAGGCCTGGGTCCGGCTGCGGCACGACACGCTCGACGCCCTGCTGCGATACAAGTCCAAGCACGCCATCACGACGTGGGACGCGGCCATGGAAAAGCTGCTCGCACAGGCCGGGGAGGCTGCGCCATGAGCAGCGCACTGGAGCAGGCGAAGACTGTCGGCGACGCCGTGCTGTACGAGGGCTACCTGCTCTATCCGTACCGCGCGTCCGCGGGCAAGAACAAGATGCGCTGGCAGTGGGGCGTGCTGATGCCACCGTCCTTCGCCACCAGCGGCAACGGCGAGTACGCGGACTCCCATACCGAATGCCTGCTCGAACCTCGCTCGCACACGACCTTGCACATCCGGCTGCGGTTTCTTCAGGCACAGGCCCGCATAGTGGAGGAACGACGTGGCGAGCAGTACGTCCCGGTCGATTCGCTGATGATCGGCGACACCGAGTACACCACGTGGGACGAAGCCGTCGAGCGGGAAATCGACGGCGTCTTTCCCGCGGGCGAACTCCTGGCGCAGCCGGTCGAGCTACCGTTCTCGGTTCCCGCCGGGGAGGAGGTCGAGTCTCTCGGCGAGCACGGCAGGCTGGTTCGGCGGACCGAGCGGCTTTCCGGTGCACTGGCTGTCCACCTGCAATCGCTCGAAGGCCCGTTCGGCGGCGTGCGGCTCCGGGTCGACCTGACGAACACCAGCGACTGGGCGGGGCCGGATGCCACCAGGGAAGCCGCCCTCCACCACGCGCTGCTCGCCGCGCACATGGTGCTGTCCGTCGACTCCGGACACTTCCTGTCCATGTTGGACCCACCGGAGTGGGCCAAGCCGGCCGCCGAAGCCTGCGTGAACACCCGTGCCTGGCCGATCCTGATCGGCGACAACGAGCGGAGCGAGGTCATGCTCGCGTCGCCGATCATCCTCTACGACAACCCGGCCATCGCCGAAGAGAGCCAAGGGGATCTGTTCGACGGCACCGAAATCGACGAGATCCTCACCCTGCGCACGATGACGCTGACCGACGAGGAGAAGCGGCAGGCACGCGCCACCGATCCACGGGCGAGGGAGATCGTCGACCGCGTCGACGCCATGCCACAGGAACTCCTCGACCGACTACACGGGACTCTGCGCTATCTACGCTCGGTCACCGGCGAACGCTCCGACGACGACCTGGACGACCTCGAGAAACTGACCAAACCGGAGATGCCGTGGTGGGATCCCGGCGCCGACCCCTCCGTATCCCCCGAAACGGACAGTGTCGTCGTGGCGGGCGTCCATGTCGCAGGCGGTTCAAAGGTCCGCCTGCGGCCCGAACTCAAACGCTCCGACGCGCAGGACATGTTCCTCTCCGGCCGGGTCGCCACCGTCCGCGCGGTGCTGTCCGATGTGGACGGAGATCGGTACGTGGCCGTGACACTGGACGACGACCCCGGTGCCGACCTGCAGAACACCCACGGCCGCTTCCGCTACTTCTCCCCCGACGAAGTCGAACCTCTGGAGGCGCAGGTATGAGCACCACGCACCGGCCGAGCGTGCTGGTCGCCGGCATCGGCAACATCTTCCTCGGCGACGACGGTTTCGGCGTCGATGTCGTCAAGGAGCTCGAACATGTCGAACTACCCAGCTGGGTGCAGATCGCCGACTACGGCATCAGCGGTATGCACCTCGCCTACGACCTGCTGGGCGGGTACGACACGACCATCCTGATCGACGCGATGCCGCGCGGCGAGGCGCCGGGGACGGTGTTCCTCCTCGAGCCGGACGCCATGAGTGACCTGCCGGTCAACCCGGCGGTCGACGGGCACGGCATGCAGCCGGACGCGGTGTTCCGGTTGCTCAAGCTGCTCGGCGGCGACGCCGGGCGGGTATTGGTCGTCGGCTGTGAACCGGAAAACATCGACGAGCGCATCGGACTCAGCCCGCCGGTGGCCGCAGCGGTGAGCGAAGCGGTGCGGGTCGTCGTCGACCTGGCGTGGGGCTCCAGCCCGCGTCTCACCACCAAGCAGAAGAAAGCCGAGGTCTGACCATGTTGAAACGCTTACTGCTCATGCTGTTGCTGGCTGGAGCCGCGACCTACGTCGTGAAGCTGATCGAACCGGATGTCAAGCGGTATATCGAAATGAGCCGGATGTAGCCGTCCGACCGAAAGGAAGCGGGTGCGCAGATGTGTCTCGGTATCCCCGGCGAGATCATCGAAATCATCGAGGATCGCCCTGATCTGGCCAAGGTCGCCGTGAGCGGCGTGAAACGGACCATCAATATCGGACTGCTCGACGACGATCCGCCGGTCCCCGGCGACTGGATCCTCATCCACGTCGGGTTCGCCCTGTCCAAAATAGACGAAAAAGAGGCCAAGGCGGCGATGGACTTCCTGGAGAGCATCGGGAAGGCCTACGAAGACGAATTGGCCGCGCTCCAGGAATCCCGGATCGAATAGGAGTTTCGCCCATGCGGTTCGTCGACGAGTTCCGCGACGCCGAAAAGGCCCGCGCGCTGTCCGCGAAGATCACCAGCCTGTGCGAGCCGGGCCGGCAATACAAGTTCATGGAGGTCTGCGGCGGGCATACACACACCATCTACAAGCACGGCCTGGAGGACTACCTGCCCGAGAGCATCACGCTGGTGCACGGTCCCGGCTGCCCGGTATGCGTCATCCCGATGGGCCGCGTCGACGACGCCATCCACATCGCGAGGCAGCCCGGCGTGCTCATGACGTCGTTCGGCGACATGATGCGCGTGCCCGGTTCCGGCGGGAACTTCTTCGACTCCAACGCCGAGGGCACGAACATTCGCATGGTGTACTCGCCGCTCGACTCGCTGAAGATCGCCCGGCAGAACCCGGATCTGCGAGTGGTGTTCATGGCGATCGGGTTCGAGACCACCACGCCGTCAACGGCGATGACGTTGCTGCGGGCCGCGTACGAAGGCATCGACAACTTCTCGGTGTTCGGCAACCACGTCACGATCATCCCGGCGATCAAGGCGATCCTGGATTCGCCCGACCTTCGTCTCGACGGGTTCATCGGTCCTGGGCACGTGTCGACGGTGATCGGCTGCCGCCCATACGAGTTCATCGCGCGGGACTACGGAAAGCCCGTTGTGGTGGCCGGGTTCGAGCCGCTGGACATTCTGCAGTCGATCTACATGCTGATGGTGCAGCTCTCGGAGGAACGGTCCGAAGTGGAGAACCAGTACTCACGGGTCGTGCCGTGGGACGGGAACATGGTGGCACTCAAGGCCATCAACGAGGTCATGGAACTCCGGCCGTACTTCGAATGGCGCGGACTCGGCTTCATCTCGCACTCGGCGATGGCCGTCCGCGAGAAGTACGCGAAGTTCGACGCCGAGCGGATCTTCGAGATCCCGGGCGTCCGGGTCGCCGATCCCAAGGCCTGCCAATGCGGTGAAGTGCTCAAAGGCGTGCTGAAACCGTGGGAGTGCAAAGTGTTCGGTACCGCCTGCACGCCGGAGACGCCGATCGGCACGTGCATGGTCTCGCCCGAGGGCGCTTGCGCCGCCTACTACAACTTCGGGCGCTTCAGCAGGCAGCGGGTCCGGGAGGCGAGCCAGCATGAGCACGTCGGAAACTGAGCCAAAGGCCCGGCGCATCCCGCTCGCCATCACGCCGTCGGAGCGCGAGCAGCAGGTGCTCGACCGTATCGACAAAGCGAGAAGGCGCCGGGCGAAGGTCAAGGAAGAACGCATCACACTTTCCCACGGAGCCGGCGGCAAGGCGACACAAACATTGATCGAGGCTGTGTTCCTCGACGCGTTTCGCAATCCCTTCCTGGAACCGTTGGAAGACGCGGCCGAATTCACCATCCAGGGCGCGTCGCTCGCGTTGACCACCGACTCCTATGTGGTCTCGCCGTTGTTCTTCCCGGGCGGGGACATCGGGGACCTCGCGATCAACGGGACTGTCAATGATCTCGCCGTCTCCGGGGCGAAACCGCTGTACCTGACGGCCGGGTTCATTCTCGAAGAGGGCTTCCCGATCGAAGATCTGTCACGCATTGTGGAATCGATGAAGGCCGCCGCCGCGGTGGCCGGCGTGCAGGTGGTCACGGGCGATACGAAAGTCGTCCAGCGGGGCAAGGCCGACGGCTGCTACATCAACACCGCCGGGGTCGGACTTGTCGAGCATCCGGGCAAGCTGGGTGTCGGCAAGGCGAAACCGGGCGACGCGATCCTGGTGTCGGGCCCGATCGGCGACCACGGCATCACCATCATGCTGGCGCGAGGTGAACTCGACATCGAGGCGGAGCTGGAATCCGACACCGCCCCGGTGCACGGTCTGGTCGCGGATCTCCTGGCTGCGGTGCCCGGTGTCCGGGCGATGCGGGACGCGACGCGCGGCGGGGTCGCGACGATCCTCAACGAGATCGCCAAGGCCGCGGACGTCGCCGTGGTGGTGGACGAGAAGGCTGTCCCGGTGCGGACAGAGGTGCGCGGCGCGTCCGAGCTTCTGGGCATCGACCCGCTTTACGTGGCGAGCGAAGGCCGGATCGTGGTCGTCGTGGACGGCGCCGAGGCGCAGGACGCACTTGCCGCGCTGCGGGCTCATCCACTCGGTGCGGACGCGGCCATCATCGGACGGGTCGCCGAGGACCCGCCGGGACTGGTGCTGTTGAACACCACGTTCGGCGGGACGCGGATCGTGGATCTGCTCGTCGGCGATCCTTTGCCCAGAATCTGCTGAGCCATGCACGAACTGTCCATCACGCAGAGTGTGATCGACGCCGTCGTCGAGAAGATGGACGGCGCGACGGTCAAGAGTGTGCGGCTGGAGATCGGCAAACTCTCCGGTGTGGTACCGGATTCGGTCCGGTTCTGCTTCGATGTGATCTGCGCCGGGACCATGCTGGAGGGTGCCCGGCTCGACATCGACGAAACGCCAGGGCGCGCGCGATGTCGTGACTGCGACGAGGAATTCCCGTTGAACGACATGATCATGCTCTGCCCATGTGGCAGCGCGAACGTCGAAGTGCTTGCGGGACAGCAACTTCGGATCAAGTCCGTGGAGGTGTTGTGAATGTGCGCGACCTGTGGCTGTTCCGATGACGCCGGGGTGCGGGTCACCGAGCCCGGCCACACCCATGACCACAGCCATGATCCAGGCCATGAACACAGCCACAGCCACGGCCATTCCCACTCCCACTCCCACGAATCCGAGACACGCACGATCACCCTCGAACAGGACGTGCTGGCCAAGAACGACCTCCTCGCCGAACGTAATCGAGGCTGGTTACGGGCCAAGGAAATCCTCGCCGTCAACGTGATGAGTTCTCCCGGCTCCGGCAAAACCACCCTACTGACCCGGACCATTCTCGACCTGGCCGGCGAATTCCCCATCACCGTCATCGAAGGCGATCAGGAAACCCTTTTCGACGCCGAGCGCATCAAGGCCACCGGCGCGCCTGTCGTCCAGATCAACACCGGTGCGGGCTGTCACCTCGACGCCGAAATGCTCGAACGCGGCCTCGCCACGCTCGCCCCGCCCCCGAACTCGGTCCTCTTCATCGAAAACGTCGGCAACCTGGTTTGTCCCGCCCTCTTCGACCTCGGCGAAGCCCACCGCGCCGTCATCATGTCCGTCACCGAAGGCCCCGACAAACCCCTGAAGTACCCCCACATGTTCGCCGCCTGCGATCTCATCCTCCTCAACAAAACCGACCTCCTCCCCTACCTCGACTTCGACGTCCCCGCCTTCCTGGCCGACGCCCGCAAGATCAACCCCGACGCCCATGTCCTCCCCCTCTCCGCCACCACCGGCGACGGCCTCTACGCCTGGTACGACTGGCTCCGAGTGCAATCCACGCACACCCAATCGCACTCTGCGCGCACCTGAAGGGACTCTGTGCACATGTGGCCGCGATCGCCACACGCAGCACCGAAAGGGCGTTGTATAGGTCGTTATACGGACATAGGGAGATTTGCCCCGGGATCGCGCCTGAACGTGCATAACTTGCGGTCATGTGTGCACAGACCACACTTGAGGGCGCGCAGACTGCACTCGGAGCGGGTCAGGTGTGGGCGGCGATGACGGCTTGGCCGAGGCTGATGCCACCGTCGTTGGTGGGGACGCGGGAGTGGGTGAGGACGCGGAGGCCGGCGGCTTCCAGGCAGGTGACCGTGCGCTCGAGCAGGAGCAGGTTTTGGAAGACGCCGCCGGAGAGGGCGACGGTGTGGACGCCGGTCTGGTCGGCGAAGGCGACGCAAGAGCGGGTGATGACCTCGGCGACGCCGTTGTGGAAGCGGGCGGCGATCAGGGAGCGATCGACGCCGGCGCGGAGGTCGTGGGCGCAGGCCTGGACGAGGTCGGTACCGGAGACGACGGCGTCGGTGATGGAGGCCGGGTAGGCAGTGCGGTGAGCGGGATCGGCGAGCTGTTCGAGTTCGATGGCAGCCTGGCCTTCGTAGTTGATGCGGTCCCGCAAGCCGAGCAGGGCGGCGACGGCGTCGAACAGACGACCGGCGCTGGACGTCAGGGGTGAGTTGGTGGCGGTGTCGGCCATCGAGAGGACAGCGGGCCACTGCGATTCGTTGCGGCGGAAGACATCGAGGTCCGCCGCGGAGGTGCCCAGGTAAGCCGCGACCATCCGCCAGGGCTGCTTGATCGCCGCGGTGCCGCCGGGCATCGGCACCGGCGCAAGGTGACCGAGCCGGGTGAAGCCGCGCAAGTCGGCCAGCAGGAACTCCCCACCCCAGATCGTGCCGTCCGTGCCGTAACCGGTGCCGTCGAAGGCGACACCGAGCACCGGTCCTGCTTCGCCGTTGTCCGCCAAGCACGAAGCGATATGCGCGTGATGATGCTGCACACCGACGAGTTCGACGTCGTCGAGGTCGAGCGCGTACTTTGTGGACAGATACTCCGGGTGGAGGTCGTGCGCGACGACCTCGGGCCGGACGTCGAACAATCGGCCGAAATGCGCGATACCGTCGGTAAACGAGCGCAGGGTCTCGTAGTTCTCCAGATCCCCGATGTGGTGCGAAAGAAACGCGTGCCGCCCCTTCGCGAGGCAGAACGTGTTCTTCAGTTCGGCGCCACAAGCCAGCACATGCCGGCGAAATTGCCCTTGCACGGTGACGGGTTCCGGCGCGTATCCCCGTGACCGACGCTGCACCTGCTCGCGGCCGCGGAACGGGCGCACCACGGAGTCGTCGGTGCGGATGTGGATCGCCCGGTCGTGGGTGAGATACGCGTCCGCGATCCCGGCGAGCCTCGCGGGCGCTTCGTCGTCGGCGTACACGATCGGCTCGTCGGAGACGTTCGCACTGGTCAGGACGATGGGTCGGCCGAGTTCGGCGAGCAGCAGGTGGTGCAGCGGGGTGTACGGCAGGATCAGCCCGAGCCGTCTGTTGCCGGGCGACACCGCGTCGGCGACGGGCGCGCCGGGGAGCCGGGGCAGCAGCACGATCGGCCGGCGCCGTCCGCTCAGCAGCCGCGCCGCGAGATCGTCGACTTCGCACAGTTTCCGGGCACCTTCAAGATCCGGGACCATGACGGCGAACGGCTTGTCCTCACGATGTTTTCTCGCCCGCAAGGTGGCGGACGCCGAGGCGTGCCCCGCGTCGACAGCGAGATGGTACCCACCGAGCCCTTTGACCGCGACGACCTTCCCCGCCACGAGAAGATCCACAGTGGACACCACCGGGTCGCCGGGAAGCTCGTGGACGCCGTCGGTGAGCCGAAGCCGCGGGCCGCATTCGGGGCAGCACACCGGCTGGGCGTGGAACCGCCGGTCGGCCGGGTCGGCGTACTCCCCCGCACACGCGGCGCAGAGCGGGAAACCCGACATCGTGGTCGACGGCCGGTCATAAGGCACCCCACGCACGATCGTGAATCGCGGGCCACAGTTCGTGCAGTTGACGAACGGATAGCGGTGGCGGCGGTCGGCGGGATCGTTCAGTTCGCGCAAGCAGTCCTCGCAGGTCGCGCTGTCGGCGGACACCAGTGTGCTCGCCGCTCCCCCGGCCGGACTGGCGACGATCGCGAACCCGGCGTCACCACGAACCTCGATCTCCACCGCCCGCACGGACTCGACCACGGCCAGCGGCGGTGCCTCCGCACGCACGGCGTCGAGGAACTCGGCGACTCGCACGCCCTCGACCTCGACGAAAACACCGGAGGTGTCGTTACCGACATGCCCGGCAAGCCCGAGCCGCGTCGCCAGCGCGTGCACGAACGGCCGGAACCCGACCCCCTGCACCACGCCTTCGATCCGCACCGCCATCCGGACAGAGCCCATCGCCTGATCCTCCGCCGCGCGCGGCACCCCGTCCAGGCGGGTCGCCGGTAGCCGCTTACGCCGGTAACGTCTCAGACATGATCGGACTGCCTGACCACGTCTCCGCTTGTCTGTTCGATCTCGACGGAGTATTGACCGGGACAGCGGAACTCCACCGCGAAGCCTGGAAGCAGACCTTCGACGAGTTCCTCCGCAAACGGGACGGCGAAGACTTCAAGCCGTTCACCGACCACGACTACGTCGCCCATGTCGACGGCCGCCCTCGCGCGGACGGGGTGCGGGAATTTCTGCTGTCCCGCGACATCTCGCTGCTCGAAGGCGACCCCGGGGACGACGGCGACACGCAGACCGTCAACGGCCTCGGCAACCGCAAGAACGAGCTCGTCCTCCGGATCATCGACGAACGCGGGGTGAACCCGTACCCCGGCTCGGTGCGCTATCTCAAAGCCGCCAAGGACGCCGGGCTGAAGATCGCCGTCGTAACGTCGTCCGCCAACGGCGCGAAGGTGCTCGACGCCGCCAAGCTCACGCCGTACATCGAAGCGAGGATCGACGGGAACGTGCTGAAACGGGACAATCTCCGGGGGAAACCGGCCCCGGACTCGTTCCTGGCCGGGGCGAAAGCCCTCGGCGTCGCCCCGGAAAACGCCGCCGTGTTCGAGGACGCGCTGGCCGGGGTGGAAGCGGGCAAGGCGGGCGAGTTCGGCTATGTGGTCGGGGTGAACCGCGCCGACCAGGCCGAGGAGCTCCGCAGGCACGGCGCCGACGTCGTGGTGGACGACCTGGCCGATCTCTTGGGGCACGCATGACCACGTTCAAACAGGGCTACGAGGTCGCACCGTGGGAGTTGCGCTGGCACGGGATGAACGTCGAAGCCCTGCAGCGGACCGAATCCACTTTCGCCCTGTCCAACGGGCACATCGGCCTGCGCGGCACGCTCGAAGAGGCGGAACCGCGCGGGCTGCCGGGCACCTACCTCAACGGTTTCTACGAGCAGCACGAACTGCCCTACGCCGAAAGCGGCTACGGCTATCCGGAAGCCGGGGAGACCGTGGTCAACGTGACCGACGGCAAGATCATCCGGCTGCTCGTGGAGGACGAACCACTGGACATGCGGTACGGCGCCGCGACCAAGCACGACAGGGTGCTCGACTTCCGCGCCGGCACGCTGACCCGCAGCACCGAGTGGTCGTCGCCCACCGGCAGGCGGGTACGGGTGCGCACCCAGCGCCTGGTCTCCTTCACACAGCGTGCGGTGGCGGCGATCCGCTACGAGGTCGAGCCGCTCGACGACGGCATGCAGCTGGTGGTGCAGTCCGACCTGCTGGCCAACGAGCCCGTCGAATCCGACACCAGTGACCCGCGGGTGGCCGCTGCGCTGGAAGCGCCGCTGGTCTCGGAGTTCGCGGCGGCGAAGGATTACAAGGCCGTGCTCGTGCACCAGACGCGGGTCTCCGGGCTGCGGATGGCCGCCGCGATGGACCACGAGCTCGAGATCAACGACGGCCTGCGCACCGACATCCACGCGGAAGCCGACCTGGCCCGGTTGACCGTCGCGGTGGACGTCCCCAAGGGCGGGGTGCTGCGGCTCACCAAGTTCCTCGGCTACGGCTGGTCGGCGCAGCGCTCGATCCCCGCGTTGCGCGCCCAGGTCGAGGCCGCGCTGGCGGGGGCGTGCCAGACCGGCTGGGAGGGACTGCTGGCCGAGCAGCGCGCCTTCCTCGACCACTTCTGGGCCACCGCGGACGTCGAGATCGACGGCGATCCCGAACTGCAGCAGGCCGTCCGTTTCGCGCTCTTCCATCTGCTCCAGGCCGGGGCCCGGGGGGAAAGCCGGGCGATCCCGGGTAAGGGGCTCACCGGCCCCGGTTACGACGGGCACGCGTTCTGGGACACCGAATCGTTCGTGCTCCCCGTGCTCACCTACACGATTCCGGACGCCGCCAGGGACGCGCTGTGCTGGCGGCACTCCACATTGGACAAAGCCAGGAGCAGGGCGGCGCAGCTGGGCTTGAAGGGCGCGGCTTTCCCGTGGCGGTCCATCACCGGCGCCGAGTGTTCGGCGTACTGGCCGGCCGGGACGGCGGCGTTCCACGTCAGCGCGGACATCTCCGACGCGGTGATCCGCTACCTCGGCGCCACCGGTGACACGGACTTCGACCGCGACATCGGCACCGAGATCCTGCTGGAAACCGCGCGCCTTTGGGCTTCGCTCGGGCACTACGACGAGCACGGCCGCTTCCGCATCGACGGCGTGACCGGGCCGGACGAGTACTCCGCCGCCGCGGACAACAACGTCTACACGAACCTGATGGCACAACGGAACCTGCGCGCCGCGGCCGACGCCGTCGAGCGGCATCCGGCCGTCGCGGAGCGGTTCGCGGTGGACGCGAACGAGATCACCGGCTGGCGGAGGGCCGCCGAAGGCATGTTCATCCCGTTCGACGACGAACTCGGCGTGCATCCGCAGTCCGAGGGCTTCACCCACCACATGGAGTGGAATTTCGCCGGCACCGGCGAAAACGACTATCCACTGCTGCTGCATTACCCCTACTTCGACCTGTACCGCAAGCAGGTGGTGAAGCAGGCAGATCTGGTGCTGGCACTGCATGTCTGCGGCGATTCCTTCACCCCCCAGGAGAAGGCGCGCGACTTCGCCTACTACGAAGCCCGGACAGTGCGGGACTCGTCGCTGTCCGCGGCAACGCAGGCCGTGCTTGCCGCCGAGGTCGGTCAGCTGGACCTCGCCTACGACTATCTCGCCGAAGCCGCGCTCACCGACCTGCACGACGTCCACAACAACGTGCGCAACGGCCTGCACATGGCTTCACTCGCGGGGGCGTGGATAGGCACTGTCGCCGGGTTCGGCGGCCTGCGTGACCACGGCGGCAGACTGGCGTTCTCCCCGAGACTGCCCGCGCAGCTCGACCGGATCGCGTTCCGCATGGTCTTCCGCGGCAGCCGGTTGAAGGTCGAAATCCGGCACGGCCAAGCGAGTTATCGCACAACGGCAGGGAAGCCGATCGAGCTCTTCCACCACGGCGAGGCGATCATGGTCTCCAGCGAGGCGGTGACCGTGCCGATCCCGACGGTCGAAGCCGCCGTTGACATATCCCAGCCTCCCGGCCGCGCCCCCGCCCGGCGCAAGCCGAACCGGCACTAGTGTTTTTGACGGCTGTTCATTGGCGGCGCGCGATCGGGTTTACGTGACCAGGGCGTGGCATGGGTAGCTCTCTTGCGGCCGGCCAGGGGGCGCCCTGCTCCCGTAAACCCGGCCTTCGGCGAGCGCGCGCGGTGAAGACTTCCGGCCGTAAGTCGTGGTGAGTGGGTCTAGAGATTAAGTGCCTGCGTGGCTGGGTTTGTGGGTGCCACTCACGACGCGGACAGTCGGTCGCCGATGTCGCGCAGGCCGCCGATGTCGTGCACGTCGCTGGGCAGCGCCGGCACCCTTACCAGCGGCACCTCCGGGTGCGCGCGGGTGAAGCGAGCCAGCAGGCGCGTTTCCCTGGCGGCGAGTGCGACCCTGTCCGCGTGCAGGCGCAGGACGGCCACGGCCAGCGGCGAGTTCTTTTCGCCGTTTTCCAGCGACTCCGCGGCGGCGAGCGCTTCGGGGCCGGAAAGCTTGGCCAGTACCGGATGCGTCCGGTTCGCGACCAGCCCGGCGAGTGGCATCGACTCTTCCGAAAGCCTGTCCACGAAGTAACTCGCTTCGCGCAGCGCGTCCGGCTCGGGCGCGGCGATCACCAGGAACGAAGTGCCCTTGGAGCGCAGGAGTTCCGACGTTTTCCGGGCCCGCTCCCGGAAACCGCCGAACATACTGTCGAATGCCTGCATGAACGCCGACGCGTCGGACAGCAGTTGTCCACCGATGATCGTCGAAACGGCCTTCGTGAACATCGTGAATCCGGCGCTGACCATCTTGCGCAGGCCACGGCCGCCGACCTTGCCCGGCCCGGTCAGCAGGCGGATCATCCGCCCGTCGAGCGCACTGGAAAGCCGCGACGGCGCGTCCAGGAAATCCAGCGCCGAGCGGCTCGGCGGGGTGTCGACGATGATCAGGTCCCAGTCGTCGGTGGCGACGAGCTGGCCGAGCTTCTCCATCGCCATGTACTCCTGCGTACCGGAGAACGACGTCGAAATGGTCTGGTAAAAGGGATTCGAGAGCAACACGTCGGCGCGCTCCGGCCCGGCGTGCACGCGCACCATGTCGTCGAAGGTGCGCCGCATGTCCAGCATCATCGCCCACAGTTCGCCCTTGGGCTCGAAACCTTCGACGATGACCTGCCGCGGATGGTTGCCGAGTTCCTTGAGCCCCAAAGCCTGCGCGAGGCGGCGTGCCGGGTCGATGGTGAGCACGACGGTCTGCCTGCCGCGCTCGGCTGCCCGCAGCGCGAGCGCCGCCGCCGTCGTGGTCTTGCCGACCCCGCCGGAGCCGCAACAGACGATGACCCGGGTGGCCGGGTCATCGATGAGGGCGTCGACGTCCAGTGTTGTCATCAGCGCACTCCCTGGTCGGTCAAGGCCTCGGCCAGGTCATAGAGCGCGGCGACGTCGACTCCGTCTGTCAGGTCCGGCAGTTCGAGGGTCGGCAGGTCCGCTTCGGCGAGTTGTTCGCGCGCGCGTTGTTCGGCGGCGACGCGGATGGCGTGCTCGACCGTCTCTTCGACGAGCGCGTCCAACGCGCCTGCGGGCAGTTTCAGCCCGGCGGATTCGAGTCCGTTGCGGACTCTCGACGCGTCGACCCTGCCATCCGCCGCAGCGGTGATCGACCGCGCGGGCAGGCGCGGCGGCCGGACCCGGTTCACCAGTACGGCACCAGGGCGGAGGTCGGCACCGTCGAGTTCGGCGACAGCCTCGACGGTCTCGCGTACCGGCATCTCTTCGAGCAGCGTCACCAGGTGCACCGCTGTTTCACCGGAATGCAGCAGCCGGACAACCCCGTCGGCCTGGCCACGGATCGGGCCGGTCTTCGCGAGATCGGTCAGTGCCTTGGTGACGTCGAGGAACTTGACGACCCGGCCCGTCGGCGGTGAGTCGACGACGACGGCGTCATAGGTGTGCCGCCCATCGGACTCGGTGCGGCCGACGCATTCCTTGATCTTCCCGGTCAGCAGCACGTCACGCAGGCCAGGTGCGAGCGTGGTCGCGAACTCGATCGCGCCCATCCGCCGCAGCGTCCGCCCGGCGAAGCCGAGGTTGTAGAACATTTCGAAGTATTCCAGCAGTGCTGCTTCGACGTCGATGTGCAGCGCCCGCAACTCGCCGCCGCCCGGGGTGGAGGCGATGCGCTGCTCGGCGTACGGCAGTGGTTCGGTGTCGAAGAGCTGCGCAACGCCTTGGCGGCCCTCGACCTCGATCAGCAGCACCCGGCGCCCGCGACCGGCCAGCGCCAGTGCCAGCGATGCGGCCAGCGTCGTCTTGCCCGTCCCGCCCTTGCCGCTGACGAAATGCAGACGAGCCCGGGCGAGCTCGTCTGTCCAGCCAGGAAGGGAAGTTGTCACCTCTTCACCCTAATTGAGGGACTAGCTCGCCAGCACCATGACGCTGACCGCAGCGGCGACAACGGCGACAATCACCCAGGTCAGGACCGCTGGGAGCACGGTGAGCATCAACACACCAAGTATCCCCAGCGCGGTGAACGTCACGGCGCCGGAGATCGCCACGTCCCCGGATCGGCCCGTCCTTTCGCGCACTTTCGCCATCACTATCAGCGCCAGCAGTACCCCGGCCACCGCCAGCAGGCCCGTCGCGACGATCCGCCAAATCTCCACGTGCCCACGCTAGCCCGGAATGCTTAGCTGCCGAGGGGGCCGGCGGGGAGGCAGGGGACGGGCTGGGCGTGGGCGGGATCGAGGGCATTGAGGACGTGCCTGGCGGCGTTGCGATCCGCGGCGACACCGACATGCTCGGCGAAGTCCAGGACGCACCGGTCCTGCAGGACGATGTTGTGCACATTCTGGCCGGAGCCGAGGCCGCTCGTATACGGCAGGACGAGTTCGTCGTAGCGGGTCACGATGTTGGTGTAAGTGACCTCGGGTGCGAAGACGCCACCGCCACTGTGCATCTTGGTAAGAAAGTCCGAACCGTGCAGGAACTGTTTGCAGGAACCACAAAGCGGGTTGAGTACGCCGTCGATGACCGGCTGGAAGCCGTTCCCGGAAATGAACTGGTACAGATTGGACAGACCGTAGAGCGTGGTGCCGTCCCACAGTGGGGTCAGGCTCACGTACTTGTCCACTTTGGCCGCGCCGCCAAGGAACTTGACGTAGTAGTCGGGCATCAGCGTTCCCTCCGAGTGGCCCAGGATGTCTACTTTGGACGCCCCGGTGCTCGCCAGCACTTTGCTGACGAACAAGGAAAGTTCCGCCGCGCTCTGTTCCATCGGGGCCAGCCCCCCTGGCTGGTACACCGGCAGCGGGTCGCCGGGAATCCCGTAGGTCAGGGAAAAGACGCAATAGCCGTTGTTGGCCAGCAGCGGACTATAGGTCTGCCAGTTCACCGTCTGGTTGGCGCCGAGCCCATGGGTGAGCACCACCGGGTTCGGATGCGCCGCGCTGGGGCGGCATGCCCAGTTGTTCGCCCCGGGCGGCGGGCTGTCGGGAGCCGCGAGCTGCTGCGCCACGCCGGGCAGGAGGTTGTAGGGCACCGGCAGCCTGGTGGCGGCCTGTGCTCCAGGTGCTGCGACCAGCGTCAATACTGCTGCCAGCGCGACGGTGACCAGGGACTTCATTGTCCGCATGCCCGCTCCTCAAGTTAACTACTCATCAGTAGGTGTGAAGTGAACCACACTGAGGATGATCTTGCGTGAAGTTCACTGCCTTGGACTAACGAGCCCCTATCGGCACGCACGGGACCGGCTTCGCGTGGGCTGGATCGAGTGCGTTGAAGACGTGCCCGAGCGCGTTCGGATCGACCACCAGGCCGACGTGGTCGACCTCGTCGGTCGGGCAGGTGTCCTGCAGGACCACGTTGGTCACGTTCGGGCCCTCGCCGAGCCCGCTCGTGTAAGGCCAGACGACGTTGTCGTGCGTGGTCACGATGTTCGTGTAGGTGATCTCCGGCAGGAAGATGCCGCCCTCGCGAATCTTCGCCAGAAAGTCCGAGCCGGTAAGCATTTCCGGGCAGGCGATGCAGTCTCCGATCGAGCCGAGCGCGGCGCCGAAGCCGAGCAGGCGCAACAGCATGAAGATGCTCCCGATGCCCAGCGGGTTTGTTCCGTCCCAGAGCGGCGCGAGGCTGACGTAAGTGTCGATGTTGCTGCGGCCGTTGAGGAACTTGGCGTAGTAGGTCGGCACCATCGTGCCCTGTGAATAGCCGACGATATCGACCTTGTCCGCGCCGGTGGCGAGCAATACTTTGTCCACAAAGGACTTGAGCTCGAGTGCGCTGGACTCGATCGGGGTCAGCCCCCCGACGACGGCGCCGACCACCGGTGCGTTCGGCAAAACGCCGTACGTCAAGGAAAACGCGCAGTATCCGCGCGCCGAAAGCTGTGGTCCGAGCGTGCGCCAGGTGTAGTCCTTGTTGTCCCCGGTGCCGTGCACGAGCACTACCGGCTTCGGGTGCGCGGGTCCGGGGCGGCACGACCAGTCGTTGACGCCGCGCAACGCGCCCGCCGCGGCCGGCGCGAGCAGGCTCGCCAGCAGGGTCGCGACGACTACCAGGCCTGCACTGCGCATGCGCACGACGAATTCCCCCTGTTTGGACTCGAGTTCGATCAGTCTGTCGCTACCCGTTTCGGATTCGGGGAGATGGCAGGGACGCGTCAGGGTGGACCCGGGGTGACCTTCCATCACTGACGGTAGTTTCCCGAACGTGTACCCACGCAGTTTGGCGGCTTGGCTACGCTCGCGGCTATGAGCGCCACCAAATGGGAGTACGCGACCGTCCCGCTGCTGATCCACGCCACCAAGCAGATTCTCGACCAGTGGGGCGACGACGGCTGGGAACTGGTCACCGTGCTGACCAACCCGACCGGCGAGCAGCACGTCGCCTACCTCAAGCGCCCGAAGAACTAGTAGGGCCCACCCGTCTCCCGACCACCACCCCCCATTGAGGCGCTTCGCGCCGCTGAGAGGCTCACCCGTCTCCCGACCACCACCCCCCATCGAGGCGCTTCGCGCCGCTGAGAGGTTTTAAATGACCTGGAGCGTCCGGCTCGCCGAGCTCGGTATCGAACTTCCCGGCGTCGCCGCGCCGCTGGCCGCTTACGTCCCGGCCGTCCGGAGCGGCTCGCATGTCTACACCTCCGGCCAGCTGCCGTTCGTGGACGGCAAGCTCTCCGCGACCGGCAAGGTCGGCGCGGAGATCAGCCCCGAGGAAGCCAAGCAGTACGCGCGGACTTCGGCGCTGAACGCGCTCGCCGCCGTGCACGCACTGGTCGGGATCGATAACGTCGTCCGCGTGGTCAAGGTCGTCGGCTTCGTGGCATCCGCCGAGGGGTTCACCGGCCAGCCGGCCGTCGTCAACGGCGCGTCCGAGTTGCTCGGCGAGGTCTTCGGGGAAAGTGGTATTCATGCGCGATCGGCGGTCGGGGTCGCCGAGCTGCCGATCGGCTCACCAGTAGAGGTCGAACTCATCGTCGAGGTGAAGTGATGGATCCGGATATCGAACACGCTTGTCACGAACTGCTCCTCCGGCTGGCCGGGCGTGTTCCCGATCAGCTGCTGTGGCGCTTCCGAGATTGGCTGGGCGAGGGCGCGATGGGCACGCTGGCGCGGACCCTTCCAAGATCTTTGCTTAAGCACAGGATTGACCTTGATCAGTCCGAGTACCGGCTGCTTGTGGCGGGACTCATTCCCCACGGCGCCGACTGGCACCAGGTCAGTTCGACCCTCGGGGTGGACGACGTCACCGAGACCAGGTACACATTCACCCAGAGTGCACCCGAATGGGTTAACTCCGTCGACTCGGTGTCCGTTTTGCTGCACGCAGCGTTGCGTGGTCGGCCGGATGTGGGCGAAGTGCGGCAAAGCTGGCGACACGGTGGTGTGGTCGGCGAGGGCGGGGCAAAGCGGGTTCTGGTGGTCACGGCGTTGACCGGACTGCCGCGACTGACCGGTGAGCTGCAGCGAGTGCTGCGCGTGCTGGGCGACGAAGAACCCAGCGTCGAGGTCCTGCCGCCGCGTTTCGAACTGTCCGACTACCACCAAGGTGCGCTCGCGAGCTCGGAGCTCGTGTGTGTCGGCGCCGTGGACACCGGCAATCGGCTGGTTGCCGCTTAACGCTCGCTCCTCCAGCGAGCTGGGAGGGAGCAGGGCATATGGAGGTCAACGAGGGTCCGTCGCTCGACGGGTTTTCGGTTCCACTGCGGTTGCACAATCTGTTGCTGGCCCTTGCGGGCCGCATCGATGACACCGCGCTGACCGAGGCGCGCGAGCTGATCGCCCGAGCCCATCTCGACGAAGCCGTCGAGCTCACCACGGGCACGCTGATCGCCGGTCGCATCCCGGTGCGATCGTCCGAGCAGCGCGAGCTGGCGCTGGTGCTCGAAATGAGCAGGTCGGACGCGACGCTGGCCAACGAACTCATCATCGACGAGGCCGAACCGCCGCTGACTCACCGGTTCACCGGTGAGGGCATGCCCGAATCCGGCGTCAGCGAGGCTTTGGACCGTACGCTGCACGTTCTGCCGGATGTGCGCTCGGTGCACGCGGTTTGGCGGAACACGCCCGCCGGCAGCGTGCCCGGCGCGTTGCCACAGCGGGTCGTGCTGGTCGAGATCGGCCCGGAGGGCAATCCTCCGGCGGTCGCGTTCCGCGTCGACACCGCGTTGCGACGGGCCGGTATCCGGGCCGTTGTCGAGGTCAGTGGCCCCGGCGCGCGGCATTCGGAGTACCACCACGCCGCCGGGCTGGCCGCGAGTCCCGTCTGGGTGACGGGGACCGCGTCCTCGTCGAGCAACACGTTGCCCATCCCGCCGACCTTCGATTCGTTCGAATCGGCTCCGGCGCCGAAGGCAGTCGTCGAAAAGCCCGCGGTGGTGAAGTCGAAGTCGGAGAGCAGCCGTCATGGCCTGCGTGCGGCGTCGGC
Source organism: Actinomycetota bacterium (assembly GCA_032230695.1). Taxonomy (GTDB): domain Bacteria; phylum Actinomycetota; class Actinomycetes; order Mycobacteriales; family Pseudonocardiaceae; genus Amycolatopsis. The sequence continues at coordinate 472 of JAVXWP010000190.1, read as the reverse complement.
TGCGTCATCGTCCACCCCGCCGACGCCGGTCGTGCCGGTCGTATCCCGGGCGCCCGCGTCCGAAGCCGTACCGGAAACGCGCGCCGAGCGGACTTCGGAGCTGTCCTCTGACGAGGTCAAGCAGCTTCGGCGGGCGCTGGCAGAGGACCCCGAGAAGGGGCGCGAGATCGTCGCCGGGAAAGCCGGTCTGCACGAGGTCGTCGAATTGCCTGCCCTCGACCTCGACGACCCGGCGCTGAGTGAGCGCGATCGTGCGCTCCTGCGGGAACTGCATGCCGAACTCGCCGAGCGGGAGCGTGAGGAGGCCGCGAAGATCCGGGCCACCAACGGCGCTTCCCGTGGGCCGGAGCAGCGCGGCTGGGCGGACGGTTACGCGGGCGCGTGATCTATTTGGCGGGCGCGTTGAGGACTTCGCTGGTCAGCGGGCCAGGTGGGTGGCTCGTGAGTGTTTCGCGGGGTTCTAACCCCGCGC
>JAVXWP010000161.1:0-53141 GCA_032230695.1 Actinomycetota bacterium | reverse complement strand
ACGGCGGCCCCTCGGGGGCCGCTGCCCTGGTGTTTGATCCTCGGGCAAGCCTCGCCGGGGCACGCGGGCTGGCGCCCGGTCCCCGGCGATCGCCCGCGGAAAAGCAGCCAGCAGCCCGAGCGTCGGAGGACCCGCAAGGTTCCTGACAAAGGCGATGTCCTCGCCGGACGGGCAGGACCTCCGAGATGGGCCGGGACGGCGTGAAGCTGCGGTACGTGCGTGGCCAATCGGCATCTCGTCAGACCTCCACCAGGGCTATCACGACGCGTCAAGGGGGCGACTTCTATACGCGTGTCCGGCCAGGCATGGGGAGCCCCCTTGACACGTCATGATCGGGCTACGCCAGGTCCGACGAGATGCCGAAGAGGCCCCACACTTGGAGGGCGAAAGAAAAATAGTCAGCTCGGGAACCAGGGGAATCCCCAGTGCCCGAGCTGACCAAACGGCTATCTACTACTTCTTGTGCTTCGTCTTGTCAACCACGACGTAGCCCTGCCCCTTCTTGGGGGTCGGCGGCAATGGCTTGCCTTCAGTCGACGTAACTTCAGTCTTGCTGCCCGGGATCTTGTACTGACCCGATGACGGCGCGGGGGTACCCGGCGGAATGACCTTACGACCCATGTTGATCACCTGCGATTTTCCGCGAGCTCGAACACCCCAAGTGGCATGTCTGACCTTGATGTCAAGCGCCACTACCTTGTACGGTCGCAGAGCACTGCCAATGCACTGGACCCCGGCCGAGGTGTTGACCCCGGTCGGGGTCTTTTCCTGCTTGCTGGGCGAAGTGTAGCTCACACTTGAAATTTTGAGAAATCCTTGACACTAGATGTAGTGGTGCCAAGCGAGCCGGACACCTACAGGTAGCTACCGGTAGCAGAGAGCGAACACATGTGCGAATAATCCAAGCGGCGCACAGCCAGGCGACTATGGTCAGCAAAAACTCAGCGAGCCTATCGCTTCTCCACGTCACCTGATGACACTCGTTGATACATCACCGCACGTCAGGAGCATTTAACGTCATCAAGCGATACGGCGAATCAGCCCTGACACGGAAGAGGTCACTGGTTCAATCCCAGTATCGCGCACCACCTGAAAAGTACCCCTGACCAGCATGGTCAGGGGTACTTTTCTTTGTCCACTGTGGAACCGCCAGTGCCCGATTCGCGTCACCTTGTCGCGCGCATGCGCGCGTGTGATCGACTGCGCCAGAATCGAGCGAATCCGGCGAAGGGTAGAAGTGCTCAGGACCTTGGCCTTGCCAGCAAGCCACTTGTCGACGTCCTCGGCTGTCAACACCTTGAGCTTTCGAGCGCCCAACGCGGGGATGAGGTGGCCGTCGGCGAGGATCGTCTAAGCCGAGGGAGTCGGCGCGACAACCGCCGGCGGCACTTCCCGATGGGCCGTCCCGGCAACGTGCTTCGACGCGTGAGGGACGGCTTCGGTCATGGTGGCGAAGACGTGGCCCTGAGCCAGAACCGGCGCGAGGATACCGACCGCGGTGAGCAACCGGGCGTGCTCCGGGCTGGCACCTTTGAGCAGCACGGTGATCCCGCGCTCGGACAGCCGGTCGACGATCTCCCCGAGCGCGCGGGCGCCCGTCGCGTCGAGCATGGCCATCGCGCTGAGCCGCAAGATCACGACCCGGACGTCGGCGGTCGCGGTGACCTGGATGAGGAACCGCGCCGCCACCGCGAAGAACAACGGCCCGTCGAAACGGTAGGTGAGCACGTGCCGGGCGAGCAGTGCGTGTTCGGCCTGGCTGGTGATCCCGTCGGTGCCCAGCGGCTCCGGCACGGCTTGAGCGGTCTTCGCCATCCGCACGAGCACCAAGACCACCGCGACGGCCAGGCCCGCCTCGACAGCGGTGATGAGGTCGAAGGTGATCGTGCAGACGGCGGTCACGACGAACACGACCGCGTCGGCACGTGTGGACCGGAGCACGGTCAGCACGGTGTGCCGTTCCACCATGCGCCAGGCGACGACCAGCAGGACCCCGGCCAGTGCGACCAGCGGGATCCGCCCGACCACACCGGACGCGGCATAGATGATCACCGCCAGCAGGAGGGCGTGGGTGAGCGCGGCGATCCGGGTCTGCGCGCCCGAGCGCGCGTTGACCGCGGTGCGGGCGATGGCCCCGGTGGCCGGAAGACCACCGCACAGTCCCGAGGCGAGGTTGGCCAAGCCCTGACCGAAGAGCTCGCGGTCGGGGTCGTGACGCGGTGCGTCGCTCATCCCGTCCGCGACCCTCGCCGACAACAGGCTCTCCAGCGCCGCGAGGAACGCCACGACCAGGGCCGGTCCCAGCAGGCCACCCATCCCGGCGATGTCCGGCAGCGACGGTGTGGGCAATCCCGACGGGAGCGCGCCGATGACTGCGACATCGGCCCCACTTACCGTCGCGACCACGGTCACTACGACGACCGCGACGAGACTCGCCGGCAGCGACCGATGCACCTTGGGCAGCGCCGCGGTCAGGACGACGGCCAGTGCCAGCAATCCCAGGGTCGGCCAGTGTGGGTGCTGCGCGAACCGGGCGATGGCCACCGCCGCCGCACCCGCGGCGTTCTCGACGTCGGGTTTGGCGACCCCGAGCGCGCTCGGGACTTGCTGGGCGGCGATGACGATCGCGATACCGAGCGTGAAGCCCTCGACCAAGGGCCACGGGATGTAGGCCAGCAGCCGCCCCAGGCGCAATATCCCGGCCAGGAGCACGATGACACCGGCGAGGACGGCGATTGGGTACACCACCGAGGTGCCGTGCTGGGCGACCAGCGGGACGAGCACCACGGTCATCGCCCCTGTCGGGCCGGACACCTGCAGGTGCGAACCGCCGAACACGGCCGCGACCGCCCCGGCGATCACCGCTGTCACCAGACCCGGCGCCGCGCCTACCCCGGTGGCTACACCGAAGGCCAGCGCCAGCGGCAGTGCGACAATACCGACGGTCAGCCCCGCCGCCAGGTCGCGTGCCCACGATCGGCGCAGCCCGGTGTAGTCCGACGGCGTGGGCAGGAAGTGGAGCAGCGACGCCGGAACGGACGACCGTTTTCGCTTCACGCCTGGGGCCGGGCGGAATCGGCCAGCGCCACCGCGTCCTCGGCGTTGTCCAGGTCGGCGAGTAGTTTCTGTCCCTGGCGCAGGTTGAGGGTGAGCATTCTGCGGGCGACGGCGAGCAGTTCCGCTGTCTGCGGGTCGCGCAGCGAGCAGATCACCGTGTTCTTGACCCGGCGGCTGTCCACGATCCCGGCCCGGCGCAGGACGCTCACCTGCTGCGACAGATGCGAAAGCTCCATGCCCGTCCCCGTGGCCAGTTCCCCGATCGTGTGTTCGCGTTCGGCCAGCAACTCGAGCACCCGGACACGTGCCGGGTGCGCGAGCGCCTTGAAGAGGTCTGCTTTCGCCTCGGTGATCGGTCTTCCGACGGTGAACGGCACTGTCACAGTATCGAGCTACTTCATAAATTCATCAAGTAGTAGATCGGTGTGCCCGATCACGCTCGATACGTTGACAAGGAGGGCCAAGTTCTCCCAGGTGGACAAATACGGCGCGAGAAGTCCTCACGCCAGGCGAGCAAGTTAAAGACGGAGCCCTGTGCTGAACATTCGAATGAACGAGTTGGCGATCAGAGCTCTCGGGCAGCTGGGAGCTGTGCCCGCGTGGGAGCTGGCTCCAGAGTTACGCAAGCTGGTAGCCGAAGGCGTTGTTCGGCACGGCGCTGCCTTGGCCTTCGCCAGGCACGCCGACCAAACTCCCCGCTCGGGTGAGCCGGATCTGACCGCCTGGGAGTGCGCTACAAGCAGCTTCCACTTGGATGACATGGTGCCCGTACAGGTCGGCTTACTACAGGACGGCGAGCCGACGATCACCGACGCGGACCAGACTTTGATGTTGCGGCACGGATTGGGATTTGCCTTGGAGGTCGTCCGGCTTGTCCGCGCGCTACCTGAAACTGTCGCAGTGCGGTGCATCGTCGGCGCGAACAGCACAAACGGAACATTCAGGTTCCATCGCGCTCGGAGAGGCGAATCGTGGCTGAACCCCGACGTGGACGGCTATTTGCTCGACAAGATGATCGTGGTCGATAGCGGGCCGGCCAGCCTGGGTGGGACACCGTGGTGACGGCTGAGCCACCCCGCGCTCGCCGGAAGTTGTGTCAGCGCTGCCGGACCTTCTGCTCGCAGGGCGAGGTTGTTGGCACTGTCCGCCGTTGGAGGGTCGGTTCCCACCGACCAAGCGTCTGCATGCGGGGCTGTGCTGCCTACCAAGGCGACAGCGTCGGCTCGAGTCCACTTGGACGCTAGAGGTGCATACGACCGAGCCGGCGACGTCAGCACGTTCCGCTTGGGCTCGTCCTGGCCGGTGCGAATTCCAGGCGCAGCGAGTCCGAGCGGGGAATGACGAACGACACGCCACTCGACACCCGCCAGCTGGCGGGCACGAACACATACTGCCCACCCGACTGAAGCAACAGTTTCAGCCCTGAATACCGATACTTGTACGCGGCGTCCGCCTGCGCGCACACGACTTGCTGCACACCATCCGCCTCAAGGTTGAGGCTGCGCGCGCTGTAGAGAGTCACGGCCGGTAGTGCCGGTATCCGCGACGCGGTGTTGAACGCCTCTCGAACCCCGACCTGGGCCGAGTAGTCGGAGATCGCCCAGAAAAGCCCGAACGCCACCAGGACATACGTGATGATCCATTCCGCGACCAGGAACGCCGGGCCGTGTTTGCCGGGAACCAACTGGCGCCAGCCGACCACCGCGAGGACCACACCGACGGCGAGCGCAAGCCCCGGCAACCCGGGGTAGTCGCGAAGTAGCTCGGGATCGAGCACCACGGGTATGGCGGAGCCAATGAGCGCCAGACCTACGATCATCGCGATAGGCGTGCTGACGCGCAGCAGGGGTGCCCAGATCCGTTCTGGCAGCAAGGAATATGCGAGCCGGACAATGCCGAACAAGGCGAGTGCAGCACCCGCTGCGGCTCCGATGGGCAGGTGCAGCCCGATGGCCCCGCGAGCAAGAATCTCTTCGGTGGTCTGACCGAGCACTGTGTAGTGCACACGGAAATAGCTGAAGAACGTTTGCGTGTACAGGAGTCCGAAGAAGTACAGCAACGCTGTGAACAGCGCCAGGTTCGCCGCCACGGACGCGATGACCTTGAGCGCCTGCGACGCCCCGGAACCGGCCTTCTTCTCATCACCGCTGTCGCTGGGCTCCGGCCGTCGCAGACCGTTGCGAGTCAACCTGCGGCGTGCGGGTGACTCGGCGGCGACGAGGGTTCTGCGACTGGGCACGCTAGTTCCCGGTGCTCGGGGTGATTTCCTCTGGTGTGGGCGTTGTGGATGTGTTTTCTTCCGGCGGGGGCGGTTCCCCGGTGTCCGAGCATGGACCGGTATTAATGGAGACGATACCGCCGCGACGGACTTGCAAGGGTGGGGTGATCGACTTGGCGCAGGCGCTCTTACTACCTTTGATCACGACGGTGATCCCGCATCGCGGTTGCGGGCACCCCAGGTTCTGGGTCTTTTCATCCAGGTCTCTCTCAACAGACCCTTGGACATCGATTGCCAAACGGTCGCCCGCCCCGATCTGGGTACTGTCGTAATTGATCGGACTGCCCAATGCTCCGGGCGGGTTCGGATCCGGCGGACGTGGCTGCCCGGGGGGTGGCTGCCCGGGGGGTGGTTCCCCGGGAGGCTCAGCCGGAGGCTGGGGTGGTGCCGAAGCCGATTCGCCCGATGTAATTGGCGGGTCGCCAGGAACGGATGTCCCGCTGCACCCGGCCACGAAAATCGCGATCAATGCCGCCGCGCTCCAGAGCAACTTCATTTAAGCTCGCCCCTCACATAACCTTCCTTGCATAAAGGAGGCGCGGAGCCGCCCGGAAATACAGCCACCAAACCGGTGATCGGAGAAAATTCTTCGGGCGCCATGCCGGACCGCCGGGCCGATCCCAAGCCATTCGTGTGGACCCCGCCGTTGGAACGCTGCGAAGGGGGCCCTTGAGGGAATTCAAGTCCCTCATGGGCCCCCTTCAATCCCGGTCGCTCAAGGAACCGACAGGGCCAGCTGAGCGTCGAGCCGTTCGTAGTGGTCGGCGAAGGCGAGTAGATCCTCGACGCCGGCGGCGAGCCGCAGCAGTGCGGCATCCGACCCGCGGGAGCCGACCAGCTGGATGCCCATCGGCAGGCCGTTGGGGCCGAGACCTGCCGGCAGGCACACCGCCGGGACCCCGGCCAGGCTCCACCGGGTACAGAACCGCGGGTCTCCGGTATCACCGGCGAGCGGTGCCTCGTCAGCGGCCGGCACCGTGATCACCGCGTCCAGTCCGGCGAGCTGGGACTCCAGCTCGATCACCAGCTCATCCCGCCGGCGCAGCGCCGATTCGTAATCCTCCGCACTGATCATGGCCGCCTCCCGGACGAACTCGGCCATCCGGTCGCCAAGCAGATCCAGCCGTTGCAATCCCAATCGCCGCAGGCTCGCCGAGCCCTCGAACTCGGAGATGGTCTTGTGCAGCGCCAGCGCTTCCTGGCCGCACAGCGGAGTGATCAACTCCTCGATCTTCGCTCCCTGTCCCGCCAAGAGGTCCGCGGTGCCGGTCAGCGAGCCTCGCATGGGTTCGCTCACCTCCGACCAGTCACTGGTCCGCACCACGCCAAGCCTTAGTCCGCGCAGGTCCGGTGGTGTTCGCGCGGCGACTTCCTGGTAGCCGAGCCGCCCACCGGCCATCACGTCGGCCGCGACCCCGGCGAGCCGAACCGATCGGGCGAAACTGCCTACGGTGTCGAATGTCGGGGCAAAAGCGAATACCCCGTCGACGGGAACGGTGCCATAACTGGGTTTGACACCGACCACACCGCAGTAGGAGGCCGGGCGGATCACCGAGCCGTTGGTCTGCGTGCCTATCGCCAGCGGCACCTGACCGGCGGCCACCGCCGCGGCCGAGCCGGTCGAGGACCCTCCTGGGCTCCTGTCCAGGTTCCACGGATTCCTGGTCATGTTCGCGCCGTAGTAAGCGAACTCGGAGGTGACGGTCTTGCCGACCACGACCGCGCGCCACTGCTGCAACGCGGTGACCGCGGTCGCGGTCCGGGTGGCCTGCCTGGCCGGCAGGGCGACCGTGCCCAGCGTGGTCGGCAGACCGGCCACGTCGAAAATGTCTTTCACTCCCAGGGGAATGGCGGCCGACGAGTCATCGGCCAACCCGGCCGACGTGCCCACACACGCGAAGGCACGGAAGCGGCGGTCTTGGTCGGCGACCCGCAGCAAGTGGTTGTCGATTGCGCTCATGAAGTGGTCCTTGTCATGTCGAGAGTGAGCGACATCAGCCCGACCACCAAGAGGGTGGCCATCACCGATGATCGCACCGACGAGAGCAAGGACGGCGGTCAGCCGCACCCGCGGGGATCTGCGTCAGTGTTTCGACCAGGACGGGCCAGACTTACTGAACGCCACGGCCAGGGACAGCAGCGGACGTCACCCGGCGTCGGCGACGAGACCGACGCTTTCCACCCCGAAGACCGCGCACGCCTCGTCGTTCTCCGGGCGGTCGCCGCTGACACCGATCGCGCCGAGCAGGCCTCCGTCCTCGCCTCGGATCAGCACCCCGCCCCGGGACGAGGCGATGCGCCCCTCGGAGATACTGGCAAGGGCGGCGAAGAACGCGGGTCGCGTGTCGCGTGCCGAGCGCCGGCCGCACCGCCCGTTCCGGTGCCGAGGCAGCCCCATGCCTTCGCGTGGGCGATCTGCGGGCGCAGGATGCCGCAGTTGTCCTCACGCTTGACCACCTGCGGGTGGCCGCCGGGATCCAGCACGGTGATCGTCAGTGGGCGCAGCCCGAGCTCGCGCGCTTTCTCCAAGGCCACGTCCACGATGTCCGACGCCTGGGCCAACGACAGTGTCGCCATGATTCCACTTCCCTTGTCAGAAAACGGTTTCGAGCGACTTGTCCGAAGTCGATCGCTACAAACCAGCCTACCTTCCTGGTAGGTAAGGGTCAAAACGGCCAACTTTGCGGCCAGGCAGCTCTACCCGGACGAGGAGTTGCGCATCACGGCGACCCGGGAGATGGTGATCTACGTGATCATGAGGCGCCTGCTCTACGCAAGTACCATCGCGTTGCTCGCCAGCGTCGGCCTTGCGAGTTCCGCACTGGCCGCCACTCCGACGGCGAGCTTCAAGTTCAGTTACGTCAACGGGTACGGCAAGAGCGGCCTCTCACAGCCCTACGCCGGTCCCTCGACCACGGGGCAGAGTTACGGCACCGGCGTGGCGATCAACCCGAGCGACCCTCGCCAAAAGGTCTACTCACTGGTGGAAGCCACCGCGAATGTCGGCGTCGGCGGGCCGCGCGGCGCCTTCCCGGCGAGCAGCCGGACGGTGCCGCCCAGCGCGGCCAATCCGAGCTATCTCGGGCCGTACTACATCGTGCGGCGCACGAGCAAGGGTGAGATCGACACCTCGTTCGGCGCCGACGGCTACGTCAGCGCCTTCAAAACCAGTGCGGACACCAGTTACAAGTTCACCAGCATGTGCCTCGATCCCGGTACCGGCAACATCGTCATAGTCGGACAGCAGAGCACGTCCGCCGGCCCGGTCGGCTTCGTCGAACGCCTGACACCACCGGTAAGTGGCGACGGAACCGCGACCCTGGACACCGGTTTCAACCCCACCGGCGCCACCCCGGGCATCGTCACCATCGCCACCCCCAACGGCAACAACTCCCCCACGCTGTACGGCTGCTCAGTGGTCGACGAGGGCGCGGGACACAGCGGCGCGATCCTGGTCGGCGGCGTTGACGACGCAGCGTCGACCAGCCTGGTGCTGGCGGCCAAGATCAGCAGCTCCGGTGGCTTCGACACCCTCTTCGGCACCAACGGGGTCGTCGAGTACCCGGTCGACAGTGTGGACGGTTCCGGCACGGCGGCTGAGATCACCAATGTCAGCCTCAGCGGCGCGCATTCCGACTTCCCGGACGTGATCCTCTCCGGTTTCTCCTTCGCCAAGGGCACAAAGGACGGTCCCGCGGCGAAGGCGACGGCGCTGACCGTCGCGGTGAAGGACCGCACCGGCGCGCTGGACACGGCCTTCAACGGCACCGGTGAGCTCATCGATCCCCAGTACGGCGAGGCGGTGCTGGGTCGCGTTGCGAGTACGCACGCCGGGAACGAAGGCGGCGCCGCCACCGATCTGTACATCGTGTACGGCACCGCCGGCAGCTACGCATCCGCCTACGTCGACTATCCCATCACTGGCGGAGTCCCGGACACCACCAATCCCAAGACGACCGCGACCGGCACCTTCACCGTCCCCGCCGATTTCGCCTCGATGCAGGGATACACCTTCAACTCCCGCGGGCAGATCGTGGTCAGCGGCGACACCGGTTCCAACACGGAGACGCTGACCACGATCGGCGGCTCCAGGACGCTCGGCTACTAGGGCGTATCAGCCTTAAAATTGTCAGTCGTCAAAATATGACGCGAACCACCCGATCGAGCCGGTTGCACTGGCGACCCAGCGGCATATATTGACACCTGACACCTTGGGGTCAGGCGCCGGAAGCGTCCCCGACACGGGCTGTCACCTGGAGAAACGGAGCGACCCATGACCACCGAACAGCTACCGGAAGGTCGGGACTGGCCTGGACAGCGCAGCAGGCGGTCGACCGTGGCGGCCCAGTTCGGTTCGGACCGCGCGGACTTGATGGCCTGGGCGCTGACCACCGCCGACCCGCTCGCCGACGCCGTCGTCGTCGAAATCCACGAGCGCGGGCGTGCGGTCCGAACCGCCCTCGCGGCCGGGATCGAGCACGGGCTCGCCTCGCTAACGGATCCGCCGCCGGCTGTCGCCGCGCTGCTCACGCAGGCCGAGTCCCTTCCGGACTACGTCGACGACGCCCTGCTCGACGAGGGACCACTGCCGCAATACAGCATGCCCAACCCGGTCCACGCGATCTCGCTGTCGGCCGGCGCGCTGGTCCGTGTCTACCAGTCACCCTCGATCGCGACAGTGCTCGCGACGACCGGCCGTCTGGTCGACGGCGCTCGTCGGCGGATCGACGAAACCGGCAAGTGGGTCCGCACGGCGACGCTGCCCGGTGCGATGCGCCGCGGCGCGCCCGGCTACATCGAAACACTGCAGGTGCGGATGCTGCACGCGCACATGCGGCGCCTCGCGCGCACCCGCGGCTATGACGAGGCCGCGTTCGGCGCCCCGATCAACCAGGTCGATCTGGCCAGGACCTGGATGGACTTCACCGTGACGTCCTACCGCGCCGAGGGGCTGATGGGCTTCGACCTCAACAGCGGCGAGCAGCACTCGCTCTACCGCTACTGGTGGTATGTCGGCCACGTCCTCGGCATCGACGCACGCCTGATCGAAGGGATCGCCGGCAACGAAGAGGCCAAGCGCGTGGACGAGCTCCTCGAGACGGTGACAGGCCCGCTCATCCCGGAGTCCGGCGTGCTCGCGAAGGCCACCATCGAGGCGGTCGCCGACGTTCTCCACGAAGTGCTCTCGGTGCCGTCGCACATGGGCTTGCAGGCGATGTACGCGCTGACCCGGCGGTTCCACGGGAACACCCTGTGCGACGAGCTCGGGCTACCTTCGGCCGGTCCGGCAGACGGCGTGCTGTCCGCAGCCATCCGGGTGGTCCGGGCCCGGCGGTCGAAGCTGCGGCAGGATCGGGATTCCTGGCTGCGCGAGCAGCTGAAGAACGTCGAACAAGCGCGTGCCATCGAGGCCGATCCGGCCAAGCCGACGGGTTACCAGCAGGAAGCCTCCGCCGGGTCGTGACCCCGCGGACGCGGGATGACCGACCGACCGGAAAGGACACTCATGCGCCAGATCGTGTACACCTTCGCCGACCGTCCACAAGGGACATACTTTCGCCGGGACGTGTCGGTTCTGGTCGACGATGCCGCGGACGTCGACGAGGCCCTGTTCCGCAACCTGTCCGACGGCTCGGCGCACGACGGCTACCTGCGGACGGTGAAAGCGGTCCTTGAGCGGTGAACCCCGGGTCATCGAAGCCACGTCGGTAGGATCCCGGACATGACCGAGGTAGCACCGAGACGTCGAGGCAGGCCGAAGAAGGGTGCCGCGCCGGCGCCTGAAGACCGCGTTCTCGGCGAGGCGCTCCACGCCTTCGCCGTTCACGGCTACCACGGCGTCTCGGTAAGGGACCTCAATCGTGCGCTGGGCGTCAGCCACAACCTGCTGTACCAACGATTCGGTTCGAAAGAACGCGTCTGGTACGCCGCTGTCGACTGGGGCTTCGGCGGTTTGGTCGCCGAGCTCACCGACGCCGACGACGTCACCGCGGACCCCGAAACCCGTTTGCGGACCGTTGTCCGCACGTTCGTGACCTTTTCGGCGCGCAACCCGGATCTCCTGCGTGTGGTCAACGGCGAGGCTGGACAGCAGAGCGAGCGGCTCGACCACCTTATCGAGACCTTCGTCCGCCCGGTGCTGAGCGCTTTCACCCCGCTGTATCGCGAACTGGTCAAGTCGGGGCGCCTGCGCGAAGTTCCGACGAACACCCTGTACTACCTGATCACCTCTGGTGGCGGGGCGACCTTCAGCCACGAAGGCCTTACCCGGCGCCTGTTCGGCGACACACCTTTCGAGCCCGCCGAGATCGAGCGGCACGCCGAAGCCATGGCCGACCTGCTCGTCGAAGGACTCCGGAAACCCGCGTCCTGACGCGGCGAGGGCCACCCCACACCGTCAGCCGACGGGTCATGCGGCGTCGGTCAGCCACGACCACCCAGGGCGAGTTGCCTTGCGTGGAAATCGAAGTGCTGCGTCGGAAAGTGGTAGATGTCGATCAATGTCATGTAGTCCTGGAAGAACGGATCCCAGCTGCGCGGATAATGCATGCCACGGCGAAGGTCCGCGTCCGTCTCCGAGTCCAGCGTGCGGTGCAGCGACGCGATGACGCGATCCAGCTGTTTGCCCATTCGCGCCCGGTTGAATACCTTCGCCCCGCCCCGGGAACCCCAGAAGTTCACCGCGTCGAACGGCCGGACAACGGCGTCGAGTGCTTGCGCGAACGTCCGGCCCACCCCGTCCGGCAGCCGTCCTACCACCCGGACGAGCACCAGGAGAACCCGCACGATCAAGTAGCCGAACATCATATGGAAGAGCAACTGCTCGTTGGTCCACCTCGTCCCGTTGGACGGCTCGTGCAGCTCGGCGTCGCCGGCGGACGCCAGCGTGCGGTGGAACTCCGCTCGCGCGCGCTCCATCTCCTCGTGCACAGACTGCTTGTCGCACATCGCCATCACCCACGCAGGTCCCTGGCAAGTATGCGCCACCTGACGGCTGTCGACCTCGGAAATAATATTGACACTCGTCAATATAAACCTTACCGTCTCAGCAGGTCACCAGGAGTCCCATGGCAACGATTCGGAGGTCATCACCGCATGAGCACCGCGCCCGTGACGAAGATCCCGTCGTCCTTCAAGTACTTCGACAAGCGCAACACCGACGCCGGCCGGAAGGTGGCGCAGGAGCTGGGCCGGTTCGTCGACGGCCCCCTTGCGCTTCCGGACGTCGTCGCCGGTGACCTCGGCCGGGACCGGGCGCGCGCCGACGCGCTGTCGGACGACTTCATCGAGGCCGCGTTCACCGGGAAGTACGCGCACGAAGCGCGGAAGATGGTCGACCAGGCACTCGAACTCGGCATCGACAGCGTGCCGGACGCCTCACCCGAAATGGCCGCGCTGTTCAAGCACCTGGACACCGAACCGGCATGGCTGGACTGGGATCGCGTCGAACGCGGCGCCAAGGTGTTTCGCCGTTACGGGGTCGACGCCTACCACTATTTCGGGATCATCTCACTCGACGGGTATCGCCGCGAGATGATCCACAAACCGTTGGTACTGACCGGCGCCTACACCGGCGGAAGCGCTTTCGGGCGCTACCTGGAGACCTGCCGTTTCTGGATGGATGTCTCCGAGCCCGGCGCGTTGCGCGCCGGTGGTGCGGGCCGCAAGACCGCGGTCACCGTCCGGGTGATGCACTCCATGATCCGCCGGAGGGTCGGCCCGCATGCCGAATGGGACCGCGAGCGCCTCGGTCCCCCGCTGAGCCAGAATCCCCAGTTCGGCACGATCATGCTGTCGTTCTTGCTCACTCAGCACACCAAGAAGATGGGCTATTGGCCCAGCGATGCCGAAATTCTTGACCATATGCATTTCTGGCGTTACGTCGCCTACCTGCTCGGCGTCGAGCCGGCGTTCTACCCCGAGACCGTCGAGGACTGGTGGCGGGTGGTCTATCTCATGATGCTGCAGGACGATCCCGCCGACGGCCCGGATTCGCAGATGCTGTCGCAGTCGTTCGTCACCGCGTTCGGGCCGTCCGACACGGACTCCAGGGACGTGCGCAAGCGCAAGGGCAAGGAGCAGGCCAAGGTGCTGGGCTGGACCCGGTTCTTCCTGACCGAGGAAACCTTCACCGCGAACCGGCTCCCCACGCCGGGCCGGCAACGCTGGCTGCCGCTGACCCGCTTGGTGCCCAACCTGCTGGGCGAGGTCGGCCGCCGTGTGCTGCCCGGCTACGCCGACCGCCTCGACGGCCGCCAGCGTCAGCGCCGCGCCGCCTGGCTGGAACAACATTCCGCGGGCCGGCCGGCCCGATTCACACCGGTCGAGGCGCTGTCACGATGAGTGTCACTAGAGCCGGAAATGTGCGCAGATCGCGCTTGAGCGCGCACAGACTGCACTTGGGTGCGCGTGGATTGCCCACACGCACCCGGAGCGCAGCGACTCGGCCGGGCGCTCGGCGCGCCCGCTTTCACCTCGGCCGGACCAGGCCGATCTGGTAGGCCAGCACCACGGCCTGCACCCGATCCCGAAGCCCGAGCTTGTTGAGGACCCGGCCGACGTGGGTCTTCACCGTGGCCTCGGACAGGGTCAGCTCTTCGGCGATCTCCGCGTTGGACAAGCCGTCGGCCACCTTCAGCAGCACTTCGAGCTCACGCTCGGTCAATTTCTCGAGCCTGCTGTCGGCGTTGGTCTCCCCTGCGCCGCCACTGTGCGGCAACCGGTCCGCCATCGCGGTCAGCAGACGGCGGGTGACACTCGGCGCGACCACCGCGTCCCCGCTGGCGACCGCGCGGATCGCCGAGAGCAGGTCGCCGGGCGGGACGTTCTTCAGCAGGAAACCGCTGGCGCCCGCGCGCAAACCGGGAAAGGCGTATTCGTCGATGTCGAACGTGGTCAGGATCAGCACCCGGGAGCGGCCGTGGTCCCGCACGATCTTCCTGGTGGCCTCGATCCCGTCCATCCCCGGCATCCGCACATCCATGACGACGACGTCGGGATCGAGCTCCGCGGTCCGGCGCACGGCGGTGGCGCCGTCCGCAGCCTCACCGACCACGCTCAGGTCTGGCTGGGATTCCAGCACCAGGCGAAAACCCAGCCGCAGCAAGGGTTCGTCGTCGACGAGGAGAATGCTGATCGTCACCGCGGCACCACGCGGCCCGAGTCGAGCCGGGCGTGGACCCTCCAGCCGCCTGCCGGCCTCGCGCCCGCCGTGACCTGACCGCCGAACACCGCGACGCGTTCCCGCATCCCGCTCAAGCCGTGCCCCGCCGCCTCGGTGACCAGCCGGTGCGTGCCCCGGCCGTCGTCGACGATCTCCAGATCCACGATCGGATCGTCGTAGCGCAGCGTCACCTTTGCCTCCCGCGGTTCGTCGGCGTGCTTGAGCACATTGGTGAGCGCCTCCTGGACCACACGATAGGCGGCGAGCCCTGCCGTCGGCGAAAGGGGGAACGGCTGCCCGCCGACCGTCCACGACGTCGGCAGCCCGGCCGCCCGGACCTGCGCCACGAGGTCGTCGATCTGCGCGATGCCCGGCTGCGGCGCGAGAGAGGCCGCTTCCCCGCTGCCACGCAGGACACTCAGCAGCCGGTGCATCTCGTCCAGTGCCTGCCGCCCGGTGGCCGACACGTGCCGGGCGGCCGCCGCCGCTTCGACGGCGTTCGTGTCCGCGGCGAAAGCGGCACCATCGGCCAGCGCGATCATCACCGACAGATTGTGCGCGACGATGTCGTGCATCTCCCGCGCGATCAGGGCGCGCTCCTTCGCCGCGGCGATCTGCGCCTGCTGGTCGCGTTCGCGTTCGGCGCGCAACGCCCGGTCCTCCAGCGACGCCAGCAGCGCGCGCCGGGTCCGGACGTTCACCCCCAGGACGAAGGCCGCGGTCACCATGCCGGACAGCAGCACGAACGTCGAGGGCGCTTCCCTGGCGGGCGACCACCTGAGGACGGCCATGACCACGCCGGCCTCGAGCACGATCGCCGCCACCATCGCCCGTCGCCGGTCGTCGTGTGCCGCGACCGTGTACAGCGCGAACAGCAGGGCGGCGTCCGCGGTCTGCACCTGCAGGAGCGACCACTGGGCGAGCGCCACGACCGCCAGCACCGCGAACACGCCCAGCGGATGACGGCGCCGCCAGATCAGCGGCACCACCAGCAGCAAGCCCAGTACCAGTGACCAGCCGTGCAGCCGGTGGCCGTCTTCGCGCCTGGCGAGGGCGATCACGCCGAGGACCAGCATGAGCACCCCGTCGGACAGCAGCGGATGCCGCTGTGTCCACTCGCGCGCGCGGGACAGGACACGCCGTTCGACGGCCACCCAGCCGGACTCGGCCCGCCGGGCGGTCACCTCGTCGTTCGTCATCGTGCCGACAGTCACCGGCACATCATCCTCCGCTCAAGCGTCGCGCCGTTTCAGCAGGACCACGGCGACCACGATCCCGACGACCAGGTAGGCACAGAACACCGCGAAACCGGTCCATGGAGCCAGCATGCCGACCTCGGAATGCACGGCCACCAGCTGTTGGCCTGCGTTGCTCGGGAGGTACGGCGTGATATGCGGCGCGAGGGTGTCCGGCAGCGCGTCGCCCAGCGCGGGCAGCACCAGCAGCAGCCCGAACACCGACGCGATGGCGCCGGCGGTGTGCCGGACGATCCAGCCCAGTGCCACGCCGAGCAGCCCGACCACGGTCAGGTAGAGCCCGCAACCGAGCACCGCCCGGAACACACCGGGCGCCGCCAACGACGTCTGGATGTGCTGGGAACTCAGGAACGCCTGACCGCCGAAGAAAGCGACGAACGAACTGAGGGTGGTGACCACGAAAGTCACCGCGGCGAAGACGATCGTCTTGGCCCACAGCACCGGCAGCCGGGTGGGCGCCGCGGACAGGCTGGCACGGATCATGCCCGTGCTGTACTCGCCGGTGACCACGAGGACACCGAGCACACCGACGACCAGCTGGGCGAAGGTGTAGCCGCGCAGGGCGATATCGGTCGGGTCGAAGCGGGCTTGCCGGGCGGCGCTCATGAGCGGCCACCGGCTCGCGGTCTCCGCCGCGAACACGCAGCCCAGCACGACCATCCCGGCGAAGGTCGCGGCCAGCGCGATGTAGGACGAGCGCAGGGACCGGAACTTCAGCCACTCCGAGCGGATCACCCGGATCTGGGTGACTTTCAGGTCGTCCGGGAGTCCGGTGGCGGCGACGGACTTCGGGCCGGGCGCGGCCAAGGTTTCCGTGGTCATGACGCTTCCTTCTGCTGTGCCATTTCCGGCGAGGCCTGGTCGGTGCGGTATTCGACGGCGTCGTCGGTGAGCTCCATGAACGCTTCCTCGAGCGACGCCTGGACGGCGACGAGCTCCTCCAGCGCGATCGCGTTGGCGGCGGCGACGCGGCCGACCTGGGCGCTGCTCAGCCCGGTCACTTCGAGCAGCCCGCGTTCCACGCTGGTCACGCCGACGTCCGGCCCGACGAGCAGGTCTCGCAGCTCGATCGCGCGCTCGGTGCGGACCCGGACGGTCTTGGTCGAGGCGCTGTCGATGAATTCCTGCACCGAGGTGTCGGCGATCAGCCTGCCGCGGCCGATGACGATCAGGTGTTCGGCGGTCAACGCCATCTCACTCATCAGATGCGAGGAGATGAGCACCGTCCGGCCCTCCGCGGCCAGCCCGCGCAGCAGCGTACGGATCCAGAGGATGCCCTGGGGATCGAGACCGTTCACCGGTTCGTCGAGCACGAGGGTGGCCGGATCGCCGAGCAGGGCGGCCGCGACCCCGAGCCGCTGGCCCATGCCGAGCGAGAAGCCGCCGACCCTCTTGCGGGCGACGTCCTGCAGCCCGACCAGGTCGATCACCTCGTCGACCCGGCGTTTCGGGATGCCGGTCGTGAGAGCCAGCGCCAGCAGGTGGTTGTAGGCCGACCGTCCTGTGTGGACCGCCCGCGCCTCGAGCAGCGCGCCGACCTCCCGCAGTGGTGCGGCGTGCTCGGTGTACGACTTGCCGTTGACGGTGATCCGGCCGGAGGTCGGTGCGTCCAGGCCCATGATCATCCGGATCGTGGTGGACTTGCCGGCGCCGTTCGGGCCGAGAAAGCCCGTCACCACACCGGGTTCGACCTTGAAGGTGAGCCCGTCGACGGCGGTTCTCCCGCCGTACCTTTTGGACACCTCGAATGCTTCGATCACGCCGTCTCCGTTTCAGCTGTTGTCAGGAGGCAAAGCTAGGCCGGTACGGCAGGCACCGCGTTGACCTCACGGCTGATCTTCGGCCGCACCGCATGCGACCTCCGGCGTACGCGCTACGCCGGAAGTCGCATGGACCCCGATCAGCCGTGGCTGCCGCTTGCGGCATTGACCGGCTGAGCGGGCTGACGAAGGATCGTCCTGAGTTTGGCGGGGTCCGTTTTGCGGGGATCGCCGAGATAGATCTCGTGATGCAGTCCGACAGGCTGGAGGTGCTGGGCAGTCAGATAATCGTGGTGCAGGGTGGCCAGCGCGGGTGCTTCGTCGTCGTAGGACCCGATGTGCAGGAGCTGCGCGCAGCGTCCTTCGCGCAGGATCTGATGCCGGATGGTGCCAATAGCCGCGACCTTCTTCTTGGTGAGCGCAACGTTTTTGGCGTCTTCGATCATGTCACCGGTGATCCAGTCCGGCTGGTTGACGAGCATGGTCCAGCGCCAGGAGTCCTTGGCTCCGGAGGTGAAGGCTTCGGGCTCGTCCGACCACCAGAGCCCTTCCAGCGGTGCCACCACGAAGTCCCGGCCGGCGCCGCGTTTGCTGGCGAATTTGATCGTGTAGGCGACGGCGTAGAGCGATTCGACGGCTTGGGTGTACTCCGCCGCGGTATTGGGATTGCCGCTGCCGTCGATGGCGATGAACTGCTGTTCTGGCACATCCACGAGCGACCAGGTGGTGTTCTTCGGGGCGTAAAGCGCTTTGAGTTCCCGCTTGGGGTCGTACAAAGGCATGGTCAGGTATCTCCCGGTGTCGGCGCATCGGCCGGGGACGCGCGGTAGGCGGACAGCCACGCTTGTTCGGCGGCCAGTTGGGTGAGCGTGTAGTCGAAGATCGCGCGGACGAACTCGGGCATGTGGGGCTGGGCGTCAGCGGCCCGGCGGACAGCGGAGTGGCGTTCGGCGAGGGCCTCGGCACGCCTGGCAAGGGCGGCGCGGAGGCGTTCGGGTGGAATGACGGGCTGGTTCGCGAGTCCGACCAGCAGTGGCGGGAACACCGGGCGTGGCTCGGCGATGACCTCTTCGGTCGCCTGCGCGCAGACAGTGCGCCCCTCGGCCGTAGGGGCGTACACCTTACGCGCCGTGGCCCTTCGACCCTCATGCGTGCCGGCTTCCGCGATCAGGTCCCGATCCCGCAATTTCCCCAGCAGGTAATAGATGGAACTGAACCCGATCTCCGTCCACTCCCGCATGCCGCGGGCGGTGATGACCTCCTCCAGCTCGTAGCCGTGCCGAGGTTTTTCCACCAGAAGTCCGAGCAGGGTCAACTCGGCCGGAGTCAGGTCTGAGGACACCTCAGTATTCTAGCACTAGAATAGCAGTGCGGCTACCCCACACGTGCCCTCCCGTTCACGGTGGCTTCCCAGCCGGGTCTGCCGGACAAATCGGAAACCCTCGCTGATTTACTCGCTTTCACCCAACGCGCCGGCCAGCAAATGGTTAACTCCGGGCAATTTCGCCGATGTCACGCCGTGATTTCCGGCGAATTCACAATGGTGTAGAACTACCGAAGGGCCGGCCCTGAAGACTGTGGCCGATTACCGGCAGACCTCACCAAGGATGGATCCATTGAGCGTGATCGATATCGGCCAAGCTGTTGTACTCGGAATCGTGGAGGGTTTGACCGAATTTCTTCCGGTCTCGTCGACCGGGCACCTCAAGATCACCGAAGGACTGATGCACATCCCCGTCGAGGACCATGCGGTCGTCGGGTTCACCGCGGTGATCCAGGTGGGCGCCATCGCCGCGGTCCTGGTGTACTTCCTGCGTGACATCGTCCGCTTCGCCGTGGCCTGGGGACGCGGAATCGGCAATGCCGAAGCCCGGCAGAGCCACGACTACAAGTTCGCCTGGTGGATCATTATCGCCACCATCCCGATCGTGGTCGCCGGTCTCCTGTTCCAGCCGCTCATCAAAGGCGCTCTCGCCTCACTATGGGTGGTAGCGGGCTCGCTGATCGTCGGCAGTGTCCTGATGTGGGTGGCCGAACGTATCGGCAAGCTCAACCGAGGTGAGGCCGGCATCACCTTCGCCGATGCCATGATTGTCGGTATTTCCCAGATTCTGGCACTGTTGTTCCCCGGCTTTTCCCGGTCGGGGGCAACGATCTCCACCGCGTTGATCCGCGATCTCGACCGGGTGGCCGCGACCCGGCTGTCGTTCTTCCTGTCGATCCCGGCGCTGACCGGCGCCGGGATCTACGAGCTGAAGGACGCGGTCGGCGGCGGGGCGGGCATCGTGCCGCTGGCGGTGGGCACCATCGTTTCGTTCGTGGTCGCCTACGCCTCGATCGCCTGGCTGCTGAAGTTCGTGGCGAAACACTCGTTCAACGCGTTCGTGCTCTACCGAATCATCCTGGGCGTAGTGCTCTTCGGCCTGCTCGCTTCCGGCGTGCTCAGTTCCTAGCCGTCCGCCCGCCCACACCCCCACCCCCCGCCGTAACGATGTGATGGGGTCCTTGAGGGACACTCAGAGTCCCTCAACGACCCCGTCCCTACCTCCGGGAAGCCACGCCACGTTTGCTCTTCCCATCAATAATTCTGACCCTTCTCCCTTGTTATGCTCGTTACTTTTTCGCGGTGCCGGCACGTTTGCCATCTGTCCGCGGATGGCGGCGACCTGTGACCAGCCGCGGCAAATTCCGGATTCACCTTTCACCCATCCCATACCGGTTGTTTCGAGTTCGACGCGGACAGATGTTTATGGTTACGCTGCGGTCATGTCACGGTTGCTGGTGGTGGAAGACGACAAGACAATCGGCGATGTGCTCCAGACCAGCCTCCGGCGGCACGGGTACGACGTCTCCTGGCGGCAGACGGGCCGCGAAGCCCTGGACGAAGCGGCGCGCGGCGAGTTCGACCTGGTGCTGCTCGACCTGGGGCTGCCCGACCTCGACGGCGTCGAGGTCTGCCGCCGGATGCGGGCCGTGGCGCCGTCGGCCGTGCTGGTGATCCTGACAGCGCGCCAGGACGAGATGGACGTGGTGGTCGGGCTGGAAGCCGGTGCCGACGACTACCTCACCAAACCCGTCCGGCTGGCCGAACTGCACGCCAGGGTCCGCGCGCATCTCCGGCGTGGGTCGACCGACGGCGGTGGTGGTGCGGCGGCGATCACCATCGGGCTGCTCCAGGTGGACGTCGCCGGTCGCCGGGTCAGCGTCGGCGGACACGAAATCACGTTGCGTACCAAGGAGTTCGACCTGCTCACCAGGCTCGCCCAGGAGCCGGGCGTCGCGGTCAGCCGGAGCACCTTGATGAACGAGGTCTGGGACGAGCACTGGTACGGCTCCACGAAAACCCTCGACGTGCACATCGCCGCGCTCCGCCGGAAGCTGGCCGAATCAGGTGATGCGGCGCCGCAGATCTCCACCCTGCGCGGTCACGGTTACCGGCTGGAGCGCCCCGCCGAATAGGGTGAGCGCCGCGCCGACATCGACGCCGGACAAAAGGGACAGCAATCGTGCGCCGACGCATCGTCACGCTCGCCGTGGTGGCCGCCATGCTCGCCATCGGCCTGTTCGGCCTGCCCTTCGCCTTCATCGTGGCGCGCTACTACCTCGACGATGAACGCGCCGAAATCGAACGGGCCGCGGATTCCGCGGCACTGGCGATGTCCGACGATCTCTCCGATCCCAGTCGCACACCGGTCCTTCCCGCAACGGCCGCCGACAGCAATGTGGGGCTCTACACCCCGGACGGCCGTCTGCGGCTGGGAACCGGCCCGGCAACGGCCGACGTCGTGGTCATGGGGGCCCGTGACACCGATCTGTCGAGCGGCAAGGTCGGCGGCGACCTGGTGGTCGCCGTCCCGATCACCAACGGCGCGACGCTGACCGGCATCGTCCGCGCAGCGAGCCCGCAGAGCGAGCTCGATCGCCGGAACAGGCTGACCTGGCTGGCGATGCTCGGTCTTGCCACGGTGGCGGTCGGCGCCACGTGGCTGATCGCCCGCAGCCTGGCCGCGCGCTTGGCCCGCCCGCTCGAAAAGCTCTCGGCGTCGGCCGAACGGCTGGGCGAGGGCGATTTCACGGTACGGACCCACCGGGCGGGAATCCCCGAAATCGACCAGGTCGCCGACGCGCTGGACACGACCGCCGAACGGATCGGCAAGACGTTGGACCGGGAGCGTGCGTTCTCCGCGGACGCCTCACATCAGCTGCGGACCCCGCTGACCGGGTTGCGCATGCAGCTCGAAGACGCGCTGGAGACCCCGGACGGGGACCTCCGCCGCGCGATCACATCGGCGATAACCTCGGCGGACAGGCTGGAAAGCACGATCGACGACCTGCTGACCCTCGCCAGGGAAACCCCTTCGCCGCGTTCGGTCCTGGATCTGGACGGCCTGCTCGACGAAGTGCGGCAGAGCTGGAGTGGCTTGCTCGCCGCGCGGGGCCGGGAGCTGCGGATCGAGTCCGGCGACACGCCTCCGCCGGTCGCCGCGGCGGCGGCCGTCCGCCAGGTCCTCGGCGTGCTGCTGGACAACGCCGTCACCCACGGCCGGGGCGTGGTGACCGTGACCGTCCGCGACGCCGGCGACGCCGTCGCCATCGACGTGACGGACGAGGGCACCGGGGTCAGCGGGGATCTGGACCTGTTCGCCCGCGGCTGGAGCACGGGCAGCGGAAACGGCATCGGGCTGGCGCTGGCCCGCAGCCTCGCCGAAGCCGAAGGCGGGCGGCTACGGCTGACCACTCCGGCGCCGCCGACCTTCACGCTGCTGCTGCCCGCCGGCAGCCGGAAAGGCGATCAGGACGCGCGCTTCGCCCGGCGGGAACGGTAGAGCTCGAGCAGCAGCGGGCTCAGTGACACGAGCACGACCACCGCGATGATCGGCAGCAGGTAGGTGTCGATGTTCGGCACCGACGCACCGAGGGCGTACCCGGCCAGAATCACCCCGACCGTCCACAGCAGACCCCCGAGGATCTGCCACATGGCGAAGGTCCGCGCCGGCACACCCACGATGCCCGCCAGCGGATTGAGCACCGTGCGCACGATGGGGATGAACCGCGCCAGCACGATCGCCTTGCCGTACCCGTATTTCTCGAGCAGCTGCGAAGCCCGCTCGACGCCTTCGTTCAGGCGGGGCCGGTCGAAGCGCTTCAGCATCGCCCTGCCACCCCGACGGCCGATCACGTAGCCGGTCTGGGCGCCGATGAGCGCGCCGGCGACCGCCGCGAGGATCAGCGTCAGCAAGGACGACCCGCCGGACAGGGTGCCGGTGGCCGCGAGTACCCCGGCGGTGAACAGCAGCGAGTCGCCGGGCAGGAAGAACCCGATCAGCAGGCCCGTTTCGGCGAAGAGGACCAGGAATACACCCAGCGCACCGAGCCCGGTCAGCAGGGATCGGGAGTCAAGGATGTTCACTGCCATTGTCTGCACTACACCGACGCTAGGAGCTCGAAGGGAAACAACAGGCTCACCGCTGGTTAAACCGGACTTTGCTTTCGGCGGCCAGCCGTGTCCGGTAAGTCCGCTCGACGGGCTTCGTGATCCGGGTGGTTACGCTTACGGCAACGGACACCCGAGGAGCGCTGTGCACATTGTGATCGTCGACGACGAAGCCGCCGTGCGCGATTCGCTGTCCAGGACCCTGCGGTTCGAGGGTTACACCGTGTCGATCGCCACCGACGGGGCACGCGCGCTGGATCTCATCCGGGCGGAGAAACCCGATGGGGTGATTCTGGACGTGATGATGCCGGTGCTGGGCGGGCTGGACACCTGCCGGGTCCTGCGGGCCGAGGGCAACTTCGTCCCCGTCCTGATGCTCACCGCGCGCGCCGAGGTGTCCGACCGGGTCGCGGGTCTCGACGCGGGCGCCGACGACTACCTCGCGAAGCCGTTCGCGCTGCAGGAACTGCTCGCCCGGGTTCGCGCGCTCCTGCGGCGGATCGAGTACGCCACAGGCGTGCCTGCCCCACCCAGCGTCAGCGGTGACCAGTTGTCCTTCACCGACCTGCTCCTCGATCCCGCCACCCGCGAGGTCACCAGGGCCTCCCGGCCGATCCGGCTGACCAGGACCGAATTCGCCATGCTCGAAGCCTTCCTGCGCCATCCGCGGATGGTGCTGACCCGGACGATGATGTTCGAGCAGGTGTGGGGATACGACTTCGGCGCGTCCTCGAACGGGCTCGACGTCTACGTCAGCTACCTGCGCCGCAAGCTCGAAGCCGCCGGTGAACCCCGGCTCCTGCACACCGTGCGCGGGGTCGGCTACGTCCTGCGCGAGGACCCGCTGTGAAGGCGTGGCTGCGGAGACGGCGCTGGCGGGAGATGTCCCTGCGGACCCGGCTGACGGTGATGGCGGCGGCCGCGGTCGCGATCGCTGTGGTGGGGGTCTCACTCACGTCATGGCTGCTGGTGCGAGCCAAGCTCTACCAGCAGTTCGACGCGCAGCTGCACTCGTACGCCCAGCTCGCGGGCAAGACCGAGTCGCCTGCCGACGCGCTGACGACGTTGACCACGGCCGATCGGAGCAGCCCGGAGTCCGGGGCCGACCGCACCCCCGGCCTCACCGTCCAATTCCTGGATCGAGCCGGGAATTGGACGGGCACTGCCGGTGTGGTGCCCGCCATCCCGGTGAGCGCGAACGCCCGTCAGGTCGCCGCCGGCCAGGTCGCAGACGAGACCGAGGTCGTCAAGATCGGTCACGACCGGTATCGCGTGTGGACGGTGCAGCGCACCGACGGCGCCGCGCAGGTGGCCAGGGACGCCGAGGGGATCGAGAACACGCTCGCCGAACTCGGCCTGTGGCACGGCTTGGTCTGCCTCGTCGGCATCGCGGTGGCCGCGCTCGTCGGCCTGGTGGTTGCGCGCGCGGCGCTCCGGCCGGTGGACGTGCTCACGGCCGGAGCCGAACGAGTGGCACGCACGCAGGATCTCACCGCGAAGATCCCGGTGAGCGGCAAGGGCGAGATCGCCCGGCTGGCCGATGCGTTCAACGCGATGCTCGGCGCGCTCGCCGGATCCCGGGCGGCACAACGGCGGCTGGTCGAGGACGCCGGGCACGAACTGCGGACACCGCTGACGAGCCTGCGCACCAACGTCGAACTGCTCATCCACGCGGCCTCGCAGACCGATTCCGCGAAAGTCCTGTCGGAGGAGGACAGGGGCCGGCTGTTGACCGATCTGGACCTGCAGAGCATCGAACTCACCACCCTGGTCGGCGAGCTCATCGAGCTGTCCAAAGAAGACACGGCCCCCGAGCCGCTGGAACGGCTCGAACCGGCCGACGTGGTCGCGACCGCCGTCGAGCGGGCGCGGCCACGGGCGCCGCAGGTGACCTTCGAGACGTCACTGGCCGCCACGGAGATACTCGGGCGCCCGGTTTCCCTCGAACGCGCGGTGCTGAACCTGCTCGACAACGCGGCCAAGTGGAGCCCGGCGGGCGGCACCGTCCGGGTGAGTGTGGTGGCCGACGGTGACCTCGCGCGGATCACCGTCACCGACGAAGGACCAGGCATTCCGGACGAAGACCTGCCGCACGTCTTCGAGCGGTTCTACCGCGCCGAAGCCGCGCGGGCACTGCCGGGCTCGGGGCTGGGCTTGGCCATCGTCGAACAGGTCGCGCACCTGCACGGCGGCACGGTTTCGGCGGCGAACGACGAGTCCGGCGGGGCACAGGTGTCCATGACGCTGAGGCGTGGCGGTTCTTAACGAAACCGCTGGGGATCTTCATCGGATTCTCATGATGGGCGACGACCGTTCATGGGGTGACGACCACCCTCAGCAGGCCGGTGCAGACCGGCCCCGAGCTACGCGCCCGCGCGGGAGTGCTCGCCCGGGTGGCGGTGGCATTGGTCTGTAGCGCCCAGCTCGTCATCTGCTGCCTGACTGCCGTGCTGTGGAACCAGGTCGACCCGGTTCGCGACCCCGTCAGCGACTACGCCTTCTTCGGTCCCGCCCGGGTTTGGTTCGCCGGGGCGATCCTGCTGGTGCTGGTCGGCGCACTCGCGGTCACCACGGCGATGACCGACGCCGGCCTGCGCCGCGCACCGATCACCACCGTCCTTTTCGGACTCTGGGCGGCCGGGCTGGTGCTTGTCGCGGCGTTCCAGGGCAACCGGGCAGCCGACGATCCGACGCTGCACGGCGAGATCCACCGGCTCGGCGGTGCGGTGTTCCTCACCTGCCTGCCACTGGCCTGCTGGACCCTGGCGAAAACGCTGGCGGCCGACCCGCAGTGGACGGCCGTGGCCACCCGGGTACGCCGGCTGAGCGTTGCGGGCGCGATCACCGCCGCGTCGTTCGGAGTCGCACAGATCGTGCCGGCGTTGCCGGAAGGTCTGCTGGAACGCGTGGCGCTCGGCGTGGAACTGGTCCTGCTCCTCGTGCTGGCCTCGATCGTCAGGAAGGCGGCGCGATGATCCAGATCTTGATCGCCATCGGCTGTGCGGCACTCGCGGCATGCTTCTTTGCCGCCGCCGTCCGGCTCCAGCACGGCGCGGTCCGTGCCACCAACGACGGCGAGTCGCTGGGCGTCAGCACGCTGGGCCGGGTCGTCCGCACCCCGCGCTGGCTGGGCGGAACCGCGCTCGCGGTGACCGGCAGCGCCTTGCACATCACGGCGCTTTCCCTCGCACCACTGGCGATCGTGCAGCCGATCGGTGTACTCAGCCTGGTACTGACGGTATTGCCGAATGCCCGCGCGCAGGGAATCCGCAAGGCGGTCGTCGCGGTGTGCGCGGGGGTCGGCGGTTTCGTCGTGCTCGCCGCCTCCGCAGGCACCTCTTCCGCGGCGACCGTACCCGGATGGTCCGCGCAGTTCGTCGTCGTGGCCGGGCTGGCGCTGGCCGCCGCGGGCATGGCCGCCCACGGCCGGGCGCGGTGCCTGGCGCTGGCCACATCGGCGGCCGTGCTCTTCGGCCTGGGATCGGCGCTGATCAGGGCGGCGTCCGGCGACATCCTCGGCGGTGTCGCCCTCGGCAGCGGGTTGTTGCTGGCCGCCGAAGCCGTGGCGCTGATGATCACCGGCGGCTGGCTGATGCACCAGGCCTACGCCGCCGGGCCGACCGGCATCGTCGTCGCCGCGACCACCGTGGTCGATCCGCTCACCGCCGTCACCGTCGGCCTCGCGTTCTACGGCGAGGCCGCCAACACCAACCCGGCCACCGCGTTCGCGCAGGCCGGTTTTGCCCTGGCCGCCGTGGCCGGGGTGCTCGTCCTGGCGCGATCGGTACCCGATCCGCGCGACCTCAAGGAGCTCGACATGCCGAAAACGCCCCCGCCCGGTCAGCGGTTGCGGATCCTCATCAGCGCGGACACCTTCCCGCCTGACGTCAACGGCGCCGCGCACTTCGCCGACCGGCTGGCCAGGGGGCTGGCCGCGCGCGGGCACGACGTCCACGTCGTCTGCCCGGCGACCACGCCGAAGCCGACCGTGGTGTTCGACGGACAGATCACGGTTCACCGCATCAGGTCGCTCGGAACCCCGTTCCATCCCAGCTTCCGGGTCTGCGCGCCCTGGCAGGCCGCCCGGGCTGTACCGACGCTGTTCGACCAGCTCCAGCCGGACGTCGTCCATGTGCAGTCGCACTTTTCGATCGGCAGGGCGGTGCTCAAGACCGCTCACGAGCGGGGCATCCCGGCGATCGCGACCAACCACTTCATGCCGGAGAACCTTCTCGGCTACGCCCCGGTGCCGCAGGCGCTGCGGGGCCCGATCATGCGGTGGGCATGGCGGGATCTCGTGCGGGTGTACCGGCAGGCCGACTTCGTCACCGCGCCGACGCCGCGAGCCGTCGAACTGCTCGAAGCGAACGGGCTGCCCGGCGCGCAGGCCGTCTCCTGCGGAATCGACGTCGGCCATTACGCGGCCGGCGAGCGCAGCACCGGACCGGGGATGTCGGTGCTTTTCGTCGGGCGGCTGGACAAGGAGAAGAACGTCGACGACCTCATCCGCGCGATGGTCCCGCTGCCGGAGGTCCGCGCCGACATCGTCGGCGACGGCTCGTGCCGGGAAAAACTCGTCGCGCTGGCGGCGGATCTCGGCGTGCTGGACCGGATCACGTTCCATGGCTTCGTCAGTGACGAAGACCTCGTGCGGGCGTACCAGCGCTGCGACGTGTTCTGCATGCCAGGCACCGCCGAGCTCCAGAGCCTCGCGACGATGGAGGCGATGGCCGCGGGGCTGCCGGTGATCGCGGCCGACGCGATGGCGCTGCCCCACCTCGCCCGGCCGGGCGTCAACGGGTTCCTTTACCCCCCAGGCGACATCGACCGGCTCACGGCGTACCTGACCGAACTCGCCCGCGATCCCGCGATCCGCTCCGAACTGGGTCGGGCCAGCCGGAAGATCATCGCCGGGCACGGAATCGAGCGGACGCTCGACGTCTTCGGCGGCCTCTATCGCGACGCCGTCGACGCCCGGCACCCGTCAGTCGTCCTCGCGTCCTGACCCACGAGCTGTCGACATCTCGTGACCTCTTGGCTCCCAAGAGGTCACGAGATCGGACCACAACTGCCCGCAGACCGGTACCCGGTCGGTAGTATCCCCGTTGTGGTCAAGAGTGATTTACCGGACGACAAGCAAGCCGGAGGTGCCATGACCGGCGAGGAAATTGTGCTCGGCCCCCTGCCGAAGGGGATCACGCTCGCGAACGAGGGTATGCACAAAAAAGTGTGGAACATCCTCGGGCACACCTACTCCATGAAGGCGGCCGGCGAATCGAGCTTCGCGTTCGAAACGTACGACCCGCCGGGGACCGGTGTCCCGCCGCACGTCCACCCGACCCAGGACGAGCACATCTACGTTCTCGAAGGCGTGTTCACCCTGTACCTGGACGGACAGTGGGAAACCGCGGGCCCGGGTGACACCGTGCGCCTGCCGCGGAACATCCCGCACGCCTATTACAACCGCAGCGAGGAGGCCACCCGGGGACTGTTCTGGGTGAGCCCCGCGGGCCGCCTCGCCGAACTGTTCGACAAGCTGCACAACCTCGAAGACCCGGCCGAGGTCGTCCGGCTGTCCGCTCTGTGCGACGTCGACTTCCTGCCGCCGGGGTCGGTCGAAGGCGCCTAGGTGTATACCTCCCGACCCTGTTGTAGGTACCCCTCTGATCTGCGAAGATGCCCTTCCGTGACGATCGAAGGAGCATCCGATGGCTTCCAGACTCAACCCGTACATCAGCTTCACCGACAACGCGCGGCAGGCGATGGAGTTCTACAAAGACGTCTTCGGCGGCACCCTGGTGCTGAGCACGTTCGGCGAGTTCGGCTCGCAGGACGGCCCTGAGGCGAACTTGATCATGCATGGCATGCTCGAGACTCCCAGCGGCTTCACGCTCATGGGTGCCGACACCCCGCCGGGGATGGTCTACGACCCGGGCCACAACATTTCGGTGAGCTTGAGTGGTGATGACGGGGACGACCTGCGTGGCTACTGGGAGAAGTTGTCCGACGGTGGCAGCGTGTCGGTCCCCTTGGAGAAGCAGGTGTGGGGTGACGAATTCGGCGCGTGTGTGGACCGGTTCGGTATCGACTGGATCGTCAACATCGGGCAGCCGCAGGCCTGACCTGCTGCCGGGCGACGATGGCGCCGGTCGGTCGCGCCCGCTACGGCTGTTCTCGGCTGTCGAGACCTATCGCCTCGGGATCAGTTGATCAGAGGCCGGATTCCCCCCGCGGCGGTCAGGGCGCGGTGCAGGGCGAGTTCCGCGGTGGGGCCTTCGGTGAGCACGATCCCGGTGCAGCCGCGCTGGTCACCGAGATGCTCGAAACGGTCGCCCGGGTCCGCGGTGGGAAACCACTCGGGACGGCCCGGGAGCGCGCCCAACCGGTCGAGACCCGACCAGCCGGACAGCGTTCCCACCCGATCGGCGTAAACGAGCACGAAAGCGACACCGGTGCCGCCGGGCAGCGGATCGTCCAGCAGGGCGGGTGATTTTCCCAGTGCCACCGAGATCATCGCGTCGTATACGTTCGTGCCCAGCGATCGGCACAGGGCCTCTCCCACGAGCGCGCCGCCGATCCGGGCGTTGATCTCGACGACCTCGGGCCCGTCCGCGGTGAGCACGAATTCGGTGTGGGCGAACCCTTGCCGGAATCCGGCGGCGGCTAGCACCCGGCCGATCCAGTCGTCCAGCCCGGCCCGCTCGTCGTTCGGGAACGCCACCGGGAAGGCCGCGGCGTCCTCGCGGCGCATCGGTTCGGGTGAGAGCTGACGGCTGTGCACCCCGAGGAGTCGAGTTCTCCCTTGCCACGTAACAGTTTCCGCGCTGTAGACGGGCCCGGAGAAGAACGGTTCGGCGATCAAGTGCCCCTTGAGCGGAGTTCGCTCGGCCTCGCTCAACGCGTGATCGAGCTCCGGCCGGTCCCGGATCAGCCACACCCCGCGAGACGACGTTCCCGCGGAATCCTTCACCACCAGTGGAAAGCCGATCAGTTCTGCCGCCTGCCGGGCATCGAGGGGCCCCGCAAGCGCGACCCCTCGGCTCAAACCGTTCTCGTGGAGCAACGCCCGGACAGCGCCCTTGTCCCGGAGCGTGCGCACCGCGCCGGCGTCAGGCCCTGGCAGCCCGAGGCGGGCGGTGAGTTCGGCGCCGGGGACGGCCCAGGTGTCCGTCGAACTGATGATGCCTGCCAAGTCACCTATCTCGCGCAGCAATGCCTCGCACGCCTCGATGTCGGTGGTATCCACCTCGACGATGTCCAGCGCATCAGGACCCAGGATGCACAGCTCGTAGGCGTAGATCGACCGGTCCCCGGTCAGCAGGCAAAGCCGATGCCCGGCCTCGGATGCCGCGTCGACAAGCCTCCCCAGGCCGAAGGTGAGGGCCTCCAGCAGAACTATGGTCATGGCACGCGGTCCTTCCTGCGTTCCTGGGCGGGAACCAGCTCGGGCACACCGTGGCCGCGGCCCTTCCAGTCCATTGTGGACCACGGTGGGGCAAGCAGCTCCAGCGAGTCGATCTCGATCGGCGAGAGCAAGGCCGGGTCCAGTGCTTCGCGATGACGGGCGAACACACGATCGGTGTAGCGGTGGCCGGTGTCGGCTCCGATCACCACATGGGTCCGGCCGGGGTGAGCGTCCGCCTCCCTGATCGCCGCGAGGTACGCGGCGCCCGTGGAGAGCCCGGCGAAGACGGCATGCTCGCGCAGCAAGGCGACCGCACCGGCCATGGCGTGACGGAAGTCCATCCAGTGCAAGCGATCGTAGAGTTCGTGGCGCACGTTGCCAAAGTGGATCGCACTGCCGATCCCGGCGATGATGGCGTCCGGGTCGGAGAACCGTTCGCTGCCGAAGGTCACGCTCCCGAACGGCTGGATGCCGACCAGCCGCACGTCCGGGTCACGTTCGCTCAGCGCCTGCACCAGCCCGCCGGTGGACGCGCCGGTGCCGACGCTGCCCACCACCGTGATCGGCCCCGGCGGCAACGCGGCGCCGATCAGTTCGGCCACTTCGCCGTAGCCGACGTAGTGCACCGGGTCGTGGTACTGCCGCATCCAATGCATACCGGGGTCGTGTTCGAGCAGTTCGCGCACCCGCTCGACCCGGCGCTGCTGATCGAGCCGCAGGTCAGCCGACGGCGGCATCTGGTCCACGGTGGCGCCGAGGATCTCCAGCTGGGCGCGCATGGCGGCGTCCACAGTGGTCGAAGCGACGATGTGGCAGCGCATGCCGTAGCGGTGGCACGCCATCGCCAGCGCAACCGCGTAGATCCCGCTGGAGCTGTCGACCAGCGTCTGTCCTGTTCGGACACTGCCGTTGGCCAGCAGGGACCGCACCGCGCCGAGCGCGGCGTACACCTTGAGAGTCTCGAAGCGCGCCAGCACCACGTTGTGCGACAAGCGAATCAGGCTGGGCGCCTTGATCGCGTCGGTGATGTGTTCGTGGACGGTCACCGGCCGACCGATCGCAGGTAGCCGGCCAGGTTTTCCGCGGCCTGGATGTTGCGAGGGCCGCTGACCAGGTCACCGTAGGACATCACATGGAAGCGGTTGTCCTTGACCGCCGGGGAGTTCGCCAGCTGCGCGGACGACTTGAGGAAGTCGATCTTGGCTTGGGCCGGCTGATCGGCATAGTCGACGACGACGATCACCTCCGGCTCGGATTTCACCACCGCTTCCCAGCCCACCGCGCCCCAGCCGTCCTCGAAGTCGGCGAAGACGTTGCGGCCACCGGCGGCGGCGATGATGTCCTGCGGCGCGGCGTGCCGCCCGGCGGTGAACGGCTGGTCGGTGCCTGAGTCGTAGACGAACACCCGCGCAGGCTCGGCGCGTTGGGGCGCGGTGGCGCGCACGGCGTCGACACGGCTCCGGAGTTCGGCGACGAGGTCGGTGGCCCGTGGCTGGACGCCGAAGATGTCGCCGAGGTTGTTCAGATCGGTGTAGAGCGCTTCCAGCGGCGTCACATCCGCTTTCGACGCGGGATAATCCCAGCAGGTCTCGGTGTGCAGATAGCTGCGGATACCGACCTTGTCGAGCAGCACCGGGGTGATCCCCCGTTCCTCGCTGAAGCCCGAGTTCCAGCCCGCGATAACCCAGTCTGCCTTGGCGTCGACGAGGATTTCCCTTGTCACCCGCGAGGTTCCGAGCCGTTCGACCCGCGCGTAGTCGTCCTTCCACGGAGAGCCCGCGATGGACGGATCACCGAGCGAGTTCATCACGTACCCGCGCATCTTCCCGGCGAGGCCGAGCGCGAACATCTTCTCGACCCCGCTGACGTCGTAGGCGACCGCGCGTTGCGGAACGGGGAAGGAGGTCTCGGCACCACAGTTGGTCACCTTGGCAATGGCCCCGCCATTTCCTTGTGGAGCCTCGACTTCGGCTCCGCAGGCCGTCAGCAGCAAAGCCGCGACAGCCAGAACCATGATACGGCGCAAGGTCATCGGAAAATCCCCTCGGGTGTGGTGACATCTTCGATCGGCACGTCGTAAAGCAGTTGCGGGACACCGGTTCGCGGATGGATCACGACAGTGACCTCCACCCCGAAGACGTCACGCACGACCTCCGGGGTCAACACCTCCGCCGGAGTGCCACAGGTGACCAGCTCACCGGACCGCAGCACCGCGACCCGGTGGCAGATGGCAGCGGCGAGGTTGAGGTCGTGCAGCGCGACCAGCACCGTGAGCCCACAGCCGCGCAGGAACGACAGCAGTTCGACCTGGTGACGGACGTCGAGATGGTTGGTCGGCTCGTCCAGCACCAGCACCGCCGGTTCCTGCACCAGCGCCCTGGCCACGAGCACGCGCTGGCGTTCCCCGCCCGACAGTGTCAGCACGCTGCGCAGCGCGAGATGCGTGATGTCCAGTCGCTGCAACGCTTCCCGGCACAGCTCACGTTCGCGCGCGGTCAGCCGGAGGTTGCCACGCTGGTGGGGAGACCGGCCCAGCGCGACGACCTCCTCCACGGTGAAATCCAACTCTGCGCGGCTGTCCTGAGTCAGTGCGGCGATCTGCTGGGCGGTCTCCCGTATGTGACGCGCGGAAAAGTCGTTGCCATCGAGGAAAACAGCACCGGACGACGGCTTCAGCGCGCGGTACACACACCGCAGTGCCGTCGACTTGCCGCTGCCGTTGGGGCCCAGCAGCCCTACGACTTCCCCCGCGCCGACGTCGAGTCGCAGCCCACGGATCAAGCTCGTACCCGCTACCTCGACGGAGACATCGCGCAGGGACAACGGAAGCGAGCGCATCAGCGGCCCCCGAACGCGTAGCCGCGGCGGCGCATCACCACGAGGAACACCGGCACGCCGATCAGCGCGGTGATCACGCCCAGCGGGAGTTCCTCCGGCGCGAACAGCGTGCGTGCCAGTAGGTCCACCCACACCATGAAGCACGCGCCCGCCAACGGCGTTACCGCGAGGACCTGCCGATGCCCGGAACCGACCATCATCCGCACCACATGTGGCAGCACCAGCCCGACGAACCCGATGGAACCGCTGACGGCGACGAGCAGCCCGGTCACCACCGCGGTCAGGACGAACAGCCAGCGCCGCAGCGCCGCGGTGTCGACGCCCAGGCTGGCGGCGGTCTCGTCGCCCATCGACAGCACGTCCAGCACGGTGCTGCGCCGGAGCAGCACCACCACCGCGACGATCACCGCGATCATCGCCAGCGGCAGCGATTCCCACGTCGCCGCGCCCAGACTGCCCAGCAACCAGAAGAGGACGGTCTGCGCGGCCTGTCCGTTGGGGGACAGGAAAACCAGCGCGCTCATCAACGCTTGGAAGGCATACGCGAGGGCAACGCCGGTGAGCACCAGCCTCAACGGCGTCAGTCCCATCCGGCTTCGCGCGGCGAGATACACGAGCACGGTCGCTCCCAGCGCGCCGAGGAACGCTGCTGCGGACAGGGCGAACACTCCGAGTCCGGTGAAGATCCCGAACACCACCACCGCGGTGGCGCCGACGGACGCGCCGGAGGAGATCCCCAGCACGAATGGGTCGGCGAGCGCGTTGCGGACCAGTGCCTGCACGGCGACGCCAACCACGCTCAGCCCCGCACCGACCACCGCGGCGAGCAGGACCCGGGGTGTCCGCACGTGCCAGACGATCGAGTAGCCCGTCTCCTCGTCGGCGCGGATCGAGCCGCCGGTGATCGCCTTTCCGAGGTACCGCAAGACATCGCCGAACGACACGGCGGTGGGCCCGAGTGCGATCCCCGCGATCACCGACAGCACCAGGGTCACGCCCAGCACGAGCAAGGGAACGGTCAGCCGGACCTTGCGGGGGTTTTCGTCGTCCGGCTCCGCGAACAGCCGCAGGTTCGCGAGCGGGACAGAGTCAGCCTGCACGGGTGCCACGCACGATCAAACGGCGGGCATGGTTGTCGTACGGCGAGGCGTCGAAGTCACCGAAGCATTCGACGTCGGTGAAACCCGCCGTCTCGAACAAGGTTCGCAGCTCGGCCGCGCTGTAGAGATAGGTCAGGATCGACGCGCGGCGCACGATGTCACCCCGGACCAGTGTCCAGTCGGTGCGCAGCCTGGTCCAGTCATCGAGGATCGTGTCGCGCATGAACACCGTGCCGTCCTCGATGTCCACGGCTTGGGGACGGCCCACCCAGCTCGCGAGGATCTCCTTGCCGAGCAGGTCGATCAACAACCTGCCGTCCGGTGCCAGGCTGGTGAACGCGTTGCGCAGCACCTTCAGGTTTTCGCCGGGCTCGGTGAAGTAGCCGAACGAGGTGTACATGTTGACGATCAGGTCGAACGCGCCGGCGTCGACGTAGTCCCGCATGTCCGCACGGATCAGGGTCGCCCGCGTTCCGGCCCGCTCGCACGCCGCCTGTGCCCGGTCGAGCATGGGCCGGCTGAGGTCGACGCCGGTGACCTCAGCGCCTTCCCGCGCCAACGGCACGACGTGGACACCGGGTCCGCACGCCAGATCGAGTACCCGCGTACCGGCCGGGACCCGCAGCAGCGGGGAGGTCGCGATCAGTTCCGCGGCCTCAGCCTCGCGGCGGGCCGGGAACATCGTGCTCGCGAAATCGACCCACAACTCGTCGTCCTCGAACCAGTGCATGCCACTCCACTCATCCGGTCATGTCCACGGGGAGCGACTCCCCGGTTTAAGAGTCGTCGCGAAGGTCATCCGAGTTCCCGGCGATTGATCCCTTTTTCCGGCGTTCGGGTGATCCGGCTATGTTCGCTCCGGCGACATTAGGGCGGGAGCGAAAACTGTGGTTCGGCGGTCCATCCTGTGGGAACCGGCATTTCTGCGGTTGTGGACCGGGACCACGGCGTCCGGGCTGGCGACCTGGGCGCTGCCGTTCGTCCTCGCGTTCGCGGTGCTCGACAGCACGCTTTCGCCGGTCGGCCTTGGCCTCGTGCTGGCGTCCCGAACCGCCGGGTTCCTCGTCGCGGTGCCGGTCGGAGGTGTGCTGGCGGACAGGCATTCGAGGCGTGGCGTGGTCCTGTGGGCCGGTCTCGCCGCGGCGGGCGCCGCACCCGCGCTCGCTTTCGGCGTCGGCCGGTCGGTCCTGCTGATGGCCGTCGCCGCGGCATTGGCAGGTGCCGGGCAGGGCGCTTGCCGGCCCGCGTTCCAGGCGTTGACCGCCGAGACGGTCGACGCCTCGCGGCGGCAGCAGGCGAACGCCGCGATGACGCTTGCCGTGCGCGTCACGACGCTGGTCGCTCCCGGGCTGACGGCGTTGCTCGCGATAGTCCTCGATACCGGGTCGCTGCTGGTCGGGATCGGGCTGCTGTGGCTGGTTGCCGCGCTCGTCCCGCCGAGGGGACGGTCTGGTGTCACGCGGGCCCGCGCGTCGTTGGTCACCGAATTCGCCGACGGGATAAGGGAAGCGCGACGGCATCCGTGGTTCGTGGCGGGTCTCGGCGCGCTGACCGCCGTGATCGCGACCGGGTACTCGGCGACCGGGATCGCGCTTCCACTGCTCAGCCGTGACCGGTACGGCACCGAACTCGTGCTCGCCGCCGCCACGACCGCGTACACCGCGGGTGCGCTCGCCGGTGCGCTGCTCGTGTCACGCTGGCGGCCCCGCTCCCCGGGCTGGATCGCCCTCGCCGGCCTCGCGTGTTACGGCTTCGCGCCGCTCAGTCTGCTGTCCGGAACCCACCCGTCGGTGATCGTCGCGGCTTACGCACTGGCAGGGCTCGGCATCGAACTCTTCAACGTGCCGTGGTTCACCGCCGCGCAACGGGAAATCGACCCGGCGCTGCTGGCGCGAGTGTCCTCTTTGGACTTCCTGATGTCCTACGGCCTCGCCCCGGCGGGTCTCGCGCTCATCGCACCGGCGATCGACGCCTTCGGCGCGACCACGGTGCTCGCGAGCTGCACCGTGATCTGTTTCGCCGCACCGGGAATCGCCGCTCTTGTCCCCTCGTCCCGCCATTTCTCGCGCAAGGTCACCGGTGGTCGGGGGTGAACCGCTTTTCCAGGCCCGCCCAGCAGTCGACGTAGTCCTGCTGAAGTTCTTCGAGCTGGGCGGCGTACGCGGTGACCCGCTGCGGATAGCGCGTTTCGAACATGAACGCCATCGTGCCCTCCAGCTTTTTCGGCTCCAGTTCGACAGTGCTCGCCTGGGCGAACGCCTCGGTGTCCGGGCCGTGCGGGGTCATGGAGTTGTGCAGGCTGAACCCCCCGGGCACGAACCCCTGTGGCTTCGCGTCGTACACGCCGTAGATCAAACCCATGAACTCCGACATGATGTTCATGTGGTACCAAGGCGGGCGGAAAGTGTTCTCCGCGACCATCCACCGGTCGGGGAACAGCACGAAATCGATGTTCGCGGTGCCCGGCGTCTCCGACGGCGAGGTCAGCGTGGTGAAGATCGACGGGTCGGCATGGTCGAACAGCAACGGGCCCACCGGCGAGAACCGGCGCAGGTCATATTTGTACGGCGCATAGTTCCCGTGCCACGCCACGACGTCCAGCGGTGAGTGATCCAGTTCGGTGTGCCACAGTTCGCCGCCCCACTTGACATACAGGCTGGACTTGACGTCGTCGCGATCCTCGTAGGCGGCGACGGGCGTGAGGAAGTCGCGGGGGTTGGCGAGACAGTTCGCGCCGATCGGGCCGCGCTCGGGCAAGGTGAACGAGCCGCCGTAGTTCTCGCAGATGTAGCCACGCGCGGGGCCGTCCGGCAGCTCGACCCGCATCTTCACCCCGCGCGGGATCACCGCGATCTCGCCGGGCTCGGTGTCGATGACGCCGAACTCGGTCCAGAACCGGAGACTCCCCTGCTGCGGGACGAACAACATCTCGCCGTCGGCGTTGTAGAGGTACTCGTCCTCCATCGACCGGGTGATCAGGTAGAGGTGGCTCGCCATGCCGTCCTGAGTCGCCACGTCACCGGCGGTGGTGATCGTGCGGATGCCGTCTATCAGGGACTGCGGAGTCGCCGGGAGGGCGACCGGATTCCAGCGCATCGGGCCGATCGGGGCGTGGAACTCCGAGTCCGGCGCGCTGCGCCAGAGGCCGGCGCCGACCTTCCGGAACCGGCCGGAATGCCGCACCGACGGGCGGATCCGGTACAGCCACGAGCGCTCGTTGCTCGCACGAGGAGCGGTGAACGGTGACCCGCTGAGCTGCTCGGCGTAGAGACCGTAGGCGACTTTCTGCGGCGAATTTCGCCCGACTGGGAGAGCACCGGGGAGAGCTTCCGTCTCGAACCCGTTGCCGAACCCGGACTGATAGTCGACCATGTCCCTCTCCTGGTGCTATTATCGCACCTCAAGTGCGATTAGTGAACTTCACTGTAAGTACGGGCCTCGCGACCGTCAACCTTGGAGCGGCAATGCCTGACGACACGCCCGCCGCGGGGGCGAAAACGCTCGACAACGGCATCCGGGTCCTCAAGGCAGTCGCCGCGCACCCCCAGGGCCTCGGCGTCACCGAGATCGCCAGGGTGGTCGGCATACACCGCACGGTCGCCTACCGTCTACTCGGGACACTCACCCAGCACTCATTGGTGTCACTGGGAAAAGACGGGCACTACCGGCTGGGACCAGGGGTCGTCGAGCTGTCGATGTCACTGCGGTCGGATCTCCGCTCGGTGGCGCGGCCGCATCTGCGCGACCTCGCCGAGGCGACGGGCGCGACAGCGCACCTGACCATCCTCGACGGCCAGGACGCCGTCAGCATTGCCGTCGTCGAGCCGGGCAATGTCGGCGTGCACGTGGCTTACCGCGTCGGCTTCCGGCACCCGGTGACCGTGGGCGCGGCAGGCCTGGCGATCCTCCTCGGCCGGTCGCCGCAGCCCGGCGAGCGGGCAGAGGTCACAGCCGGCCGCGGCCGCGGTTTCGCCGCCAGTCAAGGAGAACTGCAGAGCGGCGCCTGGGGCCTTTCCGCGCCCGTGACCGGCGTTGACGGCGAACCGGTGGCCTCGGTGGGTGTGATCGCACTGGGTCCGCTCGACGAAGCCGCGACGTCGTCACTGGTCCTGCGCGCCGCCGATTGTTTGCGGCGCGCGACCGAGTTCACGTGACGCATTTCCCGTACACGGGAACACGTCTGCGGGAGATTAGGTGAAGGTGGGGGCTGGGATGGTGGCGTTCAGGGCGGTTACTACTGTGCGTTCTTCGTAGTCGAAGTGGGCCTCGAGTTCGGACGCCAGGCGGTCCAGCTCGGTCCGCAGGTGGGTGGGGTCATCTTCGCCGGGGACGTAGGCGTTGACGAGGTACTGGATCTCCGTTTGCAGGCGGGCCACCGTGGCGTGTTCTTCGCCGAGCTTCATCAGTGCCGGAGCGAGGGCGGGGAACTGCCGCGCCAGCGTGGGGAACACGCCCATGTCCTCGCCGGTGTGATGCTTTTTCAGTGCCTCGCAGAAGTTCAGGCAGTGGGCGCGCATCTGCTGCCCGAGGCCGGGCGGGGTCCGTTCCAGGGTTCCCTCGTCTACTTGGCGGCGAAGGGTGTTGAGCTCGTCGCGTAGCCAGTCGTGGACCTCGACCAGCCAGTCGCCCATTCCCTTGACTCGCTCGGTGCCCGGCGCCGGGTCGACCCGATGCAGAATCACCAAGGGAATTATCCGCGTTGTTTTGGCTTGGTACTCCCCAAATCCCGGGTTGTCCGTGACTACCTTTTCGAAAAGTTCGTCGCGCTCTTCTCCCGGTGGGATCGCCGCGATCGCTTCGTAGGTCTCAGTGCCGGTTTCAACCGTCACCATTGGGTTCTTCCGAATGTTGTGGTACCACGCCGGATGCGTCGGCGCGCCCATAGCCGAAGCGACGACGAGTGACTTTCCATCGATTTCCAGGTGTCCCAGCAGACTTGTTCGGCGCAAGCCGCTTTTGGCGCCGATGGTCGTCAGCAGCACCAGCTTCCAGCGCTCGAACATGCCGCCGAGTCTTCCGTTGTTCTCCCGGAACTCCGCGATGATCTGCCGGTGAAACGTGTCTGTCATGTAGTCCTTTCCGAATCGATCCAAGGGACCGGAGAGCGGAAACCACCATGAGCCGACACCAAAGAACCCCGCATGCCTAATACGCGCTGAAGAAGGACGTCATACCCCGGAAGAGGAATGAATGACCTTATGCGAGAGACTCGGAACAATGCCGTTCTCTACGATGGCTGTGAAAGCCGCTACCTCCAGCAAAATAGGCCCATACGGGGCTCGATGAGAAGTTAGCACGACTCCCACGGGAATCACAAGCCGGCCGACGGCGAGCTCATCCTCACGATCGAGGCGGACGCGGCCGCCAGCATGGGTCGACCGGGAGGGAGAATCGCCCGATGGACCCTGAGGTAGTCGGAACGGCCGATCAGATCATCGCGAACTTCCGCGACAAGGTGATCGTCCTGCGGTCGGAGTTCGTCGAGCTGGAAAAGGAGCACGGCCGCGAGGGCGCCACCTTTGCGCTCGTCCAGCGGATGCTGGCCAAGATCGACATCTCCGACCCCGTGGCGGTTTCGGGCGAATACACGATGCTGCTGGCTGTCGCCGTGGCTCAACTCGGGGAGGACACGCCCTAGCGCGCGACCTCACGGTGCCGGGGCCACCACGGCACAACGGCCGAAGTACGCCGCTGATAGTCGGAATACTCCGGATAGCGGCTGACGCTGATGCTTTCGGTGAACATCGTCGATCCGACGAACAGCCCGGTGAGCAGCACCGCACCCAGCACCGTCCACTGTGTCACCGAACCGGCCGCGATCGCGCCGAACGCGAACATG
Source organism: Actinomycetota bacterium (assembly GCA_032230695.1). GTDB lineage: Bacteria > Actinomycetota > Actinomycetes > Mycobacteriales > Pseudonocardiaceae > Amycolatopsis. The sequence continues at coordinate 13,011 of JAVXWP010000161.1, read as the reverse complement.
GCCCACCACTGCGCCTGCTCGAAGAAGAAGTTGGGGTGACGCGAAAAGCGGAACAGGCCGGTCTGCAGGAATCGCGGCTCCGGCTCGCGTCCGGCCGCGACTTCGGCCCGCTTCCAGCCGTGGAAGTTCCACTGCTGCTGATCCGCGACGGTTTCACCAGCCAGGAACGCGAGGAAGACCACCGCGACCACGACGTCCCAGACACCGAACGTCGACCTGTGCTCCAGCGCGGTGTAAGCGGGCAGCGTGATCAGCAGCAGGATCGCGTTCTGGTAGATCGTGATGAACAGGAGGTTGAACACCTGGAACTGCGACGGCGACATCCGGCCGCGCAGCACCGCCCACCGGTAGTCCTCGCCGCAGCGCGCGTATCCACCCTTGCGGGCGAAGTTGAACGTCAGCCTTGTTCCCCACAGCGCCCCCAAGGCGAACATGACGTTCAACCGCGCGTCGGCGAACCCGGCCGCACCGGCGAAGATCGCCAGGTAGACCACCGGGATCACCGACCAGATCCGGTCGACCCACGAGTACTCCTTCGTCGTGATCGACAGCAGCCAAACCACGAGACAGACCCCGGCGAAGACAGCCAAGCAGATCTGGAACGCACTCATGACCGCACTCTACTGGCGGGAGTCGTAAAGTCACCGGGCATGACCATTCCGGCACCGGCGAACCTGACCCTTCGTCAGCGGAAGATCGACATCTTCTTCGCCATCGTGTTCAGCGCGTTCACCGTCACCTCGATCATCAGCGATCTGCTCCCCACTGTCGGCGTCGACTTCTCCAAGCCGTCGGACAACTTCTTCGTCAACTCCAACTACTGGTACGCCCACGACGCCGACCGTCTCTTCATGCATCCGCCGGACTGGATGCGGATCGTCACCGGGTTGTCCGCGTTCGTGTACATGCCGTTCTACCTCGTGCTGGTCACCGCGCTCGTGACCGGCCGGAACTGGATCCAGCTGCCGTCGGTCATCTACGCGACCATGATCGTGACACTCACCGGGATCGTCGTGTTCGGGGTGGAGTTCTTCGGCGAGCCGTCGATGCGGACCGGCAACCCGGTGAAGTTCCTCCTGTTCAACCTGCCGTACGTGCTGGTGCCGCTGCTCCTGCTGATCCGGATGCGCAAACCGCTGCCGTTCACCCGCCGGTTCTAGCAGCAGTTTCGTCGAATTCCGCATGGTATTCGTTCAAGCTCATTTGACGAATTCGTACCCGCGACCCGGATCACGTTCGCGACAAGTTCGAAGAAAGCATTGTCCTGGGCCAGCTGATCGGCGACCTGGTGGGAGACAGAAAAAAGCTAGGAATAGCAGGCTAAAACCCACCGTGCCCTGAAGGCCACCATGAGGGCGCTCAAGTCCCTCAAGGTGGCCTTCAGAGCCCCGCCGCCGGCAAAGCCGGGACGGCTCACACGTGATCTCTGGGGATTCGTTTGTGCCAGTTTCGGGAGAAGGAGCGGCGGGCGCCTTCGTAGGCGTCCAGTTGGGCATCCACGACGAAGTCGGTGGTGGTGCAGGTGACGGTGGTCTTGGTTTCCGTGCGCGCCGTCCAATCGCCGCGGGAGAACTGCATGGACCAGGAGGTTTCCCCGGTGACGGAGCAGAAGTCGTCGGCTGTCCAGCTGTAGCGTTCGTAGACGTTTCTGTCCACGTCCAGGTCCAGGTCGTCGAAGCGGAGGAGGCCCGCGTTTTTCACGATCTCCAAGGCTGATCGGTAGTTGATCAGGTCCCGGCAGACTGTCCAGCGTTGTTCGCCGGGGGTGAGCCGGGTGGTGGGGATCGGCTCGGTGGCTTCGGGTTCCGCAAAAGGGCTTGCCGGGAGTTCGTCGGGTTCGGCGATGGGGCGGACGGGGAGGGTCAGCGAACTGGTTCCGGTGTGGACGGTGAGCCGGACCGGTTCCGGTGGCGGCCAGGCCAGTGGCCAGTACGAGGTCGACAGCGAGAGGCGGATTCGGTGGCCCGGCGGGAAAGCCTGGGCCATGGAGTTCAGTTGCAAGGCGACTTCGTAGCGCCGGCCCGGCACCAGGGTTTCCGGATTTTCGTGGCCGTCTCGGTGCGTGAGGTTCAAGAGACCGTAGGTTACGCGGGTGGCTCGGCCGTCGGGGGCGACGTCGGAGAGCCGCGCGGCGATCATCGCCGTTGGCTTGTCGGCCGAGATTTCCAGGCGAAGTGTCGGAGCGCCCAGGATTTCGCAGCGTTCGGTCAGTTCGTCGGTGTCGAAGACCAGCGAGCCGCCGTCTTCTTCGCGCTGGTCGTAGGGCAGGTCCGGTGGAGCGTTGTAGGACGCCCATTTGCCCGCGAACTGTCCCACGGACAAGGGGGATTCCACGGCCATCCGGTCCTGGGCGACGGGTTCGCCCGGACGCGCGATGCGGTGGCGGGTCAGCAGGTGCTCGGACGGGTGGATGTGCGGTGAAGGCCAAGAGGGCTCGCCCACCCAGCGGCCGGGGCGGTCTTCGTAGGCGGTGAACGGCGGCACGCTTTCCTGCATCCAGGTATAGAGCATCGGACCGTCCATCACGCCGTTTTCGACACCTTTGAGCCAGTGGTCCCACCAGCGCACCACTTCTTGGAGGTAGCCGATGGCCGGGCCGGGCGAGCCCAGATGCGGGTACTTGTGCGACCACGGGCCGATCAATCCCTTACGGGGCACGTCGAGGTTCCCGAGCAGCCGGGTGACGGCGTTCGAGTAGCCGTCCGCCCAGCCGCTGGAAGCGAGCACGGGGACCTGGATGTCGGAGTAGTTCTCGCAAACCGAGGCCCGGCGCCAATAGTCGTCGCGTCGCTGATGGGTGAGCCATTTTTCCGCCCACAGGCTGCAGTTTTCGAGCCGCTCCAGCCACATGTCACGCCAGCGGTCACCGACCAGCGCCGGATCCGGTGGCAAAGTGCTGTAGGCGAACATGGTCGAGGCTTCGGCGATGTTGTCCGAGAGCAGCGCGCCGCCCATGTAGTGCATGTCGTCGGAGTAGCGATCGTCGGTGAACGACGAGATGACGATGGCGTCGAGGCTGGGCGGTTTCCGGGCCGCGACCTGCAGGGAATTGAAGCCACCCCACGAAATGCCCATCATGCCGGTGCGCCCGGTGCACCACGGCTGGGCCGCGATCCATTCGAGTACCTCCTCGGCGTCGGCATGCTCCTGTTCGAGGTACTCGTCGACGAGCACTCCCCCGGATTCACCGGTGCCCCGCAGGTCCACGCGGACACAGGCGTAACCGTGCCCGGCGAGATACGGGTGATGGAGGGAGTCGCGCTCGGCCGTGAGGTCCCTTTTGCGATAAGGGATGTACTCGAGAATCCCGGGCACGGGCTGGTCGTCCGCCGTGACAGGTCTCCAGATCTTCGCCGCCAGCCGGGTACCGTCCGACATCGGGATCCAGACGTTCTCGTCAACGGTGATCTGGTGCGGCAGGGACGACACCGTCCGCATTCAGTCCTCCTCGTCCTCGAACTCGAAACGCAGTGCTTCCACGCACTGGTCGTACTTTTCCTTCATCGCCCGCTCGTTCGCGGCCCCGATGAAGAGGTCCGCGAGCTCGTAGCTGTAGCTGTCCTGCGCGGGCATCTCGGAAAGCCGCTCACCCACACCGGGCACGATGTCGATCGTGACACCCGAGATCTCTTCCTGCAGTCTGGCGATCTCGTCGTCGGTCGGGACCCGGGTCACCACCGCGTCGCGGAACCTGCGGTAGTACCACTTCGCCGCGATGTCGTATGGCCCCTCGTCGCGTGGCAGATGCGGATCCCCGCCGAGGCCGAGCTGGATCATGCAGTGGTGGTTGGGCACGCCGTCGACGTACTCGAACATCTCCGCGTGCGACTGGGAGTGCCGCGCGTTGATCTCCAGCACGGACACCCGCCCGGCGTCGAGATCACAGAAGAACTCGATGCTGAACGTCGAGTTGTCCATCCCCATCTGGAGGATGACCTTTTCGGAAATCGTCTTCATGCGCTCGACGATGTCCGAGGGCAGCTGCGAGGGGTACTGGTGCCGCAGAAAACAAGGTGTACCAGGGTAATTTATCGAATCCAGAGCGCCGTTGACGGTCACCTGGCCGCCGGCCACGAACCCCTCGGTCGCCGCTTGCACACCGCTCAACGCCTCTTCGGCCAAGCAGGCCTGCCCACCGACCTCGGCGATCTCAGGTGGCAGCTCGACCTGGTCCAGGACGAATTGGAAGGGCCTGCCGACCCGGCTGACGCCATCGCGGATCTCGGCGACCGCGGACCGGAGTTCCTCATCGTCACCGACGTGGAAGGCCAGCTCCGACGAGAACGACTTGACCGGCTTGAGCCATACGGGATAGCGCATCCCGTCAGGCAGCGCCGTCGGACCTTCGAGATCGACGAGCCCGAACTTGGGCAGGTCGTCGACGACCTTGCGCTGCTCGATCCGGCTCCAGTACTTGTGCTCGCATTTCACCACAGCTTGCAGATCGGCGCTGGGAAGGCCGTACTGCTCGCACAGTAAGGGAACGATCGCGGTGGCCGGAAAATCCCAGTACCCGACGATCGCGTCGATCTCACCCACGAAGTCGCCGAGTTCCTTGCGAGCCTTATGCACGAGGTCCTTGATCGGAATCTCGCCGTGCTGGATCTCCTCCACGCTCAGCAACCCGTGGTAGCGGTAGCCGTCGGCCCCCGGCACCCGCTCGAGGGTCCGCAGGTTGGCATCATCCAATCCGATCACGAAAATGTTGCGCGGTCTCACTTACGCTCCTCTTTCCGTCACCCCCGGAAATCCGTCCCCTCTCGGCTACCCATCCGTGTTGGTTAAGAAACCGTTGCCTGCCACCAGGCAGGTCGATCGGACATTCCAGGTACGGGCAAGTGCCTACATTCCTGGCCTAGCGGCGACCAGTTCGCGTTGGGGTACCACGGTTTTCTTGGCACCGTCGTGCACGAACAGCACCGCGGCTCCTGGCAGGCTCGCGGCCAGCGCGAGCACGCCGTACACCACTGACACGGTGAGTCCTTGCGTCGCGCCGAGCCCCGCGGCTCCGAACGCGACGGTCGTAATGGCTTCCCGCGGCCCGAAACCACCGATGTTCACCGGCAGGCCCATCACCAGCAGCGCCAGCACCAGCGGCGCGAGCAGTTGGCCGATGGTCGCCTCCGAGCCCGCGATCCTCGCGGCGACCACGAACAGCAGAAGGTGTCCGGCCAGTGCCAGCGCGGAGAACAGGAACACGCCGGGCCAGGTGTTGCGCGCGAGCAGGCCAAGGCGCGCGTCCGTCAACGTCGTCGCGAGCCCGCTGCGCCAGTGGGACTTGCTCTTCCCCCATTTCGCCCACGCGATCATCCCCAGCAGAACGGCGAGCAGGCCCAGCGTCACGTTCACGACCGTGCGGCTCGGCACCAGGTCCCCGGCGATGGCCGAAACCAGGGCGGGCTGGGTGAGCAGCACCGCGACGCCGAGGACCACCAGGACCACCTGACCCGCAATCCGCTCCAGAACCACCCCGCGGATCCCCCGGCCGATGTCACCGGACTGCTGCCCGTGGCTGACCGCGCGGTGGACGTCGCCGAGCACGCCGGCGGGCAGCACCGCGTTGAGGAACAACGCCCGGTAGTAGTCCGTGACAGCGGCCGGGAGCGTCAGTTCCAAGCCGAGCCGCCGCGCCACGAGGCACCAGCGCCAGGCACTGAACACCGTGGTCAGCAGGCCGATGCCGAGCGCAGCGAGCACCGACCAGACGGTGATCACGCGCAGTCCGTCCACGAACGCTCCGGTGCCGAGCCGCCACACGAGGATGCCGAGAATGGCGACGCCTGCGAGATTTCGCAGCCATGGCCAAAGTTTTTTGCTCACGGCACCCCCGGGAGGGCCAGCAGGTCGACGTGGTGGACCACGGCGGTCACGCCGCCGCGGCCGAGATAGGCGTCCGCTTCGGAGGCGAGGTCCGGCCGCTGCTCACAGGCGGCGGCGACCCAGCCCTGGAGCCACTCCGCGGTCAGCGCGGCTTGCTCCGGACCCAGCCGCCACGGGCTCGACGCCGTGGTCACGACCGCGCCGAGCCGTTCGAACGCCTCGGTGGTGACGGCGACGGCGTCCGGCCCGAGCAACCTGCGGCCGTCGGCCCGACGGCGCTGGTGGGCGTTGAAAGCCGCAGTGAACTCGGCGTCGAGCGGATCCGGCGGCGTGAGCTCGACGCGCCCCGCGACGGACAGCGTCAGCAGCGCTGGGCAGCCGGCTTGGACGCAGGCCTCGGCGAGCCTGTTCACCTCGTCATCGGTGAGCAGGTCCAGCAGCGCCGACGCCGTCACCAGCGAGGTACCGGCGAGATCCTCGGCGCGCAACTCGGTGAGGTCGCCTACCTGCGTCTCGACAGTGATGTCGTCGCCGGGCACTGTGGCGCGGGCCAGCAGGTCGGGGTCGCGGTCGTGGAGGATCCAGTGCTGCGGGCCGGGCAGATGTCCGGTGAGCCACCGGGCCAGCGAACCGGTGCCGGACCCGAGGTCGCGGACGAGCAGCCGGGGGACGTCCGCGAGGTGCGCGCGCAGCGGACCGAGCAGCGACAGCGCGCGGGCGCCGGCATCGGCGTTTTCGCGCAATGCCAGCCAGTCCGGCGCGAACTTGGGCGATCCGGGCGCGTTCACGCGGCGTCCCCACGGAGCCGGGACAGTACCGCGGCCATCCGCCGTGAGGTCTCGTCCCACGGCCCGAGTGCGCCGCGCCGATGCCGCGCCGAGGCTCGAAGGCGGTCCCTCAGTCCGGGCTCGCCGAACCATCGCCGCAAGGCCCCGGCGAGCGCGGTGGCATCTCCGGGTGGAACGAGGATTCCGGGCACGCTGCCGTCGGGCGCGAGACCGAGGGTCTCCGGTACGCCGTCGACAGCTGTTGCCAGGACAGGGATTCCCCGCGCCAGTGCTTCGGTGACGACCATGCCGTAGGTCTCCGCGCGCGACGGCAGCACCGCGAGGTCGGCGGCGGAATATGCGGAAGCCAGCGGTTCGCCGGTCAAAGGGCCCACAACTAGTACACGTTCGCCGAGGCCGTGGCGTTCAATGAGGTTCCGCAATTTTTCCACGTGGCCGGGATCGCGGCTCAGCGGTCCGGCGAAAACGCAGGTCCAGGGCAGGCCTGCCACCGCCGCGAGCGCCTCGACCAGGAGATCGTGTCCCTTGCGCGGGGTCACCGAGGCGACACAGAGCAGGCTCGACGCGCCATCGGTGCCGGGCGCGAGCGGCTCGGCGTCGACACCAGGGGTGACGACATGGACCCGCGGCGCGGCGAGCCCGTGGTGTTCGATCAGCCTGCGCGCCGCCCACGGGCTGGTGGCCACGACCGCGCTCACCGCAAGCAGGGTCTCCCGTTCGCGCTTGTCGAGGTCGACCGCCAGTGCGGGGTCCAGCCCGGTCTCGTCGCCCAGCGGAAGGTGCACGAGCACGGCCACGCGAAGCCGTTTCGCCTGCGGAACGACTGCTTCGGGCACTCCGCACGCCACGAGTCCGTCGAGCAGCACGACCTCGCCGTCCGGGATCTCGCCGAGCGCACCGGCCAGCGCGATCCGCGCGCTGTCGTCCGGACATGGCCAGCTGCCCCGGAGGGCGATCTCGTGCACCGGGCCGAGGCCCTCACACACGCGGCGGTCGTAGCGGTTGCCCCCGCTGGGCACCGTCACGTCGTCCACGTCACCGGGGAGGACGACGTGGACGCGGCTCACAGCTCGCGCTCGTAGCTCGCCCAGGCGACATGGGACTCGTGCAGGCTGACCGTGATCCCGGCGAGCCCGCGCGCTCCCTCACCGAGCGCGCCCGCGCGCACCTTGTCGGCGAGCGCGTCCGCGATGGTCTTGGCCAGGAACTCCGTCGACGTGTTGATCCCGGCGAACGCGGGCACCTCGTCGAGGTTGCGGTAGTTGAACTGCGCGAGCACGCCCTTGAGTTCCTCGGTGGCCAGGCCGATGTCGACGACGATGTTGTCGGCGTCGAGCTCGGCGCGGCGGAACGTCGCGTCCACGACGAAGGTCGCGCCGTGCAGCTGCTGCGCGGGGCCGAACACCTCGCCGCGGAAACTGTGGGCGACCATGACGTGATCACGAACGGTGATGCTGAACAAGGTGTGACCTCCTATGCGGGACCGTAAACGATCCGATGGCACAACGCCGGGAGTTCGCCGGAGGCGAGGCTGGACAACACACGCGGCAGGTCGTCGAAATCGCTTTCGCCGGTGATCAGCGCGTCGTACCTGGGATCGGCGAGCAGGTGCAGCGCGAGCGTCAGCCGGTCGGAGAAGCTGCGGCGCGCGCGGCGGGCGGGTGACACCGAGCCGACCTGGCTGCTGCGCACGGAGAGCCGTCGAGAGTGGAAGAACTCGCCCAGCGGCAGGCTGATCCGTCGGTCGCCGTACCAGCTGAGTTCGATGACCTCACCTTCGTGGGTGAGCAGCTCCAGCGACCGGTTGAGCCCTGCCTCCGTGGCGCTGGCGTGCACGACGAGGTCGCACTCCCCCAGCGCGTCCCCGGGCAGCGCGAAGTCGACACCAAGTGCCTTGGCGACGTCCGCGCGCTGGGGGTCGACGTCGACGAGCTGCACCCGGACGCCGGGGAATCCCGCGAGGATCCCGGCGACACTGCAGCCGACCATGCCGGCGCCGACCACGGCGATCCGGTCGCCGACCAGTGGCGCGGCGTCCCACAGGGCGTTCACCGCGGTTTCCAGGGTCCCGGCCAGCACCGCCCGCGCCGGGGGCACCTCGTCCGGGATCACGGTGACGGCGTCGGCCGGGACTACGTACCGGGTCTGATGAGGATAGAGGCAGAAGACGTTCCGGCCGAGCAGTTCGGGCGGTCCCTGTTCGACGACACCGACATTGAGATAGCCATATTTGACCGGCCACGGAAAGTCACCGTCCTGGAACGGCGCCCGCATCACGTCATACTGATTTTCCGGCACGCCACCTCGGAGGACTAGCGTCTCCGTGCCCCTGCTCACGCCAGAATAAAGGGTGCGAACCAGTACCTCGCCGGGACCGGGATCCGGTACGTCCGAAAATCGGAGCTCAGTTTCTCCCAGGGATTTGAACCAGAAGGCACGTTCCTTACGTGTCATGTTCAACCTCCGCGATAACCGGGTGGCACGGTTCCACCGGAACCGCGTGGACCGGCGCGGCACCCGAGGAAGAAGTGCAGGTAGCGATGATCACACGAGCAGATTGTGTCACGGGTTCAGCGGCACAGGAGCAGGCTGCCGGTGCGGGCGCACAGCTCATCCTGCTGACACTGCTGTGGGCCGGCGTCGGCCTGAGCCCGGTGGGCTGGCTCGCGGGAGCCGCGTACGCCATCGCCATGTGGGCCATCCTCTCCTCCGCCCTGCGCCGGTACGGCACCCGCTCACTGGGCCCGGCCGACCTCGTCACGCTGGCCAGAGCCGTGCTCGTCGGCGGCGTGACCGCGCTCGTGATGGACGGTACGGCCGCAGGCTCCCGGGTGCTGGTGCTCGTAACCCTCGCGGCGGTGGCACTCGCATTGGACGCCGTCGACGGCCAGGTCGCCCGGCGCACCGGCACGTCGTCACCACTGGGTGCGCGCTTCGACATGGAGGTCGACGCGTTCCTGATCCTGGTGCTGAGCGTCTACGTCTCGCTGACGCTGGGCGCGTGGGTGCTGGCGATCGGCGTCATGCGATACGCCTTCGTCGCGGCGGCCTGGGTGCTGCCGTGGCTGCGTCCGGCGTTGCCGGGGAGCTTCGCACGGAAGACCGTGGCCGCGGTGCAGGGGATCGTCCTGGTGGCGGCCGGGGCCGGCGTGCTGCCGGTGACGATCGCGGGCTCCGTGGTGGGGCTGGCGCTGATGTCGCTCGTGTGGTCGTTCGGGCGGGACGTCGGCTGGCTGTGGCAGCATGGCCGCCAGCTCACGACCCACAGGGTTGCGGGTGGTAGCGCAGGAGGACGACGTCGCCGAGCTGGCGGACTTCGGCCAGCTTCATCCGGTGTCCGGGCCCCTGCGGGAACACCGCGGGGTTGACCAGGCGCGGAGCGTCGGCCTGGCCGACGAAGAACGGCGCGTACACGACATGCAGCTCGTCGACGACTCCGGCGGAGAGAAACAGCGTGTGGACCACGCCACCGCCTTCGACCATCAGCCGCCCGACCTTCCGATCCGCCAGATCCGCCAGCACCGTGCGCACGTCCAGCGGATCGCCGGCGTCGACCACGGACGAAACCGCCCCCAGCCGCTCCTCGACCGACGCCAGCGCACTGGTTGTGGTGTAGACCAGCTTGTCGTTGTCACCGGTGGTGAAGAACCTCGCCGCGGGGTCCACGTTCCCGCTGCCGGTCAGGGTGACCTTCACCGGAGTGGCCGGCAAGCCGTCGGAGAGGCGTTGACGCTGCCTCTCCGGCGAGTTCACCAGCAACCGGGGATTGTCCGAACGGATCGTGTTGGCGCCGACCAGGATGGCGTCCACCCCGGCCCTGACCTCGTCGACACGGTCGAAATCCTCGTCGTTGGACAGCAGAAGCCGATTCGTGCCGGTGTCGTCGACACAGCCGTCGAGGGAAACGGCGACCGACAACAGCACATAGGGACGCTGGCTCATATCGACGATGATCCCTCCTCGGTGGTCCGCCTTCTAACCTGCGCGACGAACCCCTCGGCGTCAATCGCTAGCGCACCTTGTCGAACGGCAACCTCAGCACCTCACCCGCCGGGGCGACGTTCCGCAGCCGGACACCGTCGAGTTCGGCGGGCGCCAGCGCACGGCGGTACAGCCGCACCTCGTCGAGCTTGCCGTCCCAGCGGAACGCGTTGTCGAGCCGCTGCCCCAGCTGCAGCTGGAACGACACGGTCTGGCTGACCGAACCGGCCGCCGCCGGGCCCGACGCGGTCTGGACGCCGTCGACCCACAGCAGGAGCTGACCCGCCGAGCGTTCCAACGCGACGTGGTGCCAGGCCTGGTCGTCGTAGGCCCCGGCCGAGGTACTCCTCGTTGAACCGCGCGAACCGGATCTCGTCGCGGGCGTCGACCGAGCCGCCCTCGTACATCAGGCCGATTTCGATGGTCCGCGCCATCGGATCACTGATCTGGACCAGATCCGAATAGCCCGACCAGTCGGTGGCCACCTGCGTACCCTGTTCGACGTTCTCCCCGCTCCGGCCGCTGTCGTAGGACGAGCGGATCATCATCCAGCGCCGCCGGTCGGTGTCCGACGGCGACGAGAACAGGATCCGGTCGCCCTGGCCGTCACGGTGCAGGCGCAGCAGTGACCCCTGGACCATCGGCGTCACCAGGTCGGGAATCGTGGTGAACGGCGTGCTGAAGCTTTCGCCGCCGTCACGGCTGATCGCGTAGTCACGGTTACCGATGTCGGTGCCGCAACGACTTGGCGCGGACCGTTGTACTCCTCGAACTTCTCGAAGGCGGTGTGGCTCAGCGGCGCCTGCTCGGTCACCTTGTACGGTCCGGAGCCGACGACCTTGCCGCTCACCGCGTCGGCCCAGTTGCCATCGAACACGTGCTTGGGCACGATCTTGCACGTCTGGATACGCAACAACGCGTAGGGGAACGGGAACTTCAGGACGAATTCGACCGAGGAGTCGCTGACCTTCTTGACCTCCTGCAGCCAGTTCGCGAAGAAACTGTGCACCAGCACGTTCTGCTTCGGGTCGAGCGCCCTGGCGTAGGTGAACACGACGTCGTCGGCCGTCACCGGCTGCCCGTCATGCCACTTCGCACCGGCGCGCAGGTCGAACTTAAGGCTCGTTCCATTGAGGTCGACCGGGAGCGCCTTTGCCAGTCCCGGGAACGATTCCCGCGTAACCGGGTCACCCTCCACAAGGGATTCGTAGCAGTGCAGGTTGGCGGCCATCGAGAACGCAGACGCGGTCTGCAGCGGATCCCAGGTCTGGTTGTTGCCGTAACCGAGCACCGCGGTGATGGAATCGGTCGAGCTTCCCGTCCGGTTCGTGGACGCCGGCCCGCTGCCGCACGCGGCGAGCGTCGCCGAGAACGCCGCCGCACCACCGGCCAGCGCTGGGACAGAGGTAAGGTTCACCAAGAAGTAGGACGTGGGATGTCCTCGGTGGCGACGGCCAGTGAACCAACATATCCGGGAGACGACATTTTGGCGCGCCTTCAACGCAGCGAAGAGATCACCAAGCGGATCATCGATCTGATCGTCGAGCGGGCATTGCCGCCCGGCGCGCCGATGCCGACCGAACTGAGCCTGATGGACGACATCGGGGTCAGCCGCAACTCGATCCGGGAAGCGATCAAGGCCCTGCAGGCATTGGGTATCGTGGAGATCCGGCACGGTTACGGCACGTTCGTGGGTTCCGCGGGCTCGGAAGCACTGCAGACGTGGTTGCTTTTCCGCACGCGCACCCGCGGCGCCACCGACGTCGGCCGCCTGCGGGACCTGCTCGAGCTGCGGGAAATGATCGAGACCGAATTGACCCGGCGGGTCGCCGGCGACCACCGGCCTGAACTGATCAACGACCTCGAAGCCTGCGTCGCGCGGATGCGGAAGAAGGGCCCGGACAGCGCGGTGGCCGACCGGGAGTTCCACGACCTGCTCTGCGCCGAGGCGGGCTTCGACCTGGCCCGAGAACTCACCGGACTCTTCTGGGACGTCTACCGCGCCGCCGAGGGCGAGCTCGGCGGCGCCGCATCGTCACCGGCCAGCACGGCCAAACGCCACCAGATCATCGTCGACGCCCTGGTCCTCGGCGACGCCGACGCCGCCACCGAGGCCGTGCACCGGCATTTCGACGAAGTGCGCAAACGCGCCAAGGCCGGGCTTTACGGCGGCTTCGGCGAAGCGCGGCCGGCACAGACCGTGAAGGGCCTTACGGGTTAAAGCGCTTTCAGCTTTGGCGGGTGCACGGCGTCCTGAAGCACCGTGGCGCGGATCAGGACGACTCTGGGCACTGTTCTTGTCCGGCTCGGCTTGAGCGGGTGGTTCTTTGGTTGGGTTTCAGGCGGTCCGGATGGATATTTTCGCTCCACGCATAACGGGCCGTTCGTTTGCGGCAGCGAAAACACCCACCCGGCATGGAAC
>JAVXWP010000128.1:0-15577 GCA_032230695.1 Actinomycetota bacterium | reverse complement strand
CGTCGCGGTTGTCGGCGTGCTGGTCTCGAACATCTCCAGCTTCCCCGCTTGGTTGCGAGAGAGCCGCGCATGCGAGTCCAAGATCGGCTGTCGACGTCCTGACCTGCGCTAACCTGGTGTGAGTGGGCCATACCGTCCACCGTAGGTCGTCAGGTGAGTGTTTCGCGGGGTTGGATCAGAACCCCGCGAAACACTCACGAGGTTCAGGATCGCGGGTGCTGCGCGCGACTGGGCACCTTGATGTCGTATTGCGCGATCTTGCGGTAGAGGGTCGCGCGGCCCATGCCGAGGTCCACCGCCGCCTGCACCATGGTGGTGCCCTGTTTGGTCAGGCATCGCACGATTTCGTCCCGTTCGAGTGCTTGCAGGCGGCTCAGGCGGTGGCTGGTGCCGGTGAAGAGCTCGGCCGGGAGGTGTTGCGTGTCGACCGTTTCGGCCCGCGCGGCCGCGTCTCGGACGACCCGCCGGAGCTGCTTGACGTTGTCAGGCCAGGTGTAGGAGGTCAATGCGCGGGCCGCACTGGGCGTGAAGGTGATCGCGCGTCCCCGGTCTTGGTGGGCGAAATGGTGCGCGAGCGGGAGGATGTCGTCCGGGCGGAAGCGCAGGGCCGGCACTTCGACCACGGTGTCCACGAGCGGGCTCAGGGCCTCCGGGATCGCGGAATACCGTTCGGCGGTGAGGACGAACGGTTGCAGACGGCCTTTCCCGAGTTCGCCATTCTTCCGTTGCACCGCGGTGAATTTCCGGGCCAGTTCGGCGGCGGCCCATGCCGGCAGGGCGTCCACCCCCGAAACGATGACGCACGTGCTTTCCTTCTCCAGCTCGGGAGTCCACAGCGTCAGCCACGCGTCGACGTCCTCCGGTGCGGGTGGGCGGGCGTTGAGGATGCGTTCCCGCGCCTGGATCTCACGGCGGGCCAGTGAGACGAGCGCCGTCTTGCCGGCACCGGATTCCCCGACTACCGCGACGATCCGCCCCTGGCTCAGCGCCGTGCGCGCCTCGGACAAGGTGCTCGTCCAGCCTGGGGACAATGAAGGACAAGCCTCGTCGAGGCGCTGGACGCGGTCGGCGTAGACACGGAAGACCTCGCCCCTCGGGACCCGGCGGCCGGTGCGGCCGGTGGCGCGGGCCAGCATGAGCGCCGACGTGTTCCCGGCCGCGGCCTGCGCGAGCGCCAGCAGCAGGTTCGAAGAGGAGTCCGACCAGGTGGTGAGGTTGACGCTGCCGGCGAGCTCACCGGTCCTCGGGTCGAGGACCGGCGCCGCGGCACAGGTGTATCCCCGCAGCCCGGTGCAGTAGTGCTCGCCGCCCCTCACCAGCGACGGTGTGCGGTCCGCCAGTGCGAGGCCGAGCCCGCTGGTGCCCGCGTTGCGTTCGGCGAAGTAGAAACCGGGTGCCAGGTGTACCCGGTCGAGCGACCGGTTCATCGAGGCTTCGGGAGACAGCCGGCTCAGCACCAGACCGTCACTGTCGGTGATCATGAGACTGACGGGCTCGTTGGCCAGCGTGGCCTGCAGCGCCTGGAGAACCTCTCGGCCGCATTCGTAGAGCAGCGAGTCCGTGTCGACCGAACCGGTGAAGACAGGCTGCACCTCGTCCGCGGGGACCCCGTAACGCTCACTTCGCTGCCAGGAGGCGCGCAGGCGCGGCGCGATCGCGCCGGCTTCGAGGTGGGCCTCGAAAGACGGAGTCAGATGAACTTGTGGTGCGGGACGCCGGTTCTCCACATTGACCTCCACGGGACGCTTCAGTGCGTCCACCTCGGTCACGCTACTGCTTGGACGAGGAAGCGGTGTCTCAAACTAAGACACCTGACGGGTTCCTCAGCGCTGTTGACCTGCCTAGCGTCGCCTCAGAACGTGCCATAGCAGTCGCGGACGTGGAGGACACATGTACAGCAAGGACGGCGAAAACTACTTCATCGTGGACGCGCACATCGCGCTCTGGGACGCGCGTCCCGAAAACCAGCTCAACATCCACGGCAAGCAGTTCATCGACTGCTTCTACGACTACCACCGCAATCTCAGCCCGGAGTCGGAGCTGTGGTCATACGAGGAATACCTCTACTACGGCGGCGAACGCCTGATGAAGGACCTCTTCGTCGACGGGTACGTCGACCACGCCATCTTCCAGCCCGCTCATCTCGGAGCGTTCTACCGGACCGGTTTCGGGCAGACCGAGGAAGCGTTCGCGCTCACCCAGCAGAATCCCGACAAGCTGACCTACAACCACTGCTGGGATCCACGCTTCGAGCAGGCCGGGCTCGACCAGCTGCGGCGCGATGCCGAGCGGTTCGGGCTCAAGGGCGTGAAGCTGTACACCGCGGAGTGGAAGGGCGATTCCCGCGGGTACAAGCTGAACGACCCATGGACGTACAAGTATTTCGAGGTCTGCCAGGAGCTGGGGATCAAGAACATCCATGTCCATAAAGGACCCACGATCCGTCCGTTGGACCGCGACGCGTTCGATGTCGCGGACGTCGACGCGGCGGCCACGGACTTCACCGAGCTGAACTTCATCGTCGAGCACTGCGGTCTGCCACGGCTGGAGGATTTCTGCTGGATCGCCACGCAGGAACCGAACGTGCATGCCGGTCTCGCCGTCGCGATGCCCTTCATCCACACCAG
The DNA here is from genome assembly GCA_032230695.1 of Actinomycetota bacterium. Taxonomy (GTDB): domain Bacteria; phylum Actinomycetota; class Actinomycetes; order Mycobacteriales; family Pseudonocardiaceae; genus Amycolatopsis. Next base: position 12,950 of record JAVXWP010000128.1, on the reverse strand, counting down.
GCCGCGGTACTTCGCGCAGATCATCGGCGAGCTGCTCTACTGGCTGGGCGAGGACCGGATCGAGTTCTCCAGCGACTACGCGTTGTGGACGCCGAAGTGGCTGATCGAGCGGTTCGTCGACTTCCAGATCCCGGCGGACATGACCGAGTACGCGCCGATCACCGTGGAACAGAAGAAGAAGATCCTCGGCCTGAACGCGGCGGCCCTGTACGACATCAAGGTGCCGGCCGGGCTGGGCCTTGCCGAGCCGGCGGCGGTCTGAGATGGACGACGGCTCCCTCGAACTGGCGGCGCGCGCGGCGCTGGACGGTGTTTTCGACCCGGAGCTGGACGAACCGATCACCGACCTCGGTTTCGTGCGTTCCCTGGAGGTAAGTGCCGACGCGGTGGTGACGGTCCATCTCCGGCTTCCGACTTCGTTCTGCTCGCCGAACTTCGCGTACCTGATGGCGTCGGATTCGAAGGACGCGCTTACTGCACTGCCGCAGGCTCGGGACGTCGTGGTGCTGCTCGACGACCACCACGACTCGGACCTGATCAACCGTGGCCTGGCCGCGGACGCAGGCTACCGCGGCACGTTCGGGAACGAGGCGGAAAAGGATCTCGAGCAGTTGCGGCTGACCTTCCGCCGCAAGGCGCACGCCGCGGCGATGGAACGGGCGCTGACCCTCCTGCTCAAGCAGAATCCGGGGCTCGCCGAGGACGATCTCCACGACGTCACCCTCGCCGATCTTCCCGAAGCGCCGGGCACGCTGGCGCTACTGCGGCGGCGGGAGACACTCGGGTTGAGCCTCGACCCGTCGGCCAAGGTGCTCGTCGATGACCAAGGCCGGTCCTACCCGCGCGAAGAGATCCCGCTCCGTCTGCGCTTCGCCCGTTCGATCAGGATCTCGATCGACGGCAACGCGCACTTCTGCCGCGGTCTGCTGCGCACCCGCTATCCCGACTCCGGCGCGGACCAGGCGCCGCGTGCGCACGAACCCGGCCCGGCCCCCGCGACAACGAAGGTGAAAGCATCATGAAGGCAGTCCAAGTCGTCGGTTACGGCGAGAATCTCCGTATGTCGGACGTGCCCCGCCCCGAGGTCACCGGCCCGTACGACGTGATCGTGAAGATCGGCGGGGCCGGTGTGTGCCGCACCGACATCCACATCCTCGAAGGCCAGTGGGCGGAGAAGTCGGGGGTGACCCTCCCTTACACGATCGGGCACGAAAACGCGGGCTGGGTGCACGCGATCGGCAGTGCGGTCACCAACGTCTCGGAGGGGGACAAGGTGATCGTGCACCCCCTGATCACGTGTGGCCTCTGCCGGGCCTGCCGGTTCGGTGACGACGTGCACTGTGCCCAGTCGCTCTTCCCCGGCATCGACACCGCCGGTGGCTACGCGGAATATCTCAAGACATCCGCCCGCAGCGTGGTCCGGATCGACGATTCTCTCGAACCCGCCGACGTGGCCGCGCTCGCCGACGCCGGTCTGACCGCATATCACGCCGCGGCGAAGGCCGCCCGCACCCTCCGGCCCGGCGACCGGTGCGTGGTGATCGGCGCGGGTGGGCTCGGGCATATCGGCGTGCAGGTGCTCAAAGCGATCAGCTCCGCCGAGCTCATCGTCGTCGACCGCAATCCGGACGCGGTGAAGCTCGCGGTGTCCATCGGTGCGGACCACGGTGTGATCGCCGCGGGCGGTCAGGTGGAGGAAGTGCTCGAACTGACCGGCGGGCATGGGGCCGAGGCCGTCATCGACTTCGTGGGCGAGGGCGGGGCCACCAAGGACGGCGTCGCCATGCTTCGCCGTGCGGGGGATTACCACGTGGTCGGCTACGGCGAGAACATCGACGTGCCGACCATCGACATCATCTCCACCGAGATCAACTTCATCGGCAACCTCGTCGGCTCCTACAACGACTTGGCCGAACTGATGGTCCTGGCCGCGCAGGGACGCGTGCGGCTGCACACCACCAAGTATCCGCTCGACCACTTCCAGGACGCGCTGGACGATCTCGACGCGGGCAAGATCCGAGGCCGCGCGATCCTCACCCCTTGATGCCGCCGATCCGCGCTGGATTCATCGCTCGGTAAACGCGATAATCCTTCAGGTTGCGTCCATGTGGCGGTTATTACGACAGATCAGCAAAAAAATTGAAAAATAGCGAACAAAGCCCAGGTCGGAGAATTCCCGGCCTGGGCTTTGTCGATTCCGTGTGAGCCCCCTAGCTCATACACAGCAAGCTGTCAGCCGAATCTTACGGTCGATGGATAGCTTCTAACCAGGTACTTCGAAACCCTGTTAACCCTGGTCAGAACTATTTCTGGAGAGATCTTCCGTGAATGTCGGTGAACGCGAAATGACGTCAATGTCGACGACGACCTATGCAGACATCGCAATCTATCCGAGCAGGCCGGCCCCTGAGTCGCGCACGCTCCTGGACATCCTCGATGCCGCTGTATCCCAATGGCCGGAAGCCATAGCTCTCGACGACGGCCAACGGGCACTGTCCTATCGAGATCTCCGCACCGAGGTGCGAAAACGGGCAACATGGCTGCGATCACGCGGTATCGGCGCTGGTGACCGGGTCGGTATCCGGACTCAGTCGGGCACCGTCGAGCTATATCTCAGAATTCTGTCAGTACTTATGGCGGGCGCTGCATATGTGCCCGTCGATGCCGACGATCCGGACGATCGGGCCGAATTGGTCTGGCGTGAATCACGCGTCTGCGCGATTTTGGGCACTCGTCGGGAAATGGAGATCCGCGCCTCGGTCATGCCGCTCGGCGGGCCGGGAATCGGGGAAGACGCCTGGATCATCTTTACCTCCGGATCCACCGGGACACCCAAAGGCGTGGCCGTGAGCCACCGGTCCGCCGCCGCTTTTGTGGACGCCGAAGCCCGGCTGTTCCTGACGGGCGCGCCGATCGGTCCCGGTGACCGCGTGCTCGCCGGTCTCTCGGTCGCCTTCGACGCCTCGTGCGAGGAGATGTGGCTCGCCTGGCGCCACGGCGCCTGCCTGGTCCCGGCGCCGCGTGCGCTGGTCAGGACCGGCGCGGACCTCGGACCCTGGCTGGCCGAGCGCCGCATCACCATCGTCTCGACCGTGCCGACGCTCGCCGCGCTGTGGTCCCCGGACATGCTCGCCGCCGTCCGGCTTCTGATCGTCGGCGGCGAGGCCTGCCCGCCCGAGGTCGTGCGGCGCTTCGCCGTCGACGGGCGCGAGGTGTGGAACACCTACGGCCCCACCGAAGCGACCGTCGTGGCGACCGCGACCCGGCTGAAGGCCGGGGAATCGGTCCGCATCGGGCTGCCGCTGGACGGCTGGCAGGTGGCCGTCATCGATGACCAAGGCCAACCTGTCCGGTGGGGTGGCACGGGCGAGCTGGTGATCGGCGGTGTCGGCCTCGGCCGCTACCTCGACCCGGTCAAGGACGCCGAGAAGTTCGCCCCACTTACCTCGCTGGGGTGGCGGCGGGCCTACCGCACTGGTGACATGGTCAAGGCGACGAGGGAAGGCCTCGAGTTCGCGGGCCGCGCGGACGACCAGGTGAAACTCGGTGGCCGCCGCGTCGAGCTCGGGGAGATCGACGCCGCGCTGCTGTCGCTGCCATCGGTTGCCGCGGCCGTGAGCACGGTGCGCCGCACCGCCGGCGGGCTCGACGTCCTCGTCGGCTACATCGTTCCGGCAGACGGCGACGTGGTGCGCTTCGACCGCGCGGGCGCCACCCGGAAGCTGCGTGACCGGCTGCCCGCCTCGATGGTGCCCAGGCTGGCCGTTCTGCAGGACTTCCCGGTCCGGGGCTCGGGCAAAGTCGACAAACTTGCCCTGCCGTGGCCGCTGCCCGCCGACCGCGCCGCCACGCCTGTCCCCACCGACCCGACCACCACCTGGCTGCTCGGCCTGTGGCGCGATCTGCTGGGCAGCGAAGTCCGATCCGACGATGACTTCTTCGACCTCGGCGGCACGAGCCTCGCCGCCGCCAAGCTTGTTTCCCTGCTGCGGGAACGTTTTCCGGACATTTCGGTCGCCGAGGTCTATCAGCATCCGACACCCACCGCCCTGCGCGCCAGACTCGTCGAGAGCGCGCCGCCCGTCGAGCGCCGCAAGGTCGTGCGCACCCGGGTGCGGACCGGCTGGGTGCAGGCCGCCGTGCAGGTGGCCCTGCTGACCGTCAGCGGGCTGCGCTGGCTCACCGGGATCGCGGTGATCGCGAACATCTACGCGCTGATCATCCCGGAATCCTGGCTGCCCACCTTGAGCTGGTGGATCGCCGCTCCGGCGTGGGTGCTGCTGTTCAGCGGCCCCGGCCGGGTGCTGACCGTCGGGCTCAGCGCCCGCCTGCTCAGGGGAAAGCTGCGACCGGGTGTCTACCAGCGCGGCGGCCGTACCCATCTGCGGCTCTGGGCGGCGGAAAGACTGGTCGCCTCGTTCGCGATGAACGCGGTGCTCGGCACGTCCATGGCGGTGCGCTACGCCCGGCTGCTCGGCAATGACGTCGGCGACCACGCGGACCTGCACACCCTGCCGCCGGTCACCGGCCTCGCGACGATCGGGTCCGGAGTGTCGGTGGAACCGCAGGCCGACCTGACCGGCTGGTGGCTCGACGGCGATGAACTGCATGTCGCGGAGATCCGGATCGGTGCCCGCGCCCGGGTGGGGGCCCGCAGCACGCTGCTGGCCGCCGACATCGGTGCGGACGCTGAGGTGCTGCCGGGAAGTTACGTCACCGGCGTCGTCCCCGAGGGAGAGTCGTGGGCCGGTTCGCCCGCCCGCCCGGCCGCTCGTTCGGTTTGGCCGCAGTCGGTTCCGCCGCGGTCACGCCGGTGGTCCTTTGTGTACACGATGACCTCGGCACTGCGCGGCATGGTTCTGGTGGCGGCGGGGATTCCCGTGATGACACTGGCTTTCGTTCTGTTGCCCGGATCCGACTCCTTTGTCACCGCGTTGCTGCAGCTGCTTATGTGGATGCCACTGCTGACGTTGATCGGGTTCGTGTGCCAGGCGTTGCTCGTCGCCGGAGTGGTTCGGATGTCGGGCAGGGCGTTGAAACCGGGACTGCATCCGGCGCACAGCAAGGCGGGGTGGGCCGCGTGGTCCACACACGAGCTGCTGGAGATGACCCGGGTGACGTTGTTCCCCATGTACGCCGGCCTGTTGACACCCATGTGGCTGCGGTTGCTCGGCGCACGGGTCGGCCGCTCGGTGGAGATGTCCACGGTGCTCGTGCTGCCGAAGCTGTTGACGGTCGGCGACTCGGCCTTCCTGGCGGACGACGTCCTTGCCGCCCCGTATGAAATGCGCGGCGGATGGATCCGGCTCGGACAGTCCACAGTGGGCTCACGAGCGTTCGTGGGCAACTCGGGAATCGTCGGCCCCGGACGGGAGGCCGCCGCGGATTCGCTGATCGGCGTGCTGTCCAACACGCCGGAGAAGGTCTTGCCGGGAAGCTCGTGGCTGGGCAGGCCCGCGATGGAACTGCGCCGCCAAGCGGAGAACCACGACCCGGGACGCACATTCGCCCCGCGTCGCGCACTGAAGCTGGGCCGCGGTCTCGTCGAGACCTGCCGCCTCCTGCCGATCGTCCTGAACGGCCTTCTCCAGCTGGCCGTGTTCGACGGCCTCGCGTACGTGTGGTCGAACGCCGGGCTCGGGGTGGCCGCGCTGGTCAGCGGGCTCGTCCTGGTTGCCGCGGGGCTGATCGCGGGAGCGGTGACGACAGCGGCGAAGTGGATCCTGATGGGCAAGTTCACCACGGCGCACCATCCTTTGTGGAGCTCGTTCGTCTGGCGTAACGAGCTGTACGACACGTTTGTCGAGTCGCTGGCCGTGCCCTGGCTGGTTCAGCCGTCGATCGGGACCCCGGTGCTGAACGGGTGGCTCCGCAGCACCGGCGCGCGGATCGGCCGCGGTGCGTGGATCGAGACGCATTGGCTGCCGGAGCCCGATCTCATCGAGGTCGCCGCGGACGCCAGCGTCAACCGGGGCTGTGTCCTGCAGACACACCTGTTCCACGACCGCGTCATGCGCCTGGACCGCGTTACCCTCGGCGCGGGCTCCACGCTCGGCCCGCGCAGCATCATGCTGCCCGGCAGTGAGCTCTACGAGTCCGTCACCGTCGGCGCCGCCTCGCTCGTGATGGCCTCGGAAACCGTCCCCGCCAACACCCGCTGGCAAGGCACCCCCATTTCCCGAGGCTCTCGGCGGGAAACCGGGACGGCACTTTCACACGAAACTGCCACATAGAACGTGGGTAAGCCCGTACCCGAAGGCCTCCGCCTTCGGGTACGGGTCCGTGGCGGCCGGGAGTGAAGCCCCGCACAGATGCCGGTCAATCCGGGTGCCGTCCGCTAAAATCCGGTCAGCGGCGGTGGGGCTCGCCGCTCCGGATATCGGAGAACCGCGGCGTCGCCGCCAACAGTCCCTACTCGGGTCCTGACCGTATTGTCGGGTTCAAGTAGGAGGCCGGTGTGCGTGGCGAGGGCGAACTGTCCGAATCGATCGATCCGGACATCGATCTTCGTATCGATTCCCAGCGGCGCGAGCTGGCCCGCTCGCACGGCGCCGTGCTCGTCGTCATCGCCCTCGGCGGTGGTATCGGCGCGGTAGCCAGGTACGGGCTGGCTCAGGCGCTGCCCACCCGCACCGGGCAGTTCCCGTGGGGCACGTTCGTGACCAACGTCGCCGGCTGTTTCCTGATCGGCGTGCTGATGGTGCTGATCACCGAGGTGCTCTCAGCCCACCCGCTGGTACGGCCCTTTTTCGGGGTAGGCATCCTCGGTGGGTTCACCACCTTCTCCACCTACGCCGTGGAAATCCGCGGCCTGCTGCAACCCGGCTCGGCCGGTCTGGCGTTCGGATATCTCGCCGGCACCCTGATCTGCGCGATGCTCGCCGTGCTTGCCGGGGTGTGGTTCACTCGAATAGCGACCGGTTCAGTGCGCGATTCCGAGCCGCACGGTGATCAGGTCGAGGTCCTGAGCGACGAGGGGAAACACCGGGCATGACCGTCGCACTGGTCTTCGTCGGCGCGATGGTCGGCGCACCGCTTCGCTACCTGACCGACCGTGCGGTGCAGAGCCGTCACGACACCCTGTTCCCCTGGGGAACCATCAGCGTCAACATAGCCGGATGCCTGATCCTCGGCGCGCTCACCGGAGCCGGGCTCGCCCTGCCCTCAAGTCTGCTTGCATTGCTGGGGACCGGTTTCTGCGGCGCGTTGACCACGTACAGCACCTTCAGCTACGAAACACTGCGGCTGGTCGAGAACAAGGCCTACTTCTACGCCGCGATGAACGTGACTATCAGCGTGATCGCCGGCGTCGGCGCCGCATTGCTCGGCTACACAGCACTCCACTCCATGTTCCCGCCGAGGTAACGAAGGGGTCCGGCGATCAGGGCTCCAGGGACCACCGAAGGGTGAGTTCGTGTGCGGCGGCCGCACGGCGGGGCTGGTCGCGGTGGATGAGGGTCGACAACCGGTGATAGGCGGCCAGCAGGTCGGCGCGGGCGTCATCGCGCCGGCCTTGACCGGCCGCGCCGAGACCGTTGCGGATCTCGATCAGGATGCCCGGGTCGATCCCGCTCAGCAACGGTTCGACGGTTCCGGCTGTGTCGGCCAGGCCGGAGAACATGGTGGCGACCTCGGTGTCGTTGCCGTCCAGAGTGAGCACGGCCACCAGAATCTTGAGCTGGGTATGCAGAACGGCAAGCGCCTCCAATGTGGACACGGATGCGCCGCTCATCATGTTCGTGGTCCTTTCGCGGACGCCGGGTGGCTATCGCTGCTGGTGAGACGAGCCGCCGGGGCGCGCATGACGCGGAACGTGTGTGTTTGCTGTCCGGAGGTTTCGTGCGGGATCAGCCGATGGTTGCGGGTAATCCGAAGCGGCGTGGCAGGTCGTCGTCGAGGAAGCGGGTGATGGCGCAGATCCGGTCATCGCGCAGGGTGAGGACGAGCAGTCCGGCCGGGTGCGCGGTCGGCTCGCCTGCTCCGGTGAGATAGCAGCCGAACGCCGGCTGGGTGTTGGCGCGGGTGGGTACCAGCCGGAGGCGGCGTTGCCCACGCCAGGTGGCGCTCGCCGTGAGGAAGGCCGCGATCGCCGCTGGGCCGTGGTATTCGTGGGGTGCCGGCGGCATGGCCAGCCACGAGTCGTCGGTCAGCAGCGTGATGATGCCGTCGATGTCGTCGGTGGTGAACGCGTCGGCGAAGCGTTGGGCAAGATCCCGCTCTCGCGGCGAGCCGGGGGGTGGTGTGCGTTCGGGATCCATCGCGTGGCGGTGCTGGTCCAGTTGCGCGCGGGCACGCTGCAGGGCGCCTTTGATCGCGGTGGTGCTGGTCCCCAGCATGGCCGCGACCTCCGCGGTGGAGTAGCCGAGCACGTCGCGGAGCACCAGGGTGGCGGCTTGGCGTGGCGGAAGGTGCTGCAGTCCCGCGATGAATGCCAGCTCGACGGCCTCTCTGGCGTGGTATCGGGTCTCGGGCCCCGGCGCGCTGTCCGCGATCTGCTCCAGCGGCGTGTCCGGATAGGGCTGCAGCCAGGTCACGTCGCCCCGGCGGGTGGGTTCCGGGGGATCGAACGGCGGCACGGGCTCGGGTGGCCGGCGGCGCCCGGCGTCGCGTAGTGCGTTGAGGCAGCGGTTGGTGGCGATGCGATACAGCCACGTCCGCAGCGACGCTCGGCCGGCGAAACCGTCCAGGCCGCGCCAGGCCGCGATCAACGTCTCCTGCAGCATGTCCTCGGCATCGGTCAGCGACCCGAGGATCCGGTAGCAGTGCAGCTGCAGCTCGCGCCGGTACGGGTCGGTGAGTTCGCGAAACGCCTGCGCATCCCCGGCGCGGGCGCGGTCAAGCGTGGCCTGCCTCACCGCGGCATCCTCCCACAGCATCCCGGCAGCCGACCCGTACGGAGATTCGTCTCGCCAGGACCGGTCCGTTCGGTGGGCAGGCGGTGTCTCAACAAGCATCAGTAACAGGAGAGAGGAACAGCCGTGACCGGAAAAACCAGCCCAGCCCTCGACACCGCCCTGGCGTATCACCGGGCTTGGACCAACCACGACTTCGATGGAGCGATGACCTACATCGCCGGGGACATCGTCTGCGACGCCCCGGCGGGACGTATCGAAGGAGAGGAGGCCTTTCGAGCGTTCATGGGTCCCTTCGTGCAGATCCTCACCGCCTCGACCTTGGTCGCCGCCTTCGGTGACAACCAGACCGCGCTGCTGATGTACGACACCGAAACCGTCCCTGTCGAGAACGCACCCGGCAGTGAGTGCCTGACCGTCCGGGACGGCACGATCACCCACATCCGCATCGTGTTCGATCGCGCGCCGTTCGAAGCCGCCCGAAAGGCGGGAACCTAGCGTCGCCCTAGCCGACGGGTGCGCCGATGAGCTGGCCGAGGCCGAAGGTGACCGCGACGGCGAGTGCGCCCAGGATGAGCTGGCGTAGTCCGGAGTGCAGGAGTGGGCGTCCGGTGAGTTTGCCGACGGCCATTCCGCCCGCGAGCAGTGCGACCGCGGTGAGTACGAGGGACAGGATGAGGGTGTGCGCGCCGAGAAGGTAGGGCAGGAGCGGCAGTAGTGCGCCGAGGGAGAACGCGGCGAACGACGCGCCGCCGGCGAGCAACGCCGAAGGCAGGTCGCTGGGGTCGACGCCGAGTTCGTCGCGGGTGTGCAGCCGCAGTGCCTGTTCCGGATCGCGTGAGATGGCGTCGGCCATGCGCTGGGCGGTGTCGGTGTCGGCGCCGTAGGAGGTGAACCGGTCGACGAGTTCGTCGTGTTCCTGCTGGGGGAAGCGGGCGTGCATATCGGCTTCGAGGGCGACCTCGGCGTGGATGAGCTCGTTCTGGTTGGTCACCGAGACGTACTCGCCGGCACCCATGGAGAACGCGCCCGCGACCAGCCCCGCCAGGCCGGTGAGCACGATGGTGTGGGGCGCGACGCCACCGCCGCCGACTCCGGCGATCAGTGCGGCGTTGGTGACCAGCCCGTCGACGGCGCCGAAGACGGTGGGGCGCAGCCAGCCGCCGGAGACGTCGCGATGGCGGTGGGTCCAGCCGGGCGTTGGAGCGGGTGTGGATTCTGGTGTCACGCCGATGATTGTTCCCGCGACCACGTCGATCCGCTCGCTGCGGCGACGATGGTCACGCGGCCCACTACGGCGAGCCGATCATGCCTTCGGTAGTGCGGGCTGGTGTGGCCGGGTGTGCGGCGCGGTGGAATCGGCGGGGATGTCGCGGTCGATGTGGTCGGCGTGGAACAGCGCCTGCGACAGCAGGGTCCTCACGTGGTCGTTGGCGGCGGAGTAGTACACGAAGGTGCCTTCGCGTCGCCCGGTGACCAACCCGGCCAGGCGGAGTTTCGCCAGGTGCTGACTGACCGCGGTCGGTGCGGCACCCGCGAGTTCGGCCAGGCACGCGACCGACGATTCGCCGTGCAGCAGGGCCCAGAGCACCTTGATACGGGTGGGGTCGGCCAGCATCCGGAACGACTCGGCCGCGAGGTGGACCTGTTCGTCTCCTGGCATGTCGAAATCCGGCAGCGAGGTGTGCATGCGGGCAGCCTACCGGTCAATCCTGCTTATTGCGTACCTGCATGCCTACGCAGGTACGATGCTACGGTTGTGTCTGCGGACGGCACGCGAGCACAAGGATTGGGGCCTACATGACCGGGCAGCACGACCACACCGAGCCTCACGGTCACGGCCATGGTCACGGCCATGGGCACGGGCACGATCGGCAAGGGTGGCTGGCCTCGACGTGGGGCCACCTTCGACACGCGGTCACCCCGCACAGCCACGACAGCGCGGACATCGTCGATTCCACGCTCGAGGCCAGCGCCCGGGGCATGCGCACGTTGTGGATCTCCTTCGCGGGCCTGATGGTCACCGCGGTCGCCCAGCTCGTGGTGGTGCTGATCAGCGGGTCGGTGGCGTTGCTGGGCGACACGCTGCACAACTTCGCCGACGCGCTGACCGCCGTCCCGCTGGCGATCGCGTTCGTGCTCGGGCGCCGGGCGGCGACCCGGCGCTTCACCTACGGGCTCGGCCGCAGCGAGGACCTCGCCGGACTGGTGATCCTGCTCGTCATGTTCGGCTCCGCGGTGCTGGCGGCGTGGACGGCGATCGACAGGCTGCTCAACCCGCGCGACATGACCCACACCGGCTGGGTCGCCGCCGCCGGGATCGTGGGGTTCATCGGCAATGAGGTCGTCGCCCGCTACCGCATCACCGTCGGCCGCCAGATCGGCTCGGCCGCGCTGATCGCGGACGGGCTGCACGCCCGCACCGACGGGTTCACCAGCCTCGCGGTGCTGCTCGCCGCCGGCGGGTCCTGGGCCGGCTTGCGCTGGGCGGACCCGGTCGTCGGACTGCTGATCACCGTGGCGATCCTGTCGGTGCTCTACGGCGCGGCGAAGGAGGTGTTCTCCCGGATGCTCGACGCGGTCGACCCGGCGCTGGTGGACACCGCCGAAGAGACCCTCGCCGCCACCCCCGGTGTGCGCGGTGTGGACACGATCCGCCTGCGCTGGGTGGGGCACAGCCTCATCGCCGAATCGGAACTCGACGTCGATCCTGCCTTGACCCTGGTGCAGGCGCACAAGATCGCTCACGACGCCGAGCACCGGCTGATCCACGCGCTGCCCCGCCTGACCGAAGCGCTCATCCACGCCCATCCCGGCGGTGACGCCGGCGCAGAACACCACACCGCTCGCGAAACGTTCGCCGACCTGCGGCCGATCCCGTGAGGGCCACCTTGAGGGACTCAGAGTCCCTCAAGGTGGCCTTCACGGTCCTGGCCCGATGACTTCAGTGGAGTCGTGCGACGAGCAGATTCGGATCCGTGCGCGTGAGGTACGCCCCGTTCGCCACGTACACCGTCGAACCCCTGACCGCCACAGACGTCGGGTTCTGCAGCCCGTCCGTCGCGGTGAGCACCGTCTCGTGCGTGCCGTCCGCGTTGACGATGCTCGCCTCGTTGATGCCGTTCTGCGCGGCCAGTATCTGGTCTCCACGGCCGGTGAAAGTGAAGTCGTCGATGCCGGACAGGCCGGTGGCCTGGGTGGTGACCGCGCCCGCCGTGCCGCCGCGGTTGATCGGTACGCGCAGCAGCGTCCCATTCGCGGTGACACTCACCCAGACGGCGCCGTCGTGCACCTTGATGCCGTTGGCGCCCAGCGCGGAAGTCGCGTTCGCGTCGGGCAGGAAGTCCGCTCCCTGTGCCCAGAGGGTTGCCGTGCGGGTTTTCAGCGACACCTTCCACACGGTGCCGGCCTTGGAATCGGTCGCGTACAGGGTGTTGCTGCTCGCGTCGAGGGCCAGGCCGTTCAGTACCGCCGCATCGGGCATCGCCACTACCAGCACGGGAGTGCCGCCACCTGCGGGGATACCGTAGATGCCGGAACTGGCGCCCGCGTTGTAGTTGACGTAGAGCATGCCGCTGCCGGTCCGTACGATGCCCGACGCCGTCGCGGTGCCGGTGGTCGGAGCGGGAAGGGTGGCCAGCACCGTGACCGTGCCGTTCGGGCTCACCCTGGCGATCTGCCGCGCCTTGTTGAACGTCACGATGGCGGACCCGTCGGGTTCCAGCGCGATGTTCTCCGGCTGCTGTTGGGCGCTGATGTCGAAGTGCGCGACCTCGCGCACATCACTCAGCGGCGCGGTGGCGGCGAAAGCGGGCACCGCGCCTTGCGTGCCGGCCAGCACGGCGAAGGTGATTGCGCCGACCAGAAGGGGACGGCGGTATCTGCGAACAGAAATGAGAACTCCCCGGGTCGTTTGTGGACAGATGAACTAGAGCAACGTGCCTGATACTGGCAAGCTAATCTGTGAATAGCCCAGGAATCGCATGTGAGCTCCACTATCGGCGTGTCACGCTCTAGAACCTGTGGCCGGGGCTCAAGATCTGGCTGCGTGCGGCTTTGGAGGTGGCTCGTGAGTGTTTGGCGGCGGTCTAAGCCCGC
>JAVXWP010000092.1:0-5595 GCA_032230695.1 Actinomycetota bacterium | reverse complement strand
GCCGCCCGGGCCTCGTCGCGTCGCGCAGGGACCAGCTTCGGGAGCTGGCCGGGAAGTGCCCCGCTGACCGGCCGGCGCAGACCGCCCACCAGCTCACGTTCGCTGCCGAGCTCGGAGACGCCGCCGGTCAGGACGGCTGGGACGCCGCCGTTGCCGCGTGGCGGGGAGTCTCCCAGCCGTACCAGCTGGCGCTGGCGCTGTTCGGCGCCGCGGAATCGGCGTTGGCGGCCGGGCAACGAGTCGCGGCTGAGGACCGGCTGCGGGAGTCAGCCTCGCTCGCTCAGGAGCTCGGCGCCGCGCCGCTGAGCCACGAGATCGAGCAGCTGGCCGTCCGCGGCCGGCTCGACCTCGCCGTACCGGAACCGCCCCAGCCGAAGGCGGAAGACCCGTTCGGCCTCACCAGCCGCGAGCTAGACGTACTACGCCTGCTCACCTCAGGCCGCACCAACAGCCAGATCGCCACCGAACTCTTCATCTCCCCAAGCACAGCCGGCGTCCACGTCTCCCGCATCCTCACCAAACTAGGCGTCTTCCGCCGAACAGAAGCCGCCGCAGTAGCCCACCGCACCGCCCTCTTCGACTGACCTCAACCCCCACCCGGTCAATACTCGGCCGCACGATCCCGGTAGTAATCAGCGAGCTGCGACATCAGCCGTGCCAGGTCTTGATGGCGGCTGCGAGGGCGGCGGGGGTTTTGCCGGTGTGTTTTTGGATGATGCTCGCGTAGGCGAGCGGGGTGGTGTTGTGGGTGGAGAGGTCTGCGTAGAGCGCCGCGAGTTTCTTGGTGCCGATCTTCTCGGCGAGGTAGGCGGCGGACCACCAGGCCAGGGCGTAGGCGCGGTCGCTGTTGTCGTCGAAGTCGGCGGACGTCAGCAAGGCCTTCATCGCCGGGAGGTACTTCTTACGGATCTCCCGGCGGTAAGGATCGACCGTCCAGTGCGGATCGTCCTCGATGGCGGCGCAGCGCACGTATTCCGCGACGCCTTCGACCAGCCACTCGGGCGTCTGCCAGCTGATCGAGTCGGTGGCGACGTGCGTCATCTCGTGCACCAGCAGATCTTTGTCGGTGCTCTGCCGGTACTTCGGGTTCACGACGATCCGGCTGCCGACCGGCGCACCGGTCTTCACGCGGAACGGCTCCCCGTCGTACAAGGTGACGGCCATCGCGGCGATGGTCCAGCCGTCGCCCGTGCCGGTGGTCCACAGGTTGCTCATCACTCGCGGCTCGCGCATCGCCACCACCATCACGGCACCGTCCCACGGCAGCGGCCAGTGCCGGCGTACGGCGGCCACGGCCACCGCGGAGCTCTTGGCGATCTTCGAGCCGAGTGCTGCCTCGGCCTTCTCGACGACCACGACCACCTTCTCGCGCCGGGTGACGGCGATCTCGCCGAAGTCCCACGGCTGCTGATGACCGTCGCGACTCAGCTCGGAGTCGATCGCGTTGTCCGCGATCAGCACCCACTGGTTGCCGCGGCGGGTGAACGAGTAGCCGAGGTCCGTCTGCACCGGCGTACGATCCAGCCCGGTCAGCTGGTAGCGCATCATCACCCGCGCGGTGAAGGTTTGCGGCCCGTACTTGTCCACCAGGGCCGGCGTGTCCCGCTCGGACTCGACGAAGTAGTTCAGCTTGCCGAAGCCGAGCTTCCGCAAATTGGTGAAAAGCGTCCGCTGCCCACTCAGCAGGGCCGGCTGCTTGGGATCGACAACCTTCAGGAAGCCGGCCAGATCACCCTTCAAGACCGCGGTCGCCCGCTGCGCCAGGAGCACGTTGACCTGGGTCTTCCGCGCCGCCTTCTCGGCATCGGAGGCGACACCTGGCGTGGCCTCTACGGCAACCGCGGTAGTCCCGGCGGGCCGCGATCCGTGATCGCCCCGGGTCGCGACGACGACGCCCGTAGTACTGGCGACCGCCAGCGCGGCAACGCCCGCGATGATCCGCCCCCGCCGCTTCACCATCGCGCGCTCCTAGTCCCCGGATTCCAGCGAGGGGATCCTACTCCCGAATCCGTCGCCGCAACGCACGAAGGCCGCGCCCTCAGGTTCTGAGAGCGCGGCCTTCCTGGCGATGGAGCTACGCCCGGGTGCTCTCCCCGGTGCGTTCCGTCTGGCCGACGCGGCTCTTACGGTAGCCGTAGAGGGCGTAGACGACGAAGCCGATCACCATCCAGATCGCGAACCGCAGCCAGGTCTCCAGCGACAGGTTCAGCATCAGGTAGATGCAGATCAGCGCGGCGATGATCGGCACCACCGGGTTGCCCGGCACCGTGAACGAGCGCTGGATGTCCGGCCGGCTCTTCCGCAGCAGCGGGACGGCGATCGACACCAGGGTGAACGCGGCCAGGGTGCCGATGTTCACCATCTCCTCGAGCTTGCCGACCGGCGTCACACCGGCCACGATCGCGACCACGACACCGATCCCGATGGTCAGCTTGTACGGCGTACCGAACGTCGGGTGCGTCTTGCCGAGGGTGGCCGGCACCAGGTGGTCGCGGCTCATCGCGAACACAACGCGGGCGGCGCCGATCATCAAGGTCAGCACGACCGTGGTCAGACCGGCGACGGCACCGGCCGAGATCAGCGTCGCGAACCCGGGTTTGCCGACCGCCTTGAACGCTTCGGCCAGGGCGGCCTCACTGCTGATGTCGGTGTACTTGACCATGCCGGTGATCACGATGCAGACCAGCACGTAGAGCACGGTGCAGATCGCCAGCGACCCGATGATGCCGCGCGGCAGGTCGCGCTGCGGATTCTTCGCCTCCTCGGCGGTGGTCGCGACCACGTCGAACCCGATGAACGCGAAGAACACCAGCGAGGCACCGGAGACCAGGCCCATCACGCCGAACGTCGACGGGGTGAACCCGAGCAGCGCCTGGAACAACGGGGTGGTGATGGTGACGTCGCCGTTCGCGGCCGGCACGCTCGGCGGGATGAACGGCGTCAGGTTGGAGCCCTTGATGTAGAACAGGCCGGCGATGATCACGAACAGCACCACGAACAGCTTCACCCCGACCAGTACCAGGTTGACCCGCAGCGACTCCTTGATGCCGATGGTCGCCAGCGTCGCCAGGACGAGGACCAGCAGCATCGCCAGCACGTTGACGTTGGCGCCCGGCCCGATCGAATCCGGCCAGCCGAGGCCGATCTGATCGAGGAACAGCTTCGCGTACGCCGACCAGCCCTGCGAGACCACACTCGCACCGAGCATCAACTCGAGCAGCAGGTCCCAGCCGATGATCCAGGCGAAGATCTCACCCAGCGAGAAGTACGAGAACGTGTACGCCGAACCCGACACCGGCACGGTCGACGAGAACTCCGCGTAGCACAGCGCGGCGAGCGCGCAGCAGATCGCGGCGAAGACGAACGACAACGCGATCCCGGGACCGGCGTACGACTTCGCCGCGCGCCCGGTCAGGGTGAAGATGCCGGCACCGATGATGACGCCGATACCGAAGACGGTCAGGTCGAGGGCGGTGAGGCGTTTCTTGAGCTGGTACTCCGGCTCGTCGGTGTCCGCGATCGACTGCTCGATCGTCTTCTTTCGCAACAGACTCATCTGTACGCCTCCTCAACTCGGACGGAACTCTCCGAGCCTGCCTGTCTGACAGCGCGAGGTCAAACCGCCACTCAGCGTCGCGACAGCCGGCCGGAAAGCAAATCCACGGCGACGGTCCGGTTACCCAGATCGGCCCGCGGCGATGCCCCCGGCCCTGTTTCGTTCGCACATCGTTGCCTCGGACCAGCAATTTCAGCGCGGCGGGTGGTAGTCCTTCAGGGCCAGCCACAGCGAGGCCTCGGTGAACCCGGTCCTGGTCAGCAGGATCCGGTCCCGGGACGACTGGTCGGTGCCGTTGCGGGCCAGGTCCTCGTAGAGGTCCTCGACCGGCTGCAGCCCGATCCGGGAGACCAGGAAGCGCACGGCCAGCCAGCTCACGCCGTACACGTCGGTGTTGGTCTGGTAGAAGCCCGCGTCGGTCGGCAACGCGTTCAGAGTCGGCAGCGCGTCGTCGATGACCTCTTGCTCCCACTTGCCGACCTCGCCCGGTCCGCTGATCGCCTCGATGCCACGCCAGGAGACGTACTCCGCGGCTCCCTCGGCCAGCCAGAGCGGTTCGTACCCGCCGAGATCTGCGGTCGCGACGTGGGTGATCTCGTGCGACAGCAGGATCTCGTCGACCCGGTCGCGCTCCTTCGGGTTCACCACGATGTAGGCGCCGGCCACGGTGCCGTCGGCCGAATCCTGACCAGGCAGCGAGGAGAACGTCGATCCCGCGCTGGCGGCCGACTCGATGTCCTCGTCGGCGAACCGCGCATCCCGGACGTCGGTGTCGTCGAGCGCCGCGATGAGCACCGAACCGCGCCACTTCCGCGGCCAGTACGCCGCGACCTCGGTGAGCGCCTCGGTCGCCTCGGTGACGATCGCCCGGCCGCGCTTGGTGTCGCCCTTGTCGACCAGCGCCAGCACCCGGGGCCCGCGATGCACCTCGAGCCGGCCGAGGTCCCAGGGCTCCTGGTGCGCGCCGGGCCCGAGATCCTTGTCGAGGTCGTTGTCGTCGGCGATGATCCAGCGGCCGCCGCGGTTGATGAAGCTGTAACCGAGCTCGGTGTAGACCGGCAGGACGTCGACGTTCGGGATCTGGTAGCGCATCAGGACGCGGACCAGGTACGTCGTGGAGCCGTGGGCCCGGAGCGCCGCCGCGTCGAAGTGCTCCTCGGCCTGGCTGTAGCCGATCTCGGCGAACCCGATCTCGACCAGGTTCGCGAACAGCACCTTCTGCTGCTGGCGGAGCTTGGCGTTGGCCGGATCCACGTCCTGCAGGAACAGGTCCTCGTTGCCGATCCGGACCGCTCGTGCCCGGCGGAGCAGGATCGTCTCGATCGCGACCCGACGGGCAGCGATGGCCGCCGCGGTCTTCGACGGCGGGGTGACGCCCTGGTTCGGGTGCTTGGGCGGGGTCGCCGTGGCGACCGCCCTGGCCCGGGCATCCCGGTCCCGGTCGTGGACGGCGTACCCGACTCCACCGGAGACGAGGGCAACCACGACAAGAAGGCCCAGCCAGCGGCGGGGCCCGTGGGGCGGAACCTGAGCGCCAGGCGGAACGGCGCTAGGTGGTGTCACACTCACGTCGAGTCGATTCCTCCGGTCCGCCCGTCTGCTACAGCCCGGCTACCCTACTCGGTCCGACCGCTCTCACCGCAACCTGACAGGGCACCTACATGCCCGCGGCTGCCCGGAGGGCTTGGAAGAGCCCCGCTTCGGTGATGCCGAGGTGCTCCGTCATGATCCGGTTTCGCTCGGCCTGGGTCGAGCCCAGCGCCGCCATCTCCTGGTACAGCGTGGAGACCTCCGTTCCGCCGTACTTGTGGAACAAGTAGTCCATCGCCAACCAGGACAGCGGATACGAACTCGACGCGTTGTTGAAGAACGTCGCGTCCGCCGGCAGCGCCTTGGCCTTAGCGAGGTACTTCGTCCGGACCTTCGCTTGGTACTTGTCCAGCGCCAGATCCGGCGCGCCATCCATCGGCAAGAACTCGACGTAGGTCGCGGCACCCTCGACGATCCAGCGCGGGGCGTAGGCACCGTACGGCGCGGTC
>JAVXWP010000030.1:0-110856 GCA_032230695.1 Actinomycetota bacterium | reverse complement strand
CCAACGCCGCTTTCGGGTAATGATCCTTGAGTCGTGACCACCTAGGCTGGGAGGTCGATCAATCCCGCCAAGGTCGCCCGGTGCTTCCCGGGAGTGCCGAGCGCGAGCTCGTCGCTCTTGGCCCGCTTGAGGTAGAGATGCGCCGGGTGCTCCCAGGTCATCCCGATCCCGCCGTGCAGCTGAACGGCTTCCTCGGCCGCGTGCACCGCGATCGACGAGCACCGCGACTTCGCCACGGCCACGGCCACCGGCGCGTCTTCGCTCCCGGAAGCCAGCGCGTCGGCCGCGTACCGGGCAACCGCCCGGGCGTTGACCACGTCGACGTACATGTTCGCCAGGCGGTGCTTCAGCGCCTGGAACGACCCGACCTGACGCCCGAACTGGTAGCGCTCCTTCAGATACCGCACGGTCTCGGTCAGGCACCACTCCGTGATCCCGAGCTGCTCCGACGCCAGCAGCCCAGCTCCGACGGACAGTGCATGTTCCAGTGCCGCAGGAGCGTGCGCGGCGTCGGCGACGAGCCGGGCAGGAGCGTTCAAGAGCTCGATGTCCGCGATCCGCCGGGTCAGGTCGAGCGACACGACCTCGGTCACCGAGGCGGCCGAAGCTTCCACCGCGTAGAGCCCGGGTCCGTCCGGACCCACTGCGGGAACGACGAGCAGTTCGGCCACCGAACCGTCGACGACCGTGCCGACGCGGCCCGAAAGCGTGCCATCGGCACCAACGGTGACCGCGTCCGGGAACGCGAAACCGGGCTGCGCTGTCAGCGGCACGGCCAGCGCGCCGATCAGTTCACCGGCGGCGAGGCGCGGGAGCAGCTCCGCGACCACGGCCTGGGTGGTGTCGGTGCCGAGCAGGGCCGACGTCGCCAGGACAACGCTGCCGAGGAACGGCACCGGCGCCACACTGCGGCCCAGTTCCTCCAGCACGACGGCGACTTCCCGCGTCGACGCGCCGTGGCCGCCAAGGGCTTCCGGCACGGCGAGTCCGGCCGCGCCGAGGTCGGCGGCGAGGGTGCGCCACAGCTTCAGGTCGTACGGTTCGGTGCTTTCCGTGCGTGCCAGTACCGAGCCCGGCTCCGCGCCGGCGGTGAGCAGCGAGCGGACGCTGGACCGCAGATCCTCTTCGACTTCCGAATAGAGAAGGTCGGGCGTGGTCGTCATCGGGGCAGGTCCTTCCAGGCCACGTCCTTGTCGACGCGCGGCTCGGACGGCAGTCCCAGCACGCGCTCGGCGATGATGTTGCGCAGGACCTCCGAGGTGCCACCCTCGATGGAATTGCCCTTCGCGCGCAGATAGCGGTAGCCGGGTCCGCGGCCGGTGAAGTCGACCATTTCCGGTCGGCGCAGCGTCCAGTCGTCGTAGCGCAGGCCTTCTTCGCCCATCAGCTCGATCTCCAGCCCGGACAGTGCCTGGTTGATCTCGGAGAAAGCGAGCTTCAGCGCGGAACCTTCGGGCCCGGGCGCGCCGACAGCCATCTGCTGGCGCAGGCGTCCGCTGGCCAGCCGCAGCGATTCGACCTCGACCCACTGCTTGAGCAGCCTGTCCTGCAGTTCGGGCGTCCGCAGTTCGGGGTGTTCGCGCCAGGTCTTGGTCACCTTGCCGAGCAGTCCGCCTTCTCGGGGGATCTCGTGGCCGCCGATCGCGACGCGCTCGTTCATCAGGGTGGTCTGTGCGACCTTCCAGCCTTCGCCGACCTTGCCGAGCCGGTGCGCGTCGGGGATACGCACCTCGGTAAGGAAGACCTCGTTGAACTCGGCTTCACCGGTGATCTGGCGCAGCGGCCGGACGTCGACGCCCGGCGCCTCCATGTCGCAGATGAAGTAGGTCATGCCCTGGTGCTTGGGCACGTCGGGGTCGGTACGGGTGACGAGGATGGCGAAGCGCGCGATGTGCGCGACCGATGTCCATACTTTCTGGCCGGTGACCACCCAGTGGTCGCCGTCGCGCACCGCGCGGGTGCCGAGAGCGGCGAGGTCGGAACCCGCGCCGGGCTCGCTGAACAGCTGACACCAGACCTCTTCGCCGGTCCACAGTGGACGAAGAAAGCGCTCACGCTGTTCCTGCGTACCGAAAGCGAGGACCGTGGGTGCGGCCATGCCGAGTCCGATGCCGATGCGGCGAGGGTTGTTGTCCGGCGCGCCCACCGCGGCCAGCTCTGTCTCCACAACGGACTGAAGTGAGCGCGGCGCGTCGAGCCCACCGAGTCCGGCCGGGAAGTGGACCCAGGCCAGCCCGGCATCGAACCGCGCCCGCAGGAATTCCAGGCGATCGGTCGTCGCGGGGTCGTGGGCGGCCAGCAGGTCACGGACGCGCCCGCGCAACTGCTCGGCGTCAACCGTTGTTGTCACTGGGCGCCGTCCGTGGTCCGGTACTTCTTCAGCTCGCGGTTGGCCAGCGAGCGCTTGTGCACCTCGTCCGGGCCGTCGGCGATCCGCAGCATGCGCGCGCCCATCCAGAGCTGCGCGAGCGGGAAGTCCTGGCTGACACCGCCGGCACCGTGTGCCTGGATCGCCTTGTCGAGGATCCATTCGACGGTGATCGGGGTGGAGATCTTGATGGCCTGGATCTCGGTGTGCGCGCCCTGGTTGCCGACGGTGTCCATCAGCCACGCGGTCTTGAGCACCAGCAGGCGCTGCAGCTCGATCTTCACCCGCGCCTCGGCGATCCAGTCCTGCACCACACCCTGCTGGGCGATCGGCTTGCCGAACGCCTCGCGCGACAGCGTGCGCGTGCACATGAGTTCGAGACCGCGTTCCGCCATGCCGATCAGGCGCATGCAGTGGTGGATCCGGCCAGGGCCGAGCCGGGCCTGGGCGATCGCGAACCCGTTGCCCTCGTCGGTCAGCAGATTCTCGGCAGGCACACGGACGTCCTCGAAGATCACTTCGGCGTGACCGCCGTGATCGCCGTCTGTGTAGCCGAACACCGTCAGGCCACGTTTGACGGTCATGCCAGGGGTGCCGCGGGGGACCAGGATCATGCTCTGCTGCCGGTGCGCGGAGGCTTCCGGGTCGGACTTGCCCATTACGATGAAGATCTGGCAGTTCGGGTTCATCGCGCCGGAGATGAACCACTTGCGCCCGTTGATGACGTACTCGTCGCCGTCACGCGTGATACTCGTGGCGATGTTGCGGGCGTCGGAGGAGGCGACGTCCGGCTCGGTCATCGCGAACGCGGAGCGGATCTCGCCGTCCAGCAACGGCTGCAGCCACTGCTTGCGTTGCGCTTCGTTGCCGAACATGGCGAGTACTTCCATGTTGCCGGTGTCCGGCGCCGCGCAGTTCAGTGCGGCCGGCGCGAGGCTCGGGCTGCGGCCGGTGATCTCCGCGAGCGGCGCGTACTGCAGGTTCGTCAGGCCCCCACCGTGGGGCCCGGGAAGGAAGAAGTTCCACAGACCCTGTTTGCGGGCTTCGGCCTTGAGCTCTTCGACGATCGGCACCGAGGTCCACGGGTCGTCGCGCCCGGCGAGCTGCTCCTCGAAAACCGGTTCGGCCGGATAGATGTGCTCATCCATGAAGGTGAGCAGCCGCGCGCGCAGCTCCTCGGTCTTGGCGTCGAAAGCGAAGTCCATTACTTCTCCTCTACGTTGAGGTGCGCGGTGTCTTTGAGAATGGCGTTGCCGTGAGTCACCAGGTGAGCGACGCCGGGACCGACGCCCTCGAAGCCCGAACCGACCGTCTGGCCCTTGCTGTAGCGGAAGTAGATGCCCTCCAAGATCACCGCCAGTTTGAAGAACGCGAAGCCGACGTACCAGTTGAGCGCCGAGACGTCCCGGCCCGACCGCTCGGCGTAGCGGGCGACGACCTGGTCGGCGGTCGGGTAGCCGGGCGCGGTGGTCGCGCTCGACACGAACTGGAGGTCGACGGCGCCGCGCTCGGCGTAGGCCACCAGAAGCGCCAGGTCGGTGAGCGGGTCGCCGAGCGTGGACATCTCCCAGTCGAGTACCGCGGTGATCTTGTCGGAGGAGTCGACCAGCACGTTGTCGAGTCGGTAGTCGCCGTGGATGATCGTCGGCTCGGCGGAGATCGGCACCGACGAAGCCAGCCGATCGTGGAGTTCCTCGATGCCGGGAAGGTCGCGGCTCCTGGAGCTGTCGAGCTGCTTCTTCCATCGCCGCATCTGCCGATCAAGAAACCCTTCCGGGCGGCCGAAATCGCCGAGCCCGACCGAAGCCGGGTCCACCGCGTGCAGCTCGACCAGGGTGTCCACCAGTGAGTCCGCGATGGCCGCCGTGCGCTGCTCGCCGAGCCCGATCAGCTCCTCGGCGGTGCGGAACGGCGTGCCCGTGACGAACTCCATCACGTAGAACGGCGCCCCGAGCACGTCTTTGTCTTCGCAGAGCAGGAGGGGCTGGGGGACCGGCACGCGTGTGGGGTGCAGCCCGGAGATGACGCGGAACTCCCGCACCATGTCGTGGGCCGTCGGGAGTACATGCCCGAGCGGCGGACGACGGACCACCCACGTCGACGTCCCGTCGTGGACGATGTAGGTCAGGTTCGACTTGCCGCCCTCGACGACGTCGGCCCGCAGGGTTCCCCCGGCGAGACCGGGGAGGTGCTGGTCCAGGTGGGCACGCAGCCGCCCGAGATCGAGGCCTGGTGGGTCAGCCTGGCTCATCTGGTCTCCTCGCGTTCGATGTTCAACCTACAGTACCGACTAGTCGGTATGTCAGTAGCGCGGTCCGGCCGGTGAAGCTGACCGGGGCGCTGATCAGGCGATCAGCCTGGCGACCGTCTCCGCGACGCAGGCGGGCTTGCTCTCGCCGTCGATCTCGACGGTCCACCGCACGACGACCTGCTTGCCGCCCGGCACGTCGGTGGCCTCGATCAGCTCGGCACCCGCGCGGACCTTCGAGCCGACCTTCACCGGCTGCGGGAAGCGCACCTTGTTGAGCCCGTAGTTGACGCCCATCCGCAGGTTGTCGACCTGGTAGATGTCCTTGCCAAACTTCGGGATCAACGAGAGCGTGAGGTAACCGTGGGCGATGGTCGCGCCGAACGGACCGGCCGCGGCGCGCTCGGTGTCGAGGTGGATCCACTGGTGATCGCCGGTGGCGTCGGCGAACAGCTGAACCTGCTCCTGGGTGATCGTGTGCCATTCGCTGTAGCCGAAGTGCTCGCCGACGGAACCGGCGAACTCCTCGAGTCCGGAGAAGACGCGCATGTTCGCTCCCTAGTCCTTCGGTCCGCCGGCGACGTAGATGACCTGGCCGGAGATGAAGCCCGCGCCTTCACTGACCAGGAACGAGACGAGGTTGGCGATGTCGTCGGGCGTCCCGACGCGCTGCACCGGGATCTGCGACGCCGCGGCCTTCTTGAAGTCCTCGAACGAGACGCCCAAGCGCTCGGCCGTGGCCGCGGTCATGTCCGTGGCGATGAACCCGGGCGCGATCGCGTTCGCGGTGACGCCGAACTTGCCGAGTTCGATGGCAAGGGTCTTGGTGAAGCCCTGCAGCCCGGCCTTCGCGGCCGAGTAGTTCACCTGTCCCCGGTTGCCGAGCGCGGACGTGCTGGACAGGTTCACGATCCTGCCCCACTTCTCCTGTGTCTGGTGCTTCTGCACCGCGCGGCTCATCAGGAACGAGCCCCGCAGGTGCACGCCGATGACGGAGTCCCAGTCGAGCTCGGTCATCTTGAACAGCAGGTTGTCGCGGGTGATCCCGGCGTTGTTGATCAGCACGGTCGGCGCACCGAGCTCCTCGGCGACCCTCGTCACCGCCGCGTCGACCTGCTCGGCGTCGCTGACGTCGAGCGGTACGCCCACGGCCTTGCCGCCGCCGGCCACGATGGCTTCGGCGCCCTGCTTGACGCCGGCCTCGTCGAGGTCGAGCAGCCCGACGGCGAATCCGTCGTCAGCCAGCTTCTTGGCCACCGCGGCGCCGATGCCGCGGCCTGCTCCGGTGACGATCGCGACACGGGAGTGGGACTCGGTCACAGAGATCTCCTCATCGTTGAGTTTGCTCGTGCTCTTACATCTTTTCGGGCCAACACAGGCTAAGTGGTCGCGGACGAACCTCCGATCGTGACCACTAAGCAGGGGCTTCACCGACGAAACCGGTGGCACATCCCGTTTCTGGGCATGCCATGCGCAGACCGTACCTCAAGTGAACGAGCCATCAGATCGCGGCGCAAACCGTGAAATTGCCATTCCTGCCGCTGCGCGATCGCATACCCCAGTATCTGCGGCTTTCAAGCGATCTCGCCGGCTCCGCGTGGGTCATGGCTTGTTCAGGGCGGTGCGGAGGGCGTCGAGCATGGTGTTGCGGAAGGTTGTCATGGTGGCCGCTTTTCGATCGAGCAATGCGTCGGCGAGGTGGTACATGCCGGGTTCGGTGTGCAGTTCGCAGGGGGTCCCGGCTTCGCGGAGGCGGTGGGCGTAGTCGATGTTCTCGGCGTGGAAAAGGTCGAGATCACCGACGCCGATCCAGGCGGGTGGCAGGCCGGTGAGGTCGGTGCGGCGTGCGGCGGCGATGTAAGGACGGTTGTCGTGCTCGCGTGGTGGGTGGCCGAGGTAGGCGGTCCAGGCGAATCGGTTCGAGGTGGGTGTCCAGGCGAAGACGCCTCGGGTGTGGTCTGGGGTCTGCAGGACGGTGCGGTCGTCGAGCATCGGGTAGACCAGGAGCTGGAAGCAGGTTGCGACGTTGGTGTCGTGGGCGCGTTGGGTGAGTGCGGCGGCGAGGCCACCGCCGGCGCTTTCGCCGCCGATGGCGATGCGCGTGGGGTCGACGCCGAGATCCGGGGCGTTGTCGTGCAGCCAGCGCAGGGCGTGAAAGCAGTCGTCGAGGGCGGCGGGGTAGGGGTTTTCCGGGGCCAGCCGGTAGTCGACGCTGATGACCAGCGCGCCGAGTTCGTCGGCTACGCGACTGCACCAGGCGTGGCTCTGTTGCGCGGTGCCTGAGACGGTTCCGCCGCCGTGTATCCACAGCAGGGCGCCGCTCGGTGTCGTGCGCTGCGGATGTTCGTAGACCTGAATGTTGACGGCTGGGCTGGCGTGTTCGGCCGGCACGGTCTGTTCGGTGACGCGGATGCCGGGACTGCTGGGCCCATTGGGCGTGGGCAGTCGCCGGATGAGAGCCAGCGTGAAGGTGTTGTTGATGTTCAGCGGTAGGTAGAGCAGTGGATGGCGGAGTGCGGGTGCCACCGCGGCGAGCGCGCGGCGGCGGGCGGTGATGCCCTTCACCGTTGCGCCCAACACTCCGAGGGCGGCCATCCGGCCGATGGCACGTCGCACATCTCCTTGCCTCAACGTCCGACGCCGATCTGTCCGGAGATGACTTCGGCGGCAGCCGGCCCTCGCAGTTCGCGTTTCAACACTTTTCCGCTCGGTGTGCGCGGCAGTGGCTCGTCGCGGAACACGATCTGCGTGGGCACCTTGAACGGCGCGAGCCGTTCACGGACGTGCCTGCGCAGGTCCTCGGCGGCTGCCGGGCCAGGCACCGTGCCGGGCCGCAGGTGGACGATCGCCACCACCTCCTCGCCCAGGGAGTCGTGGGGAACCCCGACGACGGCCACGTCGCCGACGGCCGGGTGCTCGAACAGCGCGGCTTCCACCTCCGCACAGTAGATGTTCTCCCCACCACGGATCACCACGTCCTTCATCCGGTCCACGACGTGAACCAGCCCATCGCGCACGGTGCCCAGATCGCCGGTGTGGAACCATCCGTCGGTGAATGCCTGCGCGGTCGCCTCAGGGTTGTTCCAGTACCCACGGACAACATTCGGCCCGCGAACCCACAGTTCCCCGATCTCGCCATCGGGCAGGTTCGTGCCGTCGGCAGGGTCGACCACCCGGAGATCGGTGCCCGGCACGCAGCGCCCCACACTGTCCGGCTGCGTGACGTATTCGCTGCCACTGTTGATGACGACCGCGGATGTCGTCTCGGTGAGCCCGTAGGCGTTGCCAGAAGACACCGACGAGGAGAAGACGGTATTGATGCGCCCGACCAGGTCGGGCGGTACCGGCGCGCCGCCCATGCCGATGCTGGACAGTGACGCGAGGCGTGCCGGATCGGCGGCGGCGGCGTCGACGAGCTGCCGAATGATGGTCGGCACGCCCGACACCCCGGTGAGCCGCTCTCGCTGAACCAGTTCGAGAGCTTCATCCCCGTCCCATTTGTACTGCGTCACGAGCTTGGCTCCGGTGAGCACCGCAAAGCAGAGCGTAGATATGCCGGCGATGTGGAACAGCGGGAACGTGCACAGCGTCGCCGGCTGTGGTGCGTCCGGGTTGGGTGCGGGCAGTGCACCACCGTTCGCGATCGCGGCGCCGACTGTGGCCACGAGCAGCATGTTGCGGATGTTCGTGCAGTGGTTCCGGTGGGTCGCGATCGCGCCCTTCGGCCGGCCGGTCGTGCCCGAGGTGTAAAGGATTGTCGCGTCGTCGTCGGGCGTCACGTCGACGGCCGGAAAGGTCGGGTCGTCGTCGGGTGCGGCCACCAGATCGGCCCAGCGCAGCACTCCCGGCGGGGGAGCGGTGCCGCCGCGCACCTCGACGAGCGGGATCCCGCCGAGCGCGGGCAGATGCGGCGCGATCAGCTTCGTGCGTTCGGCGTCCGCGACGACGAACCGGGCTCCGCAATCGGCGAGCGCGTAACGCAGCTCGGCCGCGGTCCACCAGGCGTTGAGCGGAACCACGACGAGGCCGGCCACCTGTGCGGCGAAGAAGATCGCGGACCACTCGGGATAGTTGCGCATGGTGACGGCTATCCGATCGCCTTTGCGCAGACCGTAGTGCCCGACCAGGCGACGGGCGAGCCCGGCCACCTGTCGCAGATGTTCGGCGTAGGTCCATCGTTCGGTGCCGTGGACCAGATAATCCCGGTCACCGAACGCCGCGCTGGCGAGCAGGACCTCACCCAGCGTCTGTGGCCCGCCGGAGTAGACCCGCATGGGGATGTCGCGTACGAGTTGCTCGACGATCTCGAAATGCGCGCCGGGGGCGGTGAGGTGGGCCGTCAGAGTTGCATTGGTGGGGCCGGCGCCATTTTCGGACGCGGGATCGGGATCGGCGATGACCATGTTCCAGCCCTTCGATGAAAGACGTAGTCAGGTAATAATGGGCACGCGGGTGCTGTTCCGGAAACAGTGTTCCCAACTCGGAAGTATTGTAGCCGGAGTCGGCGGACGTGACGAGTCCACCCAGTCCCCTCTGGCGGTCCGCTGTGGTTGTTCGGGGAAATCCGGGCACTAGCGCACCTTCGAGATCGCCGAACTATCAGTGGCTGTCCCTCGAATTCCTTGGCACGGCGCCGTACCGCGATCGGCGGCTACAACCGGCGCGAGTCGCGATCAGCTCGGCGAACTCGTGTTCCGCGAGCGTCGCGGCCGAGTGCGAGTCTGCTGCCGCAGCCGCAACTCCACACCGTCGAGCAGGCACCCCAGCCCGAACTCGAACTCCTCTTCCGCGGTTCGCGACGTCAGCTCGTCGGCGAGGTCGACCAGACGCGGGTACT
Source organism: Actinomycetota bacterium (assembly GCA_032230695.1). Classification (GTDB taxonomy): domain Bacteria; phylum Actinomycetota; class Actinomycetes; order Mycobacteriales; family Pseudonocardiaceae; genus Amycolatopsis. The sequence continues at coordinate 101,403 of JAVXWP010000030.1, read as the reverse complement.
GCTCGGCCGGCAACGAGCGATAGAAGTCGCGCAACGTCAGGCTCGTCGATGCGCCAGGGCTTCCGGTGCGAAAATCAACCATCGGCTCCTGCAGAACCGAGGCCAGTACTTGATGGGCCAATGCCGTGTAGATGTCGGACGCCAGAGCCGCGTCGAAGCCGTGCTCGCACAGAATGCCGAGGGTCATCTCCTTGGCCCTTAGCGAATTTGGACCGACCGGCACCGCGGTGGCGAACAAGGAGGCGACATTCGAATGGGAGCTCAGCACCGCCCGCATGGAGCGCGCCAGCTCCTCGAGAACCTCTCGCCATCCCATGCCCTCCACCGGACGACGCAACTGGGCCTCACCCGACACGGCGTCAGCGACCAACGCCAGCACCTCGTTCTTGCTCGAGACGTATCGGTACAGCGTTGTGGTGCCGGTCCGCAACTCACTGGCCAGGTTCCGCATGCTCAGTGCACTCAGACCCTCACGGTCGACCAATTCGAGTGCGCCGGCGGCGATGCTGCCCAGCGTGAGCGGAGCGCGCCGGGCGGGCTTCGCCCAATCCTGACGGCCTGCCCACCACGCCGGCGAGCCAGGGGGTGACGGTTCTTGCTCATCGTCAACCGCCTGGTGAGGGCGTGTTCCTGACATGGCAACACTGTACCCGGACCGACGTTGACGAGGCCATGCGGCGCCGAACAGCTGGATCCGCCGGATACGGACCACGGATTCCGGCGCACGCCCTAGCGGCAGAGCGCGTCTGTTGGCAGTTCGTGTCTGGCAGTCAGCGGTAGCTCCACTGAAATGAGCGTGTTTCGATACTGCTCTGCCAGCTGCGACGGCTGCTTCCGGCTGAAGGCGACGAGTTCGCGGAAGACGCCGGAGCCGATCCTCCGCGCATGCTTCGACCAGACACCGGGCACGGCGTTTTCCGGAGCCAGCGCCAGTCCCATGCCCTCGATGGCGAACAGCAGAGCTGCAGAAACCTGGCCGGTCCGAGCAACCGCTCGAGGAGAGAAGCCGAGGTCGGCCGCCACCCAGTCGACGACCTCGCTCATGCCCTGCTCGGGCTCGTAGAGCACCCAGTCGGCAGAAGCAAGCTCGGATGGCTCCGCGGCTGTGCCGACTTCGTATTCGTTCGGTCCGACGACCACCATCTCCTCATAGCCGAGCGAGTCGGCCTGCCCTTCCCAAGCTGAAGGTCGTGGCCCGATGGCGATGTCCCCCTGCCCGCCGCGAGCCGCTTCCTCGAGGTCACGGCGATGCGAGAAGTCATGCAGGCGGAGGACCGTCGCGGGAAACAGCGAGTGCCACCGCGCGGCGGATGGGGGCAGTACGCCAGAGGCCACAGACCTCACCGTGAGCACATGCACGTCGCCGTTGCGGCCTTCGATCACCTGGCGAACGGAGTCCTTGGCATCCTGAGCGGCCAGGACCACGCGTTGTGCTTGGGGCAAGAAGGCGCTGCCCGCAGGAGTCAGGGTTACGCCATGGCGGCCCCGTTCGAGCAGTTCGGCGCCGAGCTCCTTCTCCAGAATGCGAATCTGCTGCGACAATGACGGCTGGGTCACGTAAAGCCTGGTGGCGGCTCCTCTGAACGACCCGCTCTCCCAGATGGCGAGGAAGTATTCCAACTGGCGCAGTTGCATCCGATAAAGCTACCTGATCCAGAGGCATTCTCACCCGGACAAGGAAATGCTGTTGTCCTCGCGTACCAACCGCGATAGCAGGTAATCCACCTCTGCTCGCTCCCCGGCGGACAGGACGGCTGCTGGGGAGCGCTGGCTATCGAAGCCGAGCAGTCCACGTCGCTTCATGACGTATTTGCGCACTGCCAAACCGATGCCGGGCTGCTGTTCATAGCGCAGCAGCGGCAGGTGCGCGTCGAAGATGTCATGAGCGGCATCGCGGTCTCCCGCCGCTGTGTGTCGCACCACAGCCACGAGCATTTCGGGAAAGCAGTAACCGGTCATCGCACCGTCTGCGCCACGCTCGGTCTCAAAGTCCAGGAAGAGCCCGCCATTACCGCACAGGATCGACAGGTGCGGCATGTTCCCTTCAGCCTCGAGTCGTCGCAGCGCGCTGATCTTTTCCAGGCCTGGCCAGTCCTCATGCTTGAGCATCACGCACCCAGGCACATTGCGCGCGATACGTGCGATAACCGAAGGGGTCATTACGACAGAAAAGGACAGCGGATAATCCTGGATCACGAGTGGAATTTCCTCACCGATCGCCGCTGTTGCCCCTTCGTAATAGGCCACGATCTGGTCGTCGGTTCGGAGCGTGTTGGGCGGAGCGACCATGACACCGGCCGCACCAGCCGTCATAGCAGCTGAAGCAAGTGCGCGCATGGCTGCATATCCGGGTGCTGACACTCCGACGACGACCGGAAGTCTGGTCCTTTTCACAACGTAGTCGACTATACGCACCCCTTCGCCCTGGGTCAGTTTGGGCGCTTCGCCCATCTGGCCTAGCAACGTCAACCCAACGACACCAGTCGATTCGTAGAAGTCCACGAGTCGGCTGAGCGAGTCGAAGTCGATGCCCCCGTCATTGTCAAAAGGAGTCGGCACGATAGCGAAGACTCCTTTTGCCTCGCGAGTCAGCAGCACCATGGCCTGGACTCCCTCACGCCGGCGTAGTCAGGATCAAAGGCTCGCAATGAGGCCGCCATCGACACGGACCACCGAGCCGGTGATGTACGACCCCGGGGCACTCGCCAGGAAGGCGACCATGGACGCATACTCGCGTGGATTTCCGTAGCGACCGACCGGAATCGCCGCCATGCTCGCGGCAGAGACCTCCTCGACCGTCTTTCCTTCTCGCTCGGCTTTGGCTCGGTCGAGAAACTCGGTTCGCTTTGTGCCGATTCTGCCCGGCGCGACGACGTTGCACGTGACGCCGTCACCCGCGACCTCCCTGGCCAATGTCTTGGACCAGCCGAGGAGGCTGCTACGAAGGGCGTTCGACAGGCCCAGGTTCGGGATGGGTGCGACCACGCCGGAGCTGGTGCTGGTGATGACGCGCCCCCAGCCCCTGTTCCTCATTGCGGGCACGACATTGTCACTGATCGCGATTACCGAGAGGACCATGGACTGGAAATGACTCAGCCACACGGCGCGGTCCTGGCTCAGAACGGGGGAAGGTGGAGGGCCGCCAGTGTTGTTCACGAGGATGTCGACGGGGCCGAGAAGTTTCTCAATCGTTTTGATGTTGTCTTCGATCACGTCGAAATTTCCGATATCCCACTCCAGGCCCACTGCCTGTCCACCCATGTTGATGATGGCCTCGGCCCGCTCTTTGGCCGCTTCGGAGTTGATATCCGCGACCGCCACCTTGACGCCCTCTTCCGCGAGCACCTGCGCAATCGCGCCGCCGATGCCGCCTCCTCCGCCCAATACAAGCGCGGTCCGGTCGGCGATCCCGAGATCCACAGCGATGCTCCTTAGCTAGTGAACCAGTTCCCTGGCTCTCCGTGAATACCTGCTTCGGTGACTTTGGCACACCAATCGGCCGGTTGCTGATAGGGATTTCCGCACCATCGATAGGAAATGCCTATTCGCTTCACATAGGAAGGTCCTATGCGAGTTGGCAACAAAACCACTTGGACACGCATGCGCTTTTCGCCAAGACTCAAGGGGATGCCCGCCGGGGCACGAAGGGAGCCACGGGCATGCCTTTGCCGGAAATAATGTTGGCCGCGGTGCTGGGCGAGCCAGGGGTCATCGGGACCAGGAACCTGCCCGTTCCCCAGGTCGGGCCGGAAGATGTTCTCGTGCACGTCCGCAGGGCGTCGCTGTGCGGAACGGACCTCAAGATTCGCAGCCACCACTTCTTTGGTGACGGCGGGCCCGCCTCCGATCTGTTCGTACCTGGTCACGAGTACGCGGGGGTGGCGGCGGCCGTCGGAAGTGCCGTCGATGAGTTCCAGGTCGGCGATCGAGTGGTCGCGGAGGCCCACCGCGGTTGCATGCGGTGTGTCAACTGCCTCGCTGGGGCGTACACGGATTGTCTCAACTACGGAGACCGGCTCAAGGGCCATCGGGCGCAAGGGATGACCGTCAACGGAGGCTTCGCCGAGTACGCGCTCAACCACGTGTCCACCCTGCACCGGCTCCCGGATTCCATCGACTTCGACTCCGCGGTGGTGCTCACCACGGTCGGTACGGTCATGCATGCATTCGACGTACTCGGCTCGCTGCTCGTCGGCGCAAGCGTCGCGGTGATCGGTCCAGGCCCCATCGGGCTGCTCGCGGTGCAAGTCGCCCGCGAGCTTGGAGCCCAGGTGGTCGCTCTGATCGGTACTCGGGACGGCCGGCTGGAGATCGGCAGGAAATTCGGGGCAGACCTGGTTGTCAATTCCCGTGAAGAAGATGCTGTCGCGGCGGTCCGCGGCGCGACCGGGGGACATGGCGCCGACATCGTTTTGGAGTGCTCGGGGGCACCGATCGCGGTCGACGATGCTCTGCGTATGGCCAAGCGCTCCGGCAAGGTCGTGCTCGTCGGGTTCTTTGATCGGCCGGTACTGGCTGACCTCAACCACGCCGTGATGAACGGCATCTCCATCGAGACGGTCCGGGGCGAGGGGGCCGGCTCAGTAGCCAGAGCAGTTTCATTGGCAGGCCGCGGGCGGCTTCGGACCTCCGAGCTGGTGACACACCATTTCGCTCTTGAGGACATCGCGGATGCCTTTGACACATACGCCGAGCGCAGGGGCAATGCCATCAAGGTAATGCTGGATGTGTCCGAGGACATGGCGCAGTCCCGTGTCGGCTGAGAGCCAACGGCGACAGGTGCCCAGTGCCAGCGCCCCGGAACGTGAAGTGGTGGCTGCTGCCATGGTCGGTGCGGCAGCAGCATGGTTGCACTCGCTGACGCCAGAGCAGACCGACGTCGCCCAGTTCGGTTCCCCGCTGACGCCGAGGGCGGAGACAGAGCGGCTGAATTGGTTCTACACCCCGACTGATCACGGTGGTTTGGCCATCCGAGACCAGACGCCCCATCAGCAAAGCCTCGCCATGCAGTTGGTGGCGTCCGGGCTGTCCGAGGCGGGATTCGCCACGGTCACGACGGTGATGGGCCTCGAGAACATCCTCGATCAGATCGAGGGCTGGGGGGCTCGCTGGGGCCGGCAGCGGGGCCGCGACCCGGGTCTGTACTGGCTCGGGGTCTTCGGCCGGCCTGGGGATCCGATCTGGGCGTGGCGATTCGGCGGTCACCACATTTCCCTGAACAACCTGATCGTCGATGGCAGAGTCGCTTCGACGACGCCGTGCTTCGTGGGCGCCGACCCCGCGGAGACCGCGCTCTTGGGCGGATCGTTGCGTCCCCTGCACGGACTGGAGCAGACCGCCCGGCAGTTGGTCACATCCTTTGGCGCAAGGCAGAAACGGGGAGCGTTGCTCCATGAAAGAGCCGTGTCCGACATCGTCTCGGGCAACAGGGCGACCGTTGCCCATGGCGACACCATGATGCACATGCAGGACTTGTGGCGTGGACGGTTCGCGGACCCGGCACTGGAAAAGCTCGTCGACGACATAGACCGGCGCGCGGAGGACGGCAGTGGGTACACCGCAACGGATCATGCCGCGGTATCGATCTCCATCCCGCCGAAGGGCCTCGGCTCCCGGGATATGGATGCGGATCAGCGCGCGGTTCTACGGCAGCTGCTCGCTCTGTACACCGGCCGAGCTCCGAAGAGACTCGCCGATGCGTATTCCGGGCACTACGCGGCCGAGTCGGTGCTCGACGAGCTGTATTTCAGTTGGGCGGGCAGTACGGACGTCGGCGAGCCGCACTACTACCGGGTACAAGGCCCCAACTTGCTCATCGAGTACGACAACACCCAGCGGGGCGCCAACCACGTGCACTCAGTATGGCGGGACCTGGCCTCGGACTTCGGGCTCGACGTACTGGCCGAGCATCGGGCACGATCGGCGCATTAGCTCCGCGTGGCTGAGTGTGGGCGTGGTTCGAGAGTCGTCATGCGTGAGCTCCGTTGAACATGCGCCTCACCGTGGCGCGCTCGGCTCGGGCAGGCAGGTTGCTCAGCACGGCATCGCGTGCTGTGCTGACTGGCCCTGAGGGCAAAGAAGCGATCTGATTCATGCGAAGCGCTTGGCGCTGGATCCACTGGACCCGTGCCCGGCGCTCCTGTTCGAAAGCCCGGAATGCGTCGGCAACCGAGGCGGTGCCGTCCAAGCGGCGTGCTAGCGTCGCGGCGTCCTCGATGGCCTGGCCCGCTCCCTGCCCGAGGTTGGGCAGCATCGGGTGTGCGGCATCGCCAAGGAGGGTCACGGCGCCGAACCCGCCGCGCCACGGCCCGTGTCGCAGCTCGACTTCGATGGTGTCCTGCGGCTTGGTGGCGGCCAGCAAGTCCCGTGCCGGAGCGGGGAATAGGCGGTAGAGCCGCTGGTAGAAGGTGAGACGGTCCGTTGCGTCTTCAATCGCACGAGCCGGTGTGGGGATAAGCGCAAACCACGAGCTCCGTCCGTCCGGCAGGGGAATGATCCCGAACTGCAGGCGGTAGCCCCACCATTCGCGTACCTCGCTGGGCCGGTCCGTTGAGGTCTCGGTGACCCCTCGCAGGCAGGTCGTCCCGGACCGGATAGCCGGTTGAGCGCCGTGCAGGCGCCCTCGGATCTGCGAGTCGATACCGTCCGCGGCCACCAGGCCGCGTCCTCGCAGACGCTCGCCCGAGCGCAGGTTCACCGTTACTCCGTCGGCGGACGTCTCGAATCCGATCACCGGATCACCCGTCACCAGGCAGTCGTCGTCAAGTCGCGAGAGTAAAACCTCGTGCACGTCGGCGCGGTGGATGCCGAGTGCGGGAGAGCCGACGGTTCCCTCCACGTCTTCGGCGTTCACCTCGGTGAGGACCTTGCCGGTGACCGACATGATCGAGGTGTGGGTGACCCGCTGTCCCTTCTCCGTTACCTGGCGGCCGACGTTCAACTCGTTGAGCACTTGCACGGTGTTGTGCTGCAACAGGAAGCTCGTGTTGATCGCCGCCGGTCGGGTCGCTGCTTCGATGAGCGTGCAGGCGATGCCGCGTCGCTGGAGCGCCACCGCGGTGGTCAGGCCACCGACGCCCGCTCCAACGATCAGGACGCGCTCAGGCAATGTCGACAATTACTTCCCCTTTGAATACTCCAGTGTGGCCCGATCGGGACGGCGCAGACTCCAGGCGTAGCGGCGGCGGAGAGCCGGGTGCAAACGCCGGCCGAGGAAGGGCGCGACAGCCTGAACTCCCTTGGCTCGGAATCGTAGGTGTTGTGCCGGAGCTCATAATGGCTACGGTAACACCGAAAAGCGCGTTTTGGAAACGTTGACTCCGTAATTTGGGGAACCAGATAGGGTGAAGCTTCCATGGCCTCAGAGAAACCTGCCGTCCCAGGGAGTCCTATCTGGTGGGCGAGTCGCAGGCCTGCTCCGACCCGGCGACGGGGGAGGCCGCCGGTGGACGTGGTCAAGGTCATCGATGTGGCGCTGGAGCTTGTCGATGAGGTCGGCGTCCCAGCGCTGACCCTGCGGATGCTGGCCAACGTTCTGGACTCTGGCACGGCCACCCTGTATCGGCATTTCGCTACGAAGGACGAGCTCCTGGCTCATGTGGTGGACCGGATCTTGGGCGAGGTCCAGCTGACCCCGAAGGCTGTCGAGGGGCTGTCCTGGCGAGAAGCCGTCGCGGTGGGGGCCGAAGCGTTCTACGGGACCTTGTGCAGACACCCCAACGCGCTTTCTCTGCTGGTGGCACAGGTTCCTGTCGGCCCGAACGGCCTGCTGAACCGGGAGCGCACCATCAGGCTCTTCCTCGGCTTCGGCTTCCCCGTCGATCTGGCAGCCCGCGCGTTCACCGCAATAGGCCACTACGTGGTCGGATTCGCCATCCAAGAGCACAGCCCAGGAGCGGTCCGCCCCGAAGATCAGCCTCAGCTCCGCGAGTACTACCAGTCCCTTGACCCGGTCGCCTTCCCGGCCACGACGGCTGCCGCGGAGGAGTTGACCGGTGTCCCGTTGCGGGAGGAGTTCCGGTTCGGGCTGGACCTCCTCCTCGACGGCCTGGAGCGCGCCAGGCAGGCGCGCGGTGACGCTCGTGGATGAGCATCACTCAGCTGGGACAGGCAACGACAGGGGCAGTCGCTTAGGAAAATGCTCGTAGCCGTCCGGCTTCGTCCTGGACCTGTGTCATGTCCAGTCGGGCAGGCAGCACCAGCGAGCTGATGGCCAGCAGGCCCGTCAGCGCCATCAGCCGCTCGACCAGGCCGAGGGGAATCAGCGTCCACCACCGGTCGTCGTTGGCCGCCGCCACGACGATGGCGCCGATGATCACGCCGAACCACAGGAGCGACCCGATCGCCAGCCCGACGCTCACCCGGCGCCTCACCGGAGCGTGCGCGAAGACCGTGCGGCTCGCCAGCAGCACCGCTATCGGCAGACAGACGAACGCGACGACGCTCGCCATGCGGTGGATCGTGCCGCCCATGCTCGGGCCGACCGCCCAGTTGTTCTTGGGATACGCCACGATCACCAGCAGGCTGATCGTCCAGAGTGCGCAGAACACGGACGCGGCGGAGACGACTGCGACCCGCCGCTGCCGGATCAGCGCGCCGAAGCCGATCACGGACCCCAGTGCGACCAGCGCCAGCGCGATGTCGAAGATCCACTTGCTGGGGCCCAGCGCGTACTCGCTGATGGTCCGCGAGATCGGGCTGATCGTGTCGGTCGGCGGCATCACCTGCAACAACAGGATCAATACCGCACCGACGGCCATCGCGCTCACGGCGAACAGGGGGAGGAGCGCTCGGCGGCGGCTCACCTGGGGCGACTGCATGGAGTAAACGGTAGCGGCTCCAGCTGTGAGCTTCGTGAAGGTCTCCTGTCGGCCCGCTGTCGATCACCCTGGCGGCTTCGGCACAAGAAATAGACGTAACGCAGGACGATCTTGATGGTGAATGTGCAACACTGTCAGGCACATCTTCGTCGGATTGGCGCGAAATCGTGGACACACCGGACAATGAGCGAAGCACGAATGTCGTGCGCGCGACCGGCCGGGAGCGCGCCATTCAAGCTGCTTATGAGTTGTTCAGCCGGGACGGCACTCGTGCGGTGGGGATCGAGGCCGTCATCGCCAAGGCCAACATCGCGAAAATGACGCTGTACCGCAACTTTCCGTCCAAGGACGGCCTGATCCTGGCGTTCCTCGACCGTCGGGAGCAGTTGTGGACGCAGGACTGGCTGCTGACGGAGACCAGCCGGATGGCCGACAGTCCTCAGGGGCGGCTGCTCGCCTGCTTCGATTTGTTCGGTCAATGGTTCCGGAGCTCTGATTTCGAGGGCTGCGCCTTCATCAGGGTGCTGCTGGAAAACAACGACAACGCGAGCGACGTGCGCCGGGCCAGCGTGCGGAGCCTGGCGAACATGAGGATCTACCTCACAGATCTCGCGGCGGCCGCGGGTATCGCCGACCCGGACTCCTTCGCACGGCAATGGCACATCCTGATGAAGGGCTCGATCATTTCCCGCCAGGAGGGCGATCTGCAGGCGGCCGCGCGCGCGAAGGAAATGGGCGAGCTGCTGCTGCGCCACCACGGTGTCGCCGTGCCGCAGTCCGGCGTGATCGCCTGACCACACCGTTGCTCCCGGCAAAGTGCGCACTGCCGACGAGAGCCGCGTCGCGGATTCTCAGATCGGACAACTCAGACTTGTGGCGGGTACCTCGTCCCCCTTTTGGTGGCTAGTGTTTCGCTGCCGGTCATCCGGGTACCGGCTCTCTCGGTCGAGGAAGGGTCGAACGTGGATCGTTCATCAAAGCTCCGTTTCCCCAAGCACAGACGTACGGGGCAGCTCATCGCGGTCACATCTCTCGCCGGGCTGCTGATCGGTGGTTCCACCACCGTCAACCAGGCCGCCGCGGCCGACAACGTGGTGCGGGCCGACAAGTCGGTCGCCCGTTCCTGTTTCGCTTCCCTGCTCCCGCAAGGCACCACCGGCACCGACCGCCGCGACGTGACAGCCACCGTCGACGGCCTGGTGCAGGCAAGGCTCGCGCCGAAGCCCGGTTCCGATGGCGACTGGGACCTCGCCGTCTTCGACCAGGCCACCGGCAAGATCGTCGCCGCCTCGGCGGCGTTGCGCAGCTATGAACTCGCCGAGAGTTTCGTCAAGAAGGACCAGAAACTCGTTGTGCAGGCCTGTCGGTACGCCGGCTCTGTGCGCAACGCCGTGCTCGGCGTCGACTTCCTCGCGCTCACCCCGGCGGGCACGCCGACGGCCACCCCCGCGCCAGTGCAGCGCGCCGAGTTGGTCCGCGTGAACACCCCGACCAAGAAGGAAAAGGACCAGCTCCTCGCCAGCGGGCTCGACGTCACGGAGAAGGCCGACGCCACCGGCGTCGAGGTCGTGCTCGCCGGCGACGAAGACCGCAAGACGCTCGCGTCCACCGCATTGACCTCGACCGTCGTCACCGCCGACCTGTCGGCGAAGGCCGTCGCGAACGCCAAGGCCGACGCCGAGTATGCCGCCAAGGCGCCGGCATCGGTGCTGCCGTCCGGCCGGACGTCCTACCGCCACCTGTACGACTACGAGTTCGAGCTCAAGGAACTCGCCCGCAAGAGCCCGGATCTGGTCAAGGCGTTCACCTTGCCCAACCGCACCCTCGAGGGACGCGACGTCGTCGGCGTCGAGGTCGCCACGAACGTCGCCGACATCACCGACGGCAAGCCGGTCAACTTCACCATGGGTGTGCACCACGCCCGGGAATGGCCCGCCGGTGAGCACGCGATGGAGTGGGCCGTCGAGCTCGCCAAGGGCTACCGGGACAACGCCGAGATCCGTGGCCTGGTCGGCAAGACGCGCAACATCATCGTCCCGATCGTCAACCCGGACGGCTTCTCGATCTCCCGCGAAGCCGAGCCGAAGGGCGATTTCTCGCGCTTCGACTACGAGATGAAGAGGAAGAACTGCAACGCTTCCGACTCGCCCGCCGCGTTCGCGACCGGCGTGTGCAAGGCCAACCCCGGCGGCCGCGAACGCGGCACCGATCCGAACCGCAACTACGCCGGCTTCTGGGGCGGCGTCGGCGCGTCGACGAACTGGCGCAACGACACCTTCCGCGGCGCGGGCCCGTTCTCCGAGCCCGAGACGCAGAACATCCGCTCGATCGTGTCTTCGCGGCAGGTGACCAACCTGATCACCTTGCACACCTACTCGAACCTCGTGCTGCGGGTGCCGGGCGTCGCCGACGTCCGCCCGCCGCTCGACGAGCCGGCGTACAAGGCGCTGGGCGACAAGATGGCCTCCCACAACGGTTACACGAGCCAGCCGGCGTGGGCCCTCTACGACACCACGGGTTCCACCGAGGACTGGTCCTATTTCGCCACCGGTGGCTGGGGCTTCACCTTCGAGATCGGCGGCACGGAGTTCCACCCGACGTTCGAATCCGGTGTGATCGCCGAGTACGCCGGGCTGGCACCCGCACCGGGCGCTGGTAAGGGCGGCAACCGGCAGGCGTTCGTGGACATGCTGGCCAACGCGGCCGACCCGGCCGCGCACTCGACCCTGGTCGGTTCGGCGCCCAAGGGCTACGAACTCAAGCTGCACAAGACGTTCCAGACGCCGACCTCGCCGGTCGTCCAGCCGGACGGCTCGGTCAAGCCGCCGATCTACGTGACCGACACCCTCGACTCGAAGCTGTCGTCCACCGGTGGCCGGTTCTCGTGGTCGGTCAACCCGTCGACCCGGCCGTACGTGGCCGGTCGGTACGGCCGGGTGCCGCAGGGCCCCGCCCAGCAGCCCGCCGCGCTGGTCAACCCGGCCGGCGTCCCGGCGATCAACACCGACTACCCCGTCGACAACGTCAACGTCGAGACGGCCGCCTTCCACGTCGACGGCTTGCCCGCGGTCGACAACGGAAAGTTCACCGTGGCGATCGACTGGGCGAGCCCGGACACCGACTGGGACGTCTACGTCTTCGACTCGGCGGGTGTCATGGTCAGCTCGTCGGCCAACGGCGGCACCACCTCAGAGCGGGCCACCCTGTTCGACCCGCCCAGCGGCGACTACACGGCCGTGTTCGTCAACTACGCGCAGGCGGACCCCGCCACCGCGGACGACTGGGCCGGTCGCGTCGAGTTCGCCTCGCCGGTCCCGCCGACCTACGGCCCGAAGGAGGCGTACCAGCTGACCTGCACTTCGCCCAAGGGCAAGATCGTGGGGCTGACGGACGTCTACGCCGAGCGTGGCCAGACCGTCGACGTCGGCGAGGTGTGCACCCGCTCGGCAGGCGCCGCCAAGGACCGCAACACGCGTTGACCCGGTCTCGCACTTGCCACCATGGCCACGGTGGCCATGGTGGCAAGTGGGGGCAGGTCAGGTACCGACCACCTGGCGGAGCACCGTCCGGAAGGCAGCACTGTCCACTGTGGATGGTTCGGCGGCGAGCCGGCCGCCGATCTCGTGGACGAATTGCTCGGGTGTCATCGGCGGGATGTCCGCCTCGGCGGGCTCGTCGGTGGTGATCTCACCGTCGCGGCTGGGGTAGACGATCAGCACCCCGCGGACCTCGACGTCGGGCAGCAGTTCGCGGAAGGCCGCGAGCCCTTCGGGTAGCAGGCTGCCCCCGCCGCGGAACGGCCGGTTGTCACGCCAGAAGCCGGTGCCGTCGGTGGTGTAGTGCCCGGGCAGCCACGTCTTCGACTCGATCAGCACCAGCCGGCGTCCGCAGAGCACTGCGTGGTCGATGTCGGCGAACACGGAGCCGGGCCACGCGAGCCCGTGGAACACCCGGACGCCGGGCATCCTGGTCAGATAGGTCGCGAGCAGCGCCGCGGTGAGCCGCTCGGCCACCTGGTCGGCGTCGCTCCCGGGCTTGCCGAAGACCTGGCGTGTCCCGAATTCGCCCGCGAAACTCTGCTCGGTCTTCGCGAGCGCGCGGTACCGGACGGTGGTCCAGCGGATGATCGCCGCGACGGCGGCCGCCAGTACCAGCCAGCCGATGACGACGCCGGCGTCCAATTCCACCTGCAGCAGGATCGGCAGTACCAGCAAACCCAGCCCCGCCACCGCACCCGCCGTCGGGCAGTGCCCCGGCCCGCTCACGCGGTCGTGACGGATCCGCTCCTGGGAGTCGACGTTTTCCCACCAGTCGATGGACGCCACGTCCAGCTCGGGGGCCTCAGGGACGTAGCCGGGATCCTCGCCGAACCGGCGGGTGCGCTCCGCGATCGTGGTTGTCCGGCGCGGCCGCCACCGCGTCGCCGTCCTGCCGGTGGTGCTGACCCGGTCCGGGGCCGGGGCTTCGACCGGTGGCTCGTCCTCGTACTCGTCTTCGGCGTTTTCGTATTCGGTGTCGTCGTAGTCCGCGCGCCGGTCAGGGTCGGAAAGCGTGTCATAGGCCGTGCGGAGCAGATGGAACATGCCCGCCGTGCCACCCATGTCGGGGTGGGCGGCCTTCGCGAGCGCCCGATAGGCGGCCTTGATCTCCGCAGGGGAGGCGTTTCGGCGCACGCCGAGCAGCTCGTAGTAGTCGACCTCGTGCACGTACCGGTTCCGCCTTCCGTGACAGCGCCCGAAACACTATGGGATCGGTGTTGGCACGGGCGAACCGCCTCGGCGACGCGATCGGGTGGTTTCGCGAAAGCGCAGATCACCGGGTTCCGACACGTCGAGGGACCGCCGGCCCCCCTTCAGCCGGCGGTCCCAAGTCGGTGGTGTTACCGCCGGGCGAGCGCGTAGTTCCGCTGGTACGCGCCGCTCTGGTAACGCTGGGGCTGTGCGGCCCGGTACCGCTGTGACTGGGCGGGCAGCGGTGCCGGGACGGACTCGGTGTCGGTGCCCGATCGCGCGACCCAGCGCCATCCGGCGAGCACGGCGACCACAGAGCCGATGACGGCGAGCACGAAGGCGAAGCGCAGCGGGCCTTGCAGATCGGCGGTGGTCAGGAGCACGATCGCCCAGACCTGCATCGCGGTGAACGGGATCACCAGTGCGGCGGCGTAGACGCCCCGGCGCCAGCGGCGTGGCTGCGGTGCGGGGAGGAACGGGTCCATGGTGGCCCTCCTTCGATTGCGGTAGTGCCCATGCAACCGGCAAAGGGGAGAACGGTCTGCGTCACCTGACACACTCAGCGGGCCAGTCTCTTCAGTTCATCCATTCGGTGGATGGTGTACTGCACCCGCCCGGTGGTGATGACACCGCGTCCACGCAATTCCCGCAAGACCCTGGCCAGTGTTTCCCTCGAAAATCCCATCGTGGAGGCGAGCTCCTCCTGGGTCGCCGGGGGTGTGAGCTCGATGCCCTCGCCGGACGGCTTCCCGTAGCGCACGGCAAGCTCCAGGAGCAGGAGGGCGACCCGGCGCATCGGCGAGCCACCACTGGCCGCGACCCCAAGGAATCCGCCGTCGCGCAACCTGTTCGCGACGATGCCCAGCAGCACCCAGGCGAGTTTGGGCTGCGTCTGGCACAGCGTGGCGAACCGCGGGCCGTGCATGGTGAGTACCTCGACGGCGTCGAGCGCCTGCAGGGTGGCCGACCGAGGGCGGTCGACGAGCGTCGCGAGTTCGCCGAGGATGTCGCCCGACGTCCGGAGTGCGACCAGAAGCGAACGCCCGTCCGCGTCGGCGTTCAGCACGCGCACATGCCCGGACCGGACGATGAGGACGTTGCGGGTCGGGTCGCCTTCCCGGACCAGGAATTGGCCCGGGCCGTAGTTGTGCACGGTGGAAATACCCACAATGGCGGCTTTCTCGGCCGGACCGAGCTTCGCCCAGAAGCTGTCCGGACCGTCCATGATCCCAGACTGGACGATTTTCGGCTCTTCGCACAACAGTGATCACTCGACTGCACGATTGTCCTAGTCGACATCGCCCGGGGCCGCCCGCTCGAGCAGCGGGCCCAGACGCCCTGAACGTCCCTTTCGCGTGTCTTTGCGTGGTTGCGATCCCGCTCTGTTGCCCGGAAGTCTTCCGAGTATTGGGTTTCTCTGTTAAGAAACTTAACTAACTATTGAGCGGAGGCACGCCGTGAGTTCACCATCCGGGTCGAACATGGGCCGACTGGGGTTATGCCCCAGCCCAGGCTCGAACGGAAGATCGGCCCGCTGCAGGCGACCGCCATGGACATGACGCAAATGTGCGGGATCGGCCCATACCGCACCGGGCGGCTGATGCCGTTCCCGTTCGCGTGGAGAGCGGTGCTGTTCATCCCGCTGATCATGGCGACCGGCATCATCGGCCTGGTAGTCGCCGACGGGACCAAGGAGTGACCACCGGCAAGGTGATCCTCGGGATCGATTTCGGGGGGACGAAAGTCGCTGTCGGGCTTGCCGACCGGGACGGGAAGTTGCTGGCAAGGCATCGGCTGGACACCGATGCGGAGGCGGGGGCCGAGCAGGTCGTGTCGCGGGCTTTGTCCGGTGCCGAAGCGTTGCTGGCGGAGTCCGGGGGACGGTTGACCGCTGTCGGGGTGGTGAGTCCTGGGATCGTTTTGGAGGACCGGATCCTGCTGGCACCGAACGTGCCGGGGTGGGAGCAGCTACGGCTTCGGGAATGGGTGGCTTCGCGGTTTCCCGTGCCGATCACGGTGGGTACGGATGTGAAGGCCGCGGCACTGGCCGAGTGGAAGTGGGGCGCGTTGGCGGATTGCGATCCGGCGGTGTTCCTGTCGCTGGGGACCGGGATCGGGGCTGCGGTGATGGCGGGTGGCCGGGTTCTTGGTGGGGCTCATGGTGCTGCGGGGGAGCTGGGTTACAACCTCCGTTCTCCTTTCGGTACCGAGGGGTTCGCGAGTGGGGCTGCGCCGTTGGAGGAGGCAGTCGGGGGGAAGGGGCTGGGGGACCGGGCGAGCGCCTTGTTCGGGCGCCCGGTCGGTGCGGGGGAGTTGTTCGGGCTGGCTCGGGACAACGCTCAGGCCAAGGAACTTGTGACGGCGGCGCTGGACGAGTTGTCCATGCACGTGGCCAACTTGGCGATCTTGATCGACGCCGAGCGGATTGCGGTGGGGGGCGGGATGGTGCGATCGGGGGATGTGGTGCTGCCGGCTCTGCGGGATCGGCTGGCCCATGCGGTGCCTTTTCCGCCGGAGCTGGTGATGGCCAGGTTTGATCAGGATGGGGCGTTGATGGGGGCCGTCGCGCTGGCTTTGGGTGGGTGACCCCAGGCTGCCCGCCAAAGCGCCCTAAGACGGCAGCGCAGTGTGTTCGTGGACGAGGTTGACCTCCAGCAGCAGGTCCCGCGACGCGAGGATCCGGCTCGGCGTGCCCTCGCCCGCGATGCGGTGGTCCTCGCCGAAGACCAGGCAGCGGTCGGCGATGCGGTCGAGCGCGTCCAGGTCGTGCGTGGCGTGCACGATCGTCTTGCCCGCGTCGGCGAGCTGTGCCATGAGTTCGATGAGCCACATCTGGGTTCGCGGGTCGAGCGCGGCCGTGGGCTCATCGAACAGCAAAACCTCGGGGTTCATCGCCAGCACGCTCGCGATGGCCACCTTTTTCTTCTGCCCGCCCGAAAGCTGGAACGGCGTGCGGCCGGCGAGGTCGGAGATGCCGAGCATGGCCAGCACATCGGTGACGCGTTGCCCGGTTTCCTCGCGCGACAGCCCGAGTTGCAGCGGCCCGAACGCG
Source organism: Actinomycetota bacterium (assembly GCA_032230695.1). GTDB lineage: Bacteria > Actinomycetota > Actinomycetes > Mycobacteriales > Pseudonocardiaceae > Amycolatopsis. The sequence goes on along the minus strand of JAVXWP010000030.1, from coordinate 84,802 downwards.
ATCTCCTCGGCAACGTTGGGGGAGAAGACCTGCGCGTCGGAGTTCTGGAACACGAATCCGATCCGGCCGCGGAACGCTTCGTTCAGCTGCTCGTCTTCGAGCGTGTCCTCGGTGATCTCCTGACCGAACGCGAAATACCGCCCAGTGGCGGGAAAAACGAGCCCGTCGAGCACTTTGAGCAATGTCGACTTCCCGCACCCGTTGGCGCCGAGCAGTGCGAGCCGCTCACCGCGACGCACTTCAAGTGAGACGCCGTCGAGCGCGGGAAACTTGTCGAGATACGAGAAACGCAGGTTCTCGCAGGCGAGCAAGGGATCAGCGGACAAGGAGCGAGTCACCTCCCAGCGCGAGCAGGGCCGCGACGGCGACACCGGCGAACCATGCGACTTCGATGGGACCGAACCTGAAACTCCTCAGCACCTTGCTGTCTCCCCGGAAACCGCGCGCGGTCATGGCTTGATGAACCTCTTCGGCCAGATAGTGGGACTTCCCGATGAGTGCGCCCGCTGTCGCGGCGACGAACCGGCGCGCGGTCCGGTCGTGGGCCTGCTTGCCGATCGTGCGGGCCTTGCGGGCTTCGTACATGTCCATCACCGAGGTCAGCAGGTGGAACAGATACCGGTACGCCATCCCGATCACCAGGATGAACATCTTCGGCACACCCAGCCCTCGCAGCCCGGCGAGCAGCCGGGACCACGGTGTTGTCAGCGTGAGCAGCACAACGAGTGACACCGATCCGGCTACCCGCAGGACGAGCAGGGCCGCGGCCCTGAGCCCTTGCGCGGTGAAGCCCTGCGTGTGGCCGTGCCAGTGCCACAGGGTGAGGACGACTTCCCCCGGTGTCACCAGGGAAAGTGTCGCGGGCAGCACGATGATGCCGGTGAAGATCGGGATGAACAGCCAGACTCGCTTGATGAAGAACAGCACCGGCAGCCCGGAGATCCTGGCCAGCACGAGTGTGGCGAGATAACATGCGAGCAGCATCCACGGACTGTGCACAAAGGACATAGTGACGAGCAGGCCGAGGAAGCCGATCACCTTGGCCCGCGGGTCGATGCGTTGCAGCAGACCGGGCCGGTGCGCCAGGTCGTCGCCGAACATCACCTGGCGCAACAAGCCCGCACTGCCACGAAGCGTCTTCTCGACGAAGGAACCCTTGCGGCGCTTGCCGATGCAGCCGCACGGGCACAGCCCTGCCTCGCGTTCCAGCAGCCAGGCCGGCGTGGTCACACCTCCTCCATCGAATCACGTTTCGTGAAGGCTTCGACGGCCTTTCCGATGATGAAGACGGCCAAGCCCACCACCAGGATGCCGATCACCGCCGAAAGCACGTAGCCCAGCCAAGGACTGCTCCCACCGAGCTCGTAACCATTGAAGATCGCGTGGCGCCAGAATCCGGCGTACTGATTGAGCCCCGCGGGCACAGCGGACAGCCCCAGCTCACCGAGGTTGAGATCCTTCGGTGCGTTCTCACCGAAGGCGCCGCCGGGTGCGAGCAACCCCAAGGGCGTCAATAAGGTCATGACCCCGACCGCGATCCCGGCGAGCACGATCGGCCGGAACTTCCGGCGCCCGGTCGTTGCCTCCAGCGTGATTCCCTGATGGTTGACCTGGAGCAACGGGAGATTCGCGCGCTGCAAGTAGAGGAGCACCCCGGCGGTCAGCGCGGCTTCGACCACCCCGGCTACGAGCAGGTGCGCGAGCAACATCGCCGGGATGGTCTGGGCCAGGTGATACGGCGAATACAGCGGGGTGCCAGACGCGTCGTGGAAGAGGTCGGGCTGGATCCCCAGTTCGACTCCGGTCAGCAGGGCGGCGGTGTTGAGCGAGACGTAGCCCGCGACAGCGGCCGCGACGACCCGGCGGGTGCTCGTCAGCTCCGCGCGGCCGGACATCAGCTTGTAGACGCCGTACGCCACCAGCGGCATCACGATGGCGATGTTCACCACGTTGGCGCCGTACGCGAGTACGCCGCCGTCACCGAAGAGCAGCGCCTGGAACAGCAGCGCGACCGAGACGGAGATCATCGCCGCCCAGGGCCCGAGCACAATGGCCACCACCGCCCCGCCGACGGCGTGCGCCGTGGTGCCGTCGGGAATCGGGATGTTGAACATCATTACGAGGAACGACACGGCCGAGAACAGGGCCAGCGTCGGGACGTGCCGGGTCTTCACCACTCGCTTGACCTTGCGGGCCGCGACAGCGAGCGTCGGGATCGCGACCGCGAACGCGACCCCGCAGGTTTGAGGGCTCAGGTACCCGTCCGGAATATGCATGCCGCACTCCTCATCAACCAAGACCCGAGAACAGTGAACGCCCGAGTGGGACAGGAGGGCAAGTCTAAACGTCTGATCAGATGCACAGATGATGAACTCATGTCTTCAGGAGCGGCTGTGGCGTCCTGGCGGCTCACCGATGGCGGCGGTGCCCTGGCTCAGTGGTCACGCGGCGCTTGCAGCTGGCCGCTCTTCACGGGCTCGCCGCAGGCCGCGCAGTCAACGCGGGGTTCGAGCACCGCACCACAGGAGTGTTCCCACACCGACGGAGGATCGCCCTCGGTGACGTACTTGTCGCCCCACTCCATCAGGCTGAGCAACACCGGCTGCAGCGCGCGGCCCGACTCGGTCAGCACATACTCGTAGCGCGGCGGGTGCACCTCGTACTGCTGCTTCTCGAGCACGCCCGCGTCGACCAGTTTGCGCAGGCGCGCGGCGAGGATGTCACGGCTGGCGCCGGTGTGCTGGACGATCTGATCGAATCTCCGCGCCCCGAAAAACACCTCGCGCAGTGCGAGCAGGCTCCACCGCTCGCCGATCACGCCCAGCGCGTTGGCTATCGAGCATTTCCTCGGCGTCGCCGGCATCGAGGTACCTCCATTCGCCTTTCCAACCTACCATCGCGCGGCCCTGGATCAGGCCGTGCGAAAGGCCGTCGGGACCGATCGTGGAGCGGTGGCGGTGCCAACTTCGATACGGACGCTGTGAGCTCGGATGGCGCGTCGAGCAATCAAAGACCGATGGCCTTCGCGAGCTGCCCAGGTTGAAGGACCCGGAGCAGAGCCTCGATCAGATAGTAGTCGCCGTAGGGCACGGATACCTCGATGCCGTCCTCGGCGGGCCGATTGCGGGTGCTCCGAGCCAGAATCGCTTCCGCGCGTGTCGACTTCGTCGTCAGGCATGTGTTCGACAACGCTGTCAGGATCCTGAGCGCGCTGTCGTGGTACGCCGGCTGCTTGGCGGCCTTGGCCAGATCCATCAGGCCGCACGTCATGATCGCGCCCGCCGAAGCGTCCTTGACGTCGTTGGGCGCCTGCGGCGCAAGGTAGTCCCACACCGGGACGTTGTCCGGGGTGAGCTTGCTCAGCGCGTAGTCCGCCAGTTTCCGTGCGGTGGCCAGGAACTGCGCGTCACCGGTCCGGCGGTACATCGTGGTGAACCCATAGATCCCCCACGCCTGGCCGCGCGACCAGGCCGACGCCGGGCTGTAGCCCTGCACGGTGTTCGGCCCGATAGGCGCGCCCGTCTCAGGGTTGAAGTCGAAGGCGTGCGGGGTCGAACCGTCGGGCCGCAGGAAGTTCTTCTGCGTGGTCTTCGCGTGCTCGATGGCGATGTTCAGGTACTTCGGGTCGCCCGTCTGCTGTGTGGCGAAAGCCAGTAGGTCGAGGTTCATCATCGTGTCCATGATGACCCGGCCCGCGTCCTTCGGGGTGCCCAGCGAACCCCAGGCCCGGATGAACCGGCCCTGCGGGTTGTACCGCTGGATCAGTGAGTCCGACGCCTTGATCGCCCCCGCGCGCCACTTCTCCTCGCCGGTCAGCCGCCATGCGGTGACCCAGGACGGGTAGAAGAGGAAGCCGAGGTCGTGGGTGCCGGTGTCGGTCTGCCGGGGCGCTAGGTTCTGCGAGGAAGCGATGGCGAGGGTTTTGAATTGTTCGCCGCCGCCCGCCACATAGGACAGCCAGAGCGATCCGGGCCAGAATCCGCCAACCCAGTCGCCGTCGGCGGAAAAGGTCCACTTCTCGAACTTGGTGATCACCGGGAATTGTGTGATCGACGGACCGACCGAGCGCAATTTCGCGAGTGCGTAATCCAGGGTCGCCTGGAACGAAGCTGTCGTTCCCCTTGATCCAGCAGGGGAAGAATCTCCCAATCCGGCCGCGGAAGCATTGGTCGCTTCCGGCGTTCCGGCGGCGACGGCCGCTCCGGCAGCGGTGGTCAGCAAAGTGCGTCGAGTGAGACTCAAGGTGTGTCCGCCATCCTCGCTGGATAAATACTGCAAAGCCTCGGGAATTTTTACACAACGGCAACGTCTTGTACACCCGCGATCGGCGGTGTTCATGGTTGTGAATTGCATGGGGGGTAATGGCCGCGGTATTACCGTTGGCCGGGAATGGGTGTTCATGTCTCTGAATGGTCCCGGTCCTGAATGGGCCTTTCGTGAATGGGCCGTATCGGCCGCGGTCGCCGGGGTCCCCCGGACGGCTGCGTTTCGCCACGCGGCGGCCCGGGTACTCCGGCTGTGACGCCGCTGAAAGGACGCATCCATGGAAACGAACGCCTACCTCACCTTCTTGCTCGTCGGAGTGCTGCTGGTGGTCGTCGACGGCCAGGTCATCTACCGCAGTGGCAGGCGCTATCTCGAAGGGTCCTACGGCGACCCGTCCGCCGGAGCGTCGATGGCGCGCATGATCACGATGCTGTTCCACTTGGCGGTGCTGGGCCTGCTGGCGCTGCTCTCCACGGTCAACATCGGGGGCAGCACGATCCAGGGTGTGGTCGGCAGGCTCGGGGTGATGCTGCTCATCCTCGCCATCGCGCATGCGGTCACCCTCGGCATCCTGTCGAGGATCCGCGACGCGCAGGTCGACGAGACGATCGTGACCAGCCGTGCCGCGGCGAACGACCAGGGGCGCCCGAACGGCGGACCGGTCACCCCGCCGGCGCCGGGGCAACTGAGCGGCGGCCCGGTGGTCAGCCCGAGCCTGGACTACCAGGCGCCGTATTCGACTCCAGAACGCTGACCGGTCAGGCGTTGCCCAATACCCGGGTGACAGTGATCTCGAGCACCACTCGCAGCGGGTTCGGCCGCGGAGTCTTGTAGCGCAGGGCGTAACGCCGCTCGGCGTCCAGCACGGCTTCGGGGTCGTCCCGCAGCACGGCGCGACCCTCCAAAGTGGACCAACGACGGCCGTCGACCTGGCAGACAGCCACGAAAACCCCTGGGGCACCGGCCGCGCGCACGAGCCTGGCTTTGTACGACGTGCCCGAGGTGATCACCCGCGCTGTCGCCGTCGGCAAGTCGAGCGTGACACCGACGGGGATGACGTGTGGTGTCCCGTCTTCGCGCACCGTGCTCAGGGTGCTGAGGTGGCGTTCGGTCCAGAAGCCGGCGAACCCGGGCCCGCGCTGCGTCAAGTCGGTCACCATGACCACAACCGTAGGCAGCGCCATCCGGTCACCCGAAACCAGCCTCCCGGCCGATCGGGCCGGGCCGTTCGGCCGATCCGCGAGAAGCCGCCACCGGTGAAACTCGGATCAGGCGCCAGAGTGGCAGCGGTCTAGACCTTTCGCTGCCAGTTTCAGGCCGGCCGGAACCTCTCCTCAAGATCGCCGAAGACCGGTGAAACCCCAGGTCGCAGCCCGTTTAAGGCTCGCCGGTCGCCGCCTCTGATTCAGGACTTATTTTTAGACGTGTATTGACGCCCGCCTGTGACCGCCCTAACATTTCGACGTCCCGTTCGACGGATTTCCGACGTGTCGTCCGGTCCTCCCCAGGTCCCCGTCTTCATCGGGATGAGCCGGTCATGGACACGTCGGCTGGTGATGCCGCAATGCTGCGGCGGAGGAGAGTCTCGTGATTGCAGCACAGGATACGCCGGGCAGCCCCGGTCGCCGGAGACGTCGCCGACCCGCCGCGCTGGCACTGGCGGCCATGACCATCGCCGCCGGCTATCTCGCCGCGATCGCGCCCGTGGCGATCGCGGCCGTCACCCCCGGCGGCTGGTACACCGTCGCCGCTCAGAGCAGCGGAAAATGCGTCGACGCGCGTTCGGCCGCCTCGGCCAACGGCACGGTCGTGCAGCAATTCGCGTGCAACGGCACGGCGTCGCAGGAATGGCAGTTCGTAGCCACCAGTAACGGGTACTTCCGGGTCAACACCCGCAACAATCCCGCCCAGGTATGGGATGTCGCCGACGTTTCCACCGCGGACGGAGGACTGATCCACTTGTGGACCTACGGCGGCGGGAACAACCAGCAATGGCTTCCCGTGGAAGAGACGGGTGGCCGGTTCCACTTCGTGAACCGTAACAGCTCGAAGTGCCTGGACGTGCCGAGCGCCTCGACGGCCGACAGCACTCAGCTGAGCCAGTACACCTGCAATGGCACCGCCGCGCAATCGTTCGCGCTGACGCCGGTCGGTGGCGATCCGACCACCCCGCCGGCGCCGGGCACCCCCGACCTCGGCCCCAACGTGACGATTTTCGACCCGTCGATGTCGGCCGCGACTATCCAGAACAAGCTGAACACCGTGTTCACCCAGCAGGAGCGCAACCAGTTCGGCCCGCAGCGGTACGCACTGCTCTTCAAGCCGGGCTCCTACAACGTCGATGCCAACGTCGGCTTCTTCACCCAGGTCGCGGGCCTCGGCCTTTCGCCGGACGACGTGACCATCAACGGCGCCGTGCACGTCGAGGCCGACTGGCTCGGCGGTCAGAACGCGACGCAGAACTTCTGGCGCTCCGCGGAGAACATGTCGGTGAATCCGACCACCGGCACCGACAAGTGGGCCGTTTCGCAGGCCGCGCCATACCGCCGCATGCACGTCCGCGGCAACCTCCAGCTCGACGACGGCGGCTGGTCCAGCGGCGGTTACATCGGCGATTCGAAGATCGACGGCCAGATCCGTTCCGGCTCGCAGCAGCAGTTCCTGACCAAGAACAGCGAGATGGGCAGCTGGACCGGGTCCAACTGGAACATGGTCTTCGTCGGCGACACCGGTGCGCCGCAGACCTCCTTCCCGGCTCCGCCCTACACGGCCGTGCCCCAGACCCCGGTCTCCCGGGAGAAGCCGTTCCTCTACATCGACCAGGCCGGTGCCTACCAGGTCTTCGTGCCGGCACTGCGGACCAACTCGACGGGCACGACCTGGGGACACGGCGCGCAGGCCGGGCAATCGCTCCCCATCAGCCAGTTCTTCATAGCCAAGCCGGGTATGTCGGCGGCCACCATCAACGCCGCGCTGGCGCAGGGTAAGGACCTCCTGTTCACCCCGGGCGTCTACAGCGTCAGCGAGCCGATCCGGGTCACCCGCGCGAACACGGTGGTATTGGGTCTCGGGCTGGCCACGCTGGCCCCGACCAACGGCGCGATGGCCCTTTCGGTCGCCGACGTCGATGGTGTCAAGCTGGCCGGCCTCATGATCGACGCGGGTTCGACGAACTCGCCTCTGCTGATGGAGGTCGGTCCCACCGGCTCCTCGGGCAACCACTCGGCCAACCCGACCTCGCTGAGCGACGTGTTCGTCAGGATCGGCGGCGGCGCGGTGGGCAAGGCGACCACGAGCGTGGTGGTCAACAGCCCGAACGTCATCGGTGACCACCTGTGGATCTGGCGGGCCGACCATTCCACCGGCGTCGGCTGGACCGTCAACACAGCGGACACCGGGCTGATCGTGAACGGCGCCAACGTCACGATGTACGGGTTGTTCGTCGAGCATTATCAGAAGTACCAGACCATCTGGAACGGCAACGGCGGCCGGACGTACTTCTACCAGAACGAAATGCCGTACGACCCGCCGAACCAGGCGGCGTGGATGAACGGGTCCACCCGAGGTTATGCGGCCTACAAGGTAGGGAGCTCGGTCACCAGTCATGAAGCATGGGGAATGGGAAGTTATTGCTACTTCAGCTCCAACCCCGCGGTCGTGGCGGATCGTGCTTATGAAGTGCCGGCCACCCCGGGGGTGAAGCTCCATTCCATGGTGACGGTTTCGCTCGGCGGAACGGGCACGATCGCCCGGATCGTCAACAGCAGCGGCAATGCGGTGAACTCGGGCAGCCAGGTCGCGAACCTGGCGAACTTCCCGTAACGAGTAAACGCCGGTGGGAAAAGGGACTCTCGCTTTCGGTGGGGGTCCCTTTTCCTATTTCGGGAACTGTGCGCGGTACAGGTCACGCCGGAGGCGGTGGTGATCGGCGCCGGGTACCGGCTCCCACAGGGACTGCGCTCAGGCGCCCGCAGAATGCGCTCGGGTGGCGCGAGTGAGGGCGTTGATCAGGGAGTGGGCGGGGTAGTCGGCAGGGGACAGGTACATGCGGCGGTAGTAGCAGTCCCAGTAGCTGGCCACGCGTTGTTTGATGAGTTCGAAGAATTCGGGGTTTTCGGCGAGGAAGGCGCCGTATTGGGCGAAGTGGGGCGAGGCCGGGTCACCCAGGTGGGGGAGTGCCCGCCGGATGTCGACCATGATTTCGACGACGTACTCGCCGACGAGGTTCACGACGAAGGGCGCGACCCAGGGCTGGGTGGAGCCGACGATGGTGCGCAGCCATCGTTGCCGCACTCTGCCGTCGTTGTGCCGGGTGTACAGGCAGCCGAGGATCGTGAACTGCGCCGGGGTCAGGGCGATCGCGGTCATCACGTCGGACGGCTTCATCGGGTCGTGGTAGATCCGGCTGGGGACGTGGACCGGTTCGCCGCAGACAGTCAGAGGGCGCTCGATGTGGAACGTCCGCTGGATCGGGTCGGCGGTGGGGGACAGGGTCCCCGCCCGGGGCATGACGGCGATGACGCGCAGGGCGTCGGCGCGCATGGCCGCGGGAAAGGCGTTGGCCAGATTCTCCTCGGCTGCCTCCTCTGGGTTCATCATCGGAACTCTAGGGAAATCTCCGGGAAAGCGGCGGGTATTTTATCGAGTGAGCCAGCGGGGGTGGGAGGTCGCGGCAAGGCGGGACCACCGGGCTCGGTAGGTGTCGTCCAGGCGATCGGCTTCGGCGGTGTTGTGGCGGTGGAGCAGGCCGTAGGTGAAAGCGTTGTGCGACAGCAGGTACTCCTGGACACCGACCTGGCGCAGGACGTCCCGCGCGACGATCCGGTCGTGGTGGTCGCCGAGGGTGCTCTGGATCTTTTTGACCTTCTTCGTCCAGGACTCCACGCGCTTCCCGAACGCGGGCGCGGCGGCCTCACCGGTATAGCGGGCTTGCTTGGCCTTCTTGCGTATCTCGTGGAGCGCGGCGGCCCGATCGGATGCGGTGGCGAGGGCGTTTTCCGCCCGCTTCAAGCGTTTGTTCGCGCGCCGGATCGCCTTCTTCAGTTCAGGGGCGGCCCGCCGGGACGCCTTGTCCGTCAGTGGCAGGTCCGCCAGCAGCCGGTCGAGGGACCGCAGCAGCGCGAGGTACCGCGGGCTGTCCAACGTCGACAGTGCCTTCTTGGCCGCCGTCGCTTCTTCCCGCGCGAAGTAAGCCGTCAGCGACGCCCGCACCGGGCCCATGACAAGTTCGGCAGGCTGGGCGTCGACCTGCTTGTTCACCAGCTTTTCGAGGACTTCGGCGTCCCGGACGGGCGCCAGCTTGCGCCCCAGCCAGCGAAGTTCGCCCGCCAGTTGCCCGGTGGCGCCGCGGTCCAGTACCCGGCGAAAGCTGTTCAACGCGCTACGCAGTCGGCGGCTCGTGACCCGCATCTGGTGCACGGCGTCGTCCCTGCCGGTGCGGACGCCGACGTCGTGGGTCCGCAGCAGCTCCGCCTGAGCACGCAGGTATTCCCCGACCGCGAACCCGGCGGACCTACGGTTCTCGTACCGCTCCGGCGCGGGGAGCCGGTCGCTCAGTAGCCGTGCCAGCTTCGACGAGCTCTTGGCAGGGCGGGCCCCCAGTTTGCGCAGTACCGGCTCGGCATCGTCGAGCAGCCCGGGATCCGAGCCGTTGACGAGCTCGATCTCGAGTTCGCGCCACGCGTCCAGCCGCGCGGTGTCCCCGCCGGCTTCGGCGGTGACCCGGTCGTCGGCCAGGGTCGCCAGCACCTTGCCTTCGGCGTCGAGCAAGTCGGAGGACAGCCGGACGGTCGCGATGTGCGCGATCGGCACAAGCTTCTCGCCGAGCGTCCAGGCCGTCACCAGCCGGGCGAGCTTCCCCGGGACCTTCGTGGGCTTCCCACCGAGTGGGACATGAATCTCTTCACGCTGCTCGGGGGCCACCGGAAGTTTCAGGTGCCAGCCCGCGTCGTGGCCCCCGGTACGGCGGCGCAACGTGATCCCCGCCCGCGCCAGCCGGAAGTCCCGCGTATCGAAATAAGTGGCGTCGAGCTGCGACTCCTTCGGGTCGCTCTGCTCGGTCACCGGACCCACTTCGGTGAGCCGGGGAGCCGGGGCGTCCGCGGTCACCTCGAACTTCCGTTCCCACTCGATGCTCATTCGATCGAGATACCCGCTCGGGCCCTGGGCCAATCAGGTTTGCCCTGGGGCCGGAGCGGGCACCTCGCCTGCGGAGAGAACATCTCGACGAGGCGGGAGCGGCCCGATGACGGACAGGGAAGCACTCAGGAGCGAGATCGCCGTTGCCGTCGCGACCGTGCGGACGGGTGACCAGGAGATCGCCGTGACGCGGCTGGCCAGGCTGACCGAAGCCGAAGAGCCGGTCATGCGGGAAAGCGTGCTCGAACTGGTGGGTGCCAACGTCGAGATGCTGCACGCCTCGGTGGCCGGTGTCGCTACCGACGTGGTGGAATTCGCCGTGGACGGACAGGACGACGACGGGCAGCCGGTGCCGATCGACGACTTCGAGCCGTCCCAGCGGGCCGCGACCCGGATCATGCTCGCGCTGGCGAACGACAGGCCGGATGACGCCGAGATGCAACTGGATATCGTCGCCGCGGCGGAGGGACGGTCCGAACTGGGCCTGGTGTTCGTGCACACCCTGTGCTGGACGCTCGAGCTGCTCGACATCTGCGAGGAGATCGGTTACGACATCCCGGATTGGCTGCGTCCACTGGCTGCCTGAAGACGGGAGATGGTGAACCGGACGTGCATCCGGCGGTTTTCGCTCCCGTCCCCGGTGATCCAACAGCCGGCCGAATCGGTGAGCACCTGCAACATGTGCCAGCCGAGCGCCTCGGTGCCGGGCGGATGGCCGTTGTCGGTTGCCGCCGTCGCGTGCATTTCCACCTTCGAGGGCGTCACCAGCAGGCGGCAGACGAGCAGGCCGTCCGGCCGGGCTTTCACCAGTACCGTGGCGCACGCCTCGTCCACCGCGAGTTTGAGATCGGCCAGCGCGTCGAGGTCGAAGTCCTCACGGATGGCGATGTCGGCGGCCATCGCGCGCACTGTGGCGACCCGCACCTCCGCGACCCGCATCCGGACTTCGACCTCACCCGCCCTGAGTGCACCTTCCATGACATCCGCGTCACGGCCTTCTTCGCCCACCGGCTTCGCCCTCTCAGGAACGCCCACACGGGGCTTCGGTGTCACCGACCGAGAGCGTCGTGTAGCTGCTTCTTGGTCATTGTGGACCGTCCCTTGATATTTCGCTTCTTGGCCTCGTTGTACAACTGGTCCCGGGTAGGCCCGCCGGGGCCCTTCCGGTTGCCGGACCGCTGGCCGCCACGCTTTTGCGGCGACATGTCCTTTGTCGAGGACTTGCTGGCCTGACGCGATTCACCGGCCTGCGCGCGGTTCTTGTTCACCGTCCGCGCTGCGATTTCTTCTGCCCTGTCCTCGCTGACGCCACGGCTCTCCTGCGAGGACTTGATGTGCTTGTACTGACGTTCCCGCTTGTCGCTCCATGACTTTTCCGGCATTTTCCGCCTCCGTTCCCGGGTCGCTCGACTGGGTGGTACCCGGTCGTCAGGAGGGGTAAACGCCTGGCTGTTTCGCCAGGCACATAGCGGGTAACCCACGAAAATGACCACCCGAACCCGCATCGTCATTGTCGGAGGTGGCTTCGCCGGCCACCAGGCGGCTCGCGCGCTCAGCCGTGCGCTGCCGGACTCCACGGCGGAAATCGTACTGGTCAATCCGACCGACTACTTTCTGTACCTGCCGCTGCTGCCCGAGGTCGCCGCTGCCATTCTCGACCCACGCCGCGTGTGCGTCTCGCTGCCGGAGACCTTGCCCGGGGTCCGGCTCGCCCTGGGCGAAGTGGACGCCGTGCGGATCAGGGAGCGTGAAGTCGAGTACACCGATCCCGAAGGGGTGGCTCACACGCTCGGATACGACAAGCTCGTCCTGGCAGCGGGCAGCGTGAACAAGTTGCTGCCCATCCCGGGTGTCGCCGAGCACGCCCACGGTTTCCGCGGGGTCCCCGAGGCGCTCTACCTCCGTGACCACGTCATCCGGCAGGTCGAACTCGCCGCCGCCACGGACGACCCGAAGGAGCGCGAGGCGCGGTGCACGTTCGTCGTGGTCGGGGCCGGTTACACCGGTACCGAGGTGGCCGCGCAAGGCCCGCTGTTCACCGACGCGGTGGCCAAGCGGCATCCGGAACTCAAGGATCAGGAAATACGATGGATTCTGCTCGACGTGGCGCCGAAGGTGCTGCCGGAGCTCGATCCGAGGCTGTCCGAGACAGCTGATCGTGTGTTGCGCGAGCGCGGCATCGAAGTCCGCATGGAGACCTCCGTGGCGGAGGCGACCACGGAGGGCGTCGAGCTCACCGATGGCGACTTCGTGGCCACGCGCTCACTGCTGTGGTGCGTCGGCGTCCGGCCCGATCCGCTGGTCGAGGACTTGGACCTGCCGACGCAGAAGGGCAGGCTCGTGGTCGAGCCGGATCTGACCGTGCCCGGTCATCCTGACGTCTTCGCCTGCGGTGACGCCGCCGCGGTGCCCGATCTGACCCGGGCCGGCCAGGTCACGGCAATGACAGCGCAGCACGCGTCTCGGCAGGGCAAGCTGGCCGGGAAGAACGTCGCCGCGTCACTGGGCTACGGCCGGCGGCGCCAGTACAAGCACCACGACCTCGGTTTCGTGGTCGACCTCGGCGGGAAGCACGCGGCGGCGAACCCGCTCCGCATCCCACTGTCGGGGGTACCCGCCAAGATCGTCACCCGCGCATACCACCTGATGGCCATGCCGGGTAACAGGGTGCGCACGGCCGCCGACTGGCTTCTGGACACGACCCTGGGTCGTCAGTCCATGCAGCTCGGCCTGGTGCGCTCGGCTGCGGTACCGCTGGACACCGCATCGCCGGAAGTCCCGGCGCGCTCAGCGGGGAATCGAACCTGATCGGGCCAATACCGGGCGCCGTACCGCTTCTTCCAGGGAGTCGTGCAGGCGGAGTGTCCGGTCGAACCCGATCAGCTGAACCGGGCGGCGCACCGCGCGCTGCGGCGCGACTATCCGCACCGGAGTGTTCTGCAAAAGGGCGGCGCGGTGCACCGAAAGCAGCAGGCTGATCCCGCAGCTGCCCAGGAAGGTCACCTCGGAACACTCCAGGACGATGGATGACGGTGGTGACGCCGTGGCGATGGTGTCGAGCAGATCCCGCTCCAACGTGTCCACAGTGGACATGTCTACTTCACCCGCGATGTGCACGATCTCGGTTCCATCGTGACGCGATCGGTGCACGGACAGGCGCGGTGGTTTGGCAGAGTTGACCATTGTCGCTCTCCAATCGCTGTGAGATGCCTCGAACGCCTCTCGGCGGCGACAAATCCGCTGCATACGAGCACAAATGTCGGGCCGCCCGGCCGCTCACTGCTTAACCACCTGGGCTTTCCACTGTAGCCGCGCTCGCCGAGTTGACAACCCCTGACGGTGTTTTCGACCCAGGTGGGACACCTCGTCAGAAAGGCGGAGCCAGGCACAAGGTCATTCGCTCAGTTTCTCCCGCAGGTATTCCAGCGTGCGGGAGAGCAGTCGGGACACGTGCATTTGTGACACGCCGATCTGCTCGGCGATCTGGGTCTGGGTCATATTCCCGAAGAACCGCAGCATCACGATGGTGCGCTCGCGTTCGGGCAGCTGGTCGAGCAGTGGTTTCAGGGTTTCGTGATTATCCACCTTTTCCAGTTCGCCGTCGTAGTCGCCGACGGTGTCGAGCAGGGAAAGGTCTTCCGTCTTGTCGCTGATCGTGCTTTCCACCGAGATCGTGTGGTAGGCGTTGCCCGCCACCAGCCCGTCGGACAGCTCGTCGATGTCGATCTTGAGCTCGGCCGCCAGTTCGGTCGGCGTCGGTGCCCGCCCGAGCCGCTGCGCGAGCACCCCGGTCGCCTTGCTGATCGCGAGGTGGAGCTCCTTGAGCCGCCGGGGTACGCGCACCGCCCAGCCGGAATCCCTGAAATAGCGGCGAATCTCGCCCATGATCGTCGGCACGGCGAAGGAGATGAACTCCGTTTCGCGGTCGACATCGAAGCGGTCGACGGCGTTGACGAGGCCGAGTCTGGCCACCTGCAGGAGATCCTCGCGGGACTCGCCCCGGCCGCCGAAGCGGCGGGCGATGTGCTCGGCCAGCGGCAGGCATCGCGTCACGAGTTCGTCGCGCGCGACAGCGCGTTCTGGGTCGTCCGGAGCCAGCTTCGCCAGTCGCTGGAACAACGGCCGTACTTCGATGTAGCCGTCCACCGGAACGGAAGAGGCTTCGTCGCTCACGCCCCGCCCACCGTCCTTTTCTTGGTGAACCTGATCCCGGTGGCGTACACGCCGGGAGCCACGCGATTCCGCTCGACGGTGACAGTGTCGGTCAGCGTGGTGAGGATGTGCCAGCCGAAACTGTTCAGATTGGGTACATCGGGGGTCGTTGTGGTCGTCGCCACCACCACTTCGAGCACGTGTGGAAGCAGCCGGAAACGGCATTCCAGCCGGCCGCCCAGCGTCGCCCGGCTGATCAGGCATGCGCTGGCCTCGTCGACGGCGAGCTTGACGTCGGCCACCGCGTCGAGGTCGAGGTTCTCCCTGGCCGCCACCGCCTCCGCCACTGTGCGGACGACCACCAGCTGGTCGAGTTCGGTGGGCACTTGCAGCTCGACCGTCCCGGCGGAGACCGTATCGGGCGGGCTGGCGGAATCGACTTGCATCATGAGCGCTCCACTGGTCGCGAATTTCCGGCGCGGCGCCGTCGCTTTCAGTGGCCGGATACCCAGTCAACCGGCCGTCCACACCCGAGGTCGGCTGGTAACGCGTTCTTTTCGGATTGTGAATTGCGCCCTCCGGGTAACCGCGAGGTTATACGAACAGCGGGAGTGGGGCTGGTCTTCCGGGGGCCGGTGGGTCAAGGTGGAAGCTTGACTCTCGGGAGGAGTTCGTGGTGGACACAATGGGAAGATCATTGCCCCCGGACCTCGCGGAAACACTGGGGCAGGTCGCCCGGTGGCTTGAGGCCGAAGAGACCATCGACGGCACGCTCGAAGCCGTGGTCGCGGCGGCCCGGGAGAACATCCCCGGGGTCGAATACGCCGGGATCTCGCTCGTCGACCGTGGCGTCGTCAGCACCAGGGCGCCGTCGGACGAAATCGTCAACCGTATCGACAAGCTCCAGTACACGCTCAGCCAAGGGCCGTGCGTGGACGCCATCACCGAGCACCCCACCTATCGGACGGGTGACCTCGCCAGGGAAACCCGGTGGCCACGGTTCGGGCAGGAGGCGGCCAATATGGGCGTCGTGTCGATGTTGTCCTTCCGGCTGTTCACCGCCGAAGACACCTTGGGTGCGTTGAACCTGTACTCCAGCAAGCGTGACGCATTCGACCAGGACGCGCAGCAGATCGGGGAACTGTTCGCGGTGCACGCGGCGATCGCGCTGGCCGGGTCGAGGCAGGAGGCGAACCTGCTCGCCGCGCTCGACAACCGGGACGTGATCGGGATGGCCAAGGGCATTCTGATGGAACGGCACCATGTCGCCGACGACCGTGCGTTCGCGATCATGGTGGACGCCTCGCAGAAGTCGCAGCTGAAACTGTACGAAGTGGCCCGTTGGCTGGTCGCCGAAACGTCGGCCGCCGCGAGGAGATGAGCGGCGCCGGGGCGAGGTGTCCCAGGGGCCGTCGTGGCTCGACACGCCGTCGGGGTAACCCGGTGGGGCCCTCCTCTTCGCTGGTCAGCGCGTTTTCGGTGCGGGAGGAGTACTCTGCTTCCCGATGGGTACCCGGTTTGCGGAAGAACCGGAGGTAGCAACCGTGGTGGACTCTCCTGTCAAACCTGTGCCTGTCCCCATGCCGTATCGGCCGGTAAGCGGAGGGCCGAAAGGTGCGGTGCTGCTGAAGCTGCTCCACACCACCGATCACAAGCAGATCGGCCTGCTCTACCTGTCGACGTCCATGGCGTTCTTCCTGACCGGCGGCCTCATGGCGCTGCTGATGCGCGGGGAACTCGGCCGGCCGGGCTTGCAGTTCCTTTCGCCGGAGCAGTACAACCAGCTTTTCACCATGCACGGCACGATCATGTTGCTGCTGTACGCGACGCCGAACGTGTTCGGGTTCGCGAATTTCATCCTGCCGCTGCAGATCGGCTCACCGGACGTGGCTTTCCCCCGGCTCAATGCGTTCGCGTACTGGCTCTACCTGTTCGGCGGGCTCATCGTGCTTTCGTCGTTCTTCACCCCGGGTGGCGCACCGGACTTCGGCTGGACGGCGTACACGCCGCTGTCGGACGCGATTCACGCGCCGGGGATCGGCGCCGACCTGTGGATCATGGGACTGATCGTTTCGGGGCTGGGCACCATCCTCGGCGGGGTCAACATGGTGACGACGATCCTCTGCCTGCGCGCGCCGGGGATGACGATGTGGCGGATGCCGATCTTCACCTGGAACATCCTGTTCACCAGCATCCTGGTGCTGGCCGCGTTCCCGATCCTCACCGCGGCGCTGTTCGCGCTCGCCGCGGACAGACATCTGGGTGCCCACGTATTCGACCCGACCAACGGCGGCGCGATCCTGTGGCAGCACCTCTTCTGGTTCTTCGGTCATCCGGAGGTGTACATCGTCGCGCTGCCGTACTTCGGCATCGTCACCGAGATCGTGCCGGTGTTCAGCCGGAAACCGCTGTTCGGCTATAAGACGATGGTTTTCGCCACGATAGCGATCACGGCGCTGTCGTTCGCGGTGTGGGCGCATCACATGTTCGCCACCGGCGCGGTGCTGCTGCCCTTCTTCTCGTTCATGACCTTCCTGATCGCGATCCCGACCGGGGTGAAATTCTTCAACTGGATCGGGACGATGTGGAAGGGGCAACTGAGTTTCGAGTCGCCGATGCTGTGGTCGCTCGGGTTCATGGTGACATTCCTGCTCGGCGGTCTCACCGGCGTCATCCTGGCGGCCCCCGCGCTTAACTTTCACGTAACCGACACGTATTTCGTGGTCGCGCATTTCCACTACGTGCTGTTCGGGACGATCGTCTTCGCGACTTTCGCCGGAATCTACTTCTGGTTCCCCAAGATGACCGGCCGGATGATGGACGAACCGCTGGCGAAGCTGCATTTCTGGACCACGTTCATCGGCTTCCACACGACTTTCCTCGTCCAGCACTGGCTCGGTGACCAGGGCATGCCGCGACGCTACGCCGATTACCTCGCCACCGACAACTTCACTGTGCTCAACATGATTTCCACCATCGGCGCGTTCCTCCTCGGCCTGTCGGTGCTCCCGTTCCTGTGGAACGTCGTGCGCAGCTACCGATTCGGTGAGCCCGTGGAGGTCGACGACCCATGGGGTTACGGCAACTCACTGGAGTGGGCGACGACGAGCCCACCCCCGCGGCACAATTTTCTTGAACTTCCGAAGATCCGCTCAGAGCGGCCGGCATTCGAGCTGCATTACCCCCATATGGTCGAACGGCTGCGGGCCGAAACTCACACGACTCCCTTCCATCGCGGGCGAAAAATACCGACGCCCTCGGAAAAGCTCGCCGATGTTACGAAATCAGACCTAGAATGACGTTCATTGCGGAAAACGTGTACGAGCCGGTACTGAACGAGCCGGTACCGAACAAGTCAGGGCTGCAGAAGCCGAGGCGGGACAGGACAGGGTCATGACTGCGGGAGCGAGGCGATATGGCCGATGGTGCCGTGAGCACCTCGGGACCACACTGCCGGTCGACCCCGCGGGGCAGGGTGTCGCGGAGTCCCTCCCCGAGGCCGAAGACGACCAGGTACCCCGTGAAGACGCCACCGCCGAAAATGCGGTGGCGGAGTAACCGACGCGCAACTCGACGATGAGGATGGCGGCTCCGGTGGACAAGCAATGGCCTGAGACGGCGGCGCGCGGACTGCGCCGCTATGTGCGGTTGGTGGCGGAAGCGGTGGGAGCGGGCCCCAGCGCCTGGTGTTGCGAGGTCGATGCCCGGCCCACGGCGTACATCGCGCTCGAAGGCAGGGTTCCCCGGTATCCCGGCCGGGATGTCGCGCTGCTCTGGGACGCGCGCAACGGCTGGGCGGCCGGGATCGAAACGGCGTCCACCGAGGATCTGATCATCGTCGCCTATCTGGGCAACGACGTCCTGCCCGCACCGAGGCTCGTCGCCAGGCACGTCGCCGAACTGCTGGCGGGCGCCTTGGTGGAGGCGCCGGAGCCGCCGTACTTCCGTACTCGCGGAGCGGACGACGGATTGGGCGAACGCCTGGCGGAATACGCCGCGAGGCCGCAGCCGTGGAAGATGCCCCGGCCCGTCGGTTTGGCGTAGTCGTTCCCCGAACGCCGGTGATCAAACCAGACCGGCTTGCACGCCGGTCAACGCGAGAAAGGCGAGCACGTCTTCGAGGCTGTTCCGGCGGGCGAAAGCGGCCCGCTGACGTTCGGCACCGCCGCCGCTCTCGAGGAGTTTGGCCACGCCTTCGGTGGCGTACTCCAGATCGCCGCTGCCTGCCCGCAACGCCGGCCCGATGTGGTCGAGCAGGTCCACCAGCTGCGCCGGGAACGGTGTCAGCAGTTCGGTCACCGGGTGCAGGCTCTGCCCGGCCAGGCCGTCGCGCGCCGCACGCCAAAGATTGGAGCGCAACAGCTCGCCGGACTGCCGCGAGGCGGGCCGGCCGTCCGCGATGGCCTCGAGCGCGGTCGTCACGAGACCACGGATGACGACAGCCAGCAGAGTCGCCTCTTCCGCTGTCGCCGCCACGTCGCTCACCCTGGTCTCCAGCGTGGGCTGGTTGTCCGATAGGCGGATGTGCCAGTAGATCATCCCGCGGTCGAGGATCGCCCCCGACCGGAGCATGCCGTCGACCACGGCTTCGTACTCGTCCAGTGAACTGAAGTAGGGCGGCGGCCCGGCCGACGGCCACCGCGTCCACAGCTGATGGCGCCAGCTGGAGTAACGGGTGTCGACACCGTCGTTGAACGGCGAATTGGCCGTCAGTGCGAGAAGTATCGGCAGCCACGGCCGCAGGTGGTTGAGCACCTCGACGCCGGTGGCCCGGTCGTCCACCGCCACATGCACGTGGCAACCGCAGGTGGCCACGCTGGTGGCATTGGCGCCGAAGTGGTCCGCCATCTTGTGGTAGCGCGGATTCGGCGTCAGCTCGGGCGGGTTTTCCTCGGCCAGCACCGCGGAACCACTCGGCACGAGCCGCAATCCTTGCCTCGCCGCCACTGTGGCGAGTTCGTCGCGCAGGCCGCGCAACTGGCCGAGGACCTCGTCCGGGGTCCGGCAGATCCCGGTCGCCGACTCGATCTGGCACCTGGTGAGTTCGTGCTGAAGCTCGCCGCGGTCGTCGTGTGCCTCTTCGAGCACGTGCGGGCCTTGGCGCGACAGGTGGCCGGTTTCGTCCACGAGGAGGAATTCTTCCTCGACTCCGACGGTCGGACTCATCGGACGGTGCGCCGATACCAGACGCGGCGTGGGCCGGGCAGCCCGATGCGTGCGATCACATCGGTCACCACCGCGCCGATCACCAGCCACAGCACCGCGGCGAGACCCTCGTTGAGGAAGGTACGAAGTTTGACGCCGTCGGGAGTGAACAAATTGCGCAGGCCAAGGGAAACGCCGGAAGACCAGTCGGTGATCAACCCGGCGAACCCGTTGGCGGCGTTGGCGTCGCCGAAGATCAGGACGATGTGGATGGCCAGCACCAGCGCGAAGAGGCCACACACGGTGTTGATCAGCGCGCACACGGTGTGGATGACGCGAACCCGTGCCGCCGGTCGTTCGACGATCTCTTCCACTACTGGATCTGGCCCGACTGGATCCGGTCCGTAGCCGTGCGGCGGCCGAGCCGGATATCGGGGATCGCGTTCCGGATAGGTCATACGGCTAGTTTCCCACGGTGGAACAAAATGAGCAGCGCTTCGACGATCATTGCCGTGGCGTTGCTCCGAATGGCGGGTTTGCGTCGTTTGCCGGCGGGTATTACAAACTTTATGTCGACCTATCGTCAGTCGGTACGGGCTGAAATCGCCGCAGACGACCTGTTCGCCTTTCTGAGTGAGCCGCGGAACCTTCCCCGGTACTTTCCGAGGCTGACCGTCGCGGAACCCGGCGGGCGTGGCGAAGTGCGGGTCGAAGCCGACGTCCGGGGCAGGCAGGTGGCCGGAACGGCCTGGCTCCATACCGACGCCGAACACCGGACACTCTGCTGGGGTGCGGAAAACGAGGACAACTACCACGGCGAACTCCACATCACCCCGCGTGATCCGGGCACCTGCGAGATCTCGGTGATCCTCCACACGGAGCGGACCGACGGTGATGAGGTGCGGCGAGGTCTCGCGGAAACCGTGGCGGCCATCGCGCGCACGGCGACCGAGGACAATGAGTCCGGCCGGGTTTGAGCCAGGTTTGAGCCCCGCGGGAACGGGGGTATCCGTAGTGAGAAAGGTCCCGACAAGCAGGAGGCAGGCTGCATGAGCACCATCACCGAAATCGTCGAAGTCGACGTTCCGGTATCGACGGCTTACAACCAGTGGACGCAGTTCGAATCTTTTCCCCAGTTCATGGAAGGTGTGGAGGAAATTCGGCAACTGGACGCGACTCATACGCATTGGGTCACCAAAGTTGGCGGCGTGAAACGGGAATTCGACGCGAGGATCACCGAGCAGCATCCCGACGAGCGCGTGGCCTGGTCGTCGACCGACGGTCCGGACCATGCCGGGGTGATCACCTTTCATCGTATTGCAGAGGACAAGACCCGTGTCACCGCGCAGATGGAGATCGACCCAGAGGGGTTCGTCGAGAACGTCGCGGACAAGCTGGGCGTACTGGGCCACCGGGTGAAGGCGGATATGCGCCGGTTCAAGGAGTTCGTGGAGCACCAGGGTCACGAAACCGGCGGATGGCGGGGAAATGTCGATCCGCCTCGTGGGTGACTGACACGTCCGTGGGTTGTGCGAGGAGGCGGGCACTGCGGCGAGCAGGCGCCCGCCTCTCTGCGCCAGCTCAGACCAGGAGCGGCGCGCCGCGTGCCACGAGTCCGGTGCCGCGTTCGTAGTCGGCATCGGCGTTGTGGGTGAGCACGCCGACGGTCGCCCCGTCCTTGCCGTACCAGACTGTGAAGCCGCCGTCCGCGTAGTGGACGACTTCGGTCCGGTCGAAACCGTCGCCCCAGGCGGCGTACTTGAGCACGCGGTCGCCGATGACCGTCCAAAACCCGGGTACATTGTCCCAGCTCGCCTGCGCGCCCGCCGCGGTGCGGCCGGCGATCTCGCCCATCTTCAGCGCCTCGCCCCAATGTTCCACCTGAAGCGGCCGCCCGGCGGTGGTGTTGTACGCCAAGGCGATGTCTCCGGCGGCCAGTACTCCGGCGGCACTGGTGCGCATGTGCTGGTCCACCTGGACCCGGCCGGCGTCGATGTCGATCCCGGCAGCCTTCGCAAGGTCCACCCGCGGCTCGATCCCGGCAGCCAGCAGGACGATCCCGGCGTCCAGCGTCGGTACGAGGCCGGTGTGCACGCGGAAGCCGTCCTCGATGCCTTCGACCTTGGTATCGGCCAGCACGCTGACCCCTTCGGCCTTCAGCCAGTGGAGGAGGCGGTTGCCGGCGACGTCACCGAGGCGGTCCGCCTGCGGCAGGCGTTCCGGGGTGAAGACCGTGACCTGCACTCCTTTGCGGGCGAGGGAAACAGCCGCCTCGCAGCCGATGAACCCGGAGCCGACGACGATCGCGCTGCGGGCGTTGTCGGCCGCTTCGCGCAGCTTTCGCGCGCTGTGCGCCGACCGCAGCACGTAGACGTCCGGATGGTCGGCGCCGGGGAAGGGCGGCCGGACCGGTTCGTTGCCGGTGGCGAGCACACAACTGGTGTAGGACACCGTCTCACCGCTCGCGGTGGTGACCGTGCGGGCACCGGTGTCCAAAGAGGTCACGGCCTCGCCGAGGGTCAGCGTGATGTCGTGCTCGCGGTAGAACTCCGTGTCCTCCAACGGAAGGTCCTTGTCCTCGGTCTCGCCGCGCAGAAACTCCTTCGACAGCTGCGGGCGCTCGTAAGGCGCGTCGGTGTCGGCCGAAATGATCCGGACCGATCCCGATCCGCCTGCTTGCCGGTAAGCCCGTGCCGCGGAGAGACCGGCGGGGCCGCCGCCGATGATGACCAGTTCGCCGGTATTATCGCCCGAATTCTCAACCATGATGGTGAGTTACCCAAAACCGAGGCTTCGCACACCCGGTGCTCGGGCGAGTGGTCCGGACCTAGTGCGCGTGATCCGCGCTCACGAATCCCATCGAAAAGGATCCACAAGACACGGCCTAATCATTGCCCGCTTTGCCTTTGCCGTTGCCCTGCTTCGGTTTGGCCGACTTGCCCTTGTCGTCGTTCGCGGTGACGGGCAGGGGAGGAGCGGGTGCCCGGGCGGCCGTCGACTCGACGGCGATTTGGCCGGCGGCCGGGACCTGCGCCTGTGATGGCCCGGCGGGTCCGGTCGGTGTCTCGCTCGACGGCGTCGCGGCCACCGGCTGGACCGGTGACGGTGACGGGGCGCCATCCGGCTGCTGAAGCGCAATCGCGCCCGCCGTGACAATCGCGGCCAAGGCGGGAATCCCGGCGCCCAACAACCTTCGGCGGTGACGAGCGGCCTTAGGCGCTGCAGACCGAACGGCCACGGGCAGGATGATGGTCACGTCTTCGTTCCGCAGCGCCTGGTGGACGGCTCGGGCGGTCGGCCGCTCGGACGGCCGCAATGCGGTCATTCCGCGGAGTACCTCTTCGAGTCGGTGTGGCAGCCCGGCCGGGATCCGCGGGGACCGGTGCAACCGCACGATCGCCGACTCGACCATCGTGCCGTTGTACTCGCGGACGCCGGTGAGACATTCCAGTAGCACCAGCCCGAGCGCGTAGACGTCCGACGGCGGCCCGACTTCCTCACCGAGTACTTGCTCCGGCGCCATGTACGCGGCGGTGCCGACCACCATGCCGGTGGCGGTGACCCGCGTGGAATCGAACGCCTGCGCGATACCGAAGTCGCTGATCAGCGGGTGATCCGGGTCGAGCAGGACGTTCGCGGGCTTCAGGTCCCGGTGGGTCACGCCCCGCTCGTGCACGTACGCCAGCGCGTCGGCGAGCCGGATGGCCAGCGCGGTCACCTCGACGGCGCCGAGCGGCCCGGCCGCGAGGCGGTCGGCCAGGTTGGGGCCCTCGACCAGTTCCATGGTGAGGAACGCCTGACCCCCTTGCGTCCCGGTGTCGTACAGCGCGACCAGCCCGGGATGCTTCAGCCCGCTCAGGATGCGGATCTCGATGAGCCGTCGCCGCTCCTCGGTGGCGACCGCGCCGGAATTGAACAGCTTCATCGCGACCTGGCGCCGCTCGGTCCGGTCGTAGGCCCGGAACACGCGCGCGGTGGCGCCACGGCCGATCAGGCGGCCCATTTCGTAGCGGTCGGCGATCACTGCCGGGACCGGCTCCGGCTCGTGCTCGCCGAGGGAGAACTTGGTCAGGGTGGTTTCGGTGTGCCTGGCCGGGCGCGCCTGCGCGTCTGCCATGTCGGCTGCACCTCTCTCCTTCGACCGGTGGGTTGCCGCGAATTACCCGCTTCGACGGCCTGTCAAACGTCCACGTCTACAGCGACCTGCGCTGATCGTTCAGTCCTCCGAACAGGTCTCCGAATTCGTCGACCCGCGCGAGCACGTCGTCGCTGGTGAAGACGAGGTCAGCGGGTTTACGGCAGTCCCCGACCTCGTCCCACCGGATCGGCGCCGACACCGTGGGCAGCGCGCGGCCTCGCAGGGAGTAGGGCGCCACGGTCGTCTTCGACGGGTTGTTCTGGCTCCAGTCGATGAGCACCTTGCGCGGTCGCAACGCCTTCGTCATCCTGGCGACGACCAGCTCCGGCTGTTCCCCGGCCAGCCGCTCCGCCACCGCTTTCGCGTACTCCGACGTCCGTTCCGGCCGTCGAGTGCGCACCGCGCAGTACAGCTGCATGCCCTTGGAACCACTGGTCTTCGCGTACGCAGTCAGGCCGTCTTCGGCGAGCACCTCGCGCAGGCGCGTGGCCACGCGGCAGCACTCGACGATCGTCGCGGGCTCGCCGGGGTCGAGGTCGAAGACGAGAAGGTCAGGGTTGCGGCGGGCGTTTCGCGGACCAACCGTCCACTGTGGAATATGCAGTTCCAGTGCGGCGAGGTTCGCGGCCCAGACGAGCGTGGGCAGGTCGTCGATCACCGGATATTGGTTGACCTCGGGGCCGTCGCCGTGGGTGTTGACCAGCCCCGCGGTGCGCACCCATGGCGGCGCCTGCCCGGCCACGTCCTTCTGGTAGAACTGCTTGCTCTCGACGCCGTTGGGGTAGCGGAGAAACGTTGCCGCGCGGTTTTTCAGGTACGGCAGTATGACCGGGGCGATCTGGCTGTAGTACGCGATCACGTCCCGTTTCGTGAAGCTTGTCGACGGGTATAGCACCTTGTCCAAATTTGACAGGGACAGTCTGCGGCCGTCGACGGCGACTTCGACGCGTTGTTCAGGCATCGGCACCGGTTTTCCTTGTGGACACGGCTATCCAGTCGGGACTCCGTTTGCCCGGCCGGTACCCGCTGCCGGCACGCTTGGCCACGACTCCCGCCAGCCCGTGGGTTTCGCTCGCCCGCACCACCGCGTCACCGCCGCCGACGTAGTGCTCCGGCACCTGCCAGTTCGGGCCGGTCAAGCCGAGTTCGGCGAGCAGTTCGCGCCGGCGGAGGTACGGCTCCGCGAGGCACGCGCGGCCATCGAGGTGGAGCAGATCATAGGGGAGGTACATCACCGGGTGGGCGGTCACGAGCCGCTTGGCCTGCGCTGCCGCCGCGGCTTGCCGCCGCCCCAGCGCCTCGCGGTTCGGCAGGCCGTGTTCGAACACGACGATCTCGCCGTCGAGCAGTGCTTCGGTGGAGCCCAACTGCTTGCCGATCGCCCGCAGTTCAGGGTACGTGGCGGTGATCTCCGTGGCGGTTTCGTCGAACAGGGTGGCCCGCCCGCCCTGCACCCGGACGATCGCGCGCTGTCCGTCCCAGTCGAACTCGTAGGCCCATTCATCGCCCGTCGACTCCTCGGGCAGTTCGCCGCGTTGGGCCGACATGGGCCGCACGAACGCCGGCAGTTCCGCCCAGCCCTCAGGTGCCGGTTCGACGCGCTTGACCTGCCAGGCTTTGTCCTCGCCGCCAATGTTGACGAACCTGTAGCGACCCTGGGCCCGTTCGCCGTGGAAGACCACTTCGACCACGTGGTCGTTCCAATGAAGCGTTTCGTAGCGGCCGTGGTCCCAGATCGTCATCGTCCCGGCGCCGTACTCCCCGGCCGGGATCTCGCCGTCGAAGGCGGCGTACTCCAGCGGATGGTCCTCGGTGTGCACGGCGAGCCGGGAGACGTCGGGCTCCCTGGGCAAGCCCTTCGGCACCGCCCAGGACGCAAGGACGCCGTCGCGTTCCATTCGCACGTCCCAATGCAGGCTCGACGCGTGGTGCTCCTGGATCACGAAGACGTCGTCGTCGCCGCGGGGAAGATCGTTACCGGAGGGGATGGGTTCAGGGGTTCGCCGCGCGTCACGCCGACGGCGGTACTCGCTGAGGTCACCCACCCGTCACGACGCCTTCTTCTTGGCGGGCGCCGCAGACTCGATGGCCCTCTCGAGGTCCTTCCGGCTCATCTTCGACCGTCCCTTGATCGCCAGTTCCCTGGCCATCTTATCGAGTTCGGCCTTCGACAGCTCGGAATGCCCGGACTTGGCCGGTTGGGACTTGCCGCCTTTGCGGCCCTTGACGCTGCGGGACAGGGCATCGAACAGGTCGACGACCTTCGTCGGTTCGGCCGGTTCGGCAGCCGGGGTGATCTTTCGCCCGGCCTTCTTGTCCTTGATCAGCCTTTCGACGCGCTCGGTATAGGTGTCCCGGTACGAATCCGGTTTCCAGTCCTCGGCCATCGAATCGATGAGCGCCATCGCCATATCGAGTTCCTTGCCGCTCGCCGAGGACTTGCCCGGCAGCTTGCTCAGTTCTTTCGACGGGTTCCGGATGTCGTCGGCGAAGTGCAGTGTGTTGAGCACCAGCACCCCGTCACCGGCCCGCACTGCGGCGATGTATTCCTTGCCGCGCATGACGAACTTGGCGATGCCCGCCTTGTTGGCCTTGTCCATCGCCGCGAGCAGCAGGCTGTACGCCTTGGCGAACTCTTCCTTCGCCGGCGCGAGCCAGTAGGTCTTCTGGAAGTAGATCGGGTCGATGTCGTCGAGGTCCACGAACCCTTCGATGTCCAGGGTGCGGGAGCGGCCGGGTGCGATTTCGTCCAGTTCGTCGGGCTCGACGATGACGTAGTCGCCGTCTTCCAGTTCGTAGCCCTTGACGATGTCGTTGTAGTCGACTTCGTCTCCGGTGCGTTCGTTCACCCGGCGGTAGCGGATCCGGTCGGACGTGCCGCGTTCGAACTGCCGGAACGAGATGCTGTGGTCCTCGGTCGCGCTGTACAACTGGACGGGGACGGTGACCAGGCCGAAGTTGATGGCCCCGTTCCAGATCGGTCTCGCCATCACAACCTCCCGAGTAGTTCACACGCCTTTTCGGCGGACGCCGCTTGTTCGCAAACAACGGCTTTCACAGCCGGTCGGGCGAACGGCCATGGCGGTACGAGGAGCCCGCGCGCTCGAAGATCCAGTTGTCGTAGGAGAAGCGCCGGTCGGTGAGCGTGGCCAGCAGTGGCCCCCGCCATCCTGGTCCGCTCATTCGGGCTCCTCGTCGGTGTTCCTTCGTCGTCGTTCGTGATCAGCAACCGTTGGTCGCGCCACTCGCGCAGCTCGGCGCTGCCGGGGGCGACCGCCATGGAACCGACATACCCTGAGGTCAGCGCTTTGAAACGGCGATCGGCCCGTGCCGGGGACGGGCGCGCCTGCGAGCATCGGGCAGGCGTCGCTCGAGCCGGATTCATCGTCCATTGTGGACGCCGACGTTGACCTTGTCACGACGCCGCACGCGGAGGTACATTGCAAGGTCTCCAGCTCGGGTCCATTCCGGGTTTCCGAGCTCTCGCACGGAGGCCGAGGCAGCCCATGCCCACCTGGTTCGCTCGGACGATGCTCGGCGCCGCCGTAGGAATACTCTTCGCGGCGGGATTGCTGACGACCCCGCTCGGGGCCATCGTGGGTTGGATCTTCCTGGCGGCGGTCGTTGGCACCGTGGCGTCGATGGCGGTGTCGAGCCCGCCGGCGAAGTACGCCAGGAACCTCGACGTCACGCCCGGCCGCGCAGGTCTCGTCGCGGGTGTGGGTACGTTCGCGGGCTGCCTGGCGGTGTCCGGCTTGGTCGCGATACTCGGCGCCGCGAGCGTGCCCGTCCTTCTCTTCATCGCGGTCGTGGCGGCCGTGCGGTCGTGGCGCCGGCTGCGCGCGATCCGGTCGGCGGAAAGCCGCGCGGCTCCGGTCGCCGACGAACCGCCACCGGACCTACCGGCGGATCTGCGGGTATGTGCGGACAACCTGGGTGATTTCACCACGGACGAACTGTGTGCCGCGTGGCGCCGGAGTTACACCCTTCTGCTGCGGACTTCGGACAAAACCGCCAGGGACAAGGTCGTCGACCTTCGCCGGCTCCTGCTGGACGAACTCGAAGGCCGAGATCGTGAAGGATTCACTCGATGGATGGAAAGTGGCGCACGGGCGGGTAGTGATCCCAGCCGGTATCTCACCCCGTAACTAGGTTGCACCGTTCTCGAGTGAGCGCAGCAGGTCGGCGAGCCCGCCGGTCGCGCGGCCGTGCAGGCGGGCGCTCGTCGTGACGAGCGTGTCGGCGGCATAGCAGAGCCGGTAACCGGCCTGGCCGAGGCGGCACCACAGATCGCGGTCTTCGCCAGTGCTCAACGGGCGGAAGCCACCCACCGAGGTGTAGGCGTCCGCACGGACACCGAGATTGGCGCCGTAGATGTTTCCGTGGCCCTCGGGGCGCCGCGCGTCGGCCAAGACCTGGTTGTAACGAAGCTGCGCTTCCGGTGTCAGCGGAGCTCGCGATAGCGGTGAAGCAGGGCCGTCGAGTTCGGCGAAACCGGCGATAGCGTGGCTCCCCTGAACCGCGCGGCCGACGTGCCGGCAAGCCCAGTCCGACGCCACGATCGTGTCGGCGTCGGTGCAGAGAAGCAAAATCTGGGTGTCGTCGTGACCTTGCAATATCGACCGGACCCGGCGCATGCCGAGATCACGTACTTCGCCGATCGAACTCGCCGCGCCCGCCTCCGAAACCAAGCCCGCATGCCAGCCGTTGAAAGCGCGTCGCGCGATCTCCGCGGTGTTGTCGGAGCATCGGTCCGCCACGACGCAAACGGCCCGGTCGATTCTCGCCGGCAATTCCGCCAAAGCGCAGCTGAGTGCCTGCAGGCACGGCCCGATGAATTCCGCTTCGTCGTGCGCGGGCACCACGACCCCGATCGCCGAGATCACCGGCGCCTCAGCACATGCAGCAGGAACTCGCCGTCCACGTGCTCGACAATCCGCTCCAGCGCGGGGTGTCCGAGCAGTCGCCGGTGCGCGTCCACCGCGTCCCTCGGTGCTTCGGGTGCCCACGGCAGCCAGTGCACAGCCAGCAGGTCGCCGCCGGGACGCAACGCGGAAACCGCGCCTTCGATAGTGGCGGACAGGTCGCCGTCGCCGAGGTAGTAGAGGATCTCACTGAAGACGATCAGGTCCACCGGTCCAGCGGGCAGGTCGCCGGGAAGCGACCCGAGCCGGATGTCCACGCCGGAGGGTCCTGCCTCCCTGGCGCGTTCGACAGCCGACGCCACCGGGTCGAACGCCAGCAGTTCGTCGCACCGGGCCGCCAGCGCTCTGGTGAAAACCCCGATACCGCAAGCAGGTTCGACCGCCGACGCGTACCGCTCCCGCGGGAGCGACGCCAGTGCGACCTCCCGTTTCCGCCGCTCATACCACGACGCCGACACCGCCCACGGATCGCCCGCGCCGTGGTAGAGCTCCTCGAACCGGCTGTGCGGCGCCGAGTGCAGGGGCGGTTCGCGGAACAGGATTTCGCTGTCCCGCTGGAAATGCGTCAGCATGGCGGGGGAGAGGATGGGGTCCTCACCGGCTGGACCGGGCTTCAGCTGCGAGACGAACGCCGCGATTCCCGCCGCTTTCCGGCGCTGGTGCATCCCGCTCAGCTCGTGCCGGAAAGCCCTTGCCCATGGGATTTCACCGTCATCCGGCCGGATCCAATGCCAGAGCCAGATGGGATAGGACCAGCGGTGGGTGGTGATCGGCGCGGCCAGCAGCGCGGCTTTCCCGGCGGCCTGGTGATCCGGATGAGGGTCACCAGGCCAGGGCAGTAAGCAGAGATCTGCGTCGCTGAGCGTCGGCCGGAGTCGTATGACCAGCTCGTCCAGGTGCCCGGCCAAACCGGAGTCCGGGAAGCCGAGCCAGTCCACATGGACCTTGTCGGCACCTTGGGAGCGCAGGGAATCCTCGAGTTCGCGCCGCCGCGTCCAGCCGAGCTCACGCTGTTGTTCCGGCGGCGAATCGGGGAAGGCGCCTTCGCCGTCGGTGGCGATCACCAGCGTGACGGCGGTGCCCTGGTCGTGCAGCCGCTGCAGGAGACCGCTCGCGCCCAAGGTTTCGTCATCCGGATGGGCGGCGACGACCACGGCCTTGCGGTACCGGCCGGCAGGAAAGGGCCGGATCCCGTGCCGTTGCAGGGCCGGGGCCCAGTCTGCTTCGTCGACGATCGGACGCCCGGTCATCGGGTCCGGCCCATGTCGCGTACCTGGGCGCCCAACGCGGCGAGATCGCGCTCGGCGTGATGCTGCCGGACATACACCTGGAGGTCGGCGAGCTGCTGGGGGAACCGGCGATCACGGCACATCGGCCCGGGCCCGGTGACCTTCGGCGCCCGGCCGAGGATTTCGCCCGCCGCGTGTTCGACGGCCGCGCGGCAGAGCTGGGCCGCACGCATCGCGTCAAGTGATGGGCTTGCGTCGATATCCACCGCCGTCTGGCTGAGCAGGGCTTCGGCGCTTCGCAGCACGGTATACATCGCGCCGGCATGGGCGAGCTGGTGCTCATCCTGCCTACCGCGTTCGCCCAGCTCGGCCAGTACGGAATCGAGCACGGCCGCGCATCCGCCGAGCCACACCGCCGCGACCCCGATGCCGCCATGGGCGAAACCAGGCCTCGACACGTACCAGCCGGGTGCTCCGATGACCGCGTCCGGCGACACCGGCAGCTGGTCGAAGGTGACGTCTCCGCTGTCCGAGGCGTCCATGCCGATCGCTTGCCAAGTGTCCGGGCTGCGGTGCACGCGGGTGCCGGCGAGGTTTACTTCGATCAGGTGACCCTCCCCGTCCGGTGATTGCGCGGCCACGAGGGCCCGGTCCAGAACGTGGGCGCCGGAACAGAACCGGACCGTCCCCGAGAGCTGAGCGCCGTCGAACTCCGCACCGGTCCCGCCCGACCGCGCGGCCCAGACCCCGTAGAGCGCCCCCGCCGCCGGAGTCCGGCCGGCCTCGGCCAGGATGGCGACGGCGTCGACGTGCCCCTCGCCCAGCCTCGCCAACGCGAGGTCCCGCCGCCCCAGCTCCGCGAGGGCCTCCCATCGGCTCGCGGTCCGCCCGCCGCCGGGTAGCGGGAAGTCCAGGTCGCCGCCGTCGAGGAGCGCCCGAAGCTCGGTTCCGACCGACGCCGTGCTCCGCGGCGACGCCAACGGCTTCGGTGGGGTGGCCCGCAGCAAAAGACCGTTCATCGGCATGAAACTCATCGAGCGGGCTCCCTCGTCCTCGACGCCACAGGACGCCACAGACTGTGGCCAGCAAGGGAATACCCGGAGCCGCCCCCGATCAACCCACCCGGACGACTCAGCCGGTCCGCGCCCACTGTTCGTACGACGTCCACGCCGTCAGCGTGGCCTTGCTCTCGAACCGGCGCGGCTCGCCGCTGATCGGGTCGGTGAACTCCAGAACCTTTGCCAGCAGCTGGAGCGGGCGCGTGAAGTCGCCGAGGGGGGTTTCGGTGAGCACGGGGTAGAAATCGTCACCGAGGATCGGCACGCCGAGTCCGCTCATGTGCAGGCGAAGCTGGTGGGTGCGGCCTGTCGCGGGCAGTAGGCGATACCGGCCGAGGCCGCCGCGGTGTTCGAGCAGCTCGACGCGGGTTTCGCTGTTCGGCGGGCCGGGCAGCTCGCGCGCGGTGATGATGCCGCGCTCCTTGACGATATGGCTGCGCACGGTCCGGGGGAGTTCGAGCGCCGGGTCGTACGGCGCGATGGCCTCGTACTCCTTGCTGATCAGCCTGTCTTTGAACAGCATCTGGTATGCCCCGCGCCGCTGGGGACTGATGACGAACATGAGCAGTCCGGCGGTCACGCGGTCCAGCCGGTGCGCCGGGACGAGCTCCGGTATGTCGAGCTGCTTGCGCAGGCGCACCAGTGCGGTCTCGACGATGTGCTGGCCGCGGGGGATGGTCGCGAGGAAGTGCGGCTTGTCCACGACGAGCAGGTCTTCGTCGCGGTGCACGATGCCGATCTCGAACGGCACCGGGACCTCTTCCGGCAGGTCGCGGTGGAACCAGATGAACGAATTCGGGACGAAAGGGGCATCGAGGGGGAGCGGGCCGTCCAGTCCGACGATCCGGCTTTCGCGCAGCATCATGTCGATGTGCCCGGGCTCGAGGCGGGGGAGTCGCTCGACCAGGTGATCCCGGAGCGTCGTCCAAGGACCCTCCGCGGGCATCTTCAAGCGAGCGGGATCGAGGCCGTGCCGCTGCGGCAGGGACGACTTGAGCTTGCGTCTCATCGCCACTCAGCCTATCCCGCCTGCCCCGGCCCTTGCCCCAGGCTACATGTCGGCACCTTCCCCGGTACCGACAAATTTGAGAGTCTTGACAAGTATATTTGTCGGTGGGACGGTGGGGTCATGTTCGATGTGGCTGTGATCGAGGACCCGGCGGTGGCCGAGGTCTCGCTGGATCCGGTGCGGGCCCGGCTGCTGGCGGAACTCGCCGAGCCGGGCTCGGCGACGACGTTGGCCGCCAAGGTCGGCCTCGCCCGGCAGAAGGTGAACTACCATCTCCGGGCGCTGGAGAAGCACGGGCTCGTCGAGCTGGTGGAGGAGCGCAAGAAGGGCAACGTCACCGAGCGCGTCATGCGGGCGACGGCGGCTTCGTACGTCATCTCGCCGACAGCGCTTTCCGCGGTGCAACCCGACCCCGGGCGCGCCAGGGACCAGCTTTCCGCGCGCTGGCTGCTGGCCGTCGCCGGCAGGCTGGTGCGCGACGTCGGCGCGCTCATCACCGGCGCGACGAAGGCCCGCAAACAGCTTGCGACCTTCGCCATGGACGGCGAAGTGCGCTTCGCATCCGCCGCGGACCGCGCCGCCTTCACCGGGGAACTGGCGACAGCTGTCACCGCGCTTGTCGGTAAGTACCACGACGAGTCCGCCGAGGGCGGCCGCGCCCACCGCGTGATCGTCGCGATCCATCCGACCGTCAAAGACACCAGTGTCAAGGAAAGAAAGGCTGAGGAGGCCTGAAATGCCGAGGGAATTCGAGCTGCACAAGGAGATCGAGGTCGAGGCGACCCCCGAACAGGTGTGGGACGCGATCGCCACGGGCCCCGGGATCGATTCGTGGTTCATGGGCCCGCACACCGTCGAACCCGGTGAGGGCGGCAAGATCTCGCTGACGATCGGGGAGTTCTCCGAGCAGTCGACGATCACCGCCTGGGATCCGGGGAAACGACTCGCGTACCGCGGTGACAACGCTCCGGACGGCTCGTTCCACGCGATGGAGTACCTCATCGAGGGGCGCGACGGCGGCAGCACGGTGCTTCGGTTCGTGCACAACGGTTTCGTCAGTGATGACTGGGGCGCCGAGTACGAGGACATGACCGGCTACGGCTGGACGATGTACTTCCACACCCTCACCCAGTACCTCACGCATTTCGGCGGCCACCCGGGTGTCTACATCTCCGCCGAAGGTCCGAAGGTCGCCGAGGGCGTCGATTCGTGGGCGGTACTCAGTGAGGCGCTGGGGCTCCCCGATTCCCTCGCGCAGGGCGACAAGGTGCACTTGACCCCGGAAGGCCTCGCGCCGATCGACGGCGTCGTGGACTACGCCGTGCCGGGATACCGGGGACTGCTCGGCATCCGCGACCTGGAAACGCTGTACCGCTTCCACGGTCACGGTGAGCAGATCGCCGTCGGGCATCACGTCTTCACCCCAGGCGCCGATGCCGCGGCGGGGGCGAAAGCCTGGCGCGATTGGCTCGCTCGCGCGTTCGCCTAGCCTCCTGCGAGCGGACCGTTCGCGGCGATAAACCGCACGAACGGTCCGCTCGCACGGCTCCGCGCGGTCGCCGGTCGCCGATCCCCGTAGGATCGGCCGATGGCTTCCCTCGAAACCAGTCCCGCGGTGAGCGAAGCGTTGCAGGTTCTGCACCGCGTCTTCGGTTACGACTCGTTCCGGGGTCAGCAGCAGGAGATCATCGACCACGTCGTGAGCGGCGGCGACGCACTCGTCCTGATGCCCACCGGCGGCGGGAAGTCGCTGTGCTACCAGATACCCGCGCTCGTACGCGAGGGCGTCGGCGTGGTCATCTCGCCGCTCATCGCGCTCATGCAGGATCAGGTCGACGCACTGACGAACCTCGGCGCGCGCGCCGGATTCCTCAACTCCACGCAGGACTACGAAGAGCGTCGCCAGGTGGAATCCGCCTTCCTCGCCGGCGACCTGGACCTCCTCTACCTCGCGCCGGAACGGCTGAAGGTCGAGTCGACGGTCCGGTTGCTCGAACGCGGCAAGATCTCGTTGTTCGCGATCGACGAAGCGCACTGTGTCGCCCAGTGGGGCCACGACTTCCGGCCCGACTACCTCGCGCTTTCGGCGTTGCACGAGCACTGGCCCGACGTCCCGCGCATCGCACTGACGGCGACCGCCACCGAGGCCACGCACGCCGAAATCGCGCTGCGGCTCAACCTCGGGGAAGCGCGGCACTTCGTCGCGAGCTTCGACCGGCCGAATATCCAGTACCGCATCGCACCGAAGAACGAGCCCAAGAAGCAACTGCTCGACCTGCTGCGCACCGAACACCCCGGCGAGGCGGGAATCGTCTACTGCCTCTCGCGTAACTCGGTCGAGAAGACCGCGGAGTTCTTGGTACAGAACGGAATCTCGGCGCTGCCGTACCACGCGGGCCTCGACGCGCGGGTGCGTTCGCGCAACCAGTCGCGCTTCCTGCGCGAGGACGGCCTGGTCATGGTCGCGACCATCGCGTTCGGCATGGGCATCGACAAGCCGGACGTGCGGTTCGTCGCCCACCTCGACCTGCCGAAGTCCGTCGAGGGCTACTACCAGGAGACGGGCCGCGCCGGGCGGGACGGCCTCGCGTCGACGGCGTGGCTGGCGTACGGCCTGCAGGACGTCGTGCAGCAGCGCAAGATGATCGACACCTCCGAGGGCGACGCCGCGCACCGCCGCCGGCTCGGCATCCACCTCGACGCGATGCTCGCGCTGTGCGAGACGGTCGAGTGCCGCCGCGTGCAGCTGCTCGCGTATTTCGGCCAGCAGAGCACTGCCTGTGGCAACTGCGACACGTGCCTGACGCCGCCGGAATCCTGGGACGGCACGGTCGCCGCGCAGAAGCTGCTCTCGACCGTGGTCCGCCTGCTCAACGAGCGCCGCCAGAAGTTCGGCGCGGGCCAGATCGTCGACATTCTGCTGGGCAAGATCACCCCGAAGGTCACCCAACACGGACACGACTCGCTGAAGGTGTTCGGCATCGGCACGGAACTGCGGGACACCGAATGGCGAGGTGTCGTGCGCCAGCTGCTGGCGCAGGGCTTTCTGGCCGTCGAGGGCGACTACGGCACGCTCGTGCTCACCGAGGCGAGCGCCGAGGTGCTGAGCCGGCAACGCCAGGTCATGCTGCGCCGCGAGCCCGAGCGCGCGGCGAAGTCGGTCAGGACGGCGAAGGCCAAGCGCGGCGCGCCGGCCGACCTGCCGCAGGAGGCGGTGCCGATCTTCGAGCAGCTTCGTACCTGGCGTGCGGCGTCGGCGAAGGAGCAGGGCGTGCCCGCGTACGTCATCTTCCACGACGCGACGCTGCGGGAAATAGCGACGCTGGCGCCGAAGACCCTCGACGAACTCGGCACGGTGAGCGGCGTCGGCGAGAACAAGCTGGCGAAGTACGGTCAGCAGATCCTGGACACGCTCAGTCCGTAGCTTTCGGCCGCCGCCGCGCGGGAGGTTCCGGGACTTCCTTCGCGGCGACGACGTCTTCGAGTGCCACGGTCGCGAGCCCGCGCCGGGTCTCGACAGTGCAGTCGGTGGCGCTGCGTTCGCGCAGGTAGCCGAGCGCGTCGGTGAAACCACCGTCGATCTTGGAGCGCACGACGACCCGGGTGCCCAGCGGTGTGGTCGTGAGGAACTGGGCCGGTGTCATAGGCGCCATTCAATCAGCGGACGCCCCTCGGACGGAACTGGATGCTGATGCGCGGGCCGACCGGCTTCGACGTCTTCGGGATGGCGTGCTCCCAGGTGCGCTGGCAGGAGCCGCCCATGACGATCAGGTCGCCGTGCCCGAGCGCGCGGCGGATGGCCTCACCGCCGCCCTTCGGCCGCAGGCAGAGCGCTCGCGGCGCGCCGACCGACACGATCGCGACCATGGTGTCCTCGGTGCTGCCGCGGCCGATGTTGTCACCGTGCCAGGCGACGCTGTCCCGGCCGTCGCGGTAGTAGCAGAGCCCGGCGGTCCGGAACGTCTCGCCGAGCTCAGCGGCGTAGTGCTCGCTGAGAGCCGCGCGGGCGCTGTACAGGATCGGGAGGGGGAGCGGCTCGTCTTCCTGGTAGTAGCGCAAGAGCCGCGGCACGTCGACGACCCGGTCGTACATCGGGCGCCGCTCGGCCTTCCAGCCGACACCGTCGACCAGGCTGTCGAACACTGTCCCGGCGCCGGTCAGCCACCCGGGGAGTACGTCGATCCACGCGCCGGAGCCGAGTTCCGTGCGGCGGGCCGGGGCGAGCGGGCGCAGGCCGACCGCGCCGGGCTCGTCGAACAGGGATCCCTGCAGAGCTGTGGACATACGGCCGACTGTACCTCAAGTTCGAACGCGTGTTCGAGTAAGTGCGACGTCCGATTCCCGCCGGAACTCGGCGGGCATCGCTGGTCGGATGGTGGCATGGATTGGGCCAAAGCGACCGAAGAGGTCAACGAGTACGGCTGTGCGGCACTGGGCCAGGTGCTGAAGGGCAGCGAATGCCGGGAGATCGCGGACCTGTACGACGACGTGGCCAGATTCCGCTCCACGATCGACATGGCCCGCTACCGGTTCGGCTCGGGGCAGTACCGCTACTTCGCCCGGCCGTTCCCTGAAGTCGTCGAGCGGCTGCGGACGGCGTTCTATCCGCACTTACTGCCGATCGCGCGCGACTGGGCCGCGAAACTCGGCAGGCCCGCGCCGTGGCCGGACACGCTGGAGGAATGGCTGGACCAATGCCACCGGGCAGGCCAGGTGAAACCGACACCGATCCTGCTGCGGTACCACGCGGGCGACTGGAACGCGTTGCACCGGGATCTCTACGGCGACCTGGTGTTCCCGCTGCAGATCGTGATCGGCCTGGACGAGCCGGAGGTCGACCACACCGGCGGGGAGTTCCTGCTGGTCGAGCAGCGCCCGCGCGCGCAGTCCCGTGGCACTTCGACGCTGCTGCGGCAAGGCCACGGCCTGCTCTTCACCACCAGCGATCGGCCGGTGCGCTCGGTACGCGGCTGGTCGGCGGCGCCGGTCCGGCACGGGGTTTCCGTGGTGCGCTCGGGAATCCGCCGCACGCTCGGCCTGGTCTTCCACGACGCCGCGTGATGGATGTCCTCGAAACGCCGACCACGAGACCCCCACCCAGCCACGCGGGCCCTTGGTCCGCCAATGCCGGTCACCACGACTTACGGCCGGCCACGCCCGGAAGTCTTCGCGCGCCGCCAATGAACACAGGCCTCAGCGAAGGCTCGGACCCGGCTCGTTTCCCCCGCGGAGCGCCAAACGAGACCCCATTCGACGGGCGGCGTGCTCTCGAATGGGACGAAGGCGATCTTCTGCCGCGCGAAGTAGTCCGCGGCGTGGGCGGCCAGTGGGCAGATGCCTTTGCCCGCGGAGACGACCGTCAGGAGTTCTTGGAAGGTGGCTGTGGCAGGGCCGCGTTTGATGGGCTTGCCACTCGGGGTGTGCCAGGGGCCCGGCGGGTCTTCCCAGTAGGGCTTCGGCGGCCGGGCGGCGCGCAGGACGGTGTCACGGGCCAGGTCTTCGAGGGTGACGCTTTTCTTGCGGGCTAACGGATGCCGGGAGGAGACCGCGAGCAGCATGGGCTCGGTGTACACGACCGGGCCGGTGGTGAGGTCGGGCTCCGACACGGGCAAGAGGGCGATCAGCGCGTCGACCTCGCCCGCGCGGAGCTGCCTGAACGGGTCGGCGAAATCCGCCTCGCGGATCGCGATTTCGCAGTCGTGGTGGCGGGTGCGGAAACTTTCGGTCAATTCCGAGATGAGGTCGGCGACACCGGGAGCCTCGAAACCGATGCGCAGCAGGCCGCCGATCTCGCGGCCTGCTGCGACGGCCTTGGCGAACCCGTCCAGGAGCTGCTGGTAGGCAGGCTGGACGTCGTCGCGGAGTCGCCGCCCGATCGGGGTCAGCGAAACCCGGCGACTGGTTCGCTCGAACAACGGAGCACCGATTCGTCGCTCCAGCTTCTGGATGGCCTGACTCACCCTGGCCTGCGAGACCCGCAGGTGCTCGGCCGTCTGCCCGAAGTGCAGGCGCTCGGCCAAAGCCAGGAAGATCTCGAGGTCCCGCCGCTCCATGCGCGGGTCAGCGGGCCAGGTGGGCGGGGCGGCCCTCGTCGGCCGGCTCGGCCAGGTGGGTCCTGTCGGGCCACGCGGGAGTGCTCATTCCCCGACCCTACCGCCCGATGATCATACCTTCGCGGCGTCCTCCCTCGTGGTCTGGACCTGCTTGCGGACGCAGAACCAGCCGATCACCAGCGCCACCGCGATCAGCGGCGAGGCCAGCAGGGTCGTGCGGCCGACGGGCGCATCGAACCACATCAGGACGAACACCGTCACCAGGAAGATCAGCGTGGCGATGTGCGTGTACGGGGTGCCGGGCAGCCGGTAGGCGGGCCGGGTCAGCGCGCCCGTCCTGGTTTTCCGCACGTAGAGCCAGTGGCAGATCATGATCATGCCCCAGGTGCTCAGCGTCGCGATGGCGGCGAAGTTCAGCACGATCTCGAACGCTTCCCCCGGCACCAGGTAGTTCAGGCCGACACCCAGCGCGCAGAACGCGGCAGTCAGCAGGATGCCGCCGTAAGGAACCTGCGCCTTGTTCATCCTGCCGGTGAACTTCGGCGCTGAACCGGCGGCCGACATCGAGCGCAGGATGCGACCTGTCGCGTAGAGCCCGGAGTTGAGGCTCGACATGGCTGCGGTGAGCACGACGAGATTCATCACGTCACCGGCGGCCGGGATACCAAGATGGGTCAGCACCGTTACGAACGGGCTCTGGCTCTTCAGGTACGAGTCCGAGGGCAGCAGCATCGACAGCAGGACGACCGAGCCGACGTAGAACACCGCGATACGCCACATGATCGAGTTGATCGCCTTGGGCACCACCTTGGCGGGCTCGGCGGTTTCCCCGGCGGCGACACCGACCAGTTCCAGTGCCGCGTAGGCGAAGACGACGCCTTGCACCACCAGGACCAGTGGGACCAGTCCGTTGGGCAGGATGCCGCCGTGGTCGGCGATGAGGTTCGGGCCGGGGGTGCGGCCGTCGATCGGGTGCTGGGTGACGAGCAGGAAGATGGCGATACCCATGAAGATGACGAGCGCGCCGACCTTGATGATGGCGAACCAGAATTCCATCTCACCGAACAGCTTCACCGAAACCAGGTTCAGCACGAGGACAACGGTGAGTGCGATCAGCGCCAGCACCCATTGCGGTATAGCGGTGAAGAAACTCCAGTAGTGCGCATACAGCGCGATGGCGGTGATATCGGCGATCCCGGTGGTCGCCCAGTTCATGAAATACATCCATCCGGCGACAAAAGCCCCCTTTTCGCCCAAGAATTCCCGGGCGTAGGAGACGAACGCGCCCGAAGAAGGCCGGTGCAGGACCAGTTCTCCCAATGCCCGTACGACCAGGAAGGCGAAGATGCCACAGACGGCATAGACGATGGCCAGTGCCGGTCCGGCCTGGTTCAATCGGCCACCCGCGCCGAGGAACAGCCCGGTCCCGATCGCGCCGCCGATCGCGATCATGCTGATATGTCTGCTCTTCAGGGCTTTGTGATAGCCGGCGTCGCCGACATCCACGTGGCTGGGCTCCGGGGGCAGTGGCACGGGTGTCGCAGTGTTTGCAGTCAAGACTCCGCTTTCTGTGGTGCAGTGCTTCTGTGATGCAGTCGGCTTCTGTGATGCAGTCGGCGCCGTTGTCATTCCCGGTTGCGCGAACAGTTCGGCGTTTCTTGGTGGCACCCGATGTCGTCCCAGGTGCGAGAGGCGTGCTGCGTGTGCCGGGAATACTGGTGTCGCAGAACACCTGCTGTCAATCTCACAGGAAGATCTTGGGGATTTCGGGTGATTATTTTTGCCCTTGCTTACATCGATTTGATTTCGATTTGAGGTTGCCGGAAGGGTCAGCTAGGAAAGGACCCCGAAATGTGGCGTAGGCCACCTCGGGGGACGAGTCCCCGAGGTGGCCTACGCTGCCTTCCAGCGGTGAATCAGGCGTCACGGCGCTTCAGGAGCAGTGCCGCTCCGGCGAGGAGCACGACGACCCAAGCGGCGAACACGGCGATGCCCGCGCCGGCCGACAACGCGGTGGAACCGGGTTCCGCCTGGATTGCGGTGAATGCCCGGATGGAGTTCGACGGCAGGTACGGGCTGATGTTCGAGTTCCAGCTCGCGGGCAGCAGCGACAGCAGTCCCGGCAGGATCAGCACGAGCCCGAACAGCGTCGAAATCGCCCCGGCGGTGCTGCGCAGCAGCGCGCCGAGAGCTATGCCCATCAGGCCGACGCCGGTCAGGTTCAGGGCTGCGCCGGCGATCGCCCGCAGGACACCCGGGTCGCCCAGCGACGCGCTCGCCACTCCGGCGCCCGAAAGGATCGCCTGGCCGCCGAGGAAGGCGATCAGGGCGGCGGCCAGCATGAGAACGAAGGTCACCCCGGCGAACACGATCGCCTTGGCCCACAACACCGGCAGCCGCTTCGGGACCGCGGCGAGCGACGAGCGGATCATGCCGGTGGTGTACTCGCTCGACGTCATCATCACCCCGAGCGAACCGATGATCAGCTGGGCGAGCATCACCCCGCTCAGGCTGATCCCGGTGGGATCGTTGCCTCCCGGCGGGCCGCCGCCGTCCGGGCTGGTGATCGTGCCGCTGGCGAACGCCGCGGACAGCATCCCGAGGCCGATGACGGCGGCAGCCCCGGCGGCCATGGTGATCACCGAGGAGCGCAGCGAGCGGAACTTGATCCACTCGGAGCGGATCACCCTGGACTGGGTGACCTTGAGGTTCGACGGCGCCGTGCGGCGTTCGGTGGCGACGGGGGCCGCCTCTTCCAATGTCGTGGTCATCGCGCGTCTGCTCCCGAAGTCGTGGTGGAGTGGTACTCGACGGCGTCACGGGTGAGTTCCATGAACGCCTCTTCCAGTGAGGCCTGTTGCGGCGAGAGCTCGTGCAGTGCGATCCCGGCGTGCAGTGCGCGGTCGCCGATGTCGACCGGGTCGAGCCCGGTGATCTCCAGCAGGCCGCGCTCGCTGCTGGCGATGCTGACGCCGTCGTCGGCGAGCAGGTCACGCAGCTGAGCGGCTTGCGGAGACCGGACCCGGACGCTCTTGGTGGACGCGCTCGCGGTGAACTCCGCCACCGACACGTCCGCGATCAGCCGGCCGCGGCCGATCACTATGAGGTGCTCGGCGGTCAGCGCCATCTCGCTCATCAGGTGCGAGGAGACGAACACCGTGCGGCCTTCGGCGGCGAGGCTCCGCAACAGGTTCCGGATCCACAGCACGCCCTCGGGGTCGAGCCCGTTGACCGGCTCGTCGAGGATCACCACCTCGGGATCACCGAGCAGCGCCGACGCGATCCCGAGGCGCTGTCCCATGCCGAGGGAGAAGCCGCCGGCCCGCTTGCGGGCGACCTCGCGCAGCCCGACGAGATCGATGACCACCTCGACCCGCCGCTTGGAGATGCCGGTGGTGGCGGCCATGGCCAGCAGGTGGTTGTACGCCGAACGTCCGGTGTGGACAGCCTTGGCCTCGAGCAACGCGCCGACCTGGTGGATCGGCGCCTTGTGGTCGGCGTAGTGGCTGCCGTTGACCGTCACGTCGCCCGAGGTCGGGTTGTCGAGGCCGACGATCATGCGCATGGTGGTGGATTTCCCGGCGCCGTTGGGACCGAGGAACCCGGTCACGATGCCGGGACGGACGGTGAAGTCCAGCGAGTCGACCGCGAGCTTGTCGCCGTATCGCTTGCTCAGGTTGGCTACTGTGATCATGCCCAAACGATCGCGCCTCGGGCACTGCTCGCGCGTCGTCCCAGCGCCGTCACTTGGGCATGCTGCGACAGCGGTACGCCGAGCCCGGAAATACGCCGGTGTACTGCGTCCGCAGCAGGGCGCGGGTACGGCGTGCGGACGACTCGCGCGGGCGCAAGATCGTCGTACAGTGTCCGGATGAGTGGGTGGGAGTTCCTGCGATCGAAGACGCGGGCGCACCCCTATGCCGCCGACGCCGTCCTCGCGGCGTTCCTGTTCTCCGGTTCGATCGCGGCTTCGATGCCCGGCAGGAATCCTGATTTCGTCCTGACCGCGCCGGGTGTCGTCGCGGGCGTGCTGATCTGCCTCGCGCTTGTGGCCCGCCGGAAGTGGCCGCTTCCCGTGCTCGCGTTCACCACGCTCGGCACCTTCGCGGCGATCGTGGCGACCGATGGGCGGACGCCCTACACCACGATGGTGGCGGTGGCCGCCTACACCGTCGCGTCGCGCAGCGAACGCGTCCTCGCCTGGGCTTCCGGCGCGATCGCGGCCGCAGTGCTGGTCGCGGCCGCGGTCCTGTTCACGTCGTCGTCCTGGTCGAACCCGCGGACCCTGGAGCCGGTCGCGTGGCTCGGCATGGCCATCGCGCTGGGTTACGCACTGCGGACCCGCCGGGCCTACATCACCGCCATCGAGGAGCGGGCGCGCCGGGCCGAGCAGAGTCGGGAGGAGGAAGCCGGGCGGCGAGTCGCCGAGGAACGGCTGCGGATCGCGCGCGAGCTTCACGACGTCGTCGCACACCACATCGCGCTGATCAGTGTGCAGTCCGGCGTCGCCACCCACCTCCTGCGGACACAGCCCGACGACGCCGCGATCGCGCTCGGCCACGTCCGCGAGGCGAGCCGCTCGGTACTGGACGAGCTCGGTACGTTGCTGGGCGTACTTCGGCAGCCCGAAGACGCGGGAGCGCCGACGGAACCGACGCCGGGCCTGGATCGGCTGGACGAGCTGGTCGACAGGTTCGTCACCGCCGGGTTGAAGGTCGATGTCGTCAGATCCGGGCGCCCGCGGCCGCTGTCCGCGGCGGCGGACCTGGCGGCCTACCGGATCGTCCAGGAATCGCTGACCAACGCCCACAAACACGGCGGCGGCGGGAACACCCGCGTGCGGCTCGACCACGCGCTCGACGCGCTGCACATCGAAGTGCACAACCACCGTGGTGATCCGGCTGTCGCGGAGCCACCGTCGAGCGGCGGGCACGGCATCATCGGCATGCAGGAACGCGCGACCTCACTCGGCGGCACGCTGCGCGCAGTCGCCGAGCCGGACGGCGCGTTCCGCGTCACCGCCACCTTGCCCAGACCCGAAAAGGACCCCGTATGACCACGATCCGGGTACTGCTCGCCGACGACCAGGCTTTGATCCGCGCGGGGTTCCGGGTGCTGATCGATTCCGCCGCCGACCTCCAGGTGGTGGGGGAGGCGGCCACCGGGCGCGAAGCCGTGGACCTCGTACGGTCGACCCGCGCGGACGTGGTGCTGATGGACATCCGCATGCCGGAGATGGACGGCCTCGCCGCCACTCGCGAGATCATCGCCGACGAGGAACTCGCCGGGGTCCGGGTGATGATCCTGACGACCTTCGAGATCGACGAGTACGTTTTCGAAGCGATTCGCGCTGGTGCCAGTGGTTTCCTCGGCAAGGGCGTCGAACCGGAGGAGTTGCTGAACGCGATCCGCGTGGTCGCCCGCGGCGACGCGCTGCTCTCCCCGAAGGCGACACAGGGGCTCATCGCGCGGTTCCTCACCGAGCCGTCGCGAGGGGCGCCGCTGCGGTCCTCGCAGCTCGATGCGCTGACCGGTCGCGAGCGTGAGATCGTGGCACTGGTCGGGATCGGACTGTCCAATGAGGACATCGCCGAAAAGCTGTACATCTCACCACTGACGGCGAAGACCCATGTCAACCGGGCCATGATGAAACTCGGCGCGCGGGACAGGGCACAGCTCGTCGTGGTCGCCTATCACACCGGTCTCGTACGAGCCGGGGAAATGCCGGGGCGGTGAAGGCCACCTTGAGGGACTCTGAGTCCCTCAAGGTGGCCTTGAGGGCACGGCTCAAAGCTGCGTGGCGTTAGTTTCCACCGATCGGCCTAGCGCGGTAGGTGGGTTCTTGACCTGGTCCATATGTCCGATTATGGTCTAGACCAGTCTCAACGCCCTGATCCCTAGACCAGTCCTGCGGGCCTTCGTATTCTCCGGGGCTTTTGCGTGCCCGGCGGCTGGTGTCGCCCACTGGGAACTGCTGTTCCATCAGAAGGAGCTGACATGAATCTCAAACGGAAGCTCATGGCCGTCGCCGTCGGTGCCGGGCTGGCACCGGTGTTCGTCGTCGCGCTGCCCGCGGCGACAGCCAGTGCGCACGGTTACATCTCGTCGCCGCCGAGCCGGCAGGCGAACTGCGCGCAGGGGAAGGTCGCCAACTGTGGCGCGATCATTTACGAGCCACAGAGTGTCGAGGGGCCGAAGGGGCTTCGCAGCTGCAACGCGGGCCTTTCCCAGTTCGCCGTGCTCAACGACGAGAGCAAGGCCTGGCCGAAAGCGGCGGTCGGCGGCACGGTGACCTTCAACTGGGTCCTCACCGCGCAGCATGCCACCAGCACGTGGGAGTACTACATCGGCAGCACCCGGATCGCGGTGTTCGACGACGGTGGCCGTACGCCCGGCGCGACAGTTTCGCACTCGGTGAACCTCGGCGGCCGGACGGGCACGCAGAAGGTGCTCGCCATCTGGAACATCTCCAACACGGCGAACGCCTTCTACTCGTGCG
Source organism: Actinomycetota bacterium (assembly GCA_032230695.1). Taxonomy (GTDB): domain Bacteria; phylum Actinomycetota; class Actinomycetes; order Mycobacteriales; family Pseudonocardiaceae; genus Amycolatopsis. Next base: position 40,190 of record JAVXWP010000030.1, on the reverse strand, counting down.
TCGACCTCCAGGTCGGTGGCGGTGGCACCACCACCCCGCCGACCACGCCGCCGCCGACGACGACCCCGCCTCCGACCCCGCCGCCCACCACCCAGCCGCCCGCCGGCGGCACCTGGGCGGCCGGCAAGGCGTACTCGGTCGGCAGTCAGGTGACCTATGGCGGTTCGACCTACCGGTGCCTCCAGGCGCACACCGCGATCGCCGGCTGGGAACCGCCCAACACCCCGGCCCTGTGGCAGAAGCTCTAGACCATCGGTGCGGCCCGCATCCCCTTCACCACGGGATGCGGGCCGGCTTAGCCAGCGGGAGAACAACTTCCATGAACCGCGCCCTGCTCGTTCTGCTCACCGCGGGTCTTGTGCTGCTGGCCGGTTGCGGCGGCGGCAACGGTCCCGCAGTCGAAGCACCGCCTTCGTCTGCGGCGGCTGCCGGGTTCAACGCGGCCGACGTCATGTTCCTGCAGATGATGGTCCCGCATCTCGGCCAAGGCGTGGAGATGGTGAGGCTGGTCAAGGACCGTACGGCCCGCGAAGAGGTCAAGGTGCTCGCAGCGGCGATCGAGGTCACCCAGGTTGCCGAAGCCGACACCATGTCCGGCCTGCTCCGCGACTGGAAGCAGCCGGCCACCATGGACGCGAGCCCGGACGCGCACGCCCACCATGGCGGGACGCACGAGACGAGTCCCGACACCATCGCCATGCTGGCGGCCGCGACCGACGACTTCGAGGCCAAGTTCCTGAACCTGCTGACCGGGCACCAGCACAACGCCGTCGAAATGGCAAAGGCTGAGACAACCGGTGGAGTCAACCCCCAGGTCAAGGAATTCGCGGATCGGATAGTGAGATCCCGTACAGCGGAAATCAGTCAGATGCTGGCATTCTTGGGGAAGTAGCCGTACCCCGAGTGCCAGAGGAGAGACGCTGTGGAGTCACCAGCCGGGCAGGAACGCGCCGAGATGATCACGGTGCGCGGGGTGGTCGAACCCGGTGACCAGCGGGGCCGGGTCCTCGGCTTCCCCACGGCGAACATCGCGCTGCCCGACAAAGCCGGTCAGGCCGGCGACGGCGTCTGGGCGGGATGGGTCGAGCGCGAGGACGGCACCAGGCTGACGGCGGCCGTGTCGATCGGGCGGCGCGCCACCTTCTACGAGGACGGCCACCGCCTGCTCGAAGCGCACGTCCTCGACTTCTCCGGCGATCTCTACGGCGAGACGCTGGTCGTCCACCTCGGACGTCATCTGCGGGAGCAGCGCGCCTTCGAGTCCAGTGAGGCGCTCATCGCCGCCCTCGTCGACGACGTCGCCGCCACCCGTGAATGGGCCGAAGCCACCGTGCAGATCGAGGCCTGACCCGTGGCCTACGACGTCAACGCGGTCCGGCGGCAGTTCCCCGCGCTCGAAGAAGGCGCCGCACATTTCGACGGCCCCGGCGGTTCTCAGGTGCCGGACGTGGTGGCCGAAGCCGTCGCGGGCACGCTGGTGTCCGCGATTTCCAACCGTGGCACGATGACCGTTGCCGAGCGACGGGCCGACGCTGTCGTGAGCGAAGCCCGCCAGGCGATGGCGGACCTGCTCGGTGCGACGAGCCAGGGCATCGTGTTCGGCCGCAGCATGACCCAGCTGACCTTCGACTTCGCCCGCGCGCTCGCGAAGGACTGGGGTCCCGGCGACGAGGTCGTCGTCAGCAGGCTCGACCACGACGCGAACATCCGGCCGTGGGTCCTCGCGGCGGAAGCCGCCGGAGCCACCGTGCGCTGGGCGGACTTCGACCCGGAGACCGGAGTGCTCCGCGCGGACGAGGTCGGCCGGCTGCTCTCGGCGCGCACCCGGCTGGTCGCGGTGACCGCGGCGAGCAACCTGCTCGGCACCCGGCCGGAAGTCCGCGCGATCACCGACCTCGCACACGACGCGGGCGCGCTCGCCTACGTCGACGGCGTGGCCCTCACCCCGCATACGCTGGTCGACGTCACCGCCTTCGGCGCGGACTTCTACGCCTGCTCGCCGTACAAGTTCCTCGGCCCGCATCTCGGTGTCCTCGCCGCCGATCCGGCACTGCTCGAAACGCTGAAACCGGACAAACTGCTGCCCTCCTCGAACGCGGTGCCGGAGCGATTCGAGCTCGGCACCCTGCCGTACGAGTTGCTCGCCGGGACGACCGCGGCGGTGCGGTTCCTCGCCGGGCTCGTGCCCGGTGCAGGTTCGTTGCGGGAACGGCTGGCCGTCTCCATGCCGGTGCTGGAGGAGCACGAGTCGGCGTTGCGCGAACGCCTGGAGACCGGGCTGACGAAGATCGCCGGAGTGACCCTGCACGGCTCACCCGACCGCCTCCACACGCCGACCGTGCTGTTCTCGGTCGACGGCGTCGCGCCGAGCCAGGTGCACCGGGAGCTGGGGGAGCGCGGCGTCAACGCCCCCGCGGGGAATTTCTACGCACTGGAATGCTCACGGCGGCTCGGCTTGGGTGAAACGGGCGCCGTCCGCGCCGGTATCTCGCCCTACACCTCCGAGTCCGATGTGGACAGGCTGCTGACCGGCGTCGACGCCGTCGCGCGGGGATGATCGCCGGCACCCGTGCGGCGCCGCGGTAAATTCCCGCGCTTCTCCCGGTTTCGGAGAGTGACCGGTCCTCACCGTGTCCATAAAGGACTCTCGGTGTCCGCGCGGGGAGATCACCTACGCTGCCGACGTCGGAGCTTCCGCGTCGCAGTAGCATTCCGGGTGCGCACGTTCGCACACCTTTCTTTGACACACAGCAGGACCGGGGAGAAATTCGTTGACCGAGGAGAGCCGAGAGATCGCCGGTCGCTATCGCCTGATCGCGCGCATCGGCGGCGGCGCGATGGGCGTGGTGTGGCAGGCGAAGGACATCCAGCTGGACAGGGTGGTCGCGGTCAAGGAACTGCTCATGCCGTTCGGGCAGGGCGAGGAGAAGGTCACCGAGGCGAAGAACCGGGCGATGCGCGAGGCGCGGATCGCCGCCCGGCTGCAGCATCACCACGCCATATCGGTGTTCAACGTCGTCGAGGACGGCGACCGGCCGTGGCTGATCATGGAGTACCTCCCGTCCAAGAGCCTCGCGGACGTGATCAAGGAGGATGGCGCCCGCCCGGTCGACGAGGTCATCGGCATCGCCTGCCAGCTCGCGTCCGCGCTCACCGCTGCCCACGAGGCCGGAATCGTGCACCGCGACGTCAAGCCGGGCAACGTCCTGCTCGGTGAGGACGGCACGGTCAAGGTCACCGACTTCGGCATCTCCCGCGCGATCGGCGACGTCACGCTCACCGCCACCGGCGAGATCGCCGGCACCCCGGCGTTCCTCGCCCCCGAGGTGGCCCGCGGCGACGAGGCGAGCTTCGCTTCGGACGTGTTCTCGCTGGGCGCCACGATGTACACCGCGGTCGAGGGAAAGCCGCCGTTCGGTTTCGGCGACAACGCGATCGCCCTGCTGTACCGGGTTTCGAGCGGCGAAATCGTGCCGCCCACCCAGGCGGGCAAGATCGAATCGCTGATGCTCCGGCTGCTCGCGATGGAGCCGCAGGAACGCCCGACGATGAAGCAGGCGCTGGCGGAGCTCGAAGCGTTCGGCGTCGACGGCGGCGCGATCCCGACCGTCCGCGAACTCCCCGTGCCCGAACCGGTGGCCGCCGTCGCGGCCTCGGGCGGGCCATCGAAGAAGCGGCTCGGCGTGGCGCTGATCGGGGTCGTCGTGCTGGCCGCGATCATCGCCGCGTCGCTCATCGCGGCGCACAACGCCGGGAGCGGGGTGGCCACGCCTTCTCCCTCGCAGGCACCGTCCTCGGAAGTCGCCGCCACTTCGGCGCCGGTTGTGCCGCCGGTGACTTCATCGCCGCCGCTGTCGACGTCGCCCACCTCACCTTCGTCGCCGACGACGACCAGCGCGCCGAGCGGCCCCGCGGCGTTGGAAGCGGCCGTCAAGGACTACTACGCGCTGGTGGCCGCCAAGAACCTGCAGGCGTCCTTCGCCGGTCTGAGCGACAACTTCAAGCGCTCTCACAACAATCAGACCTTCGAGACGTACAGCGCTTTCTGGAACAGGTTCAGCGCGGTGGTGGTGTCCGAGGTGACCGCGGCGGGCGGTAACGCGGTGAACGCGAATGTCGCCTTTACGGAAAAGGGTGCCACGTCCACCGAGCGGCACCGGTACACGCTCGTCGAGCAGAACGGTAAGTGGCTGATTGACACTCAGGCGATGCGCTAGCGCTCGAGCGCGGCCTTCGCGCGGCCCAGTAGCAGCTCGCGCTCGCGGTTGTTCCGCGTCAGCGAGGCCGCGCGCTCGAACTCCACGTGCGCTTCCTCGAACCGCCCGAGCTTGACCAGGAAGTCGCCGCGCACGGTCGGCAGGAAGTGGTAGTTCTTCAGCAAAGGCTCATCCGTCAGCGCGTCGACCAGTTCGAGACCCGCCGCCGGGCCGAACGCCATCGACACGGCGACCGCGCGGTTCAGTTCCACCACAGGGGATTCGGCGACCTTCGCGAGCTCGCCGTAGAGGTTCGCGATGCGTTCCCAGTCGGTCTGCTCCGGGGTCCGCGCCCGTGCGTGGCAGGCGGCTATCGCTGCCTGCAGTGCGTAGGTACCGTTGGCACCGCCCAGTTTCTCGGCCTTCGCCAGCGCGGCCAGGCCCCGTCCGATCAGGAGCTGGTCCCAGCGGCCGCGGTTCTGTTCGAGCAGCAGGATCGGCTCGCCGGACGGGCTGACCCGAGCTTTGGACCGTGACGCCTGGATTTCCATCAGCGCGACGAGGCCGTGGACCTCGGGTTCGCCTGGGGCGAGCCCGGCGAGGACGCGGCCGAGCCGGAGCGCGTCGTCGCACAGCGCCGGGCGGAGCAGGTCGTCGCCGGCCGTCGCCGAGTAGCCCTCGTTGAAGACGAGGTAGACGACTTCGAGCACCGAAGCCAGCCGTGGGGCCAGTTCGGCACCGCTGGGGACCTCGAACGGGATCTTCTTCTTGGCCAGCGTCTTCTTGGCGCGGACGATCCGCTGCGCGACGGTCGGCTCGGACACCAGGAACGCGCGCGCGATCTCGTCGGTAGTCAAGCCGCCGAGCAGGCGCAGTGTGAGCGCGACCCGTGCTTCGGTGGACAGCACCGGGTGGCACGCGGTGAACACCAGGCGCAGGAGGTCGTCGCCGATGTCGTCGTCGAGCGCGGCGTCGATGTCCGGTTCGAAGCCTTCGCCGCGGGACTCGAGGTCGCGCCCGATCTCGTTCTGCTTCTGCTCCAGGCGTCTGTTCCGGCGGATCAGGTCGATCGCCCGGTGCTTCGCGGTGGCCATGAGCCAGGCGCCGGGGTTGTCCGGGACCCCTGATTCCGGCCACTGTTCGAGTGCGGCGACAAGCGCGTCCTGGGCGAGTTCTTCGGCGAGCCCGACATCGCGCACGAGACGGGCCAGCCCCGCGATGAGCCTCGCCGACTCGATGCGCCAGACGGCGTCGATCGCGCGATGGGTATCGGTAGCGCTCACGAAGGCTGATCAGACCATCTTCGGTACGGCGCCGCAAGCTCGATTGGTAGCTTTCCCTTATGAGTGACGTGCGAAGGCTCGTGCAGGACGCCTTGGACCAGCTGGTCGAATCCGGTGCCGAGACCGGTCTGCAGGTCGCGGTGTACCAGCACGGCGAGCTCGTCGTCGACGCCGTCGCGGGGGTCGCGGACTCGGCGACCGGGCGGGTGGTGACGTCGTCGACGCTGTTCTTCAGCGCGTCGACCCTGAAAGGCGTGACCTCGGCCGTGGCGCATGTGCTGGTGCAGCGGGGAGCGCTCGGTTACGACACGCCGATCGTGGAGCTTTGGCCCGAGTACGGCGCCCACGGCAAGGAAAGTACGACACTGCGGCACGTGCTGACCCACACCGCCGGGGTGCCGGGGATTCCCGCCGACACCACCCGCGAGGACCTGACCGACTGGGCGAAGATGACCGCGGCCATCGCGGACACCGAGCCGTGGTGGGTGCCGGGCGAGAAGATCAGCTATCACGCGCACACCTTCGGCTACATCGTCGGCGAGCTCGTACGGCGAGCCACCGGAAAGACCCTTTCGCAGGTGCTTCGGGACGAGGTCGCCGGGCCGTTGGGCGTCGGCGACGAGGTCTTCTTCGCCGTCCCCGAGAGGCAGCTCCCGAGGCTCGCGAAGATGGAAGCTCCAGAAGGCAACGCGGAGATGATCGCGATGATGGCGAGCATGTTCGCCAAGATCGCGCCTGCCGACACACTGCCCGATGCCACCTACGGCAACCGGGCCGACATCCTCACCGCCCAGATTCCCGCCGGGGGCACCACCACCGCTCGCGGCGTCGCCAGGGTCTACGCGGCGCTGATCGGCGAGGTCGACGGTGTCCGGCTGGTCTCGGCGAAGCGGTTGAAGGAGATCTCGGCCGTCGCTTTCTCCGGCGTCGACGAGGTCATGGGCTACCCGGTCGCGTGGACCCTCGGGTATTCGCCCGGCCGCCCCGGACTGGAGCCGGGTTCGCCCACCACCGCCTTCGGCATGGAAGGCGCCGGGGGCAGCGCCGCCTTCGCCGACCCGGCCAGCGGGATCGCCTTCGCCCTCACCCGGAACCTCTTCAGCTTCTCGGAAGGCGGTGCCGCCGAACAGCTCGCCGGCCTCGTCACCAAGACCCTGGCGTGATGGACACCGGCACCCGGATCGAGGAGCTGCTGCGCGAACTGGCGCCGCAGGTCCTCGGCTCGCTGATCCGGCGGCACGGGCAGTTCGACGCGTGCGAGGACGCGGTGCAGGAGGCGCTGCTGAGCGCCGCGGTGCAGTGGCCCGGCGAAGGTGTGCCGGACAACCCGCGCGGCTGGCTGATCACGGTGGCCTCCCGGCGAATGACCGATCTGTTCCGTAGCGAGCAGGCCCGCCGTCGCCGTGAAGAGACCGCGGCGTCGATGGCACCGGCCGACGAAGCCGTTGGGGCGGCCCCTGGGGACGAGCAGCCGTCGGACCAGGACGACACGCTGACGCTGCTGTTCCTGTGCTGTCACCCCGCTTTGTCGCCGCCATCGCAGGTCGCACTCACCCTGCGCGCGGTCGGCGGCCTGACCACCGTGCAGATCGCCGCCGCGTTCTTCGTCCCCGAGGCGACCATGGCTCAGCGGATCAGCCGGGCGAAGCAGCGCATCAAGGCCACTGGGACGTCGTTCCGCATGCCGCCCGAAGCTGAGCGCGCGGACAGGCTGGCCGTGATCCTCCATGTGCTGTACCTGATCTTCAACGAGGGCTACACCGCGACGTCCGGCCCGGACCTCCTGCGCGTCGAGCTGACCGCCGAGGCGACCCGGCTGACGCGGGCTGTCCATGCACAACTGCCTGACGACGGCGAAGTCGCCGGGTTGCTTGCGCTCATGTTGCTCACCGACGCGCGGCGCCGGTCCCGGAGCCATGCCGACGGCACCTTGATCCCGCTCGCGGAGCAGGACCGGGGACTGTGGGATGCCGAGTCGATCAAGGAGGGTGTGGCGCTGGTGAGCGATTCGCTCGCCCGTTCCGCGCTCGGGCCGTACCAGGTGCAGGCGGCGATAGCGGCCGTGCACGACGAGGCCCCGCGCGCTGAGGACACGGACTGGCCTCAGGTTGTCCAGCTGTACCGGCTGCTGGAGCGGATCTCGCCCAACCCGATGGCGACGCTCAACCACGCCATCGCCGTCGCCATGGTCTCCGGCCCGATGGCCGGGCTCGAAATGCTCGAACCGCTCGACGCGCCCGACAAACTCGGCGCCCACCATCGCCTCGCGGCTGTGCGCGCGCACCTGCTGGAACGGGCGGGCGATCTCGCCGGCGCCCGCGACGGCTACCTCCTGGCCGCACGCCGGGCGACGAGCATCCCCGAGCAGCGCTACCTCGAAGCACAGGCAGCCCGGCTCACTACTTGAGACCTGGTAGGCGATGACGCACCGCCATCACCACGTCTTCTTGTCCCCGGCTAACCTCGCCACGCCACCTCGAGTCAAGACCTGCGTGGCCAACCACCAACCCGGTCGGCTTTTAGTGCACAACGAGAGCACGCCAAGTCCCGGGCTACCGCAGTATTCCCGTTGGGCGGCAGGCGAAAGAACCCACAGCGCGCGCCCTCTTTTGGCCGAAGGCCCACGGTTTCGCGGCGGCAGGGCGTCCTACATCACACGCAACTTCCGCACCCGGTCACGCCCTGGCGACGCGAAACCGTCAGCGCGCGGGGCCGCCGAAACCCGCACAGACTGCACTTAGACGAAGGTGAGTTGTTGGGTGCGGCGCGGCATCACGAGCAGGGCGATCACGCCGAGCGCGGCGACGGCGACGGAGGCGAGGAAGACGTGGTGGGTGGCGTCGAACAGCGCGCTTTGGATGAAATTCGTCGTCGGGGTGTGTTCGGCAGCTTGGCCGCCCAGGACGAGACTGGTGGCATCGACGCTGTTGGGGAGGTGGCCGGCGAGGGCCGCCGGCGGGTTGGCGAAGCGTTGGGCGAGGGTGGCGTTCGCGATGGCGCCGAAGACGGCGGCACCGACGGCGCTGCCGAGCGAACGGCTGAACATGTTGGTCGCGGTGACCACGCCCCGGCGGTCCCAGCCGACAGTGGACTGCACGGCGACGACGGTCGGGCTCGACGCCAGGCCCAGCCCGAGGCCGAGCACGAACGACGCGGCCGCCGCCTGCCACACCTGTGCGTTCTGGGAGAGCATCGCGGTGAGCGTGGCGCCGATGACGATGATCCCGCTACCGATCAGCGCCGTGTCGCGGAACCCGATGCGCATGTAGACCTTGCCCGACAGCGCCGCTGAGAGGGGCCAGCCGATGGTCAGTGCGGCCAGCGCGAACCCGGCGACAAGTGCGCCGGTGCCGAGCACACCCTGGACGTAGGTCGGCAGGTACGACGTCAAGCCGATCATCAGGGCGCCGACGACGAGCGCAAGGAGGTTGCCGCCTATCAGCGTGCGGCGGCTGAACACCCACAGTGGCAGCACCGGCTCGGTCGCCCGGCGTTCCACGAAGACGAACGCCACCAGCAGGACGAAGCTGCCGGCGAAGATCGCGACGCTCGGGGTCGAGCCCCAGCCCCAGGCGACGCCGCCTTCGAGCAGGCCGAGAATGAGTAGTGAACACCCAACAGTGAGCATCGACGCGCCGCTGTAGTCAACTTTGTGCGTGGCCCGTTCGACCTTCTCCTTGAACTTGCGGGCCAGCATCCAGGCGGCGAGCGCACCCAGCGGCAGGTTGATGAAGAAGATCCACGGCCAGCTCAGGTACTCCGAGAACACCCCCCCGAGCGTCGGGCCGACGACCGATGAGATTCCCCACACACTCGCGAGGTAGCCCTGGACCCGCGCGCGCTCCTCCACGGTGTACAGATCACCGACCATCGTCATGCTCATCGGCTGGATGGCACCGGCGCCGATGCCCTGGATCGCCCGCGCGGCGATGAGCACCGGCATGCTCCACGCGAACCCGCACAGCACCGAGCCGAGCAGGAACACCGCGATCCCGAAGAACATCACCGGCTTGCGGCCCAGCATGTCGGCGAACTTGCCATAGAGCGGGGTGGTGACAGCCTGGGTGAGCAGGTAGATCGAGAACAGCCACGGGAACTGCGAGAACCCGCCGAGATCGGCGACGATCGAGGGGACCGCGGTGGCGATGATGGTGCTGTCGAGGGCGACCAGACTGGTGCTCAGCATGACCGCGGCGAGCACCGGGCCGCGTTCCGAACGGAAGCCGACAGCCTTCGGTCTCGCTTGGGCCGGGGTGGTCATCTGCGTTCGCTCCTAGGGAAGAATCGGCGGCGGGTCCTCGAAGGGGAAACTACTTCGCAAGGGTAAGCATTCCATGACGAGCAAGATTGGGCGCATGAGCGGCTGGATTCGCCCGGTTGGCCGAGGCTGGGTGGTGCGGGACGAGGTCCCCGGACCGGACGTCGATGAGTTCGCTGAGCCCGAGCAGGTGACCGCGGCGCTCTCCGGACCCGGCGGCGCCGACGGCACGCTGCTCGCTGTCCAGCATCCGCATCGCACCCCGGCCGCGCTCGCCGATGGCCTGGGGCTGACAGCGGCGCTCCCGATCGCCCGGGCGGCGCTGGCGCACCTTCGTGACCACCACTATCGCCCGGTGTCCGACGTTGTGGCGCCGTACCGCGTCGACGGGCCGGACGGCTCGGCGCTGGGACTGCTGTGCGTCGTCGATCCGGCCGCGGTCGGCACCGACGGGCTGACCCGCGTGCGGCACACCGAGGAGGTCTACCCGGACGTCGTCGCGGAGCGGGCTGCGATGCTGGCCGGGCTGGGCTGCGCGACCAGTGCGGCGATGCTGATGCCGGTGTCCGGTGGGGAGCGGCTCACCGCGCTGGTGAGCTCGGCCATCCACGAGCTCGGCGCGCCGACGGTGTCCACAGTGGACTCGCGGCGGCGTCGTCATGAGATGTGGCTGCTGGGCAAGGGCGAGCGGCAGGACGAACTGCTCGCGCTGGCTCAGGAACACCCGCTTCTGGTTGCCGACGGTAACCATCGGGTGGCCGCGGCGGCCGTCGCCGGGCGGGGTTCGCTGCTGGCTCTCGTGACGGCTGGCCCAGACCTCCGGATCGGGCCGATCCACCGTGTGCTCACCGGCACTGGTCTGGACCTTGTCGAGATGGCTCGTCGGTGGCGTGCGGCAGGGCTCGACGTCCGCACCTCAGACGACCGGACGCCGCCGTCCTGTCCAGGAGAAGTCGTTGTCCTGTCGGGAGATTCTGCCCTGCGCGTGACGTTGCCACCCGCGGGCTTGCCCGCATCCGGACCGGTGATCGATCACCATCTGGTCGAGCGGGTGATGATCAAAGATGCCCTTGGCATCGATCCCGACGGGCCGTCGCTGCGTCCGCTGCTGCCGGGAGCGCCGGTGCCCACCGATCGTGACGCAGTGTTGCTGCTTGCCCCGGTGCCGTTCGCCGATCTGCTGGCGGTGTACGCGGCCGGATCGAGGATGCCGCGCAAGGCCACCTATTTCACCCCGAAGTCGCGCAGCGGCCTGCTGCTGGCGGACTGCTGAGCGTCTGTCCGGAATCGGATGAACCGATCTTCGTGAATCGTTGACTTTGCCGTCGCACGTCTGTAACCCTTGGGCGAAGCAGTGCAAAATCCATGCACAAACGATGCAAATTCCTGGCAGGTCCCCGCAAATCACCGCTTCCCTCCGTGTCAACGCTGACCGGCAAGGCTCACCGGTCTGCCGTTCGTCTGCTTCCAGATGCCCGAGGTCTTCACCTCGCGAGCCAGGCGGCACCCCCCGCGCGGGTCTTCTCGCGCGCCGCCATCCCCGTTGTTCGGCGATGAGAGGATTCCGATGAGAGCGAAGCGTTTGATACCGCGGCTGGCCGCGGCGACGCTGGCAACCGGTATGGCGTTGGGCGGGCTGATCGTTCCCGCCTCCGCGGCCGCGGCCACCAACCTGGCCGCCGGAAAGGTCGTGTCCGCGAGTAGTTCCAACGGTGCACTGGCCGCCGCGAACATCAACGACGGCGCACAGGCGACGTACTGGGAGAGCGCGGGTACCGCCCTGCCACAGTGGGTGCAGGTCGACCTCGGTGCGAACGCGGTCATCGACCAGGTCGTGCTGAAGGTTCCCGATGGCTGGAACTCGAAGACGCAGACGTTGGCAGTACAGGGAAGTTCGGACGGAACCGGCTTCTCGACCGCCGCTTCGTCGAACGCCTACACCTTCGATCCCGGCGCGGGCAACGTCGTGAAGATCAAGATCCCGGCGACCGTGACCCGGTTCGTGCGGGTCGAGGTGACCGGCAACAGCGACCGCCCGGCCGCGCAGATCTCCGAGCTGGAGATCTACGCCGCCCCCGAGTCGACCACCAACCTCGCCGCGGCGGCCGCGACGTTCACCGCCAGCAGCTCCGTGGCCCCGTACGGCGCGGGCAATGTCGGTGACGCCAACCAAGGGACTTACTGGGAGAGCAGCAACAACGCGTTCCCGCAGTGGATCCAGGCCGACCTCGGTGCCTCGGTCAGCACGAACAAGCTCGTGCTGAAACTCCCGAGCACCTGGGCAGCGCGGCGGCAAACGCTGGTGGTGCAGGGAAGTACGAATGGTTCGACCTTCAGTGACCTGGTCGCGTCGGCCGCGTACAGCTTCGACCCCGCCACCGCCAACACGGTGACGATCAACTTCAACGCCACCACCACCCGGTACGTGCGGCTGAACATCACCGCCAACACCGGCTGGCCGGCCGCGCAGCTCTCGGAGTTCGAGGTCTTCGGCCCGGCAACGGGGGACACCCAGGCGCCGAGCGCGCCGGCCACCCTGGCGTTCACCCAGCCCGCCGGGGACCAGATCCAGCTGACCTGGGCCGCGTCCACCGACAACGTCGGCGTGACCGGCTACGACATCTACGCCAACAACACGCTGCGCTCGTCGGTGGCGGGCAACGTCCTGACCTACACCGACACCCAGCCCGCGAGCGCGACCGTGGCCTACTTCGTCCGGGCCAAGGACGCGGCGGGCAACCAGTCGGCGAACAGCAACACCGTCACCCGCACTGGTTCGTCGACTGACACGCAGGCGCCGACAGCTCCGTCGAGCCTGGCGTACACGCAGCCCGCGGCAGGCCAGATCCGGCTCACCTGGGCCGCGTCGAGCGACAATGTCGCCGTCACCGGCTACGACGTCTACGCCAACAGCGCGCTGCGCGCCACCGTGGCGGGCAATGTCCTGACCTACACCGACACCCAGGCCGACAGCGCCACGGTGTCGTACTTCGTCCGGGCCAAGGACGCGGCGGGCAACAGCTCCGCGAACAGCAACACGGTGACCCGCAACGGTTTGCCGGGTAACACCGGCACGAACCTGTCCGTCGGCAAGGCGATCACGGCTTCGTCGTCGATCTACACCTTCGTCGCCACCAACGCGAACGACAACAACACCGCCACGTACTGGGAAGGCAACAGCAACAGCTACCCGAACACGCTGACCGTGGCACTGGGTGCGAACGCCAATGCCACCTCGATCGTGCTCAAGCTGAACCCCGACTCCGCGTGGTCCACCCGGACCCAGACCGTCGAGGTTCTCGGTCGCGACCAGGCCTCGGCGGCGTTCACCAGGATCGTCGCGCCGACGGCGTACACCTTCAACCCGGCGTCGGGCAACACGGTGACCATCCCGGTCTCCGCCACCGCCGCCGACTTCAGGCTGCAGATCACGTCCAACACCGGCTCCGGTGCGGGCCAGGTCGCCGAGTTCCAGATCTTCGGCACCCCGGCGCCGAACCCGGACCTCGTCGTCACCGGCCTGACCTCGGCCCCGGCCGCCCCGGTGGAGACCGACGCCGTCACCCTGTCCGCCACGGTCCGGAACTCCGGGACCGCCGCGTCCGGCGCGACGAACGTCAACTTCTACCTCGGCACCACGCTCGCCGGTACCGCGAACGTGGGTGGCCTCGCGGCCGGCGCGTCCGCCACCGTCTCGGCGAACATCGGCCCACGTGACGCGGGGACGTACCCGTTGAGCGCCAATGTCGACGAGGCCAACACGGTCATCGAGCAGAACGACACCAACAACACCTTCACGAGCCCGTCCTCGCTGGTCGTCAACCCCGTCGCCAGCTCCGACCTGATCGCATCGCCGTCGAGTTGGACGCCGAGCAACCCGGCCAACGGCAACAACGTCACGTTCTCGGTCGGGATCAAGAACCAGGGCACCGTGGCTTCGGCGGGCGGCGCCCACGGCATCACTTTGACCCTCACGGACGCGACGTCCGGCTCGGTCGTCAGGACATTGACCGGCTCGTACACCGGCGCGATAGCGGCGGGGGCCACCTCGGCCCCGGTCAACCTGGGCACCTGGCCCGCGGCGAACGGCAAGTACACCGTGAAGACCGTCATCGCCAACGACGCCAACGAGTTGCCGGTGAAGCAGGCCAACAACACCAGCACGCAGTCGCTGTTCGTCGGCCGCGGGGCCAACATGCCTTACGACATGTACGAGGCCGAAGATGGTGTCGTCAGCGGTGGCGCGTCGGTGGTCGGCCCGAACAGGACGGTCGGTGACCTCGCGGGTGAAGCGTCCGGCCGCAAGGCAGTCACGCTGAATTCCACCGGCAGTGCCGTCGAGTTCACCACCAAGGCCAGCACGAACACCCTGGTCACCCGGTTCTCCATTCCGGACTCCGCAGCCGGCGGCGGCATCGACGCCACGCTCAACGTCTACGTCAACGGCACATTCCTCAAGCCGATCAACCTGACGTCGAAGTACGCGTGGCTCTACGGCAACGAGACCGGACCCGGGAACTCGCCGGGCGCGGGCGGGCCGCGGCACATCTACGACGAAGCCAACCTCCTGCTCGGCACCACCGTCCCGGCCGGCAGCAAGATCAAGCTGCAGAAGGACGCGGCCAACACGACGAACTACGCGATCGACTTCATCAACACCGAGCAGGTCGCGCCGGTCGCCAACCCGGACCCCGCGAAGTACGCGGTGCCCGCCGGTTTCACCCAGCAGGACGTGCAGAACGCCCTCGACAAGGCCAGGCAGGACGCCAACCTCGTCGGTGTCTACCTGCCCGCGGGTGACTACCAGACAGCCAGCAAGTTCCAGGTGTACGGCAAGGCGGTCAAGGTCGTCGGTGCCGGGCCGTGGTTCACCAGGTTCTTCGCGCCGCAGACCCAGTCGAACACCGACAACGGGTTCCGCGCGGAGGCCGCGGCGAGCGGTTCCAGCTTCACGAACTTCGCCTACTTCGGGAACTACACCTCACGCATCGACGGTCCTGGCAAGGTGTTCGACTTCTCGAACGTGTCGAACATCCTGATCGACAACGTCTGGAACGAGCACCAGGTCTGCCTGTACTGGGGCGCGAACACCGACAACGTGACGATCTCGAATTCGCGGATCCGCAACACCTTCGCGGACGGCGTCAACATGACCAACGGCAGCACGGACAACCACCTCAACAACATCGAGGCCCGTGCCACCGGTGACGACAGCTTCGCACTGTTCTCCGCCATCGATGCCGGTGGAGCCGACGAGAAGAACAACCTGTACGAGAACCTGACGTCGATCCTGACCTGGCGCGCCGCCGGTGTCGCGGTCTACGGCGGTTTCGCGAACACGTTCCGGAACATCTACATCGCCGACACCCTGGTCTACTCCGGCATCACGATCTCCTCGCTGGACTTCGGCTACCCGATGAATGGTTTCGGCACCGATCCGACGAACTTCCAGAACATCTCGATCGTGCGTGCCGGCGGTCATTTCTGGGGCGGGCAGACCTTCCCCGGTATCTGGATCTTCTCGGCGTCGAAGGTGTTCCAGGGGATCCGGGTGTCCGATGTGGACATCATCGACCCGACCTACAGTGGCATCATGTTCCAGACCAACTACGTGGGAGGACAGCCCCAGTTCCCGATCAAGGACACCGTCTTCACGAACGTCACCATCACGGGGGCGCGCAAGAGCGGTGACGCCTACGACCCCAAGTCCGGCTTCGGCCTCTGGGCCAACGAGATGCCGGAAGCGGGCCAAGGCCCGGCCGTCGGCTCGGTGGTCTTCAACAACCTGAAGATGTCCGGCAACTTCCTCGACGTGAAGAACACCACGTCGACCTTCACGATTACGCGCAATCCGTAACACGGAGTAGGACGAGTGGGGCATCAGCCACGGCTGGTGCCCCACTCGTCTTATCACGTGATGTCGCCATCTCGTGGTCTTACGAGACCTGGTCGGCCGTGGGTTTGGCGGGGATGGTGACGGGCGCGTCGGGAAGGACGGGGGTGAGGGCGCCACGGTCGGGCAGTTTCGCCAGTTGCCGCACGGTCATCACGACGAGCAGCGCCAGCGCCAGGATCTGGTAACTGCTTCCGGCGATCTTGTCGTAGGTGTCCCAGGTGTCGGCGAACAACGGGATCTTGTAGTGCGGCGCCGTCCAGTAGATGGTGACGCTCACCGCGCCGGTGAGCAGGAGCCAGGCGTTGTGCCGCTGGACACCCATCACCATCAGGAGCGCCGACGTCGTCAGTGCGAG
The DNA here is from genome assembly GCA_032230695.1 of Actinomycetota bacterium. Classification (GTDB taxonomy): domain Bacteria; phylum Actinomycetota; class Actinomycetes; order Mycobacteriales; family Pseudonocardiaceae; genus Amycolatopsis. Next base: position 24,202 of record JAVXWP010000030.1, on the reverse strand, counting down.
GATCCAGTGGTGCGACCACGAGATCGGCGAGACGAGCAGCACCCCGGCCGCGGTCACGCCCAGCGCCAGGGCGATGTTGCCGTCGTCGATCGCGCGTTTGGTGCCGAGGCAGGTCATCACGAGCACCGCGACCAGCCCGACGGTCGACACGACGCTCAACGTCGTACCGGTCATGCCGAGTTTTTCCAGGCCCGCCACCAGCGATTCGTTCGCGTAGGGGAGCCCGATGTCCATGCTCGTGGCGTGGAAGATCCGGTTGGTCCAGTAGATGAACGAGTCCGACGGCAGCAGTACCCAGCCGATCGCGGTCATCACCGCGAAGCTGACGATACTGGTGACAACGGCCCGGTAGTCCTTGCGCAGCAGAAAGATCAGCGCGAACCCGGCGGGGGTCAGCTTGACCGCGGCCGCGATGCCGATCAGCATGCCGCGCCGCCAGCGGGGGTTCGGCCACAGGATGTCCAGCGCCACGAGCATCATCAGGATGACGTTGATCTGGCCCCAGAAGATGGTGTTCTTGACCGGGTGCGCGACCACCAGCGCAATCGCCGCCGCGACCACGATCCACGGTTGGCCGAGCAGCTTGCGGAACTCCGGCACGCCCTGGCGGTAGGCGAGGATCAGCGGGATGAGCGCCAGTCCGGTCACCGCGGACAGCAGCGGGAAGCCGAGCGACGGCGGCAGCAGGCCCAGCGGCACGAACACGACAGCGGAGACCGGCGGGTAGGTGTAGGGCAGCGGGCCACCCTCGGTCGAGACAGGGAGCTGGGTGTAGATCGAGTGCCCCTTGAGGAATGTCTCTGCGCCCAGCCGGTAGATGTCGACGTCGGTCGGCCATTTGGGGAATTCGTCCACCAGGTAGCCGAGCACCACCAGGAGGGCCACGACCAGCAGCGCCTGCACGCCGATACGCGGCCAAGCTCGCTTCGAAATAACCGGCCTCAACCCTTCTCCTCACCAGAACTGCTTCGGTTCGCTGCGCCGACGTGTGGTGTCTCCCACGTACCCTGGTCAGCGGAGTTCCTTCGTAGTATTGCGGGCAGTGCGTAGGCGAGGATCAGCGCATACCCGAGTAAGGGGTAACTGGCGCCGAGCACCTGCTGTGAGGACGTCCAGGACATCTCGCGGTTGTCGAAGCCCGGCAGCCCGTTGAACGGCGCCAGATAGCAGACGACAGCGGTGGCGGCCGCCGCGACGAGCCAGCCGATCCCGGCGAGGGAGCCGGCGCGGGCGTGGCGGACGACAGCGGCGAGCATCACGACCAGCGCGGGCGCGACCCAGATCCAGTAGTGCGACCACGACGTCGGCGACGCGAGCAGCGCGAACCCGGCGTTGACCATCAGCGCCGTCGCCGGGTCAGCCCGGCGCATCGCGGCGATCACCGCCGCGAGCAGGACCAACACCAGTACCAGCCATACGACCGTGGTCGTCAGCGACGAGAAGCCGAGCCGGACCACCACCGCCTGGACGGACTGGTTGGTGAGGAACGGGACCCCGCCGACCTTGGACGCCCCGGCCAACCCACCGAACCAGTAGTCGACCGAAGCCTCCGGAGCGATCGCGAAGCCGATGGCCGAGGCGGCCACGGCCGTGACGGCCGCGGTGATCGCCGCGCGGAAGTCCCGGCGGACCAGGAAGTAGAGGACGAAGGCCGCCGGCGTCAGCTTGATGGCCGCTGCCAGGCCGACGCCGATGCCGCGCGCCCACCTTGGCTTCGGCACCAGGCAGTCGACGGCGACGAGCGCCATGAGGATGATGTTGATCTGGCCGAACCTGAAGGTCGCGTTGATCGGCTCGAGGAACAGCACCAGCGGCAGCGCGAGCGAACTGACGGCCAGCGCCCCGCGCGTGCCGCCCGCCTGCCACACGCTCCTGGCCACGACGTACAGCGTCACGCCCAGGCACAGCAGGTTGACCACGAACAGCGTGACCACCGCGGGCGAGAACGGCAGCACGGCGAACGGGAGCAGGACGACGAGTGAGAACGGCGGGTAGATGAACGGCAGGTCGAGCCCGCCCGCGGACGGCGGCAGCTTGCCGTAGATGTTCCGGCCGTTCCACCAGGCCTCGACTCCGTGCCGGTACACCTCGAGGTCGATCCGCCACGGCCCGATCTCGGCGATCATCCATTGCAGGGAGAAGACGAGAAGGGCAGCGGCGGCCACCAGTGTCACCCAGAAATATCTGTACAACGCCTGTGTGTCCTCGCTGCTGATCCGTGCCGCTGGCCTGCGCGGAGTCTAGGCCATGTCTTGTGGATCTTAGTTCGCGCTATCCATCGAACAAGATCCACAGGACATGGCCTAGCTGGCCCCTTCCGGGGACCAGAGTGCGGCAAGGGGACTGCCGTCCAGCTCGTGCAGCAGGGCGGCCGCGTCGTCATAGACGGCGACGGCCCCGGCGTCGGTCAACTCGGCGGCGCTGATGCCGCCGGAGAGCAGCCCGATCGTCGGCACACCCGCGCGTTTCGCCGCGATCACGTCCCAGACGGCGTCGCCGACGAAGACCGCTTCGTCCGCGCTCACACCGGCCCGTTCCAGGGCGACCTCGACGATTTCAGGCTCGGGCTTCGCCGCGTCGACGTCCTGCGAAGAGGTGATGTCGGCGACGGACCGCTCCACGTCGAGCGTCGCGCGCAGAAGCTCCAGTTCGTCGGGTGCCGCGGACGTCGCGAGGACCACCGCCGCCCCGCGCGCCGCCACGGTGGTCACGAGATCACGGGCGTGTTCGAACGGGCGGAGCAGCCCGGACAACTGCCGGTAGAAGTCTCCGTGGAGCTTCTTGACCTCGTCGCCAAGCTCGTCCGCCGCGTCGCCGAGCAGGGTCGTGAGCAGCTGCGAAGCCCCCATGCCGATTCCGCGGTGGATGTGCCAGGCATCGACGGGGTGCCCGACGGCGTGGAAGGCCCGCTGCCAGGCGTGGACATGCAGGTAGTTCGAGTCGACGAGCGTCCCGTCGATGTCGAACAAGGCCGCGCCCCTGGTCATCGGGCTCCTTCGGGAAAGGCCTCGCTGAGCGCGGGGAGCAGGTCGGACTGGGCGAACTCCAGGAACCCGTCCTGGTGGTCGCCGCCGACCTGGACGAGCGCGAGATCGGTGAACCCCGCGTCGGCGAACTTGCGCACGCTCTCCACGATCGGCTCGACATCGGGCCCGCACGGGATTCCCTGCGCGACGTCGCCCTCGGTGACGAACTGGGTCGCCCCGGCGAACCCCGCGGTGCCGGGCAGTTCGGCGTTGACCTTCCAGCCGCCGCCGAACCACCGGAACTGCTCATGGGCGCGTTTCACGGCCGCGTCGCGATCGGTGTCCCAGCAGACGGGCAGCTGGCCGACCTTGCGCGAGCCCTTCTCACCGGTGCCACGCCACTGGGCGTCCCACTGGCTGCAGAGGTCCGCGTCGGGTTCGACAGCGATCATCACGTCCGCGGTCAGGGCGAACTTCTCCACGGACTGCTTGCCGGACACCGCGACCCCGATCGGCGTCCGTACCGCGGGCAGGTCCCACAGTTTCGCCGAGTCCACCTGGAAGTAGCGGCCCGAATAGTTGAAGTAGCCACCGTCGAAGAGCCCCGAAATGATGTCGATCGCTTCGGTCAGCATTTCGTGCCGGGCGTTGGCGGGCGGCCAGCCCTTGCCGATGACGTGCTCGTTGAGGTTCTCGCCCGATCCCAGCCCGAGGGTGAAGCGGTTGTCCGAAAGCAGCTGCATGGTGGCGGCCTTCTGCGCCACGACGACCGGGTTGTACCGCATGGTCGGGCAGGTCACGTAAGTCATCAACTCGACGCGCTCGGTGCACTGGGTCACCGCGCCCAGCACGCTCCACGCGTACGGCGCGTGCCCCTGCTCGTCGAGCCACGGCGAGTAGTGGTCGCTGCTGACCTCGAAGGAGAACCCGGCCCGCTCCGCCGCGGCGGCGTAGCGCACGAGCGCCTTCGGCCCGGCCTGCTCTGTCATCAAGGTGTATCCGATACGCACGCCAACCTCCCGCTGGACTGCTCCGATCTGTCAGTCCAGCGGGTACCCGGGCACTCCGAAGATCAAACCGCCGGCCGGGCCCGGCGCCCCTTGTGCTCCTTGCCGCCGTTGCCCATCCTGCGCACGCCGTAGATGGTGGCCGCGGCTGAAAGCGTCACGAGCCCGAGCATCAGTACCGACATGCTCGCCGCGGCGATGCCGAGAACTCCCAGTAGTGCCCCGAGCAGAGCGAGAACCGCCAAGAGGAACGTCTTCATACCCGGCAGGCCGGAAACCTTGCCGTTGCGCAATGCCGCGGCCAGCGCGGGATCGCTTTCTTCGAGTTGTTGGGCGATGCGATCCAGTGCGTCCCGATCATGGTGGCTGAGCATGACTTCTCCCGCCTCGAGCGTCCTGCGAGTCAGGTACCCAGCGCTGTACGAATTCACACGTCAAGACGCAAAAGTCCCGCTGTTTCACGTTTCGTCCCGCGGGTAACCGATAACGGTGGCCGACCTCACCGCCGACGCGTTCATCCCGGACAGCAGTGCACTCTCGCGGTTGCGTTCGGCGGCGGCGGGGTGCCGTGGTTGCGACCTGTACCAGAACGCGAGCCAGACGGTGTTCGGCGACGGCCCGAAAACGGCATCGGCAATGTTCGTCGGCGAGCAGCCGGGGGACCAGGAGGACCGTGCGGGCGAGCCGTTCGTGGGGCCGGCCGGGCATCTCCTCGACCGTGCGCTGGCCGAAAGCGGCATCGAGCGGGAAAGCGTCTACCTGACCAACGCGGTCAAGCACTTCAAGTTCGTGCCTGCCGAACGCGGGAAGCGCCGCATCCACAAGAAGCCGTCCCGCGGCGAAGTCCTTGCCTGCCGCCCGTGGCTGCTCGCCGAGCTGAACTCCGTACGCCCGCGGCTGGTCGTCTTCCTCGGCGCGACGGCGGCGCAATCGCTGCTCGGCTCCTCTTTCAAAGTGACCGAGCACCGGGGAACGGTCGTGGAAATCCCCGAAGACATGCTGGGCAGGCCGCTTTCCGCGGTCGCCACCGTCCATCCGTCTTCGGTGCTGCGCGCCCCTGACCGCGACATCGCCTATCAGGACTTCGTCGCGGATCTGCGGGCCGCGGCCAAGGAACTCGCCCGGTCGGGATGATTGTGGTGGGCATGGCGGGGTACGGCAGATCGCCCAGCCGGTTGTCCATGCCGCTTACGCTACGTACAGTGTCCATCCGAAAAACCGTGCGTAGCAAGGATTTTGTTCACCAAATGGTGTTAGAAGGACCTTGCAGTGGGTAGTCACGTCTCAAGCTCACCAAAAAAGGAGCGGAGACGAGTTCAGTGACGAGTCTGATGGGCGCCGACATCGAACACGAGTTCGCGCGCGATCTGCAGGGTTATTCGGCCGCCGTGGCCGCCACTTTGGGGATCGGGCTGGAGGCCTGCGCTTTCGACCTCGACATCCCCGCGACCGTCTACATCGCCATCGACTGGCGGCTGGACCGATTCCCGGACCGGGACCTGGCACTGCTGTGGGACGAGCGGCACGGCTGGGCCGCCGGCCTCGAAGTCCCCGGTCGCGACCATCTCGTCGTGCTGGCCTACATGGGCGGTCTTCACGTCATCCCGGCACCGGCCGAGGTCGTGAAGTTCCTTGCCGCGCTGCGGGCCGGCGAAAACACCCTCGGTAGGCCGGGCCCGCCCGATTTCCGCAAGGCCGGCAACCACGCGGAGCTCGTGGAGTGGCTCGCCAACTACTGCGTCACCGGATAATCCGTTTTTCACCAAAAGGGCGGGCCGCCATGGCCCGCCCTTCGTGCTGGCCGGCTCAGCGGTGCGCGTGCGGGTACTCCGGCGCCCGGTCCTGGAACGAAAGAATCGCGGGGTTCCGGATGGTTCCCTCGCGGATCTCGATGGCGCGACGGATGGTCTCGTTGGATTCCCAGGTACCCGGTCCGGTGAGGACGTCTTCGAGATAGGGGAGTAGAGCTTCGCTGATCTCCCACGAAGCGGAGTTCCACAGGTACGACGGGCTGTGGTCGACGCCGTAGTAGGTGACGTTGTCGCCCACCAGGAAGGTCGGCTCGGTGAACGACGTCGGCCGCGCCCAGCTGAAGCCCATGCCCTCGTCGCAGGAGACGTCGACGATGAGCGTGCCCGGCGCGAGCGTCGGCAGGTCGTCGTCGATGAGGAAAGTCAGCGGCGCTTCGGTGTCCTGCAGGACACAGTTGACGATGATGTCGTGCTCGGCGAGGAATTCCGCCAGCGGCATCCGCCCGTGCTCGGTGTCCGCGTGGCTCCGGCGCGGATCGCCGGGGTGGTTCACATCGTGGTCGAACTGCACCATCGTCGCCGAGTGGATCGGCGAACTGACCGCCGTCACGCCCCGGTTGGTGAGTATCGAGACGTCGTGCACGCCGTGCGCGTTCAACGCCGTGACCGCGCCCCGGGCGGTCGCGCCGAAACCGATCACCGCGGCGCGCAGGCGGCGGCCGTAAACGCCCGTCGAGCCGATGGTCTCCAGCGCGTGCAGCACTGAGCAGTAACCGGCGAGCTCGTTGTTCTTGTGGAAGACGTGGAGGTTGAACGAACCGTCGGAGGTCCAGTGGTTCATCGCCTCGAACGCGATGAGCGTCAGCTTCCGGTCGATAGCCAGTTGCGTCAGCTTCTCGTCCTGCACGCAATGCGGCCAGCCCCACAGGACCTGCCCCGCACGCAGCTCGGCGAGGTCGCCGGCCAGCGGCTTGGCCAGCAGGATCACGTCACTCTCCGCGATCAACTGCTGCCGTGTCCGCAATCCCGCGACAAAGGGCGTCAACTGTTCATCGGACACGCCGAAGCGCTCTCCATAGCCGTGTTCGAGGAAGATACGGCTACGAAGAGCAGCGTCGATCCGCTCGAAGTGCAGGGGGTGAATGGGCAGCCGCCGCTCGTTTTCCTTGCTCGAGCGCGACAGAATACCGAGACTGAGCTCGTTCATGGGTGCCCCTTTGGTTACACCCTGTCTAGCACAGCCCGCCCTACACGCCGACGTCGCGCTTACTCGGCTTCAGCAGGTGAGGGTCGATATCGGGGGCTCCGATCCCGAAGCTGATGATGCGCCGCGGCCACACCCGGATGATCGCGCCGCCGGTTCCGTCGGGGTTTTCGATTCCGGTGGCGACGCCGCGGATCTCCAGGCACCGGACCCGCCAAGGATCGGTCGACACGATGTCGTCGACGACGAAAGCGACCTTGTCGTTGCTTCGCAGGTTGCGGAACTTCCAGCTCTTCGACATCTCGTAACCGCCGATGTCGATCGTGCCGAGCCCGGCGTTGTAGGTGAATCCGACCGGGCTGATCTGCGGAGTGCCATCCGGCTGGATCGTGGCCAACCGGCCCAGCGGCTGCGACGCCAGATAGTCGATCTCGATCTGGGTGAATGACATGAATTCTCCTTCGCTCCCGATCATTCTCGGACCTCGCGCTTACTGGAGGTCAAGACCCGTGATCGAGATCGACGCCGACGCGGGCGCCGGCGGCGCGCCAAGTGGCTCGATCACCGCGGGGTTCGTACGGCACCAAGGATTCCGCCGTCGAAACGTCCCGTAGGTGCGTGACCAGACCCGCGGCGCGGGCCTGGACCAGGATGTTCCCCAGCGCGCTGGCTTCGACCGGCCCCGCCAGCAGCGGCAGCCCGCAGGCGTCGGCGGTGAGTTGGCACAGCAGCCGGTTCCGTGACCCGCCTCCGACCAGGTGCACCACGTCGACCGGATGCCCTGAGAGCCGCGTCGCCGCCTGCACCGAACTGGCGTGTGCCAGCGCGAGCGACTCCAGGATCGTCCGGACCATCGCCGCGGGCCCGCCGGGAACCGATTGCCCGCTGTCCCGGCACGCCTGGGCGATTCGGCCCGGGATGTCGCCGGGCGCAAGGAAAACGGCGTCGTCCGGATTCACCACCGACCGGAACGCGGGCTCGTCACCAGCCGCGGCCAGCAGTTCGTCCAGCGACGGGTTTCCCCAAATCCGCAGGGACTCGCTGAGCAGCCACAGTCCCATGGTGTTCCGCAGGAACCGCACCGTGCCGTCGAGCCCTGCCTCGTTGGTGAAGTTCGCCACCCGGGCGGCCTCGGTCAGCACCGGTCCCGGTAGTTCCAGACCGACCAAAGACCAAGTCCCGCAAGAGATGTACGCGAACCGGTCGCCGTCGGCGGGCACCGCGGCGACCGCCGATGCCGTGTCGTGCGAAGCCACCGAGACTATCGGTGTGCCGCCCTCGAGCACGCCGATAGTCTCGCCCGGCCGCCGCAGCGGCGGGAGCAGCGCGGGCGGAATCGGGGTCCGAGAAACCAGATCCCATGCCCAGTCCCGGGTGGTCGCGTCGAGCAGCCCGGTGGTGGACGCGTTGGTCACCTCCGCGCCCATTTCGCCGGTCAGCCGGTACGCGAGCAGGTCGGGCACCAGCAACATCGTCCGGCCGGCCAGGTCGGGTTCGGCGAGCAACTGGTAGACGGTGTTGAACGGCAGGTACTGAAGTCCGTTGGCCGCGTACAGTGCCGAGTCGTCGACGTACTTGCGCAGCACGTCTGCCATGCCGTCCGTGCGCGGGTCGCGGTAGCACCGCACGTCCCCGGTCAGCCGCCCGTCGCCGTCGACGAGGCCGTAGTCCACCGCCCACGCGTCGAGGCCGATCGAGACCGGCTCGGCGGGCTCGGTCTTTCGCAGTCCTTTGGCGACCTCGTCGTGAATGCGCTCGATATCCCACCGCAGCCCGCCTCCGGGCCGCGCCTGCGGGCCGAGGGGAAACCGGTGCGCCTCGGCCAGTTCGACGTGCCCGCCGGACACCCGGCCCAGCATGACGCGCCCGCTGCTGGCGCCGAGGTCGACCGCGACGAAAACGGACACCTATATCTCCGTGACCGTCATCGCAGGAACGCAGCCGCGACACCGGCGTCGACCGGTACGTGCAGGCCGGTGGTGTGGGACAGCTCCCCGGCGGTCAGGACGAACACCGCCGCCGCCACATGCTCCGGCAGCACTTCGCGTTTCAAGAGGGTGCGCTGCGCGTAGAACTCCCCGAGTTTCTCTTCGGGAACGCCGTAGACCGCCGCCCGCTGCGCGCCCCACCCGGACGCGAAGATCCCGGAGCCCTGTACGACCCCGTCCGGGTTGACGCCGTTGACCCGGATGCCGTGCTCGCCGAGTTCCGCCGCCAACAACCGCACCTGATGGCCCTGATCCGCTTTCGTGGCACCGTAAGCCACGTTGTTGGGACCGGCGAACACCGCGTTCTTGCTGACGATGTAGACGATGTCCCCGCCCATGCCCTGCGCGATCATCGCCCGCGCCGCCTCACGCGCCACGAGGAAAGACCCCTTCGCCATGACGTCGTGCTGCCTGTCCCAGTCTTCGGCGGTGGTCTCCAGCAGGGGCTTGGAAATCGACAGTCCCGCGTTGTTGACGATCAGGTCGACCCCGCCGAACGCGAGGCAGGTGTCCGCGACCGCCGCCGCGATCCCGGCCTCGTCGGTCACGTCGGCAGTCAGCGCGATCGCGTCGGAACCAGCCTCCCGGGCGACCGTCGCGGCCGCCGCTGAATCCCGGTCCGCCACCGCGACGCACGCGCCCTCGGCAGCCAGCCGCAGCGCGATCGCCCGCCCGATGCCCGAACCCCCGCCGGTCACCAGCGCGACACGGGTCGCCAGCGGCTTGGGCTTCGGCATTCGCCGCAGCTTCGCCTCTTCCAGCGGCCAGTACTCGATCCGGAACTTCTCCGACTCGGGAATGGGGGAGTAGGCCGACACCGACTCCGCGCCGCGCATCACGTTGATGGCGTTGACGTAGAACTCGCCCGCCACCCGCGCGGTCTGCTTGTTCCGGCCGAAGCTGAACATGCCGACGCCGGGTACCAGCACGATCGCCGGGTCGGCGCCGCGCATCGGCGGGCTGTCCGCGTCGGCGTACCGCGCGTAGTACGCGGCGTAGTCCACGCGATAGGCGGCGTGCAGCTCCCGGACCCGTGCGATCACGGCCTCGATCGGCGCCGTCGCGGGCAGGTCGACGACCAACGGCGCGACCTTGGTCCGCAGGAAATGATCGGGGCACGACGTGCCGAGCGCGGCGAGCCGGGGATGCTCGGTGCGCGACAGGAAGTCGAGCACCGGCTCACTGTCGATGAAGTGGCCCAGCTGCGGGGAATCCGTCGACGCCAGCCCGCGCAGCACCGGGAACAGTGCGGCCGCGCGCGTATGACGGTCTGCTTCGGACAGTGGGCCGTAGCCGTCGAGCACCGGGCCGAACGGGTCCGGTTTGCCGTGCTCGGCGAGATACCGCTCGGCGGTGCGGATGATCTCCAGGGAATTCGCCTGGCACTGTTCGCTGGTGGCGCCCCAGGCGGTGATCCCGTGCCCGCCGAGCACACACCCGATCGCCTGCGGACTGGCCTCGTTGATCGCCGCGATGTCCAGTCCCAGCTGGAAACCCGGCCGGCGCCACGGTACCCAGACGACCCTGTCGCCGTAGACCTCGCGGGTGAGCTCTTCGCCGTCGGCGGCCGTGGCCAGTGCGATCCCGGAGTCAGGGTGCAGATGGTCGACGTGTTCGGCGTCGACGAGCCCGTGCATCGCGGTGTCGATGCTCGGCGCCGCACCGCCCCGGCCGTGCAGGCAGTAGTCGAACGCCGCCACCATCGTGTCCTCCCGGTCTGCACCGGGATAGACCTCGACGAGCGCCCGCAACCTGTCCAGTCGCAGCACCGCGAGGCCGCCTTCGGTGAGTGTGCCGAGGTCCCCGCCGGAGCCCTTGACCCACATCAGCTCGACGTCCTTGCCGGTCGCGGGATCGACCGCGACCGCTTTGGCCGAGGTGTTCCCGCCGGCGTAGTTCGTGTTCCGAGGGTCGGCGCCGAGCCGGTTGGAGCGAGCGAGCAGGTCTTCGACAGCGCTCATTTCAGGCCCCCCACCCGGCAGGGGAGCCACCGGCCCGCTCGGCCACGATCTTCTCCGCGTAACCACTGCGGTGGTAGGCCGCGATGGGATCGGGGTCCAGCCCCATGTCCGTGCGCAACTCGGCGAGCAGCGGGCGGACGTCGGTGGCGAACGCGTCGGCGATGACGGCGTTCGCGCCGAGTACGTCACCGTCCTGCTGCGCCTTCTTCAGCGCGTCGGTGTCGACGATCAGCGCCTTCGCGGTCGCCTCCTGCACGTTCATCACCGAGCGGATCAGGGCGGGGATCTTCGCTTCGATGTTGTGGCACTGGTCGAGCATGAACGCGACACCGGACTCCTTCGCCAGCCCGCCGCCGGACACGATCTCGGTCATGATCCGAAACAGCTGGTACGGATCGGCCGCCCCGACCATCAGGTCGTCGTCGGCGTAGAACCGGGAGTTGAAATGGAACCCGCCGAGCCGGGACTTCCGCAGCAGCAGGGCGACGATGAACTCGATGTTGGTGCCCGGCGCGTGGTGCCCGGTGTCCACCAGCACGAGCGCTTTCGGGCCGAGTTCGACGCAATGCAGGTAGCTGGTTCCCCAGTCGGGAACGTCCGTGGCGTAGAACGCGGGCTCGAAGAACTTGTACTCCAGCAACATGCGCTGGTCGTCGCCGAGCCGGTCGTAGACGATCCGCAGCGCTTCGTCCAGCCTGTCCTGCCGGGCGGCGATCGAATCCTGCCCCGGGTAGTTCAGGCCGTCGGCGAGCCAGATCGACAGGTCCTTGGACCCGGTGGCGTCCATGATGTCGACGCATTCGAGGAGATGGCCGATCGCCTTGCGCCGGACCGCCGGGTCGGGGTTGCAGACACTGCCGAGGCGATAGTCGTCGTCCTGGAACACGTTGGGGTTCACCGCGCCAATGCCGACGCCGAGATTACGGGCGTGCCGGGCGAGTTCACCGTAGTCGGCGACCTTGTCCCACGGGATGTGCACGGCGACCGTCGGCGCCATCCCGGTGAACCGGTGCACGGTCGCGGCGTCCTCGATCTTTTCGTGCGCGTTGCGCGGGATTCCCTGCTGGGTGAACACCTTGAACCGCGTGCCCGAGTTGCCGAAAGACCACGACGGCGTCTCGACATGCTGGTTGCGCAGCGCGGTCTTGACTGCGGCCTGGTCGAGCATTGCGTTCCTCCCGTCAGAAGTTGTACTGGTCGATGTTCTGTGCGTTGAACGTCGTCGGCGGGCCGAGGATGATCTCGCCGTTCTTGCCGATCGTGCGGGTGCCGAGCTTGCCGGCCTTGAGCACTTCACCCTCCGCACCGGTGACCTGACCCGACGCGAGCGCTGCCGCTGCGTAACCGGCGAGGTAGCCGAGCTGGCTCGGGTCCCAGAGCGCGAACTCCTTGACGGTGCCGTCCTTGACGAACTGGCGCATCTGGTTCGGTGTGCCCAGCCCGGTCAGCGCGACCTTGCCTTTGGACGGCGAAGACGACAGATACCTTGCAGCGGCTGAAATCCCGACCGTGGTGGGCGAAACGATCCCCTTCAGGTCCGGTATGGACTGAAGCAGTGCTTGCGTCTCCTGGAACGACTTCTGGTCGTCGTCGTCACCGTAGGCCACCTTGACCAGCTCGATGCCCTTGTACTCGGGCTTGGTGAGCTCGTCCTTCATGAAGTCGATCCAGGTGTTCTGGTTCGTCGCGTTCGGCGTCGCCGACAGAATGGCGATCTTGCCGGTTCCCCCGATCTGGTCCGAGATCAGCTTGACCTGCGAGCGGCCGATGTCCTCGGAATTGGCCTGGTTGACGAAGATCTGCCGGGCGTCGGGCGCGGCGTCGGAGTCGTAGGTGACCACGGCGATGCCCTTGGCTCGAGCGTCCTTCAACGCCGGCGCCACCGCGTTCGGATCGTTCGCGGCGACCACGATCGCGTCCTGCTTCTGCTGGATGAGCGTGTTGATGTAGGACACCTGTGAGGACGCCGACGCGTCGGACGGGCCGACCTCCTTGCCCACCCCCTTCAGTTCGCCGACCGCCTCGATCCCGCCCTTGTCGACGATGTTCTCGTAGGGGTTGTCGATCTCCTTCGGCAGGAAGGTGATCTTGAGCCCTTCCTTGATGGCGGCGTTGGGATCGGCGGCTTTGGTCGACGCCGGCGCGTTGCCGGCTGCGGCGGGCGCGGAATCCTTTGTCGTCCCGCCGCAGCCGGCGATCAGGGCGACCGCCAGCCCGGCACTTGTCGCCGCGAGCACCGCGCGGCCGATGGGGTGTGAGCGGATCATCGTTGGTCCTCCTCATGTGGGCCGGGGGCGGCGGCAGCACCCACGGGTTCGGGCAGGGACAGGGACTGCGTTGGTGGCGACGGGACCGATGGGGCGGGTTTTCGCCGTCGCAGCAGGTTCGCGACCACCGGGACGAGTACGGAGACGATCAGCAGGAGCCCGCTGATCACGTTCTGGATCTCGTTGGTGACGTCGTTGAGGAACAACACATTGCGCAGTCCCGCCATCAGCAGGAGCGCGGTCAGCACACCGATGACCGTCCCGCGGCCGCCGAAGATCGAGACCCCGCCGAGCAGTACCGCGGCGACGGCGATCAGCTCCAAGCCGTTCGCGTTGTCGGCCCGCGCGCTGTTGTACCGCAACGTGTACACCAGCGACGCCACCGAGGCGATCACCCCGGAGACGATGTAGAGCGCGCATTTGAGGCGGTCCACCCGGATGCCGGAGAAACGGGCCGTCTCGGCGCCGAGGCCGATCGCATAGAGCGAGCGGCCCACCGGCGTGAAGTGCACGACCCCGGCGACGATCAGGCCGACGACGATCACCACGACCGTCGCATAGGGAAGGAACGTGCCGGGGATCGTGTCTGTCGCCAGCGGCCGGAAGTTCTCCGGGAACCCGGTGACCGCGCCGTCGCCGAGCACGACGTAGGCGAGCCCGCGGTAGAGCCCGAGCGTGCCGATCGTGACCGCGAGCGACGGCAGCCCGAACTTGACGATCAGCCCGGCGTTGACCGCGCCGAGCACGCCCCCAGCCACCAGTACGAGCGGCACGATCGTCTCGAACGACATCCCCGCGTTCCACAGCGTGCCTGTCAGCGCGGAGCAGAAGCCGAGCACCGAGGCCACCGACAGGTCGATCTCCCCGGTCAGCACGATCGGCAGCAAAGCCAGTGCCAGCAGGGAAACCTCGGTGTAGTCCAGCAGCAGGAACGAGATGTTGTCGCCGCTGGCGAACCCCGCCGTGCTCGTCGAGCCGAAGACCAGCACGGCGACACAGAGCAGGAACAGGACCGATTCCCAGCGCAGCAGTTTGTCACGCACGGCTGGCACTCCTCTGCTCCCGCAGTTTCGTCGCCAGCCGCAGCATCACGGCCCGGTCGAGCGAGATGGCCAGCAGCAGCGCGGCGCCGTCGACGGCCCGCTGCCAGAACGCCGGAACCCCGAGGATCGGGAGCGCGCTGGTGATCGTGGTCAGCAGGAGCGCGCCCAAGGCCGCACCGAGCACCGAGCCGCTGCCGCCGAAGATGGCGACCCCGCCGACGACCACGGCCGCAATGACGGCGAGTTCGCGGCCGTTGCCGACCGAGGCGTTGATGGTGCCGAAGTACGACGCGTGCAGCACACCCGCGAGCCCGGCGAGCGAACCCGACAGGACGAACGCGGTGAAGACGCGTCGCCCGGCCGGGATCCCCGCCAGCCGGGCGGCTTGGGGGTTCGAGCCGATCGCGTAGAGCTCACGGCCGGAGCGCCAGTTGTGCAGCGCATACGCCGTTCCGGCGAGCACGACCACCGCGAGGATGGTGAGATTCGGGACGCCGAGCAGCGACCCGGAGCCGAACGCGAGGAACGAAGGCGACATCTGGTCGGCGTTGACCTGCTGGACGCCGGTGGCCGTGGCCCAGCCGTAGTCGAGGCCCCGGAACACATAAAGCGTCCCGAGGGTGACCACGAGCGCCGGGACTTTCGCGACCGCGACGAGCGCGCCGTTGAACGCGCCGCAGACCGCGCCGAGCGCGATCCCGGCCAGCAGCACCAGGATCACCGGCGTGCCGTGGTCGTTGATGAACAGCTGACCGGAGAGGAACGCGGTCAGCCCCATCACCGAGCCGACCGAGAGGTCGATGTTGCGGGTGATCACCAGCACCGTCTGCCCGATCGCGAGCAGCGCGATGATCGAGGCGTTCAGGAAGAGGTCGTGGATCCCTTGTGCGGACAGGAAACTCGGGTTGACCGTGGTGGTCACCACGACTACCACGATCAGCGCGCCCACGATGCCCATCTCGCGCCCGGAGAACAGCGCGCGGAGCCTGTTCATGCGGCACTCCCGGTGGCAGCGTACATAACGGCTTCTTCGGAGGCTTCGTTCTTCGAGAGGTCGGCGGTGATCCGTCCCTCGTGCATCACCAGGACGCGGTCGGCCATTCCCAATACCTCCGGCAGCTCCGAGGAGATGAGCAGGATCGCCATCCCCTGTGCGGCGAGATCGGACAGGAGGGTGTGGACCTCGACCTTGGCGCCGATGTCGATGCCCCGGGTCGGTTCGTCCACGATGAGCACGGACGGCTCGGTCGCCAGCCATTTCCCGAGAACGACCTTCTGCTGGTTGCCTCCGGAAAGCGTGGCTACCGGATCGGATAGCGCGCCGGACTTCAGCCCGAGGCGGTCTGCCCACTCCCTGGCGAGTGAGCGCTCGGCCGAGCGGCTGACGATCCCCTTGCCGGACACCGCTTTCAGCCGTGCCAGGGAAGCGTTGCGCTCGATGGAGAGCTCGAGGATGAGCCCCTGTTCCCGGCGGTCTTCGGGCACCAGCGCGACACCGCTGTCGATGGCCGCGCGCGGATTGCCCGCAGGAAGCTCGACACCTCGCACGCGCACGCTTCCGCCGTCGTGCGGGTCGATCCCGAAAACGGCTCTGGCCACTTCGGACCTCCCCGAGCCGACGAGCCCGGCGAGACCGACGATCTCCCCGCGTCGTACCGAAAACGAGATGTCGTTGAACACGCCGGTGCGGGTAAGTCCCTCGACCACCAGGATCTCGTCACCGGTGGTCGCTTCGCGCTGCGGGAAGAGCTGGTCCACCGGCCTGCCGACCATGCGCCGCACGAGCGCGTCCTGATCGATGTCGGCCATCACCTCACCGGCGGCGACCACAGCGCCGTCCCGCAGTACCGTGACGCGGTCGCACAGGGTGTACATCTCGTCGAGGCGGTGCGAGATGAACAGCAGCGCGGCGCCACCTTCGGCAAGCTTGCGGGCGACACCGAACAGCCTGTCGGCCTCCAAAGAGGACAGTGCCGCGGTCGGTTCGTCCATCACGATGATCCGCGCGTCGGCCGAAAGCGCCTTGGCGATCTCGATGATCTGCTGGTCGGCGATGGACAGCCCGCGGGTAGGCCGCAGCGGGTCGATCGGCACGCCGAGCTGGGCGAACAGTTCGGACGAGCGCTTGTTCATCTCGCGCCGGTCGACGCGGCGACCGGAACGTAAGGGCTGGCGGCCCATGAACACGTTCTCCGCGACGCTGAGATCGGGGAACTGGGTCGGCTCCTGGTGGATGACCGCGACGCCGTGATGCTGCGCCTCGCGGGGAGACGAAAAGCCGGCAGGGGCGCCGCTGAGCAGGAGCTGCCCGCTGTCGGGCCGATGCTCGCCGCCGATGATGCGGACCAGCGTGGACTTGCCCGCGCCGTTCTCGCCGGCGAGGGCGTGCACTTCACCCGGGTACAGCGTCAGGGAGACTTCACGAAGCGCCCGAACCGCTTCGAACGACTTGCTCACGGCCCGAAGTTCGAGGAGCGGAGTCGGCGGATGCGCCGGTGCGGCCACGATGTCCTCCTTCGTTGGAGGCCGACGATATGAAACGTTTCATATCCGTGGCGCACAAAGTAGTTGAGGCACAACGCCGCCGTCAACGTGCTGGCGGATCACAAGCCGGTCTCGGGCAAGGACGCTTCGTGATCATTGCGCGGGCGCACGGTCGCGGACGATGATGCGGTATGGGAATCACCGTTGCGATCACAGGTCCTACCGGCGAAATCGGCATTTCGGCGGTCGCCGCCCTGGAACGCGACAGTGTCATCGATCGGATCCTCGGCATGGCAAGGCGTCCGTTCGACCCCGCCGAACACGGATGGACCAAGACCGAATAC
Organism: Actinomycetota bacterium; assembly: GCA_032230695.1. Lineage (GTDB taxonomy): Bacteria > Actinomycetota > Actinomycetes > Mycobacteriales > Pseudonocardiaceae > Amycolatopsis. Next base: position 7,187 of record JAVXWP010000030.1, on the reverse strand, counting down.
CGTCAGGGCGACATTCTTGACCGCGACGCCGTGGAAGAGCTGGCCGCGGCGGCGGACGTCGTGATCCACCTCGCCTTCGTGATCATGGGCTCGCGGGACGCGAGCCGGCGCATCAATCTCGCCGGCAGCCGTAACGTCTTCGAGGCCACCGTCGCCGCCCCGCGACCGAAGCGTTTGGTCTATACCTCCTCCGTCGCCGCTTACGGCTATCACGCCGACAACCCCTCACCGATCACCGAAGACGTCCCGCCGCGTGGCTCGGGCGAGCACTACTACTCCGAGCAGAAGGCCGAGTGTGAAGACCTCCTCGCAGAGGCCACCGAGGGTTCCGGCCTCGAGGTCTACATTTTGCGTCCCTGCATCGTCGCGGGCCCGCGCGCGACAGCCCTCGCCGACTCGATGCCGTGGCGGCAACTCGGCGCCCGCCTGCCTGACGCCGTCGTCAAGGCGGCACGAGCCGTCCCCGGTCTCCGGCCCGTGCTCCCGGACCCTGGCATCCCACTGCAACTGGTCCACCACGACGACGTGGCCGGCGCCATCGCCACCGCCGTGACCACTTCGGCGCCTCCCGGTGCCTACAACCTCGCGGGCGACGGCGAAGTTTCACTCACCGAGGTCGCGCACGCGCTGGGCGCTAGGGCGGTGCGCATCCCGAGCGCGGTGGCGGCCGCCGCTTCCGACGTGCTCGCCAAGTTGCCGCGCGTTCCGGCTGTCGCGGAATGGGTTCACGGCGTGCGGACGTCGGTCGTGATGGACACGACCAAGGCCAAACGTGACCTTGGCTGGCAACCGCAGTACAGCAGTGCGGAGACGTTGGAAGCGATGGCTCGCAGGACATTGGCCGGCGGGTGATTGCCGGGCCTTTCGCACTATCGTGCTGTCGTGCCCGCGCGCAGATTGCACTCGAGCGCGCATAGATTGCACTCGGGCGTACACACCCGGCACGCCGAGGACCGCAATGAATGGATGTCGGGAATCTTGGAATGGCACCGGAAATGTGTGCGCTACACCGAAGCCGAGCTCAAGCGCGGTCGCGAGCCCGAGGTGCCTGCCGGGTTCTCGTTCCTGCCCACCGGGCCGGGGGCTTCGGCGGTGCGGATCACCGTACATCTTCACCGCCAGTGAACGACGCTTACTTGATAGTGGGAGCACGCTGCAACCCGGCGTCGCGATCGGACCGTCCAAAAAGGAGGATTGGCCGGCTGTCTCCGGAGAACCGCGCGAGGAAAGCGAGCTTCTCGCCCCGCCACAACTGCACCGGCGGTTGCCGGACATTTTCGCCGCGCGGAGCGGAGGCGAAAAACAGATTTTCGCGGCATCGCCGGTTACGGTACGGCGGACAAGATCTACCGCGAAGCAGAAAGAGCAGATTATGGCGCAGAAGGTTCTTATCGAGATGGTCGACGACATCGACGGCGAAATCGCCACGCAGACCGTCCCGTTCAGTTTGGACGGTGTCTCCTACGAGATCGACCTTTCGGGTGACAATGCCGCACACCTTCGCGACGAACTGGCCCGTTTCATCGCGGCGGGCCAGCGGACCGGGGGCCGGAAGGTCAGGCTCGCCACCGGCCAGTCGGCGACGTCTTCCGGCGGCGACCGCGAGCGTTCGCGTCAGGTCCGCGAATGGGCCCGCGCCAACGGTTACACGGTGTCGGAGCGCGGACGAATCTCGTCGGAGATTTCCGAGGCCTTCGAGCAGTCGCGGCGCGACGCCGTGGCCCCGAAGGCGGCGCCGGCCAAGGCCAAGCGCGCCGTCCGCAAGAAGGCGTCCGCCAAGGCGTAGTCCGAGCGGCCAGGCGTACGCGCCGTCAGTCCAGCTTGGATAATTTCCCCGGTTGGGCTGACGGCCAAGGCCGAGCCGTGCTGCCGCCCGACGCCCTGATCGAGTAAGATTTCCGCCGGATCCGCTAAGCACTAGCGGTTCGGGTGGTAGCGCGTCCGGATTTCGGCTGGTCCTGCACGTTGCCCCACCGTGTCCTGGCATGGGAAGGGAACAGCGGCGCTATGACTGTCGACGTGCGGCAGCTGGGCGATCATCTGGATGACGTGACTTCGGCACTGGAAGTGCTGACCTCCATCCTCGAACGTGACCCTGGGACAGAGGTCACGCTCCAGGTGGTGTGCGAGCAGGTGATCCGGGTCATACCCGGCGCGGACCTGGCTAGCATCACCCTGATCCGCGACGGTGAGCCGCGGACGGTCGCGAGCACGGACCAGCGCGCGGTGGACATCGACACGGTGCAGTACCAAGCGGGTGACGGTCCCTGCTTACGTGCGGCGAAAACGGGCGAGCCGGTCCGGCTGGACACCGACACCGCCCGCGACCTGTGGCCGCGCTTCGCCGATTCCGCCCGTGCCCTCGGTGTGGGCAGCTACCTGGCGGCGCCGCTCGTTGTCGACGAAAATCTTTCCGGCGCGGTGAACCTCTTCGGGTTCGGCTCGCACGGTTTCCGCGAGGTCGAAAACAGGCTTCTGGAGCTGTTCGCCGCGTTTGTCGTATTCGGGCTGCGGTCAGCGCGCCGGTACAGCACCGACCAGGAAGTCATCGCCCAGCTCCGCCATGCGATGGCGTCACGTGCCGTGATCGAGCAGGCCAAAGGAATCCTGATGGCCACGCACAAGATCACCGCGGCCGAGGCCTTCGAGATGCTGGTCGTGCGCTCGCAGCACGACAACGACAAGCTGCACGATGTGGCCGCCCGGTTCGTCGCGGAGGTATCCGCGGCCGAGTGAACTACCGGGGCACGTCGATGCCGTAGTCGCGGATCTTCCGGTAGATGGTCGCCCGGGACATGCCGAGCGCGTCCGCGGCGCGTGCCTTGTTGCCCTCGGCGTCCAGGAGCGCGCGCACGATCGCGTCGCGTTCCATGGACTCCAGTGGGCTGAGGATGCGCCGCAGGACGGTCCGGCATTCGGGCGGCAGGTCCTCGGGCTCGATCGTCCCGGCGCGCCGCCGCTTCTCGACCTTGCGCAACACCTGCCGCAACTGGGTGATGTTGCCGGGCCACTTGGCCCGCAGCAGCACCTGCAGTGCGGCGGGGGAGCAGGTCAGCCGGGTGTCCTGGCCCAGCTTCAGCAGCAGGAACGGGACCAGCTCGCGGACGTCCTCGATGTGATGGCGCAGCGGCGGAACCGGTACCGACCGAGGGAAACACGCAAGGACGTCGTCGGCGTGCTGGGTGCCTTCGGTCATCGTCGCGACGACCCACGGGCCGCCCCCGGTTTCGGCTTGACGCCTTCGCGCGGTGCTCAACATCGAGGTCACCGCGGGGGCATGTTCGGCGGGCAGCTTGTCGAGATGGCGGAGCACCACCGTGCCGCGCTCGCCGAGGACCTCCCCGAGCCGCTGGAACACCCCGTCCGGGCAACTCGTGTCGGCGAGGTCTAGCACGGTGAACGGCGCGGCCGGATCGGTGCGGTTGTGCACGGCGCGGGCCAAAGCGAGTTTGCCGGTGCCCGTCTCGCCCTCCAACGCGACCCATTCCCCGTCGCGGTGGTGGTTGCGGGTGTCGTTGCACGCACGCAGCCAAAGCGCGCCGGAGCCGACCACCCCGGGCAGGAGCGGGTTCTGTGAGGGGATCGCCGTGTTCGGCAACTCCGCTTCGCGCGTCAGCTTCACCCGGACCACGCCACCGGCAGGCCCCGCTTCGCTCGAAACCGGTGTGCAGGCAAGTTTGGCGGCGGCGCCGCTCGGAAGGTTCATCGAGAGGGTGATCGGGCGGCGCGCGGTCAGGACCTCGGCGGCCCTGGCGAGCATCGCCGCCTGGTCCTCGGGCGTGAGAAGACGCCGGGCGTCCTCGTTCAGCATCACCAGGCTGTTGTTGACGGCGAACACGATGCCCTGCCCACGACGGCAGGCACGCAGGTACTCGGTGAACAGGCCGAGCTCACGGATGCCGACCTGCGTGGTGAGCTCCTTCTGGATGTCCTGCACGGTCGCCTTCGCCAGCGTCATCAGCAACGGCCCGGCTTCTTGGCGCCAGCAGGTCAGGTCCAACAGCCCCACCACCTGCCCGGAGATCGGATGCCGGATCGGTACCCCGGCGCAGCCGAGCATGTCGAGATTCTCCGCGTAGTGCTCGTGCCCGTAGACCGCAGTCGGCTGCCCGCCTTCCAGCGCCGTCCCGATGCCGTTGGTACCGACGAACTCCTCGGCGTAGCTGAATCCGGGCGCGAGTTTCACTCGATCGAGACGCCGCTGCAGCTCGGGGTCACTGGTGCGCCTGTCCAGGACCAGGCCGCTGCCGTTGGTCAGGATGACGCTCACCGCCGAGCCGTTCAGCTGCTCCTGCAGCCGGCTCAGCACCGGGCCCGCACTCTGGATCAGCGGGGTCTCGAGGTTCGGGTCCTTCACGTAGGGGGATTCGGCGTGGTCGGCGGCGACGTTCCACGTCCGCGACCGCCACCAAGAGGCCAGAATCGGGCCCCGCACCGCGTTCGAGTCAACCGACTCGGCGCTCAGAAAACGCTCGCGTGCCTCGGCAAGTACGCCTAGGGAAGCTCCACGCCCGTCAGAATCCGCCAACGATCCACCTCCGAGCCCGGGATCCGCTGCGCAAAGCTTGAGGGCATGGCACAGCGCTGTGTCCGCCGTTCAGAGTACTCGAACCGGCAAGCCAACGATTGTCTCACAATGAGACCGCACGGGTTTGATCGCCGATGTGTGATTCGAGGCACCAGGACGGCGCCGTGAGAGCTCCATCCGGAGGCCCCGCAAGGGGACCATCCGGGTCACCCGCGAGAAGCGCGAGCGAAGCCGAGCTGCCAACGAGCACGGAGGTATGGCGTGAGCCGACAAAGTCTGAGCAAAGCGCACAAGAAGATCACCGAATTGTCGTGGGATCCGACGTTTGCCACGCCCGCGAAGCGATTCGGCACGGACTACAAGTTCGACAAGGCACCGAAGAAAGACCCGTTGAAGCAGATCCTTCGCTCCTACTTCCCTATGGAGGAGGAAAAGGACAATCGGGTCTTCGGTGCCATGGACGGTGCCATCCGCGGCAACATGTTCCGCCAGGTCCAGGAACGGTGGATGGAATGGCAGAAGCTGTTCCTTTCGATTATCCCGTTCCCCGAGATCTCAGCGGCCCGCGCGATGCCGATGGCGATCGACGCGGTGCCGAACCCCGAGATCCACAACGGTCTCGCGGTACAGATGATCGACGAGGTCAGGCACTCGACGATCATGATGAACCTCAAGCGCCTGTACATGAACCACTACATCGACCCGGCCGGGTTCGACATGAGCGAGAAGGCCTTCGCCAACAACTACGCCGGCACGATCGGGCGGCAGTTCGGCGAGGGCTTCATCACCGGCGACGCGATCACCGCGGCGAACATCTACCTGACCGTCGTGGCCGAGACCGCCTTCACCAACACGCTGTTCGTGGCCATGCCGGCCGAAGCCGCCGCCAACGGCGACTACCTGCTGCCGACGGTGTTCCACTCGGTCCAGTCCGACGAGTCGCGCCACATCAGCAACGGCTACTCGATCCTTCTGATGGCGCTGGCCGACGAGGACAACCGGGTGCTGCTGGAGCGCGACCTGCGCTACGCCTGGTGGAACAACCACTGCGTCGTGGACGCGGCCATCGGCACGTTCATCGAGTACGGCACGAAGGACCGTCGCAAGGATCGCGACTCCTACGCCGAGATGTGGCGCCGGTGGATCTACGACGACTACTACCGCAGCTACCTGATCCCGCTGGAGAAGTACGGCCTGAAGATCCCGCACGACCTCGTCGAGGAGGCGTGGAACCGGATCTGGAACAAGGGCTACGTGCACGAGGTCGCACGGTTCTTCGCCACCGGTTGGCCGGTGAACTACTGGCGCATCGACACGATGACCGACACCGACTTCGAGTGGTTCGAGGACAAGTACCCCGGCTGGTACTCGAAGTACGGCAAGTGGTGGGAGGCCTACAACCGGCTGGCGTATCCGGGGCGCAACAAGCCCATCGCGTTCGAGGAGGTCGGGTACCAGTATCCCCACCGCTGCTGGACGTGCATGGTGCCGGCGCTCATTCGAGAGGACATGGTCGTCGACAAGGTCGACGGTCAGTGGCGGACGTACTGCTCGGAGACCTGCCACTGGACCGACGCGGTCGCGTTCCGCAGCGAGTACGAAGGTCGGGAAACCCCGAACATGGGGCGGCTCACCGGTTTCCGCGAGTGGGAGACGTTGCATCACGGCAAGGACCTCGCCGACATCGTCAGCGATCTCGGCTACGTCCGTGACGACGGCAAGACACTCGTCGGTCAGCCACACCTCGACCTCGATCCGTCGAAGATGTGGACCCTCGACGACGTCAGGGGCAACACCTTCAACAGCCCGAACGTGCTGCTGAACCAGATGTCTGACGACGAGCGGGACGCCCACATCGCGGCCTACCGCGCCGGCGGGGTTCCGGTCTAAGTCCTGACGGCGGGTGGCACCTGCGCCGCCGCGGTGCCACTCGCCGTCAACCACCCACCCAGATCGCAGCCCAGGAGGCACCCGCCATGGCCGATTCACACAAGATCAACTTCGAGCCCGTCAACCTCGAGATGGAGGTCGACGAGGACGAGAACATTCTCGACGCTGCCTTCCGCCAGGGCATTCACCTGATGCACGGCTGCCGTGAGGGCCGCTGCTCGGCGTGCAAGTCATACGTCCTCGACGGCGAGATCCAGATGGCGAACTACTCCACCTTTGCCTGCAACGACTCCGAGGTCGACGACGGTTTCGTCCTGCTCTGCCGGTCGCACGCCTTCAGTGACTGCACCATCGAACTGCTGAACTACGACGAGGACGAACTGCTCGGCGGTGTTCCCATCCAGGACGTGCGCACCAAAGTGGTTGCCATCGAATCGATGACACGCGACGTCGTGTCCCTTCGGCTCGCCCCGGTCGAGCCTGGGACCTATGCGTTCAAGCCGGGGCAGTATGCCGATCTGCACATCCCGGGCACCGACCAGCATCGATCGTTCTCGATGGCGACCACCCCGACCAGCACCGACGAGGTCGAGTTCCTGATCAAGAAGTACCCGGGCGGCAAGTTCTCCGCCCTGCTCGACGGTGAGATCGCGGTCGGTGACGAATTGTCGCTGACGGGACCATACGGGTCGTTCACCCTCAAGGACGGCCACGTGCTTCCCGTCGTCTGCATCGGTGGCGGGGCGGGGATGGCGCCGATCCTGGCTCT
>JAVXWP010000178.1:0-58642 GCA_032230695.1 Actinomycetota bacterium | reverse complement strand
CCCAGCATTACCGCCGGGGACCGCCGCCGGTCCGACTGCTGCCCGGATCGGACGCGGCGCGTGCTCGACTGATCGCCGAGGTCCGCGCCACAGAAGACACGAAATGGAAACATGTCTGCACCGCCCGTATGGTAAAGCGCGGAAACCAGCTGATGGCAGCGGCTCCCGCGGTGTGCCAGGACCCCTTCACCACGTTCCCTTCCCACCCAATAGGAAAGGAGACGTCATCGTATTTCACCTCGGCTGTGCTCACTCAGCGGGACATTGAGTGAATGCCCTAACCCTGCTAATACTGTGCGATCAAGAGCCCATGAGGGTTTCCAGTCACTACGCCGTCATCAGGGGCATGAATTGCGCAGACAGTCGAACAGTCGGGTGGGAAGAATGCGGGCCGCTTCGGTGGCCGCCGCGGCGGTGGCGCTCACCGTGGGAATGACCGCGGCGCCGGCCTACGCGGAAAGCCTTGAGGGCCCAGCCCCGGGGGGCGCCACGGAAACCGGGGGTGCGCGGCACTGGATCACCCTGATCACCGGCGACCGGATCGCGGTCGACGACAAGGGCGAACCGGCTGCCGTGGAACGACCCGCGGGCCGTGAGGACATACCCATCCAGGTCGAGCGCGTGGACGGGCATACCTACGCCGTGCCCGTCGACGCGGAGGAGCTGGTCCGCAGCGGCCGCGTCGACCAGCGCCTCTTCGACCTCACCACCCTCAGCAGGCCCGAGTACCTGGCACAGCAGCAGGAGGGTATCCAGCTGATCGTCACGTACCAGGGCGAGCGCCCGGAGGCCTGGACCGAGCTGCGTACCGCCGGGCACACCGAGCTGCGGCACTCGTTCAGCGCTCTCGACGCCGACGCCGTGACCACTCCGCGCGAGGACGCCGCCACGGCCTGGAACGCGCTCACCAGCGAGCCGAAGAGCACCGCTCCGTACCGTGCGGCCGCGTCCGGGATCGGCACCGTCTGGCTGGACGACATCCGCCAGGCCGATCTGGACAAGAGTGTGCCGCAGATCGGCGCCCCGGCGGCCTGGGCGGCAGGCTACGACGGCAGCGGCACGAAGATCGCCGTCCTGGACACCGGCGTCGACCAGACCCACCCGGACCTGGCCGGCCAGGAGATCGCCGAGAAGAACTTCTCCACCTCCGCCGACGCCAAGGACCGCTTCGGCCACGGCACCCACGTCGCGTCCACGGCCGCCGGTACGGGAGCCAAGTCCGCGGGGAAGTACAAGGGCGTCGCGCCGGGCGCGAAGATCCTCGACGGCAAGGTGCTCAACGACTACGGCTCGGGCAGTACCTCCGGAATCATCGCCGGTATGGAGTGGGCTGTCGCGCAGGGTGCCAACGTTGTCAACCTGAGCCTGGGCACCCTCGACACGCCGGGCGTGGACCCGCTGGAGGAGGCGGTCAACCGGCTCTCGGCCGAGACCGACACCCTGTTCGTCGTGGCCGCCGGCAACACCGGTGTCGGTACCGGCACCGGCACGATCAACTCGCCGGGCAGCGCCGACGCCGCCCTGACCGTCGGCGCCGTCGACAAGAGCGACAAGCTCGCCTCCTTCTCCAGTCGCGGCCCGCGCGCCGGCGACGCCGCCATCAAGCCCGACGTGACCGCGCCCGGGGTGAACATCGGCGCCGCTGCGGCGGCCGGCAGCACCATGGCGCAGACCGGCACACCCGTCGCGGACGGCTACGTGGCGCTCTCGGGGACGTCCATGGCCACGCCGCATGTCGCCGGCGCCGCCGCCATCCTCGCCCAGGAGCACCCGGACTGGACCGGCGAGCAGATCAAGTCCGCGTTGACCGGATCCGCGGTCTCCGTCGGCTATACGCCGTTCCAGCAGGGCTCCGGCCGGATCGACCTGGCCCGGGCCATCGACCAGACCGTCACTGCCGAGCCGAATTCGCTCTCCTTCGGCCGGCAGGACTGGCCGCACACCGACGACAAACTCCTGACCAAGACCCTCACCTACCGGAACGAGGGTGCCGAGCCTGTCACCCTCGACCTGTCCGTGACGGCCACCGGCCCCGACGGCAAGGCCGCGCCCGAAGGCGTGTTCACCGTGGAGCAGCCGCAACTGACCGTCCCCGCCGGCGGCGAGGCTTCCACCACCGTCAGCGCGGACACACGCGCAGGCACGCTAACCGGCGTCTACAGCGCGAACGTCACGGCGAGCGGTGGCGGCCAGACCGTACGCACGGCGGCAGCGGTGGAAAACGAGATCGAGTCGTACGAGCTGACCTTCGAGCACATCGCCCCGGACGGCACGCCCGCCACGCTCTACAAGAGCCATCTCGTGGGCGTCGGCGGACTCGGCAAGGGCCGCTGGACCGATCTGGCCAGCGGGACCGGCACCGATACCATCCGGCTGCCCAAGGGGCGCTACTTCGTCAGCACCTCTTTCTATCTGCTGACCGGCTCCACCTGGACGGGTGCGGCCGTCATCAACCAGTCCGACCTGCAACTCGACCACGACACGAAGGTGACCGTCGACGCACGCACCGCCAAGCCCGTCGACATCACCCCGCCCGATCCGAAGGCGACATCCCTCTCGGGATACGTCGGCGCGGAGATCACCACGCCCGAGTACTACACCAGCGCCGCGTGGCTGGTCCCCAACTTCAAGACCTTCGCGTTCCGCACCGCGCACCTCGGACCCGACGCGGCCCCCGGCGAGCTCCGCCAGCGGATCCAGGCCACCTTCCTGGACGACGCGACCGCGTGCGAGTACCACCTGGCGTACGAGGCGGCGGGTACCCGGTACACCGACGGCTTCGTCCGCAGCCCTCAGTCCGGCGAACTGGCGACGATCTCCACCCGGCTCGGTTCGCCCGCCCCGGGAAAGCGGGGCTATCTGATCGTGCAGGCCGACACCGGCAATGGACCGACCGGGGCCGAGTACCTCGTCAGCCGCACCCTGCCGTACGAGGGCACGGTCTATGTGAACACCGACAACACCACCAGATGGTTGCTGGACCACCGGCGGTACGACGTCGCGACCAACCTCTTCGAGGCCCAGTACTTGAGTCCGTACACGGCGTACGAGCCGGGCAAGAGCTATCAGCGGGCGTTCAACATCGGCGTGTTCGGGCCGAACCTCGGCGCGGGGCAGGGGCTGTCCCGTACCGGTGACGAGATCACCGGTACGGTCCCCCTTTTCGCGGACAGCGACGGCAACTCGGTGCCGTTGACGTATGCCTCGGCAGAGACCTCCTTGACCAGGAACGGCACCGAGGTGGGAACGGACGACGACCCGCTGACCGGCGCGGCGTCGTTCACGGTCCCGGCCGACAACGCCGTGTACCGGCTGACCACAACGGCCACCCGGGCCGCCGGCACCCCGGTCTCCAGCAAGGTCACCGTCAGCTGGACGTTCCGTTCGCAGCACGTCGCCGAGCGCACCGCGCTGCCGACGTCCGTCGTGCGCTTCGCCCCGCCGCTCGCCGGTGACAGCACGGCCACGGCGGGCACGACCTTGAAGATCCCGGTCACGGCGCAGGGCGCGGCCGCGGGCCGCACTCTCGCCGTGCTGCTCGTCTACGCCTCGTACGACGAAGGCGCGCATTGGACCTGGCTGCCGGTCATCGGCGGCAAGGTGAGCGTCAAGACCCCCGCGGCAGGCACCGGCGTGTCCCTGCGGGCCACGGCCGTCGACACGAAGGGCAACACGGTCGACCAGACGGTCTACCGCGCGTACGTCGCCAAGTAACCACCGCAAGTCCCCGAAGGCCACCATGAGGGCTTCAGAGTCCCTCGCGTGGGGACGCCATCATGGTGGCCTTCAGGGCATGTCACCACCATCGTCGCGGGAACGAGTGCCTGCATAATCGCTGTCCCTGTCATATCGGCCGAAGCTGATTCGTCATCGCTATGACGGACGACGACGGAGGAACCTGACTGTGGATGAGCACGACTTCCTTGCCGAGCTATTCCAGGCGCATCGCAATCATCTGAGTGCGGTGGCCTACCGGATGCTGGGTTCGCTGACCGAGGCGGATGATGCCGTGCAGGAGGCGTGGCTGCGGCTGGCCCGCTCCGACACCAGCGAGGTGGCGAACCTGGGCGGCTGGCTGACCACAGTGGTCAGCCGGGTCTGTTTGGACATGCTGCGTTCCCGTAAGTCGCGGCGCGAGGAGCCGTTCGACACGCACGTGCCGGACCCGATCGTGGCGTCCGCCGACCCGGACCCGGCGGAGGAGGCGCTGCTCGCCGACTCGGTGGGGCTGGCGCTGCTCGTCGTGCTGGAGACACTGACCCCGGCCGAGCGACTGGCGTTCGTGCTGCACGACATGTTCGGCGTGCCCTTCGACGAGATCGCCCCGATCGTCGGGCGCTCTCCGGCCACCGCCACCCAGCTGGCCAGCCGGGCGCGTCGCCGGGTGCGCGGTGCTGCGCTGCCGGACGCCGACCTCCCCGCGCAGCGCAAGGTGATCGACGCATTCATGGCAGCGGCGCGCGCCGGCGACTTCGAGGCGCTGGTCGCCGTGCTCGACCCGGACGTCGTGCTCAGGGTGGACTCCGGCGTGGCGGGGCCGTCGGGGCTGGTACGTGGCGCGGCGGCGGTGGCCAACCAGGCGCTGCTGTTCTCCCGGGGTGGCCGGGTCGCCCGCCCGGTCATCATCAACGGCGCGGCCGGGTTGATCTCGATGCCCGGTGGGCGACCGGTCGCGGTGTTCAACCCCACCGTCCGCGGCGGCAAGATCGTCGAGATCAACATCCTGGCCGACCCCGAGCGCGTCGCCCAGCTCGACCTGCACGGGCTCGAGTGAGACTTCGGTTTCGCCTCGCTCGGCGGTCGGCCGGTGCGCTCGGATACCGGGGTGGTGCTCAGTGTCGATTGTGCACTGTCCGATGTGGTCGAACGAGCGGTCGACGATCGTCAGGCAGGGTTGTCCAGCGTCAGGGCGGTGCAGCGGACGCCGCCGCCGCCCTTGCGCAGTTCGGTCGTGTCGAGTTCGACGACGGTGAGTCCTAGCGCGGTGAGGTCGGCGGCGAGGCGGGGGGCGCCACTGGTCATGGTGACGGTCTCGCCATCGCTGATCAGGTTGAGGGCGAACTGGGTGGCTTCGGTGGTGCTGACGGGGATCAGATCCAATCCGAGGCCGCGCAGCCGGCGCAGGCTGAGGGCGTCGAAGGCGTCGGGGTTGTAAGCCAGCGTTCGGCCGGGGTGGATGACGGCGAGCGCGAGGTCGAGGTCATACCAGCGGGGACTGTTGGTCCGCAGGCTGACGACGTCGTAGCTCAGGTCGCGAGCGAGGGCACGGTGTGCACGCTCGTCAGTGCGCTGCCCGTATGCGGCGAGGAGCAGGTCGCCGCAGGCAAGTGCGTCGCCCTGGCCGCTGAAGGCGTACGGCATGGCGGTGACGTCGAAGCCGTGCGACTCGAGCCACGCTCGGTGGTGCGCTGTTTCGGCGGCACGTTCGGGCGGGAGGGTGGCCAGCACCGCCCGGGTCCCGCGGACGACGGCGGCGTTGGCGGTGTAGGTCATGTCGGGGCAAGCCGGGTCGGCGTCGATGAACTCGACCTTGCGCCCGGCGGCGAGATGCGCTGCGACGATGCGGCCGTGCTCGGCGATCGCGGCGGCCCGGTCGGGTTGGATGGTGGCGTCCATGTACGGATTGATCTCGTAGTCGATCCGGAAGTGCTCGGCCGAGCACATGAGCAGGCGGCGGTGGGACGTTCGCGTGCGGCGCGCGCGGGTGGCGGAGCCGTTCGCGGTGCGGACGGTGCTGGTCATGGTCGCTCGTTTCGTCGGCGGGTCGAATCCGGCTGTCTCGGTGCGGGCTCGATGCGGAGGACTGCGACCGAGGCGGTGCCGCACCGAGCCGTCGCGTCCGGACACCCGGCGGTGGGTGTCCGGAGGCGAAGAGGAAGTGCCGGCGAGCCGAACGTGGCCGATCAGCCGAAGCTGCGGAGCCGGTAGCACTCGATGGTGCGGATGTGCTCCGGCTGCTGCATCCGGGCCGCGTCGAGGCGCTGCCCGAATGTCGTGGGGATCGGTGCCCGCGACGACGGCGTCGGCCTGCCGACCCTGAATATCCTGTGTAGGAACCTGGTCATCGTCAATTCTCCGTTTCACGGTTTTCATGGCCGCACTCGGCAGCGGCGGCCCGAGGGCAATAGCGTGGCCGACCGCGTCACCGCGGGTCTGGCCAAATCCGGACAGGACGGCGATCGCGGTTCGCCGTACACGACGCAGCCGAGCGGAAACAATGCGAAAGACATCTGTGTGATCCTTGGCGTGTTCGGGCACTCTGGTGGTGGCGGAGGAATTCCCTGCTGGTTTTCCGCTTGTTTCCGGCGAATTCACTTGGCAGCGTTGAGGAAGCCGATGACGACGGCGCCCCACCAACAGATCTGCGACATGGCAGTGGTCGCGGCGCCCCAGGCGAGTAGTTGGATCGGCGGCGTGCCGCCGATCGACTCCATCCGCTTGCTCAGTATCGTCGCCTGCAGGCCGTTGACGGTGAGGACGGCGACGAACGCGAGTTTCAGCAAGGTGGCGCCGGAGCGCAGGTCCGGTTCCAGCAGGGTGCCGCTGAGGACCAGGCCGACCAGACCGGACCAGACCAGCAGATGCAGCCTGGAGGCGCTGGAGATCGCCTCGGCGAAGGTCGTGCGGCGCAGCGCCCAAAGCGTGAAGAAGTAGTCCCCGACCAGGACCGCGCCGAAGCCGAGGATCAGTGAACAGAGATGGACGAAGAGGGCGGCCTCGTGCAGCGCCGGACTCGGGCGCAGGTGCGAGGAGAGCCAGATCGCGGCAGCCAGCAGGCTGACCGCCGCGGCCGCGGCGAAGGAGAAGCGCCGGGGGGTCGCGGTGTGACGCGACTTCCGGGTTTGCACAGGGACGGAATTGTCGAGCATGGTCATCGTGTCCTTCCGAAACAATGGCTTCGCCGTGACCTGCGCTGAACTGACCCGAGTTTTCCGGCAGGTATTTCTCCGGTGCTCGTATTTATTACAATTCATGCCGGACTTGGCTGACAGTCTTGTCTGGGAAGGACAACCAATGATTTTACTCGGGTGCCGCTATATGACCGACGCGGACGCCGGCTGGGGTCTGGAATAGACGGAAAGGTCTTGGTGGACCGTTCTGACGATATCCAGAGCGAACGCCCGCACCAATGGCGGAAGACAGTAGTCTCCGAAACGATGGCGTGCATGACGGAGCATGCCGGCCTCCGCGATTTCCTCGACCAGTTCGTCGTCGTTGCACAGCAGTGCTCGTTCACCGCCGGCGGAAGTGTTCGCGAGACGAAGCAACAATATCCGGGCCGGCTGGCTCAAGGTCAGGTACGCCGACTGCAGGGATTCCCGCATGGACAGATCGCCGATACAGAGCCAGTCCAATGCGGTCCGGTCGTCGTGCCAGCTGTTCACGGCGTGGCGCACCGTCAACTGGCTGCGCGCGGCGATCTTGCGCAGCGCGATATCGAGGGCGAGTGGCAGATCGCCGCAGATCTCGGCGAGCCGGTCGCGGTCGGCCGGATCGGACGCGGCTTCCGCGGGCAGGGCGGCAGTGATCATCGCAATGGAATCCACGCGAGGCAGCACCGTGACGCGCAGCCGCCGGACATCGCGGAGGCCCAGTAGGCGCTTGCTGCTGACGAGCAGCGTCGTGCTGGTGTGGGAGTCCACCAGTAGCGGCCGAACCTGCCGTTCGTCCTGGACGTTGTCCAATAGCACGAGCAGCCGGCGTTCGGCCAGCAGTGTGCGGTACAGACCGGCGCGATGGTCGAGCGTGCCGGACAGACGATCACCGGGCACACCGAGGGAGCGCAGGAAGCCGTCGAGGATGTCGCAGACGCTCGCGGCCGACGGTGCGTCGACGCCGTAGTGAACCACCCCGAGGTCGGCGTAGAGCTGGCCGTCGGTCATCTCGGCGGCCATCGCGTGTGCGTGATGCAGAGCTAGGTCACTCTTGCCGACCCCCGCCGGGCCGCTGATCACCACCGGGGTGTCACGGGGGGCGCGGAGCCACTCCAGTTCGGCCGTGCGGCCGACGAATCCGCGAGGTCGCTGCGGAAGCTGAGCCGGATGCGGTAACGGGTCGGCGTGTCGTTGGAAAGGCCCCGACCGTCTATATCGGTCTCGGGACGCGAGTGGTGTGTGATCCCCACCGCTGACGGCCAGCCAGCGGTGGCGCCAGCCGTCGCGGTCGCCGTCGCATGCGACGACGAAGGCCAACGTCACTTCCAGTGACGGCATCCGGTTGCCGCTGGCGGCGCTGGAGAGTACCGATGAGGAGAACATCGCAGCCCGTGCCATTTCCCGGTATGTAGGATTTCCTGCCTGAGCGCGGAGTTGGCGCAATTCGTAGGCGAATTGGGCGGCGGTGCCGCCCGCGGCATTAACAGGTTTTTCGGGCCTACCCATTTATTTGATCCCTTCCCCAGTTTTACTCAGCGTGACCGATGCCCGGAAAGGTCACTACCGCTGTTCGGGTGTAGTGCTGCTCCAATAGGGGACTGTCATAGCGGACCGTAGAGTGTTGCTACGCATACGCTCCGCCATATTGGTGAAATTCTTACAATACGCATTTGTTAGTTGGTGACCCGCTGTTTCCGCACTGCCGATCTCGGGGCCGAAGAAGTCATGGGGTGTGTGCGGTCAGGCCGCGACGCGCGGGCGTGCCGCGGCCATGCCCAGCAGTGCACAGAGCGCAGCTATCACGGCGAGTCCGCCGCACAGCCACCAGACACCGTTCCCGAGCGCCACCCATGCGGCGACACCCACCAGCGGGCCCAGCGCCATGCCGAGCCCGAATGTGGCCTGATGCGCGCTGATGTAGCGCGCCTTCACCGCCGCGGGGAACGTCGACGGGTAGGCGAACATGGTGGGGCCGTTGATCATGATGCCGAACACGAACACGACGGTGCTCGCCACGAGCGCTACGGCCGAGCCGCCACTCAGCCCGTAGCTTGCCACACCGAGGCCCATCAGTGCGGTGCCCAAGGTGGCCGCGACATATCCGGGCCAGCGGCTGACGTAGGAGGTGATCTTCAGCTCGCACAGGATCAGCACCGCCGATGCGGTGACCAGAACTGCGCTGTAGAGCCCGGTGGAGTGCCCTTCGGCGGCGATCTTCAGCGGCAGCGCGACGGTGTACTGCACGTAGATCACCGAGCCGATCAGGACCGAGGCCAAGAAGAACCAGAACCGGCCGTCCCGCACGAGGATCCGGTACGCCGCGCGGGTCCCTGTCGTCGCCGGCTCCGCGGTCTTCCCGGTGTCGCGCTCGATCCGCACGTCCGGCAGCAGCCTGAATGCCAGAACCGCGTACCCCAATGCGGTGGCGGCGTCGAACCACAGCAGCAGGTTCCAGTCCACCAGAACGAGTGCCGCGGCGATCAGCGGGCTCAGCGCTGCGCCGAGATTGAGCGCGATCCGCATCATTGAAAAGCCCATGACGGTGTGGTCGGCCGGCATGAGATCGCTCAGCAGCACGGCCGCGGCGGGCCGGTAGCTTTGGGTTGCCAGCCCTGCCAGCATCAATGCGACGATCAGCACACCGAACAACCCTGGTCTGACCAGCAGCGGCACGACTGCGAGCACAGTGGCGGAGCCGATCATGGCGGTGGTGATTGTGGCGCGAGGGCCGACCCGGTGGATCAGCTCGCCGCCTACGAACCCACCCAGTATCGACCCGACGCTGTAGGCCGCGATGACGATGCCGGCCTGTCCCGCGGAAAAACCGCGAACGGTCAGGTACAGCACCATGAACGTCTGGACGAACGCGCCGAGCTGGTTGACAAACACGCCGCCGAGCAAATAGCGCACCGATGCCGGTGTCTCGCGCAGAGCGGCGAGTACGCCTGCCGGTTTGTCGTTGGTCGTGGTCACGGTGGGGCCTCCATCTGGCTCACAGGACGGGTTGTCGTACCCGATGCGCTCCGCCGATGAGTTGGCCGACGCGCCGGTATCTCCATTCCAGCGGTCCGGAGAGTTGACCGGGAGACTTGGCCTGATGGAAGAATCAACTGCCGTGAAATTGGGCTGAATGGCCAGCTTGCGCCGCGTGGACGCGGCGGTGTATGGACAGTTACGGACATGCGGCCGGCCGGACGCGGTGGCTGCCGCGTCCGGCCGGGCGAGAATCGAAATCTTTTGCGATCAGAGACTGACCAGCAGCTCGTGGTCGATCTCCACGAACTCGACCATCAGCTCGCCGAACTCGCCGAGGATCAGCTTCTGGTAGGCGGGGGAGCCGGTGTGGATGTCGTAGGCGGCCTGGTCGGCGAAGTGTTCGACGAACAGCAGGTAGTCGTGCTTGGCCGGGTCGCGGTAGACACGGAAGGACAGCGTGCCCGGCTCCTGCTCGGGGCCCACCGGCCCGAACTGCTCCACGATCGCCTCGGCCTCGGCCTGCTTGCCCGGCTTGAGATTGATGGGGAACACCTTCGTCAACATGGGAAAAACCTCTCTTCGGTGCGGAGCGCGGGAGGCGCTCTGCGAGTCGTGGACCACTCTTGCGTTACAGCGGGCAACCGTCTGGTCAGATCCGGACACGATCGCTGCCGACGTCTTCCGCGCCAAAAGCACCGTTCTTGGTTTTTTTCTGACATGTCCGGATCTGGCTAGCGGTGGTGGTGCCACATCCGCAAAATGTGGTACATGACGACTTTCTCGGCCGTGGTCACCACTGGCATCTACTGTCGGCCTGGCTGCGGCGCCAAGCCGCTCGCCGAGAACGTGCGCACGTTCGAGCTCGCGGCGACGGCCGAGGCGGCCGGGTTCCGGGCCTGCTTGCGGTGTCGGCCGTACCGGATATCCGGGCCTGTGGGCGCCGTAGCGCCCGAGATGGTCTGCCGGGCGGTGCAGCTGATCATCGAAGGGGCGCTGGACAGCGGTACCGAGGCCGCGCTCGGTGCGCGGCTGGCGGTGTCGCCGCGGCATCTGCGACGGCTGTTTCACGACCACCTCGGCGTGACGCCGGACCAGTTCGCCCGGTCGCGGCGGGCGCACTTCGCGCGCCGGCTGCTGGACGACTCCGACCTGACCGTTGCCGACGTCGCGTTCGCGTCCGGGTTCGGCAGCCTGCGCCAATTCAACCGTGACATACGGCTGGTGTTCCGGGCCTCGCCGGTGGAGCTGCGCAACCGCCGGCGCCGTGCGGACCGGCTCGCCGCGGACGGCGGGTTGTCGATGCGGCTGCCGTTCTCCCCGCCCCTGCACTGGGAAGCACTGCTGGCGTTCCTGGCCGACCGCGCCGCGCCGGGGGTGGAATCGGTGCGGGAGGGGGTGTATCGGCGCACGATCAGCCTGGACGGCGAGGCCGGACTGCTGGAGGTGCATGCCGGTGGTCCGGACCACCTATTGCTGCGCGCGCACCTGCCGTTCTGGGAGGGCGTAATTCATGTCGTCGAACGCGTCGGCCGGATGTTCGGGGTCGACGCCGACACCGCGCCGGCTGAGGCCGGCCTCGTCGGCGATGCCGTCCTCGGCCCGCTGGTAGCCGCGAGACCGGGGATACGCGTTCCGGGCGCGTGGGGTGCCTTCGAGGTGGCCGTGGACGCCGCCCTCACCCAATACAGCGCTCGCCCGCGGGTACGGAAGCAGATGGCCGCGCTGGTGGCGGCGACCGGCCAGCCGGTGCCGGGACTCGATCACGGGCTGACACATCTGTTCCCGTCGGCCGAGGTGCTGGCCTCGGCCGACCTGACTGTCGCCGGATTGCCGCAGACTGCCGCACGTACGGTGCACGCCCTGGCCGTCGCGGCCGCGACGGACGAGAACCTCTTCGACGGCGGCTCGGTGCTCGCGAAGCTCGTCTCGGCGTTGCGGGCGATCCCTGGGATCGCTGAGGGCACCGCCCACCAGATTGCGCTGCGCCTGGGACACGATGACGCTTTTCCTGCCGCCGACCGCGATGTCTGCGCCACACTGCTGTCGAGCGAGATCCTGGACCAGACCGAAGACATCGCGGCGGCATGGCGGCCATGGCGCGCCTTCGCCGCGACCCACCTGATCGCGGCGGGTATCCCCGCCCCGGTGGCCTGAGGGTCCCGAAACACCCTGCGTAACAAGGAGAAACAGCATGAACAGCACTCAGCGCGAGCTCGCCGAGGCCCTGCGCGCCCTGCATGAGGAGGGCACACTGGTGCTGCCGAACGCATGGGACAGCGCGAGCGCGGCACTCATCGCGCAGGCCGGCGCCGCGGCCATCGCCACCACCAGCGGGGGAGTCGCCTGGTCCGCGGGGCGCTCCGACGGCGAAGGCCTGACCCGCGACGAGATGGCCGAACTGGTCCGCCGGATCGTGCAGGTGGTCGACGTACCGGTCACCGCCGACATCGAGAGCGGGTACGGGGCCGCCGACGAGGACGTCGCCGCCACCGTCAAGGCGGTGATCGAGGCCGGCGCGGTCGGGATCAACCTGGAGGACTCGCTCGCCCCCGGCGGACCTCTGTTCGATATCCCCGCCCAGACCGGGCGGCTGCGGGCGGCCCGTGCCGCAGCGGAAGCCGCTGGCCTGCCAGGGCTGTGGATCAACGTGCGCACCGACGTGTTCCTGTTCGGCATCGGCGAGCCCGAGGGCCGGCTGGACGACGTGCTCCACCGGGCCGTCGCATACGCCGGCGCGGGTGTCGACAGCCTGTTCGTGCCGGGGCTCGTCGATCTGGGAACACTGACCACCCTGGTCAAGGAAAGCCCGTTGCCGATAAACGTGATGGCAGGGCCCGGCGCGCCGTCCGTCGCCGAACTCGAAGCGGTGGGCGTGCGGCGCATCAGCGTTGGCACCGCCATCGCCCAGGCCGCATACGGTCTTGCGCAGCGCGCCGCCGTCGAGCTGCTGAGCAAGGGCACCTACGACACCATGGCGGACGGTGTGGACTTCGGCACCGTCAACGCCGCCGTCACTCGCTGACCTGAGGTGACCACTTAGTCCTTCTAGGACAGTAGTAAGCACAGCGCCGACCCGGGTGGATCCGGGTCGGCGCTGTGTCGTTTCCGGGCGCCGGGCGGCGTTGATTGTCTTTGGCGGCCAAGGGTTTCTGCCAATGAATCGGCTGTCTTGAATGACTTCACACGACCGGACCAAGCCGCGGCCGGCAGCTCGACAGCCCGTGAGGAAGTGATCAGATGACCGCCGTTCAGCCCCTGTCCACGGTTCGCCGCAGCGGCGAGGACCTGGCAGCGCCCAGTACCGCCGAGGAGGTCCTCGCCCGTGCCAGGGCCGTCGCACCAGTGTTGCGGGAGCGGGCCGAGGAGATCGAACGGGCACGGCGGCTGCCCGTCGACGTGGTCGAACTGTTGCGCGGCACCGGCGTCTTCCGGATGGGATTCGCCCGCGACTGGGGCGGCCTCGAACTGAGCTCGATCGAGCAGACCGAAGTGATCGAAGCGCTGGCCTACGGCGACGCCGGCGCCGGCTGGTGCGCCATGATCGGCTCGGACACCGGCCTCTACGCCTCATTCCTGGACCGGGCGGTCGCCGAAAAGATGTTCCCCAGCCTGGACATGGTCACCGCGGGACTGCTGTTTCCCAACGGCTGCGCGGAAATCGTGCCCGGCGGTTTCCGCCTCACCGGCCGCTGGCAGTTCGGCAGCGGTGTCACGCACGCCGACTGGGTGATCTCCGGTGCCTTTCTCTACCGTGACGGCACCGCCGAACCCGGCGCGGACGGCTCGCCGCACGACTCGCGGCTACTGATGGTGCCGCGGGCCGACGTCGAGGTCCTCGACACCTGGCACACCACCGGATTGGCCGGCAGTGGCAGCTGTGACTACTCGATCACCGACGTGTTCGTCCCCGACGAGCACACCCTCACCTTCGACACCGTCCGCAGCGGGTCTGGGCCGCTGGCCCAGCCCGAGGTGCACATGCGCAACATGCCAGGGGTCGCGCTCGGTGTGGCACGGGCCGCCCTCGACCACGCTCGCGATGCCGCCGTCACCGCCGGTCGCTCCGCGGACTACCGGACGCAGATCACGTTGGCCGACTGCGAGGCCGACTTCGCCGCGACCCGCCACGGTGTGTACGGAGCTCTGCGCCGCCAGCATGAGGTGCTCACCGCCGGCGGTGGCCTCGACGAGCTGACGCCGCTGGAGCGGGCGGCACTCCCGTTGTCCCGGCGGCACGCCTTCCGCACCGCCCGCTCCATCGTCACCCGCATATACGACCTGCTGCAGACCTCGGCGATCTACCGGCCCTCACCGCTGGACCGCTGGCTGCGCGACACCACCACGATGTGCCAGCACATCGTGGCGCAGGACCGGATCCTGCAGACCGCCGGAGCCCACCTGCTCGGCGGCAGGCCCGCTTTCCCGCTGGCACTGGGTATCACCACCTTCTCCCATTGACCCGCCCCTGTTCCGCTCCTCTCAGGAAGAAGAGACCGATGCGAAAATTCCAAGTCGCCATGTGCATGGCCGCCGCGCTCGCCGTGACACTCAGCGCGTGCAGCACTCCCGCCGGCGAGGGTGCCGGTCCCGCCAACACCGAGGTCGTGGCTCCGGTCGCGGCCACCGATGCGAACCTCGACCGCGACGCGATCATCAGCTACAGCGAGACCGAGCCGTCGAACCCGCTCGTACCGGGCAACACCACCGAGGTCGGCGGCATCGGCGTGCTGAGCGCGCTGTTCCGCGGGCTGATCGAGTACGACGCCAAGACCGCGGCCCCGAGCAACGCCGTCGCCGACTCGATCCAAACCACCGACTCCAAGGTCTGGACCATCAAGCTCAAGCCCGGCTGGACCTTCCACGACGGCACCTCGGTCACCGCGAAGAGCTTCGTCGACGCGTGGAACTACACCGCCTACTCGCCGAACCTGATGGAGGGCGCCAGCTACTTCTCCCACATCGAGGGCTTCGACCAGGTCAACAACTCCACTTCGGATGGCAAGCAGCCCGCCGAGCTGCCCGCCGCGAAGGAGCTCTCCGGGTTGAAGATTGTCGATGACAAGACGTTCACGGTCACGCTGTCCGCGCCGTTCTCCGAGTTCGGTGTGCAGCTCGGCTTTGTGGCCTTCTTCCCGCTGCCGGCCAGCTTCTTCGCCGACCGCAAGGCGTTCGAGGCGCACCCGGTCGGCAACGGCCCGTTCACGTTCGACTCCTACACCCCGGAAAAGAACCTGGTCGTCAAGCGCTACGACGGCTTTTCCGGCGCGCAGAAGCCGAATATCGGCGGCATCGACTTCCGCTTCTACACCGATCTCGACCAGGCCTACGCCGATGTGGTCTCGAACAAGCTGGACTTCCTGTCGTTCACGCCGTGGACATCCACGCAGGGTGACAAGTACAAAAAGGACCTGCCCGAGTCCCGGCGTATGGCCTACAAGTACCTCGGCTACCAGGCGATCGCGTTCCCGGTGTTCGACAAGCGCTTCTCGAACCCGCAACTGCGCCAGGCGATCTCCATGGCCATCGACCGGCCGGCCCTGATCAAGGAGGTCTTCAACGGCGCCCGCACTCCCGCCGACGGCCTGGTCGCCCCGAACGTGCAGGGTCACCTGGACAACCAGTGCGGTGAGCTGTGCACCTACCAGCCACAGAAGGCCAAGCAGTTGTTCGACGCGTCCGGTTTCCAGGGCACCATCGAACTGACGTCCAATGTGGACTCCGGCAACCAGCAGTGGATGGAGGTCATCTGCAAGTCCATCCAAACCACACTGGGCCGGGCCTGTGCCTTCAAGCCGCAGACCACTCTCGGTGAGTTCCGCAAGCAGCTGAGCAACCAGTCCATCGACGCGATCTACCGCTCCGCGTGGGTCGCCGACTACCCGTCGATCGAGAACTTCCTCAATCCGCTGTTCCGCACCGGCGCCTCTTCCAATGTCGGCCAGTACTCCAATCCCGCTGTCGACACCTTGCTCAAGCAGGCCGACGCCGCGTCGTCGCAGCAGCAGGGCCAGGCGCTTTACCAGCAGGCCGAGCGGATGGTCCTGCAGGACATGCCGACCATCCCGATCTGGTGGCAGTCCGGCACCGCGGCCTGGTCGTCGCGCCTGCACAACGTGCAGCCCACCCAGTTCCGCGAGCTCGACCTGTTCAGCGTGACCGCCTCGAAATGACCCGTGTCCGCGGGGCGCCGGTCCCGGCGCCCCGCACCCGAAGCGAAAGCAGGTACGGATGTGACTGTCCACGAAGTGGATGTACTGATGATCGGCGCCGGCCCGGCAAACCTCGCGCTGGCCGTGGCGCTCGAAGAGTCCGGATCGGACGAACTCGCCCGCGGCGCACTGATCCTGGAACAGTACGAGGACGTCAAATGGCAGCGGAACCTGTTGCTGCCCTGGGCCCGAAGCCAGGTGTCCTACCTCAAGGACCTGGTGACCCTGCGCAACCCGCGTAGCCGCTTCTCGTTCCTCAATTTCATGCACGAGCGAGGCGAGCTCGACGAGTTCGTCAACCTCGGCACCTTCCACCCGTTCCGGTGGCAGGTATCGGCCTACCAGCAGTGGGTGGCCGATTCGCTGGAGCAGGTCCGGGTGCGCTACAACGCCCGCGCCGAGCGGATCCTGCCGATCCACGCCCAGGACGGGTCCCTGCTCGGCTGGACGGTCCCGCTCTCCGACGGCGACACGATTCTCTGCCGTGACCTGGTCGTCGGCGGTGGGCGCGACGCGCACGTGCCCGGGGTTTTCACCGGCCTGCCCGCCGAACGCGTCGTGCACAGCACCCAGTACAGCTCACGGATCGCCGCTGCGGTGGAGCTTGCCCGGCCCGGGCGGCCGCTGCGTCCTGTCGTCGTCGGCGGCGCGCAGAGCGCGGCCGAGATGTTCATGGCGCTGCACCAGGACGCGCCGGGCGCGTCGCCGACGATGGTGCTGCGCTCGGTCGCGCTGAAGGACTACCAGACGAGCAAGTTCGTCAACGAGCTGTTCTATCCATCCTTTGTGGACCAGTTCTACGCGATGCCTGATGAGGCAAGGGCGAAGGTGCTGGAGGAGATGCACCTGACCAACTATGCCGGACTCGCCGCCCCGTTCCTGGAGGAGCTGTACACGATGATCTACCGGCAGAAGATGCTCGGCCAGCCGGTCTCGACCATCCGCTCACTCACCGAGATCGTCGGCGCCCGCGTGGAAACCACGCCGGACGGGAGCGAAGAGATCGTTCTCGACCTGCGTGACCTCAAGTGCGGCGAAGTCGAGCAACTGCGCTGCGATGTGGTGCTACTGGGTACCGGGTTCGACCCGCGGATGCCGGCGATGGTCCGTGACCTGGCGGAGGACATGGGTCTGCCGGAGATCACCGTCGACCGGCGGTACCGGGTCGACGTCGGCGCCGACGCCCGCGGCGGACTGTACCTGCAGGGTGTCAACGAAAGCACGCACGGAATCTCGGATTCGCTGATCAGTGTGCTGGCGCAGCGCTCGGCCGACATCACCGGCGACATCCTCGACCGACGCGGCGCCGACACGGCGAGTGAGTCCCCGGACTCGGCCGTGGTGGTGGCGGCATGATCGACGTCCGCGGCCTCGACCGCGAACACCTGACCCGCGCGTACGGCCTCGATTCCCAGCGGTTGCTGCCGTGGCCTGTGCTCAACGCCCCGTTCGAAGGCGCTTGGTGCATCTTGCGCCCCGGCGAGGAGTCGACCCCGCACTCGCACCACGAGTACGAGATCTTCATCGCCGTCGCCGGCTCCGGCGTCCTGGTCGTCGACGACGAACGGCAGGTTTTTACCGTCGGCGACATCGCGCACCTGCCGCCCGGGTCGTGTCATCGGGTCGTCAACGACGGCGAGCGGGACTTCGAGTACTACGGCCTGTGGTGGGACACCGAGATGTCGGCGGCGTTCGTCGCGCGGCACGAAGCGAGCTCACGATGAGCACCCGGACAGTGATCATCTCCCCGGCGCCCACCGCGAACGGGGACCTGCATCTCGGGCACATCGCCGGCCCGTTCCTGGCCGCCGACGTGCACGCCCGTTACGCTCGTGCCCGCGGCCGGGAAGTGTTGCTGGGCACCGGGTTCCAGGACACCTCGACGTTCGTGGTGACCACCGCGCACCGGCGTGGGATCACCCCGGCGGAACTGGTGTCCACCTCGGCCGGACAGATCGAGTCGACGCTGCAGGCGATGGGCATCGGCATCGACGGCTACACCGGGGACGACGACCGCTTCACCAAATGGGTCGTCGACTTCATCGGCAGGCTCCACGCCGAGGGCAAGCTGGAACTCAAGAAGATGTGGTTCCCGTATTCCGAGCGCACCGGCCAGTTCCTGGTCGACGGGTTCGCCTCGGGCGGCTGCCCGGAATGCCTCGCCGACGGCTGCGCGGGACTGTGCGAAAGCTGCGGTCACCTGGTTGCCGCGGGCGAGCTCATCGGCGTCCGCTCGACACTCGACCCGGACGACCCGGTCGTGTTGCGCGAAGTGGAGGTGCTCACGCTGCCGGTCGAGCGCTACCGCGACCGGCTGCGCGACCACTTCGCCGCGCACGCCTCGGGTCTGCGCCCGCACATGGCGCAGGCGATGACGCAGATGTTGTCCCGGCCGCTGCCGGACTTCCCGGTCACCTATCCGATCTCCTGGGGCATTCCGGTGCCGTTCCCGGAGGTCGCCGGGCAGGTGGTCAATCCCAACGCCGAGCCGATGGCGTGGAGCATGCACTGCTCGGCGCTGGCAGCGGAGAGCCGGGGCAGCGCCTCGGCTGCCGAAGACGCTCTTTGGTTGGCCGGCGGTGGATCGGAGATCGTGTACTTCCTTGGGTTCGACAACATCTACCCGTTCGCGATCGCCGGCCCGGCGATGCTGCTGGCCTTCGACGGCCGCTATGAGCTGCCCACCCACTACCTCACCAACGAGTTCTACGAGCTGGACAACCAGAAGTTCTCCACCAGCCGGGGACACGTGGTGTGGGGCCGGGACTTGGCCGCAGAGGTGCCCCGGGACCTCATCCGGTTCCACCTGGCCTCGACCAGTCCGGAACATCAGCGGACCAGTTTCAGCCGGGACGCGTTGGCGCGGGTGACGGACAACCGTCTGGTGCGGCCGTGGAATCGGATCGCGGAGCGGGTGGACCAGTGGGTAGGGGCAGGATCGCTGCCGGTGTCGGAGCGCTCCCGCCGCGCGGCAGCGCGCATGGTGGAGCGGTTCGCGGCGTGCTACGAGCTGTCCGGGTTCAGCCTGAACCGGGCGGCGGACACCGTCACCGAGCAACTGGCCCGTCTTGAGCGCTGGGAAGCCACCGACACTGACGCCGGGGACTTCTGTTTCGAGGTCGATGTGGTCCTGCAGTGCGCGGCGCCGATCCTGATCGACCTGGCTGCTGAAGTGATCGGCGACCGCAGGGTCGCCGAGGCCGACCGGGTGGCGGTCACCACCGTTACGCCGGCGCGGCTGCCTCGCCTCGTTTCGGTGGGTAGGCGGCCATGATCACCGGCATCCGGCAGGACAGCGAAGGCCCGCGGCTGCGGGTCGTGATCGTCGGCGCCGGCATCACCGGGTTGCTCACCGCGATCCGGTGCGTGCTGGACGGGCACCGGGTGGTGTTGCTGGAGCGCGGCCCGATCCCGCACCCGGGTTCGACGTCGTTCGACCAGCATCGGGCCCTACGAGCGCTCGTGCCGGGCGATGTGGCCGGCACCCTCCGGGCGGCGGCCCTGCACAAGTGCTGGAGGGAGCTGGACTCGCTGTTGTGTGAGCACCTGCCGGGTGCCTGTCTCTACCGGCGCGTCGGCGTGCTGACCGCGCTGCCGCCAGGCGAGCTGTCGTCGGCCGTGGCGACGGCCGGGGCCGCCCGGCTGCCGATCCGGGTCGTCGATCCGCTCGGCTACCCGCATATCGGGTTCCCGCCGGGTTCGGCGGCCGTGCTCGAGCCGCACGCCGGGACACTGCTGGCCGACCGCGTACTGCACGCATCGGCACGCTGGCTGCGCCACCATCCCCTGGCCGAGCTGCGGCCCGGGCGGGAAGTCACCGGCGTCGACCCGGTCACCGCTCGAGTGTGGCTGGCCGACGGCACCACCGAGTCCGGCGACGTCGTGCTCGTCGCCGTCGGACCCTGGTCGGCGGCGCTGGTGGAGCGGCCGGTCACTCTGCACCGGCAGACCATGGTTTACCTGCGGCCCCCGCCGGAACTCGCGCACGGGTGGGCCGCGACCCCCACCGTGGGCGGTATCGGCGCCGACGGGCGGGCCTGGCTGCTGCCCTCGGTGGCGGGCACCTCGCTCAAGATCAGCACCGACGCGGCCCGTCGGGAAGTGACCACTCCCGCCGATGCGGACGACGACGGCCCGGACTGGGCCGAGCGCGTCCTCACCGCCGGCATCGTGTCCGAAGTGGACAGATACGCGGTAACGGCGGTGAAGCACTGCCATTACGCGACCGCCGCCGGCGGCGGCACCGACTACGAACGGGTCGGTCCCGCGGTCTGGGCTCGCTCCGCCAGCGGCGGCGACGGCTTCCGCACCGCACCGATAGCCGCCGACCGAGTGGTCGGCGCCCTCGCCGGCATCGCCACCGGGGCGGCGGCATGACCGCCCCGCATCTCCCCAATCCGACCGGAGGACGTCCTCACATGACCACGAATTCCCCGGGCGCGCTGCTCGTCATCGGCAGCGGCCTGAAGCTCTACCGCGAATACATCGTCCGCTCGGTCGCCGAGCGGGCACACCGGGCCGGGCTGAAGCTGGTCCTGATCAACAATCTCAAGCCGACCTGGCAGCACGACTACTTCGACGAGATCACCGTGATGAACGTGTTCGACCACCGGCTGCTCGCCGGGACCGCCAGGGAGATCGCCGCGCGTCACGCCGTCGTCGGAGTGCTGTGCTGGGACGAGCCACTGGTCATGCCGGCCGCGGAACTGGCGGCTGAGTTCGGCGTGCCCGGTCTGAGCATCCCCGGTGTGCATGGCTGCCGCGACAAGCACAGCAGTCGCACCCGGCTCACCGCGGCCGGTCTGCCGCAGCCCGGTTTCGAGCTCACCGCGAGCCTGGAACAGGCCTACGTGGCCGCGGAACGCATCGGATATCCGGTAGTCGTCAAGCCGCGCGCGCTCGGCGCCAGCATGGGCGTCGTGCTGGCCGCGGACGAGCGGGAGCTCGAATCCGCCTACCGTGTGGCGCACGAGGCCAGCCTCGTCGGCGACGAGGCCTACCGCGGTGGCGCGATCATCGAGGGCTACGCGGTGGGTCCGGAGATCAGCATCGACGGCGCCGTGCACAAGGGTGAGTACCTCCCCATGTTCATCGCCCGCAAGAGCACCGGCAGGCCGCCCTACTTCGAGGAGACCGGCCACGTCGTCGACGCCGGCGACCCGCTGCTGCATGACGAGGAACTGCAGGCCGTGCTGACCAAGGCCCATCGCGTCCTCGGCATCGAAGACGGCATCACGCACACCGAGGTCCGGCTCACCACGCGCGGCCCGGTGATCATCGAGGTCAACGGCCGCCTCGGCGGCGACCTCATCCCGTTCCTCGGCAAGACCGCCACCGGCATCGATCCCGGCAGCGTGCTGTTCGACGTCGCCACCGGGCAGCGGCCCGACATCACGCACACCCGCCACGGCACCGCGGGCATCTCCTTCGGCTACCCGGACCACGACTGCGTCGTGCACTCGGTGACCGTGCCCGAGCAGGCGCCCGGTCTGGTCACCGCGTCCCGCATGGTCGAGTCCGGCACCACGCTGCGCCTGCCGCCGGGCGGCTACATCGCCCGCCACTCGTTCGTCGTGTGCGAGGCGGCGGACCCGCGGACCTGCGCCGAGCGACTGGCCACAGCCTCCGCACTGGTCGAACTGGACGCCGAGCGGATCGATCCACCGCCAGCCGGCACCACCCTCGAGATGCCCGCCGGCCTGCTGGACGTGGACGAATGAGCATCGACTACGACGGCCGCCGGTTCCGCGCGCTTGGCGGTGGCGACGGCACCTTCGCCGAATATCGCCAGCACGGGGACCTGGTCTGGGCCGAGTTCGCCGGCGGCCACGTCCGGCGCGGCACGGTCACCGGCACCTGCGATCCCGACGGCGTGCTGCGGCTGGCCTACACGATGGTTATGGCGTCCGGCGAGGTGATCGCCGGGCACAGCACCAACACCCCGCAGCGGCACGGCGGCACGCTGGTGCTGCGCGAGGTCTGGGAACGCTACGGCGAGCACGCCGCCACCGGTGTCTCCTACCTCGAAGAGATCACGGTGACCACGCACGAACCCGTCGGGAGTGTGCGATGACCGCCTGGCAGACACTGTGTGGGCTCGTCGACGGCGAGCTCCGGCTGCCCGGCGACGCCGGCTTTGAGCAAGCCTGTTCGCCGGTGAACCGGCGCTTCGCCGCCACCCGCCCGGCCGGCGTGCTCTCGGTCGCCCACGCCGGCGACGTTGCTCGAGCCGTCGACTGGGCACGCGAACAGGCCGTGCCGGTCGTCGCCCGCGGTGGCGGGCACAGCTATGCCGGCAACTCGGTGAACACCGGGCTGGTGCTCGATTTGCGGAAGCTCGACCACATCCGGGTCGACCCCGGCACAGGGCGGGTGACCGTGGGCGGCGGCACTCCGATGAAGACGCTTTACGAGACCCTCCGGCCCTACGACGTGACGTTCCCGCTCGGCAACGCCGACACCGTCGGCATCGGCGGCCTGACCCTCGGCGGCGGCGTCACCACGATCTCCCGGGCGTACGGCCTGACCTGTGACGCACTGGTCTCGACCGATGTCGTCCTCGCCGACGGAACCACCGTCACTTGCACCGAGCAGGAGAACTCCGACCTTTTCTGGGCGTGCCGCGGCGGTGGCGGCGGCAACTTCGGCGTCAACACCAGCTTCACCTTCCAGGCGCAGCCGGCCCCGGCCGGGTCGACCTGCCTGCTGTTGTGGTCGTGGCCGCACGCGATCGACGTGCTCGCCACGATGCAGGCGATCATGCTCGGCGCGCCGGAGCAGTTCTCCGCCCGCATCGGTATCGCGCGCACCGCGGGCGACGACGGCGTCGTTTCCGTGGTGGGCCACCACCTCGGATCCGCCGACGAGCTGCGTCAGCTGCTCGCCCCCGTCTTCGCTGTCGCGGTCCCCGATCGCGCCGACATCGAAGACCGCTCCTTCTGGGACGCCGCCACCTATCTGCACCACAGCAGTGCCGGTGGCGCGTTCGCCGTTCGGACGCGCTGTACACCGCACGCGGTCAGCGACGCCGGGCTCGACACGCTCGTCACGGCCGTCGAGAAGTGGCCGGGCAGCGGCAACCCCGACGGCGGCGGGGCCGCCCTGTTTGCCTGGGGCGGTGCGATCAACCGGGTCTCGGTCGCAGCCACCGCGTTCCCGCACCGCGACACCCGGTTCCTGCTCAGCCTCGACACCTCGTGGGCAGAGGACGATTCGCCGGACGTCGTGCGCGCCAACCTCGACTGGCTCCATTCGCTGCACGCCGAAACGGGGGAGTCTGCTCGGGACTCCTCCTATGTCAACTTCACCGATCCCGATCTCGAGGGCTGGCGAGGTGCCTATCACGGACCCAACGCCGAGCGGCTCGCCGAGGTCAAGCGCCGCTACGACCCCGACCGGATCTTCACCTTCCCCCAGGCCGTCTGAGGCGTGCCTTGTCCCCGAGGAGTCACCGGATGCCCCCTGACCTACGCGGCGCCATGCGCACCTTCGCCACCGGCGTCTGCGTCGCCAGCACGTACCGTGACGCGGCCCAGGGCCGCCGCCACGACGCCGTCACCGTCAACTCCCTGGGCTCCCTCTCTCTGGAGCCGCCGCTGATATCCCTGTGTTTCCGGCGGGAGTCGGTGTTCCTCGGTGATCTCCTCGCCACGAGGAAATGGGTCGTCTCTATCCTGCCTGCCGACGGCGGCGCGATCGCCCGCCGCCTCGCGACCGGGCATGCCCACCGCGCCGAGCACGTCGCGTCCCTCGCGGCCACCCCCGGCCCGCGCACCGGCGCGCTCGTCCTCGACAGCGCCACCTGGCTGGAATGCGATCTGCGCGACCACTTCGACCTCGGTGATCACACCCTGGTCGTCGGTGAGGTGCTGG
Organism: Actinomycetota bacterium; assembly: GCA_032230695.1. GTDB lineage: Bacteria > Actinomycetota > Actinomycetes > Mycobacteriales > Pseudonocardiaceae > Amycolatopsis. The sequence continues at coordinate 34,710 of JAVXWP010000178.1, read as the reverse complement.
CCACCGGCCATAACCGGCCTCGCTCCACCCTGGTGTTCGTGCACGGCCGCTACCACGCTCTCGACGACCCACAGCCCGCCACCGTCGACCTCAGGGGTCCCGGCCATTGGGGCGACGCGCTCTGAACCGTCGATGTCGCTCCGACGGTTCGCAGGCCGCCATGGTCGCTCCGCAGGTGACTCGTGCTCAGACCTTCGGATTCCTCTGTGGACGGTCTGGCTCTGTTGCGGCAATCGTGGACAGCGCCTCGGTGAGTTGCTCGGGCGTGGTCGTTTTCCGGTGAGGTAGGGAAGGGGTCCTTCGCAGCGTTCCGAAGAGAGGCGAGGGGTTCTGGTGATGGTGGTTTATTTGTCGTCATTGCCGCGTTTCGGAGATTAGTGAGAAAGTGACTACTTGTTTTCCTAAGCAGTCAACGGTTTACTGTTCACGCTGTAGTCACCGGTTGTTCATCTGTGGTGGCGGACGCTGTAGGCCGTTGTGGCCCTGGGGTGTTTGTGGCGAGTGTGCCGATGCTCCGTGCCGCTCGTCGTGAGGAGAACACCCATGTCCCGCCACCTTGTGCCTCGCCGTAGCGCCGCCGCCTTGCATTGATCGTCAGCGTGCAAATTCCTCAACGAGGAGGACAGTCGGCTTTCTGCCGGTATCCGCCCATGATCGAAGGACTGGCTACATTGCGTATGCGTTCACGTGGAAGCGCGGCCATGGCCGCTGCCACTCTGTCTCTTCTGTCCCTCGCTGTGTCCGGAGGGCCTGCCGTGGCGCAGGAACAGTCGACCGTGCGGGTCAACGAGGTTGAGTCAAGCGGCGGCACGCCGGGCGACTGGGTCGAGTTGGTCAACACCGGCTCCACCCCGGCCGATGTCTCCGGCTGGGTCGTGAAGGACAACGACGACTCGCACTCCTACAAGATCGGAGCGGGTACCTCACTGGCTCCGGGCGCGTACCTGGTGCTGGATGTCGAGACCTCGTTCGGCCTTGGCAGCGCCGATTCTGTCCGGCTGTTCAAGTCCGACAGCTCCACGCTGGTCGACTCCTACAGTTGGACCGCGCACGCCACGACAACGTATGGCCGCTGCCCGAATGGTACGGGCGCGTTCACCACGACGACCGCGCCGACCCGCGGCGCGGCAAACGCTTGCGGCAGCGGGAGCGGAGGCGGTCAGCCTTCGGTCACCGCATGGCCGGGGGACGCCGCGGTCACCGTCGCCGACGCCGCGAACGTGTTCGGCACGAACTTGAGCGGCCTGTCCTTCGAAAGCCCCAGCGTGCTGTGGGCGGTGGACAACGGTCCGAGCAAGCTCTACCGCCTGGTGCCCAACGGTGCGACGTGGGGCCCCGACCCCGCCGGTGGCTGGACTTCGGGCAAGTCACTGCACTACGGCAATGGCAGCGGCGACCCGGACACCGAGGCCGTGGCCGCCACCCCCGACGGGATGTTCGTCTCCACCGAGCGCGACAACAGCAACGGCAGCGTCAGCAAGCCGGAGATCCTCCGGTACGACACCTCCTCCACGGCCGGCTCCCTCAACGCGACCGGGGAGTGGAACCTGACCTCTGATCTGCCCGCGGTAGCGGCCAACAGTGGACTCGAGGCCCTCTCGTGGGTCCCGGACACCTACCTCACCACCCACGGCTTCCTCGACGAGCACACCGGCGCCGCCTACAACCCGGCCGCCTACCCCGGCCACGGTCGCGGACTGTTCTTCGCCGGCCTTGAGGCCAATGGTTCGGTTTACGCCTACGCGCTGAACCAGACCGGTGGCGGATACACCCGGATCGCCACCATCCTCAGTGGCTTCCCGGCGGTGATGGACCTCGAATTCGAGCCCGAAACCGGTCACCTGTGGGCGGTCTGTGACAACACCTGCAACGGCAGCACCGCGACCTTGGACATCAACGCGCAGGGCCGGTTCACCGCCACCGCGGTCCATGACCGCCCGACCGGCATGCCCGACTACAACAACGAGGGCTTCGCCATCGCACCACAATCCGCCTGCGTCGCCGGCCACAAGCCGGTCGTTTGGTCCGACGACGACAACGACGGCGGGCACGCGCTGCGCGCCGGCACCCTGCCCTGCACCGTAGCCCGCGCCGGCACTCCGGTCACTCACACCAACTGATCCCGCAAACGGACGGGACAGGGACGGGCGGTCACGAAAGGGCCGCCCGTCCCTGTATTCGATCAGGAGCGTGATGCGGGCGTGGGTGGACTCGACGCCCCGCAGCGTGGGGACGTCATCAAGGGTGGCCTTCAGAGCACGTCACCACCAGCAAACCGGCCGGGCCGCGAAGTGCTTTTCTCAGCCTGATCTTGATTGATTCCAGAAAATGGTGCACACTTCGGCGCGTGCCCACGACTTCGGACTTCGAGCGCATGTTGCGCGATGTCGCCCTGCGTGTGACGCGCCCTCGGGTAGCGGTGCTTTCCGCGGTGCACGACCATCCACACGCCGACACCGACTCGATCATCAGTGTCGTGCGTGAGGATCTCTCCGGGGTGTCCCACCAGGCCGTTTACGACGTGCTGCGCGCACTGACCGCCACGGGGCTGCTGCGGCGCATCGAGCCGCCAGGCTCCGTGGCGCTCTACGAGGCGCGGGTCGGGGACAACCACCATCACATTGTGTGCCGGTCGTGCGGATTCATCGCCGATGTCGACTGCGCTGTCGGCGCCGCGCCGTGCTTGACGGCATCCGACGACCACGGTTTCGCCATCGACGAGGCCGAGGTCATCTACTGGGGCCTGTGCCCCAGCTGCTCCACCGCGCTCAAATCCTGAGCACCCTTCCGATCCCGAAAGGATTTTCTGTGTCTGACAGTCCTGACGCCGTTGTTGGCGAGATGAACGAGGAGAGCGCGGGCGGATGCCCGGTCTCGGCCGGACGCTTCAAGCACCCCACCGAGGGTGGGGTCAACAATGAGTGGTGGCCGAACCAGCTCAACCTGAAGATCCTCCGGAAGCACCCCGTCGTGGCCAACCCGATGGGGGAGGCCTTCGACTACACCGCCGAGTTCAAGACCGTCGACCTCGACGCGCTGGCGAGGGACGTCGACGAGGTGCTGACGACGTCGCAGGAGTGGTGGCCCGCCGATTTCGGCAACTACGGGCCGTTCATGATCCGGATGGCATGGCACAGCGCGGGCACGTACCGCGTCGAGGACGGCCGCGGGGGCGCCGGCGCCGGCATGCAGCGCTTCGCGCCGCTGAACAGCTGGCCCGACAACGGCAACCTCGACAAGGCGCGCCGGCTGCTCTGGCCGGTCAAGAAGAAGTACGGCCGCAAGATCTCGTGGGCCGACCTGATGATCTTCACGGGTAACCGCGCACTGGAGACGATGGGCTTCAAGACCTTCGGCTTCGCCGGCGGCCGGGCGGACGTCTGGGAGCCCGACGAGGACGTCTACTGGGGACCCGAGCGCACGTGGCTCGGCGACGAGCGCTACACCGGCGACAGGGACCTCGAAAACCCCCTGGCCGCCGTCCAGATGGGCCTCATCTACGTCAACCCCGAGGGCCCGAACGGAAACCCGGACCCGCTCGCCTCGGCACGGGACATCCGCGAGACCTTCGGGCGCATGGCGATGAACGACGAGGAGACCGTCGCGCTGATCGCGGGCGGGCACACGTTCGGCAAGACCCACGGCGCAGCCGACCCGGACCAGTACGTCGGCCCGGAGCCCGAGGGCGCTTCCCTGGAGGAGCAGGGCCTGGGCTGGAAGAACAGCTTCGGCAGTGGCAAGGGCCGGGACGCGATCACCAGTGGCCTCGAGGTCACCTGGACGGCGACGCCGACCAAGTGGAGCAACAGCTTCTTCGACAACCTGTTCGGCTACGAGTGGGAGCTGACCAAGAGCCCGGCCGGTGCCAACCAGTGGCAGCCCAAGGACGGCGCCGGGGCGAACACGGTGCCGGACCCCGAGGACGGTTCGCTGTCCCGTCCCCCGACGATGCTGACGACCGACCTCGCGCTGCGGGTCGACCCGATCTACGAGCAGATCTCGCGGCGTTTCCACGAGAACCCCGACGTGTTCGCCGACGTGTTCGCCCGGGCGTGGTTCAAGCTGACCCACCGCGACATGGGCCCGATCCAGCGCTACCTCGGACCGCTGGTCCCGCAGGAGACGCTGATCTGGCAGGACCCCGTTCCCGCCGTCACTCACGAGCTGGTCTCGGCTGAGGACATCGCCACCCTGAAGGGCCAGATCCTCGACTCGGGCCTGTCGGTCTCCCAGCTCGTCTCCACCGCATGGGCGTCGGCCTCGACGTTCCGCGGAAGTGACAAGCGCGGCGGAGCGAACGGGGCGCGCATCCGCCTCGAGCCCCAGCGCGGGTGGGAGGTCAACAACCCCGACACGCTGGCGACCGTGCTGCGCACCCTGGAAGGAATCCAGGAGGCCTTCAACAGCGCCCAGACCGGCGGGAAGAAGGTCTCGCTCGCCGACCTCATCGTGCTCGGCGGGACCGCCGCCGTCGAGCAGGCCGCCAAGAACGCCGGCCACGACGTCCAGGTCCCCTTCACCCCGGGCCGCACGGACGCGTCACAGGAGCAGACCGACGCGGAGTCCTTCGCCCCGCTCGAGCCCACCGCGGACGGGTTCCGCAACTACCGCGGGAAGGGGCACCGGCTGCCGTCGGAGTACCTCCTGATCGACCGCGCGAACCTGCTGACCCTGAGCGCGCCCGAGATGACCGTCCTTGTTGGCGGCCTGCGCGTCCTCGGCGCGAACCACAACCAGTCCACGGTCGGTGTCCTCACCTCGACGCCCGAGTCGCTGACCAACGACTTCTTCGTGAACCTGCTCGACATGGGCACGCAGTGGAAGGCGACGGCGGAGTCGGGTTCGGACGCGGAGGCCTTCGAGGGCCGCGACCTCGCAACGGGCGAGGTCAAGTGGACCGGCAGCCGCTGCGACCTCGTCTTCGGCTCGAACTCCGAGCTGCGTGCGGTCGCCGAGGTCTACGCGAGTGACGACTCGCGGGAGAAGTTCGTGCTCGACTTCGTGGCCGCCTGGAACAAGGTCATGAACCTCGATCGGTTCGACGTAGCCTGATCGGTGAAGCCAGGTCCTCTGAAGGCCACTTTGATGGCGTCCCCACGCGAGGGACTCTGATGCCCTCAAGGTGGCCTTCAGGGACTTGCGCCATCGGCAACGAACTTTCTCAGCGACCCGCGTTGGAGCTTGGTTCCTGGGGGCGTTTCCAGGACAGGGTGCCGACGAAGTCGAGCAATGCGTCGTTGACTTCGGCCGGGCGTTCCTGCTGGGTCCAGTGGCCGCAGTCGGGCACGTCGACCACGCCGCGCAGGTTGGGCACGATCGTCTTGGCGGGATCGTCCAGCGCGTAGAAGGTGCGGACGATGTCGCGTTCGCCGCTGATGTAGAGCGACGGCGGGGTTATCGGGGCGTCCTGCCAGGCGGCGGTCAGTTCCCAGTTGCGGTCGAGATTGCGGTACCAATTGATGGCGCCGGTGAAGCCGCTGGCGGTGAACTGATCGACGAAGGTGGCGAGATCGGCTTCGGTGAGCCATTCGGGCAGGGTGCCCGGGTCGGTCATCCGGTTGAGAAATCCGGGTTCGCCATCGGCCAAGGGTGGTTCGGAGGCAGGCATACCTGCGAAAGTCTTGCGGAAGGTCGCGGCGACGTCCTGGAAAAGTTCGGCGTCGGCGACACCGGGTTGCTGGAAGTAGTTCTGGTAGAAGTCCTCCCCGAAGCGCTCACGGGTATCGACGAGGGGTGGGACGGGTCCGCGCGGCAGGGGCGGAACGCTCACCCCCACCACCCCGCTGACGACGTCGGGGCGCAGCAGCGCGGTGTTCCAGGCGACCATGGCGCCCCAGTCGTGGCCGACCACCACGGCGTGCTTCTCGCCGAGAGCGTGAATGAGGCCGACGACGTCACCGACGAGGTGCAGGATCGTGTACTGGTCGACTTCCGCCGGGCGGTCCGTCCCGCCGTAGCCTCGCATATCCGGTGCGACCACCCGGTAGCCCGCGTCGGCGAGGGGCTGGAACTGGTGGCGCCAGGAGTACCAGCTCTCCGGAAATCCGTGGAGCAGCACAACCAAGGGCCCCTCGCCTTGTTCGGCGACGTGCATGGTGATGCCGTTGACGGATACCTTGTGGTGGTGGAGCACGACTGTTCTCCTTATTCCTCGACTTTGGCGATGGATGCGAGCACGATCTCCCGTTGCTCGTGCAGAAGTCGCAGACCTTCGTCGGCGGCCGCGCGGACGTCGGCCGGGCTCGCGTTCTCGGGTCCCAGCAGCATGGTCACTGCGGCGCCGATGACCTTGTCGGGCGCAGCGACGGTGACACTGGGCAGAACGTGCGCGTGGTCGGCAGCTGCGAAGAAGCCGGTCATGAGCGACTGCATGACGTAGACCTGTTCGTCCAATGGCCAGTCGGTTCGGGCGAACCCGTACTTGCGCCACACCGGCAGCACCAGGTACATCAACGCGGCCAGGCCCAGCTTGTCGAGTAGTTCCGTGGTGCGGGGGTGCTGGGTGAGAACGCCCAGCAGGTCGGCGTCGCCGGAATGCATCGCGCGTACGAAGGGGAATTCGAGTGCGGTGCGGACAATGCGAGGACACAGCCGGTGCGGGCGGCCGAGGTCCGGGTCGTTGGTCAGTGCGTCGATGTAGCCGTCCAGGGCGGCCAGGAAGTCCCTGGCGAACAACCCGACCAGCAGGTCTTCCTTGGTGGCCCAGTGCAGATAGACGGTGCCCTTGGCGACATGCGCCTTCTCCGCGATCTCGGCGACAGTCACGCCCCTGACCCCGCGCTTGAGCACCAATTCCCTTGCGACAGCGAGAATCCGGGCGGCTTTGCCCGAATCCTGTTCGGCCAGTACAACCATGATCGACTTCCCATCTGTACACACTGGACACTCGCGACCGCGGGCGTGGTCCGTTATACCCGCGCGATGTCCGTGTCCTTCAGCTTGCCGTCTTTGCTGTTCTCCTGCAGCCGGCGCAGCAGGGGCGCGGTGACCGGCATGTCCATCCCGAACTTCACCACTTTGCGCATCGCTATCTGGAAGCGGTTGGCCGGGACGAAGAACCTGCGTTGCTTCATCCCCAAGCGCTGGAACACCACCATATGAGGGCGCAGCGTGCGCTCCCATTCGGTGAGGGCGGCCTCGATGTCCTCGGGATGGCGGCCCAGCATGGTGCCCAGCAGGTCGGCCCCGGCCAACCCGGCCGAGACACCCATTCCGGCGAACAACGTCACGCACCAGGCCGAGTCACCGACGAGCACGACCCGGCCGCGGTGCCAGCTGTCCATGTGCACCTGTTCGACCGAGTCGAACAGCAGGTCCTGTGCGGACTCCAGTGCGTCCAGCGTCTCTCCGAGCGTGCGGCCCGTGGGCGCCGAGCCGAACGCCGCGCGAACCCGCTTGGCCGGCGTCTCGGTGAACTCGGCGTCCACGTCGCCGGTCCGGTAGCCCAGCAACACCGTCGGCAGGCCGTCGGCGAAGGGGAAGATCCACATTGTCCGGTTGGGTTCCATCAGGATGGCGCCGTCTTCCTGGGCGACGTCGCTGAGCGGACGGGGCAGCTGGAAGGCGGCCACGACGTAGTCCAACCGGCGCACGTACTGCTCGTGCGGTCCGAACACCAGTGATCGCACGGTGGAGCGAACTCCGTCCGCGCCCACCACCAGGTCGAACCGCTCGGTGAGCGACGTGCCGTCCGCGGTGTTCGTCAGCGTGACGTCCACGCCGTCGTCGTCCTGCTCGATGCGGGTCGGCACGGTCGAGTAGCGAATCTCGACATCCGCGGGCATGGCGGCGATGGCGGCTCCTTCGACGTCGCTACGAAGCATCAGCCAGGGCTTGCCGGGGATGTCGCGGAAGCTCAGACCGCGCCGCCGGTTACCGAGGCGGTCGACGTCGAAGTTGAGGCCATCGTAGGGCGTTCGGTCACGCAGGCCGTCCAGGATGCCCAGTCGCCGGGCGGCTTCCCTGCCCGAGCCGAACAGGCCGACGAAGTATCCGCCGGTACGTCGCGCCGGTGCTTTCTCGATGACCACTGGGGTCCAGCCGATCTGCCGCAGCCGCACCGCGGTCGCGATCCCGCTGATACCGAGCCCGACCACCAGGGCTCGCCTATCGCCGTGATCAGTAGCGCCTGTCGTGTCCATATACCCAGGTTAGTCGCACTGACCAGATTCGTCATTTAGTTCATTAGTGATGCGCGCCACTGTCACATCCCTGGGTGCCTCGGAACGCGATCGTGGTCAGCCTGGGTGCGGCAACGCCAGTTCGCGGTTCGGCTGGATTTTGCCTTCCACTCACCTCTTTCCAGCCGGACGCAAACCTCTCCTTGGCTAGTGTTCGCCGCAGTCGCGGCTTGATCAACACTTCCACCCCGGCGCCTTTCTCGTCCCAGAAGCGCCATCGAACCCACCGTCGCGGCCGGCCAGTCCTCCTGAGTCCGCATCCACCGCGCCCCAGGCGGATCCGTTTTCCTTACGATTCTGCCGCGGCAAGCGGACCGAGATTGAGAGCTTCATGACTTCGCAAGACACCCTCGCGCCGAGCCGTCAAATCCTCAGCAAGGTCCCAGAAATAACTATCTATTTCTGGATTATCAAAGTCCTGTGCACGACAGTTGGCGAATCGGCCGCCGACTTCCTCAACGTCGACCTCAACCTCGGCCTCACCGGCGTGTCCGTCATTACGGGAATTCTGCTCGTCGTCGCACTGATCTTTCAATTCCGGGCGAAACGGTACACAGCGAGCAGGTACTGGCTGGCCGTGACGATAGTGAGCGTCTTCGGCACCTTGGTGACCGACAACCTCACGGACAACCTCGGCCTGCCACTCGAAGCGAGCACCTTGATCTTCGGTGTTCTTCTCGCGTCCACGTTCCTTGCGTGGTACCTGACCGAAAACACGCTGTCCATCCATTCCATCTTCACCACCCGGCGTGAAGCGTTCTACTGGCTGTCGATTCTGTTCACTTTCGCGCTCGGCACGGCAACCGGCGATCTCATGGCCGAGGTACTGGGACTCGGCTATCTGGTCACGGGAATCATCGTGGCATCGCTGATCGCCGTCATCGCGGTGGGATGGCGATTCGGGCTCCACCCGGTTCTGGCCTTCTGGTTCATCTACGTCCTGACGCGACCGCTCGGCGCGTCGATCGGCGACTACCTTTCCCAGCCATCGAGCCAGGGCGGCCTGGGTCTGGGCGCGACGGTGACGAGCCTGATCTTCGTGATCGGCATTCTCGCCATCGTCACCTATTTGTCGGTGACGAAAGCCGACGTCATTTCGAGCGCCTCTGCCGCCGGCACTGCCGAAGAAACCGGACGAGGTGGCTTGTGGCAGACAGTCGTCCTCATCGCCGTCGTCCTCGTAGCAGGGGGGACGGGATACGTCCTGCGCACGTCCTCACTTCAGCAGGACACCGCGACCCCGGCTCCTGCGGTGGTGCAGCCGATCCCCGGCGAGAGCCGGCCGGTGCAGGCCGCGCCCCCGCAATCGCCCCTCGGTGACCTCTCGTTGTTCCGGGGAATCACCCAGGACACGCTGACTCTGCTGGAGTCGGGCAATCAGTCCGGCGCCACTGCCCGTGTCGACGATCTCGAAATCGAGTGGGACAACGCCCAAGCCCGCCTGAGGGCGAAGGACAAGACCGCCTGGACCGACATCGACGGCAAGATCGACAAGGTGCTGCGCGAGCTTCGGGCGACGAGCCCGCACTCGGACAGCGAAAAGGCCGCACTCACGGCATTGCTCGGCGCGCTCGGTTGACACGTCGTCCCGCGATGTCCCGGCAACCGGCGCGCTAGTCGTTCATGAGCTGCTCGCGCAGGATGTCCGCGTGCCCGCAGTGCTGAGCGAGCTCGCGCAGCATGTGCAGGTACACCCAGCGCAGCGGGAGCGGGCCGCGTCGGTTGCCGTGCAGGATGTCGTCCAGCCCCAGGGACGACGTGGCCCGGTGTGATGCCTCGCAGGCGTCCCGGTGTGCTTGCTGGACGGTGGCGATGGTGTCTTCGTCAACGAGGATGTACGACTCGTCCGGTGTCGCGGGGATGCCGATCTCGGCGCGCGACCGGCCCGTGACGGCTTCGTCGAACCAGACCTTCTCGACGAAGGTGGCGTGCTTCACCAGACCCAGCAGCGTAGTCCGGGAGGACACCAGCGATCGGCGCGCCTGCTCCTCGGTCAGCCCGTCCAAGCAGCTGTTGAGCGCACCGCGATGTTCGTCGAGGAACACCTCGAACTGGGACCGGGCGGGTTGCTCGATGACGTCCTCGGCGAACGTCACAGGAAAGGAAGACATGGGCGAAGCATCCCAAGACCGTCACCCGGGAGCAACCGAATAGTCCCTGAAGGCCGCCTTGAGGGCGTTGGAGTCCCACGGCATGGGGACGCCATCGAAGTGGCCTTCAGAGACTTCCGAAACTGTCACCCGACATAGCGGCGCGCGACCGATGTGCGCTGCTGTTCTTCGAGCAGGACGAGTCCCCGCTCCACCGCCGGCGGGACGACCGCGCGTTCCTTCAGCAGCCAAGGCGTGCCGCCGAGTGCTTCGAACACCGCCATGACAGTAGCGGCGTCCTTGGGCGCCGAGCGGAGGATCGTCCCGGTGCGCCGCAACGCACTGCGGACCGGACGGCGCAGCCACAGTGTCCACAGGGTATTGCGGATGCCGAGCTGCCGCCGACGGCGGGGATCGCGGGCCGGTGAGGGGGCGTGGTGGATCACGACGTCCTCCGCCCAGCACATCCACCAGCCGCGCGCGGCGAGGTCGAGCGCGAACAGTTCTTCCTCGCCGCCGAGCCACATCCGCTCGTTGAAGCCACCGACCTCGTGGAACGCCGATACGCGGACCGTCGTGAGCCCGGCCATGATGCCGAGCAGTGCGGGACCGGGCAGCCATTCGGGGCCCGGCACGGGTGAGCCGCGGAGCTCAGGGGTGATCGGATCCTCCTGGAGGCCCGGTTCGACCAGGCAGCGCCCCGTCACCGTGCCGAGCCCGGGGTATTCGTCGAGCAGGTCCGAGGCTCTCGTCAGCGCGCCGGGCTGCCAGTGCGTGTCGTCGTCACAGAAGGCGACGTACGGCGTGCGCACCTCGGCGAGGGCCAGGTTGCGGCCGACCGCGCCGAGGTTCTCGGCCGCCGCGATCAGCGTCACTTCGGGATACCACCGCGCGATAGCTTCGGCCGTACCGTCGCCGGAGGCGTTGTCCACCACGATGATCGGCGCCGCGTCGGGCAACGCCGTCATCAGGGACAGGGTGCGCAAAACCTCGTCACGCCGATTGTGGGTGATCATCACGACGGTGACCCGGGCTTCGGGGACGGGCATCAGTGATCGTGCTCCTTCTCCAGCAGGCGGACCTGGTCTTCGACCCTGGCGGGCAGCCGGGTCCGCCGGGCCAGCGCGGCCGGCAGGCGGAGGGCGAGGCCTTTCAAGGCCAGCTCCGCGACCGGGTCCCGACGCGCGTGCCGGACCGCCCGGATGGTCTCCCGCACCGCGACGGCGAGCGGCCTGCGCAGCCAGGAAATGAGCAGATCGTTGCGGAGCTCCTGCGCCTGCCGCCGCGTCCCCGGCGGTCGGTACGCCGACGGATGATGATGGGCGCGGATGCGGTCGACGTAGCAGAGCTCCCAGCCCGCGGCGGCGAGGTCGTAGGAAAGGAGTTTCTCCTCCGCGGCGAAGTGCAGCAGTGGGCTGAACCCGCCGACGCCGAGGTACGCCTCGCGCCGCATGACTACCGAGCAGGCGAGGAAGCCCAGCACCGACGGTCCCGGCAGCCCGGGACGGTGGCCGAGCGGGCTGCGGGACATCAACTGTCCCACCGGATCGGGCTGTTCTTCCGGGCCGACCAGGGTTTTGGCGGCGATCAGTCCCACTCGGCAGTTGTCGTCGAGAATCCGCTCCGCGCGGAGTAGCGCGTCCGGGGCCCACCACGAGTCGTCGTCGCTGAAAGCCACATAGGGCGTGCTCGCCAGGGAGACACCGGCACTCCGCGCCGCCGCGCCCGCGTTGCGGCGGAGCGCGACGAGCTCCACGGTGGGGAACTCGCTGCGGACGGTCGAAACGGTGCCGTCCGCCGAACCGTTGTCGACGACGATGATGGGTGGACTCGGTTGCAGGGAACGAAGTTTGGCGAGGGTTTGGAGCAGTTCGGCGCGCCGGTCGCGGGTGGCGATGATCACTGTCGTCCTCATCGGACTCCTTCCCCGTGCTCGAAGCTCGGCCAACCCATCACCAGCACTAGCATGTCCGCGTCACTACCCGCCTCCGTCCGGTCGAACCCATACAGGGCAACGGTTCTTGTCAGGAATCCGCGCTGATCGGCGTACCGACCCCGATATGTGTGAAGCCGGTGCCGCCGAGCGTCTCGTCGGTGAGCAGATTGCGCGTGTCGATCACGACCGCACGGTCGGTGACGGCCGCCAGCTGGGCCCAGTCCAGCTCGCGGAACTCGGGCCATTCGGTGAGCAGCACCACCGCCACGGCATCCTTGGCCACGAGGTACGGGTCGTCCACGACATGGATCCGGGGGAGCCCGCGGTTGCCGGTTGCCGGGACGCGAGGGTCGTAGGCCGTCAGGAGCGCGCCCTGCGCGGCCAGCTCTTCGGCGATGGCGATCGCCGGAGAGTCGCGGAGGTCGTCCGTCCCGGCCTTGAACGTCAGCCCCAGCAGGCCGATGCGGATGCCCTGGAGCGAACCAGCGGACGAACCGGCGACCGCGTCGCGGATCTTCCGGACGATCATCGCCTGCTGGCGCGCGTTCGCCCGCACGGTGGCCCGGAGCAGTTCGAAGTCGACACCGGCGGCGTCCGCGGCGTTGAGCAGCGCGCTGGTGTCCTTCGGCAGGCAGGACCCACCCCAGCCGGGGCCGGGAACGAGGAACAGGGGGCCGATCCGTTCGTCGAGGCCCATGGTGCGGCTGACGTCGGTGATGTCCGCGCCCACACGCTCGCACAGTTCGGCGAGCACGTTGACATAGGACAGTTTCATCGCGAGGAAGGCGTTGCTGGCGTACTTCGCCAGCTCGGCGCTCGCGGTACCGGTCCGCAGCACCGGCGCCTTCGTGCCGGTGTACAGCTCGGCGACGCGGGTGGCGGCCTCCGGGGCGGCCGAGCCGACGACGATCCGGTCCGGGGAGAGAAAGTCTTGCACGGCATGGCCTTCGCGAAGGAACTCCGGGTTGCTGACCACCGGCACGTCCGGGCGCCGGAGCAGCTCGGCGATCCGGCCCGCCGTGCCGACGGGCACGGTCGACTTCGTGACCAGCACACAGCCGGGCGCCAGGATCGAGGCGAGCGTGGGCATGATCGATTCGAGGGCGTAGAGATCCGCGGCGCCGTCCCGGCCCATGGGGGTCGGCAGGCACAGCAGGACCACTTCCGCGCTCGCCAGTCGTTCCCTGGTGGTGGTGAACCGGAGACGTCCGTTCGCCAGGCCTTGGCGGACGAGCTCTTCGAGCCGTGGTTCGGCGATGGGCACGACGCCTGCGGCGAGAAAGTCCACTTTGGACGTCTCTTTTTCCACACAGACCACGTCGTGGCCCAGATGAGCGAGACAGGCGGCGCTCGTCAGGCCGACGTAACCGGCACCGATCACTCCCACGCGGCGGCTAGCCATGGGCGACCCGTTCGCCGGTGAGCCGGGACGCGGCGGCCAGGACGCGGTCTTCACCGAGCAGCAGGAGCCCGGCATCGGGCCGGTCGCCGTGGGGATCTCCGACATCGCCGATCCACAAGGTGATGTGCTGCACCGCGCCGGGAGGCGGTCCCCAAAGCCGTGGTGGTGTCGGGCCGAACAGCAGCACCGACGGGGTGCCGAAGGCGGTGGCGAGGTGGCCGACACCGGTATCCCCGCAGATGACGAGCGCCGCGTCGGCCACCAATGCGGCCAGTTCGATGAGGGAGGTGCGACCGGCGAGCACCGCGGTGTCCGGCAGGCCCGCGGCTTCTGCGACCTGCTCGGCGATCCTCCGCTCCCCGGCCGTTCCCGTGATGACGACACGGTGACCGGCGTCGTGCAGCGCCGCGGCGACGCGGGCGAACCGCTCCGGCGGCCACCGCCGTGCGGGGAAGGCAGCGCCGGGATGGATCACCACCGCGGCCGTTTCCGGGCTCGGCCCCGATGGCACGGGCAGCCGGAGGTCGCCGCGCTCGGTGTCGCCTCCGGCGAACTCGACGAGCCGGCACCACCGGTCGACCTCATGCACGTTGCCCGGCCACTCGGCGCCCGGCAGTTCGGGGAAATCGGGATGGCGGTGGGTGATGAGCTCGGCCGGCTTTTGGGCGAGCAGGTCATGGATGCTCTCCGGGCCGCTGCCGTGGAGGTTGACGGCGACCGCGGGTGGTTCGCCGGGCCAGTCGAGCGCACCGAGCCCCGGTGTCGGCAACAACTCGTCAACGGCGTCGACGAGTTCGACGAGATCCCGCAGCCCGGCGGGAGCGGCGAGGACGAGCCGTTCGCCCGGGTACAGGCGCCTGAGCCCGCGCAGGGTGGGCACGGCGGTCAGGAGGTCTCCCAGCCCGAGCGCCCGCAGCACCAAGATTCCGCCGCTCACGGCCAGGACCCTTCCTCCGAGGCGCAGACCACCATCTCGCGTACCTGGCAGCCGGGCGGCAGGCTCAAAGCGAAAAGGACGGTCTGGGCGACGTCCTCCGGCTTGTTGAGCTTGGCCCCCGGTGGTGGCTTGTACTGCTCGTCGCGGTTGTCGAAGAAAGCGGTGTGCATCCCGCCGGGGATGAGCAGGGTGACGCCGATCCGGCCCGCGGTTTCGGCAGCGAGGGCCCGGGTGAACCCGACGACGCCGAACTTCGCCGCGCAGTAGGCGGTCGCGTCGCTCACCGCCTTGATCCCGAGGGTGGAGGCGACGGTCACCACGGTGCCGTGGCTGCGCTCCAGGTAGGGCAGCGCGGCCCGGATGACGGCAGCGGTGCCGAGCAGGTTGACGTGGACCACCCGCTCCCAGTCCTTTGTGGACACAGTGTCGAGTGTCCCGCAGGCGTCGATGCCCGCGGCGGTGAAGACCGCGTCGATGCCGCCGGCGCGCTCGGCCAGTTCGCGCACCGCGTTTTCGGTCGCCGCGGAATCGGCCAGATCGGCTTGGGCGTATTCGACCCGATCTTCGGGTTTCGCCAAGTCGATCACGAGCGGCACGCCACCGTTGTCGAGTACGGCGCGCACGGTCGCCGCGCCGAGCCCGGACGCGCCACCGGTGATCAGGACGTTGCCAAGGGGTCGCATGGTGCTCCTCTTCTGTGGTCAATGACCCGCGTGTGCCGCGGCCACGAGCTTGGTCGTGGAGTAGCCGTGGACAGTCGGGATCAGGACGATTTCGCCGCCGTGCTGCCGCACGACCGGGGTTTCGGGGAGTTCGGCGATCCGGTAGTCACCGCCTTTGACCCACACATCGGGCCGGAGCCGGCCAAGAACGGAGATCGGAAAGTCCTCTTCGAAGACGGCCACCGCGTCCACAGAGGACAGTTCGGCGAGCAGCCGGGCCCGGTCGCGCTCGCCGACGATGGGGCGGGACGGGCCTTTGAGCCGTCGCACGGAACTGTCGGAATTGAGGCAGACGACCAATGCGTCGCCCAGTGCGCGCGCTTCCCGGAGCAGGCTGAGGTGTCCCGGATGGAGCAGGTCGAAGCAGCCTCCGGTGGCCACGAGCCGTCCGCCGCGCTCCCGTACCCGGGCCGCCAGGTCGAAGGCCGAGCCGGTTTGTGACGGCCGTGCCTGTGCCGGGAGCGTGTCGGAGTCGCCGGTGGAGAGCGCGCAGGCGCCGCCTGCCGCGACGAACCGGGCAGCCGCGTCGACCGCGGCCGCCACGGCGTCCGGCACGGAGGCACCGTCGAGGAGCGCCGCCGCGGCCGCGGAGGCGAACCGGTCCCCGGCGCCGCAGGTGTCCGCCGATGCACCCCGCGAGATCGCCGACGCCCGGGGAACCGGTACGGCCACACAGTTTTCGCCGTCGGCGAGGATCGCACCCTCGGCACCGGCCGTCACCGTGACGTTGGCCGCGGACCAGTTGTCCCGCAGAATCCTCGCGAGCTCGGCCGCACCGCTGTAGCCGGGGGCGAAGTGCTTGGCCTCGGCCTCGTTGGGAGTCGCCAGCCGGATACCTTCGACCGGCACGGGGCCGCGGGGGTGCGGATCCCAGACCACCGGGATCCGGTGCGCTACTTCGGCCAGCAGGTCGCGTATCCCCGGATGCCGGGCGACTCCACGGCCGTAGTCGGCAACCAGGATGGCGCCTGCCGACCGGACGAGGGCCGCCACTCCGGCGGGAAGCGGCTCGGCGCCCGCCACGCCGTCACCGGAGTCGAGCCGCACCATGGACTGTCCCAAGGCACGAACCCGGGTTTTGCACACCGTGCCGCCTCGCAAGGGAAGCGGAACGACCTCGAGGTCGCGGCCGAGCAGCTCGGTGAGCACATGCCCGGCGGTGTCGTCGCCGATCGCGGTCACCAGCGCGACTGCAGAAGTGGACCGGGCGGCGAGCAGGGCAGCTAGGCCCGCGCCGCCGGGACGGCGCCACTCGCGTTCGACGTCGACGACCGGAACCGGTGCTTCGGGGCACAGCCGGTCGGCCGTGCCTTCGAGGTCGATGTCGAGCATCGCGTCCCCGATCACCACGAGCGGGTTCATGTGGGTACCCCCAGCGCTTGGTCGAGCGCCTCACAGAGGGCGTGGACGAGCACGAGGTGCACCTCCTGGACGGTGGACACGCTCGCGGCCTCGACCGTGATGGCGTCGTCGCACAACGCGGCGAGCGGGTTCGGTGCCGCGCCGGTCAACGCCCACGCAGTCACCCCCAGCTCGTGCGCCGCTTTCGCCGCGGCGACCACGTTCTGGCTGCTGCCGCTGGTGGACAGCGCGATCAGGACGTCACCGGGGCGCCCGTGGGCGCGGACTTGCCGGGCGAAGAGTTCGTGCTCGCCGTAGTCGTTGACGATCGCGGTGGCGGCCGAGGTGTCGGCGTGCAGCGCGATCGCCGAGAGCGGCTGCCGGTCGTGCACGAACCGCCCGACCAACTCGCCGCTGAGGTGCTGGGCTTCGGCCGCACTGCCACCGTTGCCGCAGGTCAGCAACCGGCCGCCGCGGGTCAGCACACCGGCCAGATGCCTGCCCCACTCCCTGACCTGCGGAGCTGACGAGGTGGTGCGTTCGAGGGCAACGCACAGTGCGGTGAAGTGTTCTTCGATCACGAGACGCCTCCCGTCGTGAAGCGGCGCGGACGCCGGTTCGCACTGAGTTCTCCGGTCGCGGCGACCACCTGGTCGGGGGTGATCGACTCCAGACAGGGGTGCCCGGCGACCGGACATTCACGGGCCCGGGTGTCGCGGCAGGCCGCGTCCTGGTCGCCGAGGACTACTACCGGTACGGCGAACGGAGCCCACCGGGATGCCGGCACGACCGGGGCGAACAGCGACACCACCGGGGTACCGACGGCCGCCGCCAGATGCGCGGGACCGGTGTTGGGGGCGACCACGACGCTCGCGCTCTCCAGGACCGCCGCCAGTTCGCGCAGGTTCGTCGTCCCGCCAAGGTCGGGGAACTGCCCGGCCGCGACCTCGCGGGTGAGCTCGCGCTCGGTGCGGGCTCCGGTGATCACCACGCGGTGTCCCGCCGCCCCGAGGGCCTTCGCGAATTCCGCGCACCGGGCTCCGGAAACCTGCCTCGCGGGCACCGAGGCCCCGGGGTGTACCACCACATAACCGGGTTCTCCGGTCACGGAGCTCAGGTCAGGCAGGGGTTTGCGCACGGCCAAGCGGCCGTCATCGCCCGGTGGCAAGGAAAACCCCGCTGCTTCGGCGAGGGAAAGCGCCCGTAACGCCTCCGGTGGATCCCCGGCGACGTGGTGTCGAAGGTCCAGCAGCGACCCGGGGTAGTCCTCCGAGATCGCCCCGATCCACGGCACACCCGCCAGTCGCAGCAGCACGGCAAGCGGCAGCGGCGATTGGTGGAACGAGGTGAGGACGAGCGCGCGATCCGGCGCCAGCTCACGGATCCGGCCGATCAGGGCCTTGGCGCTGGCGTCGGTCAGCGGAGGCGGTTCGGGATCGATCCACGGCGCGCACCAGGTGAGTACGGTGTCGACGCCGGGCAGCAGTTCGGCGGCCGCGCGCCCGCGTGGCCCGGCGAGCAGCGTCACCGATGCGGCGTGCGCGGCGACCGCGCGGACACACGGACCGGCGAGCAGCACATCGCCGGCGTTGTCCATGCGCGCCACCACAACCTTGCCGGTCATCGGGGTGCTCCGATGGCGAGCCGGACGGCCTCTGTGATGTCCCGCGCGACCGTCGCGGCACGCTCCGCGTGCCGGATCTCCGCCGGCAGGGTGCGCCGGGTCGGCACGAGGATGCCCCGCGCCCCGGCGCTGGCGGCCGCGGTGACGTCCGCCCCGATGTCGCCGACGACTACACATCGGCGCACGTCCACCCCGAGCGCCGAAGCGGCTTGCCGGATGAGGCCTGGTTCCGGTTTCCGGCACGCACAGCCGTCCTCGTCGCCGTGGACACAGATCTGCCACGTCTCGAAGGGGCCGAG
The DNA here is from genome assembly GCA_032230695.1 of Actinomycetota bacterium. Lineage (GTDB taxonomy): Bacteria > Actinomycetota > Actinomycetes > Mycobacteriales > Pseudonocardiaceae > Amycolatopsis. The sequence continues at coordinate 16,179 of JAVXWP010000178.1, read as the reverse complement.
CAGCTCCTCCACCCGCGCGTTGACCGCATCGAGCTGCTGGGGGCTGATCAGTCCCCGGGCGGCACCGGACTGATTGCTGACCACGCCGATCCGGACCCCCTCCGAGCGCAGCCGGCGCAGCGTCTCCGCCACCCCGGGCATCGGCTCGACCAGCGCGGGATCGTTGAGGTAGGGCACATTGACGATCAGCGTGTCGTCACGATCGAACAGCACCGCCTCGGGTGCGCGGCTGCCAAGAAAGCGCGCCTCCAGAAAACACAGTTCGCCCCGGATCCGGTGGGCGCAGGCGACGGGCGGGATCAGCACGCTGGTCACGAGCATCCGCGTGACTTCACCGGGGGTACGCGGTCCTGAGCCGATCCGGCGGGCCGCGAAGTCGGCCGTGAGCGCGGCCCAGGCCGTGGCCGCCGCGGTGGCGGCCGGTTTCCTTTTGGCGGCACCGAAAACGAGCGCACCGAGGGCGGCCGCAGTGGTCGCCGCGTGCAGCTTGAGCCTGCCTCGGCCTGCACCGGTCCGCTCCCGCCAGCGGCGTCCGTGCTTGTGCCGCATCAGCGCGTTGTCGGCGTTGCCCCGCTGCGCGCGGACGCTGGCGAACAGGCCGGCGTTCCTGGGCGGGTGGGTGGTGGTCCGCCTGCCGGTGACGATCCGGTAGCCCGCTTCGGTGACCCGGAGCGCGAGATCGGAGTCTTCCCGGAAGGCGCGGGGAAAACGCTCGTCGAAGCCGCCGACCGCGACGAGGACACTGCGGCGGTAGGCCATGTCCGCGGTGATCCAGCGGGCCTGTTCGAGAGCGGCGGTACCGCGCTCGTCGTCGGTGGGGCGGCGATCCGGTGGGAGCGGCACGACGATGCGTGCCTTCGAAGCAGCCACATCCGGCTTCAGACCGAGAAGATCACCGGCGAGCAGCGCCGGCCACTCCGGACCGGTGAGCACGTCGTCGTCCAGGAACGCGATCCACTCGGTGGTGGCGTGGCTCCAGCCGGTGTTGCGGGCCGCGGCCGGGCCACGTCCGCCGGAGTGGAGCAGCGTGATCCCTGGCGGCAAGCGTAGATCGTCCGGTGCCCGGCGGTCGTCAACGACGATGATTTCGGCGGGCGCGGGACCGGTCCCTTCCCGCAGGGCACGCAGCAGAGCCAGCACATTTTCGCGCCGGGTGGTGGGAATGACCACGGTGTAGTCGCTCATGGGCGCCGCACCACGAACGGGCCGATCGCGAGCAGATCCACCGGTGCGGAGCCGAAGAGTTCCAGTGCGTCCCGGGGGCTGTCGACCATGGGCCTGCCCGCGGTGTTCAAGCTCGTGTTGACCACCGCCGGGATGCCTGTCCTGGCGTCGAACTCGCCGAGCATCCGGTGCAGCAGAGGATTCTCCGCCGCGTCGACGGTCTGCACGCGAGCCGTTCCGTCCACATGCGTCACCGCGGCCAGCCGGTCCCGCCACCGCGGATCGACGTCGTGGATGAACAGCATGTACGGGCTCGGCAGTGGCCCACGGCCGAAGAGCTCGGCGGCCCGCTCGGCGAGCACCATCGGTGCGACGGGACGGAACTGCTCGCGGCCCTTGACGTCGTTGAGCCGTTCGAGATTCGCGGCGTTGCCGGGGTGGGCGAGCAGCGACCGGTGCCCGAGGGCACGCGGGCCGAACTCGGCACGGCCCTGGAACCACGCGACGACCCGGTCCTCGGCCAGTGCTTCCGCCACCGCCACGGCGACGTCCGCCGGTCGTTCATAGGGCACTCGTGCGTGACGCAGCACGGTTTCCAGCTCGGCGTCGGTCCAACCCCGGCCGAGGGCGGCGCCGGTCATGGGCTCCGCGCGCTCACCGAGTTCGGCGGCCAGCTGCAGTGCCGCGCCGAGCGCGGTGCCCGCGTCGCCCGAGGCCGGTTGCACCCAGATCCGGTCGAACGGGCCTTCGTCGTGCAGGCGGGTGTTGGCGACACAGTTCAGCGCGATGCCGCCGGCGAGGGTGAGATCGGCCTGCCCGGTGCGTTCGTGCAGCCACGTCGTCAGCTCCAGCAGGACCTCTTCGAGACACCGCTGCACCGACGCCGCGAGGTCCGAGTGCGCCGGCAGCAGCTCGCCGGTGTTCGTGCGGCGCGGCGCGAAAGAGTCCCAGTCGATCGCTTCGGTGCGGAAGCCACCGTCCCCGGTCGCGTGCATCAGCTCCCGAAACCTCGGCAGGAACCGGGGCCTGCCGTAGGACGCCAGTGCCATCACCTTGTATTCGTCGCTGGAGCGGGCGAAACCGAGGTGCTCGGTCAGTTCTTCGTAGCGCAGGCCAAGGGAGTGGGGGAGACGCTGGGAGGCGTGCTCCTCGAATTTCCCGTCGCGGTACTCACCTGCCAGATAGGACGTCGCTTCGCCCCGGCCGTCCGCGACGAGGACGGCGGAGTCCCCGAAGGGCGCGGCGAGCGCCGCCGAAGCCGCGTGAGCCACGTGATGGCGGACGAACCGCACGACGTCGGGATCGAGGCCGGGGAGCGCGGTCTTCAAGAATGCGGGCGCTCGCCGGGCGTAGTCCGTGCGCATCTCCTCCGAGCCCGCGTCGAGGCCGTCGAGATCGTGGTCGACGAGTGCGGGATCGTAGGAGTAGCCGACGGCGTCGATCTCCGCGGGGGAGATGCCCGCGTGCTGGAGACACCAGGCCGCCGCCTGCTCCGGCAGTTCCCAAGTGGAGAACGGCACCGGGCGTTTGCCGTGTTTGCGACGGCTGAAGCGTTCTTCCTCTGCGGCGGCGACGATTTCACCGTCCACGATCACCGCTGCCGCCGGATCGTGGAACACGGCGTTGATCCCGAGAATCCGCACCTGGCCACCTCTCTGGTCGCGCCACGGACCCGGAGTCCCGGTCCGCTCATTGCGCCAGCGTTACCCGGTGGAGTCGGAAATAAACGGCGGACGGGAAAAAGCCCAGCGCGTCGCTACTCAGAGCAGCGACTCTCCGGTTCGGGGCTACCGCGGGTCGCCGGTGAGCTGACGCGCGAACCACCCGACGGTGCGCTCGAGCCCGTCCGCCAAGGACACCTCCGGCTGCCAGTCCAGCGCCGTCCGGGCGAGGGAGATGTCGGGGCAGCGGCGTTGCGGATCGTCCGTCGCCGCGTCGATATGGGTGATGGCCGAGTCACTCCGCGTCAGCGATCGGATTTCCTCGGCGATGTGCTCGACCGGGAGCTCCTGCGGGTTGCCGATGTTCACCGGGCCGGGATGATCACTGGCGGCCAACGAAATCAGGCCGCGGATGGTGTCGTCGACGTAACAGAGTGAGCGGGTCTGTTTCCCCGACCCGGTCACCGTCATCGGTTCTCCGGCGAGGGCCTGCCCGACGAAGGCCGGAACCATCCGCCCGTCGTCCGGCCGCATCCGGGGGCCGTAGGTGTTGAATATTCGCGCGATCGCCGTGTTGGCGCCCCGTGCCCGGCGGTACGCCGAAACCAGTGCCTCGGCGTACCGCTTGGCTTCGTCGTAGACACTGCGCGGTCCGATCGGATTCACGTGCCCCCAATAGGTTTCGCGCTGGGGGTTCTCCTGCGGATCGCCGTACACCTCACTGGTGGAGGCGAGCAGGAACCGCGCGCCGCAGATGGCGGCGAAGTCCAGCGCGTTCGCCGTGCCGAGCGAGCCGGCGCGCAAGGTTTCGATGGGCAGCCGGAAGTAGTCCGGCGGCGACGCGGCCGAGGCCAGGTGCAGCACGAGGTCACAGTCGCTGGAGAGCGGTAGTGGTTCGGTCACGTCGTGCTCGATGAGTTCGAACCCGGGGAACCGGGTCAAATGCGCGATGTTCGAATGCGACGAGGTCACGAAATTGTCCGCGCAGACGACTTCGGCGCCGCCTCGCAACAACTGTTCGCAGAGGTGTGAACCGAGGAAACCGGCACCGCCGGTGACGAGCGCGCGCGTGAAAGGCAGGGTGCCGGTTTCCACTTCGGTCTCCTCGAGTATCTCCAGGTGCAGCGGGAGTACCCGTTGATCGCCGGGTAAACCATGTCGGCAGCACGGCCGCAGGACGCTCGATCGCCGCCGGCGCACTCGACTCCGGGGCGAAGCTGCTGCGCCGCCGGGCGAGCGGCGCCGGCGCCGGTCCACCAGGTTTAAAGCCGAGCCGATCGGTAATCACCTACGCCATGGTCGAAGAGTCCCCTCCCTGCCGAGGCCTGCGCATCTTGATCTGGCACGTTCATGGATCCTGGGCCACCGCCTTCGTCCAGGGACCACATACCTACCTCGTGCCCGCCACAGCGCAGGGCGGCCCGTGGGCACAGGGACGGTGTGGAAGGGACTGGCCGGGCTCCACGCAGGACATCGCGCCCGCCGATCTCGGTACTGCGGACATCGACTTGGTGGTGCTGCAACGACCCGAAGAGGCCGGCCTCGCGGAAAAATGGCTCAAGCGCCGGCTCGGCCGTGATGTGCCTGCCGTGTACGTCGAACACAACACTCCGCGCGGAGACGTCCCCGATACCCGGCACGTGATGGCGGACCGAGCGGATATCCCAGTGGTCCACGTAACCCACTTCAACGAGCTGATGTGGGACTGCGGCATGGCCCCGACCGTGGTCATCGAGCACGGTGTGGTGGATCCGGGCGAACGGTACACCGGGGAGCTCGGCCGGTCGGCCGTGGTCATCAACGAGCCGGTGCGCCGATGGCGGGTGACCGGCACCGACCTCTTGACCCGGTTCGCGCGAGTAACCCCGTTGGATGTGTTCGGCATGGGACTCGACGGACTGGCGGAGATCATCGAAGTGGCCCCCGGGCACCTCGATGCTGTCGGAGACCTCGACGCCGACACGCTGGCCTCGGAAATGGCTCGTCGCCGGCTGTATCTGCACACGCCACGCTGGACCTCGCTCGGATTATCGCTGATCGAAGCGATGCACCTGGGAATGCCGGTGGTCGCCTTGGCCACCACCGAAGTCGTCCGGGCCGTCCCCCCGGAAGCCGGGGTGGTCTCCGCTGATATCGGGGAGCTGACAGCGGCCGTGCGCGACCTGCTCGCCGACCCGGACGAAGCCCGCCGCATGGGCAAATACGCGCGCGAGTTCGCGCTGCGGCATTACGGGCTCGACACCTTTCTCGGCCGGTGGCAGCACCTGTTCGACCTGATGACTTGACTTTGTTTCCCGCCGAAGTAGCGGAGGTAGTTCGTGAAGATTGCGATGGTTTCTGAACACGCCAGCCCCTTGGCGGTCTTGGGAGGGGTGGACGCCGGTGGGCAGAACGTCCACGTGGCCGAGCTGTCCGCGGCCCTGACCCGCGCCGGTCACCTAGTCACCGTCTACACCCGGAAGGACCGCCGGGGTCAAGACCGGTATGTCGACACACACGCGGGTTATCGCGTCGTGCACGTACCCGCCGGGCCCGCAACTCCCGTGCCCAAGGACGAGCTGGTGCCGCACATGGGCGAGTTCGCGAATTTCCTGGAAGCGGAATGGCTCCGAGACCCACCCGACGTCGTGCACGCGCACTTCTGGATGTCCGGGCTGGCGTCCGTGCTCGCGGCGAAAGCGCCAGGAGTGCCCGTGGTTCAGACCTTTCACGCGCTTGGCGCGGTGAAGCGCCGCTTCCAGGGCGCCGCGGACACCAGCCCGCCGCAGCGGATCGGCATCGAACGCGCGCTCGCCGGCCGGGTTGCCCGCGTCGCCGCGACCTGCTCAGACGAGATGTTCGAACTTTCCCGCATGGGGGTTCCCCGAACCCGGATGTCGATCGTCCCGTGCGGCGTGGATCTCAGGCGATTTTCACCCACCGGGAGGCGGGTATCGGAACGCCGTACTCACCGCTTGGTGACCGTGGGGAGATTGGTGCCGCGTAAGGGGTTCGACGTCGTCATCGAGGCATTGCGCGGCGTGGCGCACACTGAGCTGGTCATCGCCGGGGGACCGGCCGAGGGCCGTCTTTCCGCTGATCCCGAGGCCGCCCGGCTGAAGCGAGTCGCCGCCGAGGCAGGGGTGGGCGACAGGGTGAAGTTTGCCGGGCAGGTCTCGCGTCAAGACATGCCGGACCTCCTGCGCTCGGCCGACATCGTGGTCTGCGCGCCCTGGTACGAACCCTTCGGAATCGTACCGCTGGAAGCGATGGCGTGCGGTATTCCGGTGGTCGCCGGCGCCGTCGGCGGGCTCACCGACACCATCGTGGACGGAGTCACCGGCGCGCTCGTCCCACCAAGGCAACCGGCGGCATTGGCCTCGACCGTACGCAAGCTGCTCAATGAGCCGGCGCTTCGCCAGGCCTACGGCTCCGCCGCAGCCGATCGTGCCCGGGCCCGATACTCCTGGGACAGGATCGCGGCCGACATCGTCGCGGTGTACCACAGGGTTGTTTCGAACCTCACGGTGTCTCCGCAGGTCGCGGTGGGCGAAGAATGACCCGGGTTTACCTTGACGACCGCGGGGTACCCCATGGTCATGTGGATGGTGATGCTGGTTCCGCTTCTCATGATGCTGATGGCACTCGGGCTGGAGCAGGTCGAGACGCGCACGCTGCGACCGGGAACGGGTGTTCGGGCGGATGGGAAAAAGTCCCGGGGCCGCTGGGCGGCACACGATCCGATTTGACCTGCCGTATTGGGTGGCGTCCGCCCGCGTGCGTGAGACAGGCACAGCCTCGCTCTTCTGATCGAGAGGGGCCATGCCTGCCCTTCAAGCTGCCCGACCGGAATCAGCGGCAGGGCTGCAGCTCGATTCTCTCCGCGAGTTCCACTCTGAGCAGGTTGCGCACGTCCTCGTAGTGGTTGACGATCGTCACCGAGGTGCTGCCGGCGAAGAGCAGGCCGACGGCGTTGTTGCAGAAGTCGGTGACCAAGCTTCCCGAATCGCCTCCGGCAGACATGTTCGACGTGACGATTTGGTTGAGGAAGCGAGCGGTGCGGCCGCCACCGTAGTTGACGTCGATAGTGGCATTGGTGACGATCACCCGGCCCAGCGTGAGGTTGGTCGTGCGGCCGGTCTTGCGCACCTTGTCACCGGCGCGCAGACCTCCCTTGCGGACCCACGCGCGCGGCGCGCCGTTGAAATAGATCTCGCGGCTCGCGTTCTGGAACGAGCATTCCCCGATCGCCGCGTCCACCAGGTTCCGGTGCTGATCACGGGGTACCGGCGGGTCGAACTGGATCGGGATGAAGCGCGACAGAGTCGCGATTCGGTCCTGCGGATCGATGCCGCCATCGAATGTTCCCGGCTGGACGATCGGGCTGCCGAGCGGCGCGCCATTGGATGCGGCGAGCACGTGGTTGTTGCTGAGCACGTAGAACCGTGCGGGGACGCCGACGCCCGCGGTGGGCGGGTTGGTGCTGGCGCCGGGAAGGAAGTCGTACACGACGCTGCCTAGGGTGCCCGCCGTGATCGAGACATTGCCGATCGAGAAACCGGCGGGGCATGGACGCATTCGCCGCGTGAGCACGAGCGGGCCGGCGTCGGCGGGTGCGGAGGGTGGTGCCGCAGGAGCGGCCGCAAGCTCGTCGCGGTAGCGCTCGAGCAGCGCCGATTCCCGGTCCATCGCACGTCCCGTCATGGCTCCGGGTGCGGTCTGACGCAGGGCGAACACATCACCCACCGCATAGACATCGGTGGGAAGGTCTTCCAGCTCGCCGGGGATGCGGTCCCGCTCGACCAGGTCCTCGATGGGCACCTTGTGCCTCACCAGCACGACTATGGCCGCGTCACCGGTCGGTTCGCTTTCGGTCCACTTCACGCCAAGGCCGAACCCGACAACATTGGCGCGTGGGTCGGTCGGGCTCATCAACTGCTCCGCCACGCGCAGTTGCGCGTCGGGGTTCAAGTGGGCACCCTCAGGCAGTTTCATTCTTTCTTGGGGATACATGAACAACTCCCAATACTTAGGAAGGCTCAGTTTAATGGAGTGATTTCCCCGGTCGAAATTACTTCGACGGGGTAACCTTCGATTTCGGACGGAATAGCGCGGCGCTGCCCAGATGGGATATCGCCCGCGAAGACCTGGATAGCTGCTCGTCCACCGGTCATGGTGTCGGCCACGCCGACAACGCCGGGTAGCGCCATCAATTCATTTTCGTGTTTCAGACGAACTTCGTGGACTGTCGACAATTCGGTCGACCCCACTTCTTTCTAGGGCTGAGACGGTGAATGACCGACGATGGTAGCCCGTTGCCGGGGAAGGTCACAAGGTTGTGCCGTTGGTACTTTCGGGTGCCGCTCGGATCGGGAACTCCTTCGACGGCGTGCCGGGGACGGGCCTTGATCGTCACGAGTGGTGGGGTCGTGTTGAATATGTTGATGGTCGCTACGCCGCGTTTAGCCACGATCAAGGACGTCGCGAAACTGGCCGCTGTTTCGTATCAGACGGTTTCCCGGGTGATCAACGACAAGCCCAATGTCGATCCGGAAACGCGAGGGCGGGTTCTCGAGGCTGTGGGTGTCCTCGGGTACCGGCCGAGCAGGCACGCTCGCGGACCCATCTGGAGGCCGTCGGTTACACGCTCACCACAGCCACCGGGGCGACCGCCGCCTATTGGCTCGCGCTGACACTCGGCAGGTTCGCCATTGTTCCCACGGGCCTCGCATGGCTGCACGAACTCTCGCCCGACGCCCAACGCGCCGGCGCGTACGTAGTCGCCGCTTCGATGATCGGCGGTGTGGTGGTGCCGCCCTTACTGGGCAAGGGTATCGAGTGGGCTTCGGCGATCTCGGTCCCCGTGATGCTGCTGGTGCTCAGCGTCGGCTGCCTGATTCTCGTCGCGCGCATCAGATCCATGCCCGCATCCGGATCCTGATCGTGCCGGCGCTGAGCAGGCCGGGGCTTCCATGGCGGCGAAGTGGCCTGTTCCGCTGTGCGGCACGCGGGAGTGGCGGTCTCGCGAGGCACGGTGCATGGTGCGGGTGCAGTCGTCACCGATCGCTGGAGGTAAGTCCACGATGTCGCTCCTTGCCGCTCCTGATGCCGTGCGGGCAGCCGCCGAGCGGCTGACAGGCGCCCATGACACGGGCGAGCCCTGCGCTCCGGTGCGCGACTTGATCGGCGCCACTGATGTCGCGGCCGCCTACGCGGTGCAGGAGCGGTTGACCTCGGCGCGCCTCGCGGCCGGTGCCCGGATCGTGGGCAGGAAGATCGGTCTCACCTCGGAGGCAGTCCAGCGGCAGCTCGGTGTGGACCAACCCGACTTCGGGGTGCTCTTCGACGACATGGGTTACGACGACTCCGCGCTGATCCCCATGCGGCTGCTGTTGCAGCCCAAAGCGGAGGCGGAGATCGCGTTCGTGCTGAGCGAGGATCTCGTGGACGGTCCGCTCGACACCGCGCGGGTCCGTAGTGCGGTCGCGTATGCCGTGGCCGCCCTCGAGATCGTCGACAGCCGTATTGCGGGTTGGGACATCAAGTTCGGTGACACGGTCGCGGACAACGCTTCGAGCGGCTTGTTCGTCCTCGGCGCGACGAGAAGGGCGTTGACCGACTTCCAGCCCGTCGACGCGGTGATGTCGATGACCGTCGACGGGGAGCTTGTCTCTCAGGGAACCGGAGCCGCGTGTCTCGGTGACCCGGTCGCCGCGCTGGCTTGGCTGGCTGCGAAGGCCCGCGAGTTCGACCGGCCGCTGCGCGCAGGTCAGGTGGTTCTCTCCGGCGCGTTGGGGCCGATGGTGACGGTCGGTCCGGGATCCGTCGTCACCGCGGAGATCACCGGTCTCGGGTCCGTCACCGCGACCTTCACCGAAGGGTGAGTGGCCGGTTTGTGGGTGGAGCTCGTGGTGGCTACGGGTTTGGCCTTTCCGTCAATAGTTCAAGGAACGCGAAATCGTCAACGCCGCCGTGCGCACGGCCGGTGCGATTCGTTCGGTGCGCATCCGGTTCGACCAGCCCGACAACGAGATCGCCGCCAGCGGGCGGCCCGTGCCGTCGAGCAGTGGGCTCGCGGCGCAGACGACACCCACCTTGGATTCCTCACGCTCGTAGGCGATCCCGGTCTCGCGCACCTTCGCCAGTTGACGCCGAAGCAGCGCCGGTGTCGTAATGGTGCGGACGCTGATCCGGGGCAGTCCCGCGGCGATGACTTTCTCTACCACCGAGCCGGGTGAGAACGCGAGAATCGCCTTGCCGACCCCGGTGGCGTGCGCGGCGAACCGTCCGCCGATGCGAGAGGGAAGCACCGGGGCGTCCGGACCCCGCAAGATGTCCAGGTAGACCACTTCGCTGCCTTCCAGGACCGCGAGGTGCACGGTGTTGCCCGTGGCCTCGCGCAAATCCCCGAGAAACGGCCGGGCCGCGTCGACCAGGCCACGCTGGCGGACGGCGAGCTGCCCGATTTCGAAGAGTTTGAGTCCCAGCCGGACAGAGGTGCCCTCACGTTCGAGGAAACCGGTGGCGACCAGGTGGCCGATGAGCCGGTGGACGCTCGATTTCGCGAGTGAGGTCCGCCTGGCGAGTTCGGACACGCCCAGTGTCGCGTCGCCGGGTTCGAAGGCGCTCAGCAAAGCCACGAGACGAAGTGCGGTCACCCCGTCCTCGTTCCGCTCAACGGCACGCATTGATTGATTGTGCCTCATCCCGGCAAGCACAGTGAAACCATGGCGCAGCGAAACGCAGGGCCGCGGCCCTCGGCGTCGAAACCTCCGCCGGAGGCATCGACTGGCTGCTGTCCCGCCCGGAGCCACCGGACCTCGTTTTCGAGGCGAAGTACGTCGGCGGTCAAGAGGACATGATCATCGACATCGCCCTCCGGCTCGTCGCGGAGAAAGCGGCCGTGGAACAGTAGGCGGAAGCCTTCAGCCGCGGCGGCCGGAGTGTCGCCTACTTGACGGCGATGATGTCGATCGGGCGGATGTCCGGGTCCTTGGCGAGCAGGTCGGCGGCGACCTTGCCGAGTTCGACGGGAACCTCCCCGTTGAGGTGCGCCTGCCGGCCGTCCTCGGCTTCGAACGTGTCGAAGATGCCGTAGGTCGTGTCGCTCATCTTGAAGGCGTACCAGGTGACGGTGCCCGTTTCGGCGACCGCGACGGCCTGGGCGCCCTTGAGAAACGCGCCGAGGTCGTCACCCTTGCCGGGCTTGGCTTCCAAGGTGGCGAGGAGTCCGTAGCTGACGCTCATGTCATCTTCCTTTCGTGGGTTCGTCCTCAACACTATTGACAGGATTCGCCGGGTGGCAGTGGCGGATCCGCCGCGTTTGATACCGTTTCCGACATGCGGATCGCTGTGATTGCCCAGGACGGCCTGTTCGACTCCGGGCTGAGCGTTGTCCTCGACGTGCTGGCCACGGCGAATTCCTTGCGGGACACCATCGTCGGCGCTCCGCCGCCCTTCGAGGTCGTGCTCACCGGGCTGTCCACCACGGCTCGGACCGGGCACGGCCTGCGGGTCGAGACGGTGCCACTGGCTGAGTTGGAGCACCGCCCCGATGTGCTCGTGATGCCGGCGCTGGCGGCGCAGGCGCCCCAGCTGATCGTGGAGACCGTGCGGGAACACCCGTTGCTCGACTGGATCCGCACGCTGCACGAAGGCGGAGCCGCGCTTGCCGCCGCGTGCACCGGGACGTTCTTGCTGGCGGAGTCGGGTGTGCTCGACGGCAGGGTGGCGACGACGAGCTGGTGGCTGGGGCCGGTCTTCCGCAACCGGTACCCGTCGGTCGAGCTCGACGACAGCCGGACTCTCGCGGTCGACGGGCCGGTTACCACCGCCGGTGCCGCGCTCGCCCACATCGACCTGGCGATCTCGCTCGTCCAGCACCGCAGCCCCGCGCTCGCCGACCTCGTCGGCCGGTACCTGGTGACCGGCGAACGCCCATCGCAGGCCGCTTCCGCCGTGCCGTCCCTGCTCGCCAGCGCCGATCCGACCTTGTCGGCGTTCGAGCGATGGATCCGTGACCATCTCGCCGAACCACTGCAGATCGGTGAGGTCGCGAAGAAACTGGGCGTGAGCGAGCGCACGCTGCAGCGCTCGACCGCCGCCGTGCTCGGCATGTCGCCGCTCGACTTCGTCCAGGAGATCAGGCTCGACGAGGCGACTTTCCTGCTGCGGACGACAAACCGATCCGCGAGCTCGATCGCGGCGGCGGTCGGCTACCAGAACGTCGGCACGCTGCGAAGCCTCGTCCGGCGACGCCGGGGCTCGACCCTCATCGCGCTACGAAGGACCTAAGCCGAGCGGTCGAGACGCTGTGAAGGGGACCTTGAGGGACTCTGAGTCCCTCAAGGTCCCCTTCAGTACCGCACGGTGCGCCGAGTTCGCTCGGTCCCCGGTGCCTACCCCTGCGCGGTGGGACGGACCACGACCTCGCTCACATCGACGTCAGGCGGCTGCTCGATCGCGAACGCGATGGCGCGGGCGATCGCGTTCGGCGGCATGGCGAAGGTGTCCCGTGATTCTTCGAGCCGGGCTTTCACCTCCGGATTCGTCATGGATTCCGCGAAGTTCGTCCGGGTCATGCCGGGCGAAACGATCGTCACGCGCAGCTTGTCCCCGGCCTCTTGGCGCAGCCCCTCGGAGATGGCGCGCACGGCGAACTTTGTGCCGGCGTAGACCGACATGGTCGGCACGACGCGGAACGCCGCGGTGGAAGCGGTGTTGACGAAATGCCCGGAGCCTTGTTCGCGGAACACCGGCAGGGCTGCGGCGATGCCGTACAGGACGCCTTTGATGTTGACGTCGATCATGTCCTCCCAATCCTCGACGCGCAGGTCGTCGAGGGGAGAGATCGGCATGACACCGGCATTGTTGACGAGCACGTCGAGCTTGCCGTATCGCTCGCACGCCAGCCCGACGAGTTTGGTCAGGTCGTCGCGCCGCCTCACATCCGTTGGTGCGTAGGCGGCTTCACCACCGAGATCCGCGATGCGGGCCGCCAGCGCTTCGAGGCGATCCGATCGGCGTGCCCCGAGCACGACTTTCGCGCCGCGCTCAGCGAGCAGAAGCGCCGTCGCCTCGCCGATTCCGCTGCTCGCGCCTGTGATCGCGACGACCTTGCCTTCGATTCCCGACATGAAACCTTCCTTCGGTCCGTTGTCGTGAATGTAAGAGTTCTCTTACATGAGCCAGTGTAAGCTCCCTCTTACATTGATGGCAAATCGATTTAGGGGTTCTGTGGTCAAGCGCGGCAGCTATCACCACGGCGACCTGCGCGCCGCTCTCGTCGACGCCGCCCTCGCACTGATCGCCGAGCGCGGTGTCGCGGCGCTGTCCGTGGCCGAGGCCGCCCGGCGCACAGGGGTGAGCGCGGCGGCGCCCTACCGCCATTTCCCCACCCGCCAGGCATTGTTGAAGGCTGCCGCCATCCGCGCGGCCGAAATCCTCGCGGCTGAGCTGCGCGCCGCCCTTGCGCACGACAGCGCCAACGATCCGCGCGAAGCGCTCGCCATCACCGCGGGCGTATACGTGAGATTCGTCGTACACCATCACTGCGGCTTCGACCTGATCTTCGCTGACCAGCTGCAGAATCTCGGCGATCCCGACCTCGGTGCGGCGGGACGCGCCGTCATGGACATCCTGTTGCCGATCGCCTTGGACATCGCTGGCGGCGACGCCCATGCCGCGCTCGCCCTGCTTGAGAAGCACATCGCCGCCGCCCACGGTTATGCCGTGCTCTATCTGAGCGGCTTCCTGCACCGACGCGGCACCGAGGTCGACGACATCGCCGCCGGCGCGGCCGAGGCCAGCTGGCTCCTCGCCGCTGCCCAGGGCAAGACGTCGTAGCCACCTCAGGCGCGGTTTCCGCTGCGCTCGTCTTGCTGATGCCGGTACTTCTGGTGTGATCACCGCTCGCGCGCACGGCTTCCCAGCGTGCATTGGACGACCGCGGGGGCGGTTGACGGTCGGCGGGCGCGGCTGACAGGCTCGGTCCGGTGGGATCGGACGGGGAGGGGACACCGATGCCGGAAGGTGGCCCGGGTCTGCCGCCGCGCGAGTTCGTCCGCACGTTGCTGCGCGGCGGTATGCCGGAGGAGCGAACCGATCCGGCCGGCGACGAAACCGGCGACGAAACCGGCGACGTCGAGGGCGAATCCACGCTCGCGCGGGCGTGCCGGTATTCCGTGATCGGCCCGCTGCTGTACCGGATCGCCGCGTTTCTCAAGGTTTTCATCGGTTTCGCCGGCGCGAACGGATCCACCGGGCTGGCTCCGGTACTGAGTGCGACCGCGTTCGCGGTCGTGGTGAACGTGGCAGCGGTGGCGTGGGTACTGCGCTCCGGAGGCTTGCGCGCCAGGATCGCGGGCCGGGCGCTCGGCCTCGACCTCGCGGTCGGTGTGGTGCTGAACGTTCTGGTGGCGGTCACGGTACCGGCTTCGGTGCAGCCGTTCGCCATCGACGTGACGTGGACCTGGCTGGTGGGCGCCATCGGTATGTGGATGTGCGCCTACGGAGTGCCGACGGCACTGTGGCTGCTGGCGGCGGCCGTGCCACTGCGGCTCGGGCTGACCTGGGCGGGCGGGCTTCCGCTGACCGACCCGCTCGCGCTGAACCGGTCGGTCGGCTGCGTGGTGGCGCTGATCGTCGCCATTGTGACCTGCGTGGGCCTGCTGGTCCTGCTCGGTGTCGGCACCAGGTTCGCCCTCGACGTCGGAATGCGGCGCGGTCAACAGGCGGAGCGCCGCCGGACCAGGCGGCTCATGCACGACAACGTGCTGCAGACGTTGGAAGCGCTCGCGCTCGCGACGCCGGGCGACGACGCCCATGCCGTGAAGCGGTTGTCCGAGCTCCGTTCCCTTGCCAAGGCCGAGGCCGCCGACCTGCGACGCCGGATCACCGAGCCGCTGCCGACGGGGTCGTCCCGCAGCCTGGTGGTGGAACTGGCCGAGGTGGCCGCCGACATGGCGCGCGACGGCCTGCGCACGCAGCTGGTGGCCGCGGATCTCGACGAGGAGTACGCGATGTCGCAGGCGCGCCGGACGGCGATGTGCGAGGCGGTGCGGGAATCGCTCCGCAACATCGTCAAGCACGCCGACACCGACCAGGTCGTGCTGCGCGTGGAGGAACGCGACGGCGGAATCGCGGTGGTCGCCCGTGACCACGGGGAGGGATTCGACGTGCGGGATCAGCCGCCAGGGTTCGGGATCCGCCAGTCGATCATGGCGCGGCTGGCGGAGGTCGGCGGCCATGGCGTCGTCGACTCGCGGCCGGGACACGGCACCAAGGTCACCCTGTGGGTCCCCGGGAAATGACGTAGGTCATGTTCGGCCGGTTCAACATCCGGGGGCGCTGCGGGGTTTCGCACTCGCCCCCGGAAATCCGGGTGTCGCCGCGCGCCGGGGCTTGAGGTTTTTTCAGGATCGGGGTTTCAGCTGCCCGTTCGGCAGTTCCGGAGCAGGCAGGACCTTGCGCCACGCCTCGGGGAATTTTCCGTACGGCCCTTCTTCGGTGCGGGCCGCCGACTGTTCCTGCCATTCCGAGCGGAACCGGACGATCTCCTCGTGGGTGCGGCCGATGAAGTTCCACCACATGATGATGCGTTCGTTGAGCGGTTCCCCGCCGAGCAGCACCGCGCGGACCGGCCGGTCCCCGGCTTCGACCCTCAGCGATGTGGCGCCGGGGGGAAGGTAGAGCAATTCCGCGTCGGTGGCGGTGATGCCTCCGACCCGGATCTCACCGGCGTCGACCAGGATCCCGTGTTCGAACGCCGGGTCCACGTCGAGCGTCAAGGTCGAACCCGCGGCGAGGTTCACTTCCGCGCCGAGCAAGCGGGTGCTCGTTTCGACCGGCGAGGCCGAGCCCATCAAAGAACCGAGGAAAACAGTCAGTTTCGCGCCGCCGATGGTGACTGGTTCCGGCGCGTAGTACTCGAACCGGGGTTCGGTGAACCGCTCGCGTTCCGGCAGCGCGATCCACAGCTGTACCCCGTGCAGCACCTTGGTTTCCGGGGTGGTGAATTCGGAATGGGCGATGCCACGGCCCGCGGTCATGAGGTTCATTTCACCCGCGCGGATCATGGCTTTCGACCCGATCGTGTCGAGATGTTCGAGCGCTCCGGCGAAGAGCCACGACACCGTCTGCAGACCGGTGTGGGGATGGCCGGGTAGGTTCATCGCGCTGGTCGTGGTGATTTCGTTGGGGCCGTAGTGATCGACGAAGCACCACGCTCCGATCAGCGACTTGGCGCGCTGCGGCAGCGTCCGCCGCACCGGCTGGGCGCGCGGCCCGCCGAGGGGGACTAATCGTGGCTCGAGGATTTCGGGCGTGGCTCGGGCCACCGACGATTCGCAGGGCACGACCTCCGGCCGGGCGTCCA
>JAVXWP010000126.1:0-4107 GCA_032230695.1 Actinomycetota bacterium | reverse complement strand
GCGCGTCGTCGAACATGTTGCGAACCGATTCGGAATTGGGGTGAGTCGTGTCTGTTCTGTAAGGAAAGAAGATGTTGCCAAGACTGGAATTGGGAAAATCAAGCGGTTGGAAGTCGCTCAACTCCTTGCCGCTTATCTAAGTGCCTGTTAGCCTTTAATTTATCGGCGCAGGAAATGCTGTCGATGTAATTCCTATCGTAAAGGAGAAACTCATGTGCGACCGCTGAATTAATATCCAGTCGCAGACAATTGCGACGGTCGGCCTCACGGAAGAGGCGCGTTTACTGGTACAACGCTGAGCCGACCTCAGGGAGTCCACCCATCGCCTGCATCAGTGCGAACGCGCCGTCGGTGCTGGGTGGGCCCCCGTTGGGGCCGCAGCGGGGAGAGGGACCAACCGTGTCCGAGGAATTGCGGGTGCTGCAAGCGATCCGCCTCAAAGGGCGACCCACGGAGCCGGAGACAGCCGCGGCGATCGGCGTTCCCGAGGGGGCGTTGCGGCAGCCGCTGCGCGCTCTGGTCGATGCCGGACTGTGCGCCGAGACACGAGGGCGCTATCAACTGACTTCGGCTGGACGCGACCTGCTGGCGCGTCAGGTCGCCGAGGAGCGGGACAGCGTGAACCAAACGGCGCTCGCGGCCTTCTACGACCGGTTCGTCGAGCACAACGCCGTCGTCAAACAGGTCATCACCCAGTGGCAGTTGATCGACGCAGGCACGCCCAACGACCACAACGACCCGGACTACGACGCCCAGGTCATCGGCCGCCTGGCCGACGTGCACGCCGCGTCCGCGGCCACGCTGGCCGGGGTCATCGGCCTCGCGCCCCGGCTCGCGCCGTACCCGCACCGGCTCGCCGGTGCGCTGGCGAAGGTCCAGGCCGGCGAACACACCTGGCTGGCCAGCCCGTTGGCCGACAGCTACCACACCGTCTGGTTCGAGCTGCACGAGGACCTGCTCGGGTTGGCGGGCCTGGCACGAGCGGACGAGGCCGCCGCGGGGCGAGCGGAGTGACCGAGGTCGGCTTGCGGTTGAACGGGCGGACCGGCGGCGACCGTGAACTGCTCGGCGGCAAGGCAGCCGGTATCGAGCGGATGCTGGCTCTTGGCGCGCCGGTGCCGCCCGCCTTCGTGCTGACGACCGAGCTGTGCCGGCGGTTCTACGCGAATGTCCGGCGGGTGCCGACGGACGTCTGGGAACAGCTGCCTGGACTCGTCCGGGAGCTGGAACGGGCAACGGGGCGGACGTTCGGCCACGGCCCTCGACCGCTGCTCGTGTCGGTGCGCTCCGGAGCGGCAGCGAGCATGCCCGGAATGATGGACACCGTCCTCAACGTCGGTCTGACCCCGCAGGTCGAACAGCAGCTTGGCGCGCACGCCGCCGACACCCGTCGCAGGTTCACCGAGCAGTTCGCGCATGTGGTCGGTGAACGGGCGCCCGCCGATCCGTGGGAACAGCTGCGGTTGGCGATCACGTCGGTGCTGGCATCGTGGATGTCGCCGAGGGCAGTCGCGTACCGCGCCGACCAGGGACTCGATGACCGAGGTGGCACGGCCGTGACCGTGCAGGCGATGGTGTTCGGCAACAAGGACGACCGGTCGGGAACCGGCGTCGTGTTCAGCCGCAATCCGCTGACCGGGGGTGCGGACGTCTACGGCGAATGGCTGGGCCGGGGCCAAGGGGAAGACGTCGTGTCCGGCCGGGCCGACGCCCGGCCACTCGCCGAGTTGGGCGCCAAGATGCCCGAGGTCCACCAGGAACTTCTGGGCTGGGCTCGTGTCCTGGAACAGGACGGTCGAGACGTGCAGGACATCGAGTTCACCGTCGAATCGGGCACCTTGTGGTTGCTGCAGACCCGGGTCGCCAAGCGTGCTCCGGAGGCGGCGGTCCGCCATGCGGTCGCCATGGCTCAGGAGGGCTTGATCAGCCGGGAAGAGGCAGTAGGTCGGCTGACGGCGACGCAGGTCGCGGCGCTGCTGCGCCCTGTCATCGACCCTGGGCACGTGAAGGCCGCGAAAGTCCTGGCACGGGGCAAGCCGGCCTGCCCCGGTGTCGGCGTGGGAGTGGTCGGGGCCGACGCGGACACTGTGGAGCAACAGGCCGCAGACGGAGCCGGGGTGGTGCTGGCGCGTGCGACGACCGACCCCGGAGATGTGTCCGCCATGTCGGTCGCGCGCGCGGTGATCACCGAAGCGGGTGGCAGCACGTCACATGCGGCCGTGGTGTGCCGGGAACTGGCGGTTCCGTGCGTGGTCGGCTGCGGGGTCGACACCGTGACCGCGTTGAACGGCCGGCTGGTGACCGTGGACGGTGGCGCCGGCCTCGTCTACGAGGGTGCGCTCCCGATCCTGCGGCCTGACACGCTGGTCGGCACGGACCTCGCCACGGTCGCCGAGTGGGCCCGGTCCGCGCCGGACGTTCGGGGCGCCGCTGGTCTCCAGAGCGTGCTGCAGGCACACGGCAAGCTCCTTGGCTGACGCCGCACGGGTACCCATGACGCGAACATGGTCGGGCAGGCCTGGACATCGGCTTTCAGTTCATCGACCGACCGAGAGGATGGCAGTACCAGCCATGGACCGAGTTCTGCCGCCCCGGCTGAGGGCGATCTGCGACCTCGACATGCCGTCGGCCAGACAGTACGGGGGTCGGCATGAGTACGACGGTCTCGTCCCTGACTACTCACGCGCGGGCGTGGCCGCCGCGGTGGCGCGACTCGGCGTCGGCGAGCCGGTGGACGATCCTCATGACGAGGCCCATCTGGCGGTGTTCGAGGACCAGTTCAGAGTCCTGTACGGCGAATTGGAGATGCACCGCCGCAACCCCGTAATCCACTTGGCCGCGCTGGACCTTGCCTGCTACGACCGGGAATATGCGTCCGAAGAACGGCGCATGGAAGCCAGGACACGGCATGTCGAGCGATGGCCAGAGGCCATCGAGAACGCCGTCGACAGTCTCGACATGGTGGCCCCACCCGTTGCAGGGCGTCTACTGGGTTCGGTGAAAGGCCTTGCCCAGGGCCTTCCCGCTGACGGCGGGAGAGCCGCGGACGCCGCTCGCGCGGCCCACACCCGACTCGTGGCGCATCTGGGCGAAGTGGCGGAACGGGACGAGGGGATCGACAGCGCCGTCCTCGGCGGCGGACCGTTCGCCCGGTTGATGGGCAGTGCGGACGGTCTCGAGGTCGACCTCGGCCTGCTGGCGGAACAGGCGCGCCAGGAACGCGATCGGCTGCTGACCGTCCTCGCGGAGGCGACCGGCCGGATCGACCCGGAGCGCACCCCGTTCGACGTCTGCCGCGAACTGGTCCGGGACCATCCCAAGAGCAACGGCGTCGTGGACTCGGCAGGCCAGTGGGCGGAAAGGCTGATCGAGTTCACTCGGCTGAAGGACCTGGTGCCCTACCACGACGGTCGATGCGTCGTGCGCGTTGCACCCGAGTCGCGCCGCTGGGGCATGGCGTTCATCTCGCTGAGTGCTCCCGGCGAGCCAGAAGGTCCGTCCGTCTTCCACGTATCTCCGCCGGACCCGGACTGGGACCCGAAGGACATCGACGAATGGCTGGAGATCTTCAGCGCCACCACGTTGCCGTCCATCACCGCACATGAGGTCGCTCCCGGCCACTTCTCGCACGGTCGGGCAATGCTGCGGCTCGGCAGCGACATCCGGCGGATCCTGCGGAGTGAGAGCTTCGTCGAAGGCTGGGCTCACTACGCCGAGGAAATGTGCGTGGAGGAGGGCTTCCTCTCGGACGACCCCCGGTTCGCGATCGGCATGTGTCTTGAGGCTCTGGTCCGTGTCACCAGGTTGACCTGTGCGCTCGGCATTCACAGCGGGTCCATGACGCTCGACGAGGCCGCACGGCGGTTCGCCCAGGACACCCACATTGTGGGCAAGGGGGCCGAAGCCGAGGCGGGGCGGGCACTGTTCGACCCCACCTACGGCCGGTACGCGCTGGGCAAGCTCGCCATCATGGACCTGCGGGAGCGGGCACAGCGTGAGTGGGGGTCCCAGTTTTCCCTGCAGCGCTTCCACCGGGCACTGTTCGACCTCGGCGCCCCACCGCTCAGTCTGATGGACGTGGCCATCGCGCGCGGTTAGAGATCATCA
>JAVXWP010000119.1:0-7453 GCA_032230695.1 Actinomycetota bacterium | reverse complement strand
GCGGGGGCTGGACGAGGTCGTCCGCGCTGGTGACGAGCCTGTCGCGCAGGACGTCGAAGCCGATCTCGCTGACAGCGCCATAGGTGACCTCGGCGGAGTACGCCTCCCGACGCTCGTCGCGGGTGTGCAGCGGCTCGACCCAGGCGACCGAAACTCCGAGCAGGTCGTAGATCGGGCGCATCCACTCGGCGTCGCGACGGGCGAGGTAGTCGTTGACCGTGACCACGTGCACGTGCTTGCCTTGCAGCCCGAACCCGGCAGCGGCGAGTGCACCGGCGAGCGTCTTGCCCTCACCGGTTTCCATCTGCACGACATGTCCGGTCAGCAGACCCATGGTGCCCAGGATCTGGACGTCGAACGCTCGCTCGCCGATTCCGCGCCTGGCTGCCTCGCGGCCGAGCGCGCAGACCTCGACGAGCTCGTCGTCGCCGAAGGCCGAGACCTCACGCAGCTTGGCCGCCCGTTCGGTCAGCTCCCCGTCGGAGAGTTTCTCGATCTCGGGTTCAAGCTTTTCAATCGCCGGCAACAGCGCTTCGTAGCGGGTCAGCTCGACGCTGCCCGGACGCTGAATGATCCGGCGCAGCCGCTTACCCACCCGGCTGATCAGTGCTGCCACCCCTGAGCTCCCGTCTGTGTTCCTGATCTGCGTGCCTTGATCTGCGTGCCTTGATCCGCGTGCCTTGATCCGCGTACTTGATCCGGATGCCGTGCCTGCGCTCACCCCAACGCGGTGGTACCACGTTTGAGTTCCGCGGGCGGATGGCACCATCACGCGTGTGCCCCATCTTGCCCGCTTCAGCGGCCGCCGAGTAGTCGCCCTGTCCGCCGCCGCTCTGCTCGCCGTCACGCTGGGAGCGTGTTCGACGAACATCCCGGTCGTACCGCCGACGCCGGTGATCGAGTCGCACGCACCGGTCGGCCCGGTGCCCACTGGTCTGGACAAGTTCTACGCGCAGAGCTTGACCTGGGGCGAGTGTGCACCCTACGCGACTTCCGACGGCGCGAAGTCCGCATTCCGCAGTACAACGCTCCAATGTGCGCGGCTGACCGTGCCGCTGGACTACGCGAAGCCGGACGCCGACACGATCACCCTTGGCCTGCTCCGCAGCAAAGCCACCGGTCAGCGCATCGGTTCGCTCGTGATCAACCCGGGCGGCCCCGGCGCCTCCGGGATGGAGGCCGCCGCCGGGCTCTCCAGCCGGGCGGGCGTCCTCGGGCAGCGTTTCGACTTCGTCGGCTTCGACCCGCGAGGAGTCGGCGCGAGCCAGCCGCAGGTGCGCTGCTTTACCGACGCCGAGCGCGACGCCGACCGGCTCGACGACTCGGAGGTCGACGGCAGCCCGCAGGGCGTGGCCAAGACCGAGCAGGAAGAGAAGGACTACGCGGCCAAGTGCGACCAGCGCACCGACTTGCACGAGCAGATGCTCGCCAACATCGGCACGCGAGACGTCGTCAAGGATCTCGATGTCCTGCGGTCGGTACTGGGGGACAAGCAGCTGACCTACCTCGGCTACTCCTACGGCACCCGGATCGGCTCCGCCTACGCTGAGGCGTTCCCGAACAACGTGCGCGCGCTGGTGCTCGACGGAGCTGTCGATCCGCAGCAGGACGCGCTGGAGTCGCTGATCGCGCAGGGCCAGGGCTTCGGCAAGGCGTTCGACGAGTTCACCAAATGGTGTGCCCTCCGGCAGGACTGCGCGCTCGGGAACAATGCCGCGGCCGCGACGCAGGTGTACCGCGACCTGGTGAACCGGCTCATCGACTTCAAGGTCGAGGTCGGCGACGGCCGGAAGCTTTCCTACGGCGACGCGACGATCGGCACCATCCAGGCGCTCTACCAGCAGGACCTCTGGGACCCGCTGAACACCGGCCTCAACGAGCTGAAGCAGCAGCGCGGCAGGACGCTCATGCAGCTCGCGGACCTCTACAACGAGCGCGGCCCAGACGGCCGCTACGGGACAACACAGGACGTCTTCACCGCGGTCCGCTGCGTGGACGATCCCCGCGTCACCGATCCCGCGACGATCCTGAAGGCGCAGGAGGAGTACGTGAAGGTCGCGCCCTTCCTCGACGACGGCCGCGGAGTGAGCGCGGCGCGGGACGCGTGCGCGTTCTGGCCGGTGCCGAACACCAGCGAGCCGCACCTGCCGAAGGTCGACGGGATTCCGCCGACACTGATCATCTCCACCACGAACGACCCGGCGACGCCGTATCAGGCCGGCGTCAACCTGGCGAAGGCGCTGAAGGGCAGCCTGCTCACCTTCGAAGGCACCCAGCACACGGTGTTCCTGCAGGGCGTTTCCTGCGTGGACAAGGCGGGCACGGACTACCTCATCGACGGCAAGCTGCCAGCCGAAGGCACCCGCTGCACGGCCTAGTTGACCGGCACGTTCAGGTTCGAAAGCGCGAGCTCCAGCATCACGGCGCCTTCGTTGGCCACGATCGGGGGAACCTGCATCCACACCCGGATCAACCGGCGGGTTTCGGCCTGTTCCACCCAGAACTTGACGTCGACGTCGGACTGGATACCGGGGATGACCGAGGAGATGACGGCCTTGGGGAGCTTGGCGGCGACGCGGTAGGTCTCGACGTCGCCGAGCTTCTCCTTGACCTCGGTCTTGAGGTCGGTGGCGCCGGTGAGCAACCGGTGCAGCCCGCCGGACGCTTCGAGCAACGCCGAGGGCAGGTACTCCGGCGGCGCCGGAAGCTCCTGGTGGGTGCCGTCGGTGCGGGTCAGCAACAACTTGTCGCCGGTGAGGACGTAGTCGACCTGGAACCGGTCGATCGCTTCCTGCATGTCCGCGTGGCCCTTGGCGGTGCCTGTCGGGCTGCCGTCGAGTGTCGCGTCACCGTCGATCTGCCGGATCGGCAGGCCGGGAATGGTACCGCTGACCCCCAGTTTGAACCGGACACTGTGCAGCCCGGTGAGGGCTTGGGCCGACGCCGTCACCAGTCCGACGCCATCGGGAAGTTGCGCATCGGAGCCGGCTGACGACGTACAGCCACTGATCAACCCGACCAACAAGACTGCTATCGCGGAGCGGCGGCAAAGCATTTCCCGAGCCTACCGGGCTGTTCAGGTCCGGGAGAATGTGCGCCGGTAGGCCAGCGGCGCGACCCCGATCGCGGTGTTGAGTTGCTGGCGCAATGCCGATGCGCTGCCGATACCCGATTCCGCGGCCACGCGGTCGACAGCGAGATCGGTGTTCTCGAGCAAATACCGTGCTCGGTCGACGCGTTGCTGCACCAGCCACTTGCCGGGACTGACACCGACCTCCTCCCGAAACCGCCGGGTGAAGGTGCGGACGCTCATCCGCGCGTGGCCGGCGAGTTGTGCGAGGTTGAGCGGCTCGGCGAGCCGGTTCGACGCCCATTCGCGGGTGGCGGCGGTGCTGGACCCGGTCGCCTCCGGCATCGGTCGTTCGATGAACTGCGACTGGCCGCCTTCACGCCATGGGGGCACCACACATCGGCGCGCGACGTGGTTGGCGACCTCGCTGCCGTGGTCGGAGCGGATGACGTGCAGGCAGAGGTCGATCCCAGCCGCGACCCCGGCCGAACTGAGAATGTCGCCGTCGTCGACGTAGAGCACGTCGGCGTCCAGTTCGACCTGCGGATACAGCGCCCGGAAGCGGTCCGCGTGCCGCCAATGAGTGGCCGCCGGCCGCCCGTCGAGCAGTCCGGCGGCGGCGAGCACGAACGAGCCGGTGCAGATCGACATGATCCGGGTGTCCGGGCGGAGGGTGGCGAGTGCCGCGGCCAGGTCGTCGGGCAGGGTCCCGTGGAACAGCGGGCCCTCGATTTGGGTGCCAGGGATGACGACCGTGTCGGCGGTGGCCAGCAGCTCCGGACCGTGCTCGATGTTCACGGAGAAACCGGCCGTCGTGGGCAGCGAGCCGGTGCGGAGCCCACAGACGAGAACTTCGTAGCGGGGGTTTTCGTCGTGCTTGCCCGCCGAGCCGAAGATCTCCGGCGGAATGCAGAGATCGAAGCCGACGACCTCGTCGAGCGCGAGGACGACCACCCGATGTGGTGAAGCACGATTTGCGAGCAGGTCCATGGCCGGATTCTTGCACATATTGGCTATTCGGCCACTTTTTCGCCCTTGTACCAGGGGCGAAGCTGGACGGGTGCCTCTGACAACGACTTCACGTCGGCTCCATCGTGCCTGGATAGTCGCCATAGTCGCGTTCGTTACCCTCATCGGCGCCGCCGGTTTCCGCTCGGTGCCGAGTGTGCTGATCGACCCACTGCACGAGGAGTTCGGCTGGGCGCGCGGCACGATCTCGGCCGCGGTCTCGGTCAACCTCGTACTCTTCGGCCTGATCTCGCCGTTCGCGGCGGCCTTGATGGACCGGCTCGGCATCCGCCGCGTGGTGAGCTGGGCGCTGGTGCTGGTGGCCACCGGCAGCGGGCTGACGGTGTTCATGACCTCGAGCTGGCAATTGCTGCTGTGCTGGGGAGTGCTCGTCGGCGTCGGCACGGGCTCGATGTCGATGGCGTTCGTCGCGACCATCACCGGACGCTGGTTCGTCGCCCGCCGCGGCCTGGTCAGCGGCATCCTGACCGCGGCAGGCGCGACGGGTCAGCTGATCTTCCTGCCGCTGGTCGCGAACCTGGCCGCGGACTACGGCTGGCGGACCCCGGCGCTCGTCGTCGCGTTCGCCGCGCTCGCGGTGGTCCCGTTCGTGCTGATCTTCCTGCACAGCCATCCCCAGGACGTGGGCACGACCGCGTACGGCGCCGACCCGGACGCCGAGCCCGAGGTCTCCGCCGCGCCGGTGGCCGGAAGCAGTGCTCTCCGTGCGCTGCGGAGCCTGCGTCAGGCCGCGCGCACCAAAACGTTCTGGCTGCTCGCAGGCGGGTTCGCCATCTGCGGCGCCTCGACGAACGGCCTGGTCGGCACCCACTTCGTCAGTGCCGCGCACGACCATGGCATGCCGTCGACCACGGCCGCGTCGCTGCTCGCGCTGGTCGGGCTGTTCGACGTCGCGGGGACGATCCTGTCCGGCTGGCTCACCGACCGGATGGATCCGAGGCTGCTGCTGGCCGCGTATTACACGCTGCGTGGTGGGTCGCTGATGATCCTTCCGTCACTTTTCGCGCCGGACACCGAGCCGAGCATGTGGGTGTTCATCCTCTTCTACGGGCTCGATTGGATCGCCACGGTTCCGCCGACGGTGGCCCTCTGCCGGGAACACTTCGGCGACATCGGGCCCATCGTGTTCGGCTGGGTTTTTGCCTCCCACCAGGTAGGTGCCGCTATCGCGGCGTTCGGCGCGGGGCTGACCCGGGATCTGCTCGGAAGCTACGACCTCGCCTGGTACGTCGCCGGCGGGCTCTGCGCCGTCGCGGCTTTCCTGTCTTTCAGAATCACCAGGTCGAGGGTCCTCGGCGACCCAGGAAACACGCCGTTAACAAGTGCTGGCTAGGGTGCGCCCATGGATCGCCAGCAGGAATTCGTGCTGCGCACTTTGGAAGAGCGCGACATCCGTTTCGTCCGTCTTTGGTTCACCGACGTGCTCGGGTTCCTCAAATCCGTAGCAGTCGCCCCCGCCGAACTGGAGGGCGCGTTCACGGAGGGCATCGGTTTCGACGGTTCGGCCATCGAAGGCTTCGCACGGGTCTACGAGTCCGACATGGTGTTGAAGCCCGACCCGGCCACCTTCCAGGTCTTGCCCTGGGAAACGCCGGAAGGCGGCCACTATTCGGCGAGGATGTTCTGCGACGTCCAGATGCCCGACGGCTCGCCGTCGTGGGCGGACCCGCGACATGTGCTGCGCCGTCAGCTGTCGAAGGCCGCCGAGGCCGGCTTCACCTGCTATGTCCATCCCGAGATCGAGTTCTTCCTGCTCTCCGACCTGCCGGACGACGGCAGCGAGCCGGAACCCGCGGACAACGGCGGATACTTCGACCAGGCGAGCCACGCCACCGCGACGCACTTCCGCAGGCACGCCATCGAGACGCTCGAAGCGATGGGCATCT
The DNA here is from genome assembly GCA_032230695.1 of Actinomycetota bacterium. Classification (GTDB taxonomy): domain Bacteria; phylum Actinomycetota; class Actinomycetes; order Mycobacteriales; family Pseudonocardiaceae; genus Amycolatopsis. The sequence goes on along the minus strand of JAVXWP010000119.1, from coordinate 1,468 downwards.
CCGTCGAGTTCAGCCATCACGAAGGCGCGCCCGGCCAGCAGGAGATCGACCTCCGCTACGCCGACGCGCTGACCATGGCCGACAACGTCATGACCTTCCGGTACGTGGTGAAGGAGGTCGCGCTGACCCAGGGGGTACGCGCGACGTTCATGCCGAAGCCGTTCACGAAGCAGCCCGGCTCGGGGATGCACACTCACGTCAGCCTCTTCGAAGGCGATCGCAACGCCTTCTACGACGCCGAGGACCCGTACGAGCTGTCGGGCACGGGGAAGGCGTTCGTCGCCGGGCTGCTGCACCACGCCAAGGAGATCTCGGCGGTCACCAACCAATGGGTGAACTCCTACAAGCGCCTGGTCGGTGGAAGCGAAGCGCCGACGACGGTGTCCTGGGGCCGCGCCAATCGTTCCGCGCTGGTACGCGTGCCGATGTACTCGCCTGGCAAGGCGTCGTCCCGCCGGGTGGAAATTCGTACGCTGGACTCGGCCTGTAACCCGTACCTGGCCTACTCGGTGATCCTCGCCGCCGGGCTCAAGGGCATCGAGAAGGGCTATGAGCTTCCGCCACCCGCGGAGGACAACATCTGGCAGTTGTCCGACGCGGAGCGGCGAGCCGCCGGGTACGACTCGCTGCCGCAGAACCTCGGGGAGGCGCTGGCCGAGATGGAGAAGTCGGAGCTCCTGCCCGACGCGCTCGGTGAACATGTCTTCGACTTCTTCCTGCGGAACAAGCGGGTCGAGTGGGACAATTACCGCAGCGAGGTCACCCCGTACGAGCTGCGATCCCTGCTTCCGGTGCTGTGAACCGACGGCGGCCGGCAATGCGATCACTCGCGTTGCCGGCCGCCGTTCTTGTTTCCGCATCCGAGGCCGGCCGCGGATGAACGGGCGGCGGACGGCAGACGACCCGTCTTCCATCGGGTGAAGCTTGCTTCAGACGCTTGACCTGCGGCGATGAGGTTAGGCGACCCCCCTGTTTCGGGGGGTTTGCCGGCATGTAATCTTCTCCATGTCGCCAAGAACACCGGGACAACGGAGCCGCAAGGCCCCGGGGTAGCGGAGCCAGGGACGAGCGGGTTTGACACCGCGGATCGTACCGGGTAATGTTCAGCGTCGGCCCTCGAGTGGGCCGCTAACCCCCAAGTTTCGATCTGGGGACGAGGCATCGCTTGAGACCAAAATTTAGAATATCGCTTGAAGTAATTCAGTGTGTTGCTTGAGAACTCAACAGTGTGCTAGTGAACTAAGCCAGTAGAGCTTATGTATAAAGTAACCTCGTAGTGAGGTTCCTTTGAGTGGTTAGAACAAGAATACGGACAGTTTTTTGCTAGCTGTCTTAAGTCTTGATCAAATTCATTGTTGGAGAGTTTGATCCTGGCTCAGGACGAACGCTGGCGGCGTGCTTAACACATGCAAGTCGAACGATGAAGCCTTCGGGTGGATTAGTGGCGAACGGGTGAGTAACACGTGGG
>JAVXWP010000104.1:0-14429 GCA_032230695.1 Actinomycetota bacterium | reverse complement strand
GCCTGCTGTTCGGCGCACCACCGGCATCGGCGCACGGTGGCCCGATCGCACTGGAGATCGGCGGTGACGGGCGGCAGGGCGTCACCGCTGTGGCGACCTACGTCGGTGACAAGCACATGGTCACCGGCCAGGTCGACCTCACGATGACCGCGACCGCGCCGGACGGCCGGGCTTTCGGGCCCGTCCGGCTGATCGCGTCCGCCGAGGGCCAGGCGTTCTACACCGCCGAGCAGCCGCTGCCGCCGGGGCCGTGGACGGTGACCGTTGTCGCGACGAAGCCGTCCGCGGCCCAGCGCACCGCCGACATCGTCTCGGTGGCGGCCCCACCGGTCACAGCGCTGCCTGCCGGGCCGAACATCGCAGTATTCGTCGGGATCCCGGCCGGGTTAGCGGCGCTGTGCGGCTTCGTCTTCCTCGGCATGCTCCTGCACCGCCGAACCCGCCAATCCGGTATTTCGAACTGAGTGAGGACCCCATGGCTACGGACATTTCCCGCGACCGCGTCGGCGTCTGGTTCATCGGCGCGCGCGGCTCAGTGGCGACCACCGCGATCACCGGCGCTGCCGCGCTGCGCGCCGGGCTTGCGGCGCCGGCGGGATGTGTCGGCGAGCTGCCCGACTTCGCCGATGCCGGGCTGACGCCGTGGGCGGGGCTCGTGTTCGGCGGGCACGACGTCGTCGACACCCCGCTCGCCAAACGGGTCGAGCAGCTCGTCCACGCCGGCGTGCTGCCAGGGTCCCTGGTTCCATTGGTGCTCGGGGACATCGCGGAGGCCGACGCCGAGATCCGGGTCGGTGCGTCGGGCGCCGGTCGCCAGGACGAGCAAGCCGCCCGGCTCATCGCGGACATCACGGACTTCCGTGTGCGGCACGAACTCGCGCGGGTGGTGGTCGTCAACGTCGCGTCCACCGAGCCGCCGTGTGTGCCGAACCCGGCGCACGAATCGCTGGCGGCACTGGAAGAAGCGCTCCGCGGGCACGAGCGGGTGCTCCCGGCGAGTTCGCTGTACGCCTACGCGGCGATGCGGGCGGGCTGCGCGTATGTCGACTTCACGCCGTCGACCGGCGCGTGGCTGCCCGCACTCGACGAGCTGGCGGCCGAAACCGGTGTGCCGTATGCCGGGCGGGACGGCAAGACGGGGGAGACCCTGCTGAGATCGGCGCTGGCCCCGATGTTCGCGCACCGCGGCCTCCGGGTCCGGGCGTGGTCCGGCACCAACCTGCTCGGTGCCGGGGACGGCGCGACGCTGGCCGACCCGGGAGCCGCGGTCAGCAAGAACATGTCCAAGCAGCGTGTGCTCTCCGAGACACTCGGCCACCCGGTCGACGGCGAGGTCCACATCGACTACGTGCCCGAGCTGGGAGACTGGAAGACCTCGTGGGACCACGTCCTGTTCGACGGTTTCCTCGGCGTCCGGATGAACCTGCAGGTCACCTGGCAGGGCTGTGATTCCGCGCTCGCCGCGCCGCTCGTGCTTGATTTGGCCCGGTTCCTCGCGAAAGCGCACGCGGCCGGCGTGTCGGGACCGGTGCCCGAACTCGGTTTCTTCTTCAAGGACCCGGTCGGTGACGGCCCGCACGGACTGTCCGCCCAGTACGAGGTCTTACGCGCCTGGGCAACGCCGTGATCGTCCACAAGGGACAGCTGCGCTTCGGCTACGGCACCAGTGGCTTTTCCTGCCACCGCCTCGGCGACGCCCTGCGCGTCATTGCGAACCTCGGCTACGAGGGCGTCGCGCTGACGCTCGACCACCAACACCTCGACCCGTACGCCAAGGATCTGGCCCGGCATGTTTCCCTGTTGTCCATCGATCTCGACCGGCTCGGGCTTTCGCTGGTCATCGAGACGGGCGCCGGCTACCTGCTCGACCCGTGGCGCAGGCACTCGCCGACCCTCCTCGAGCCCGACCGTGAGCAGCGTGTCGACCTGCTGATCCGCGCGGTCGGGCTGGCCGCGGACCTCGGCGCCGACCTGGTCTCCTTCTCCAGCGGGATTGCCTCGCCGGGGGTGCCGGACACGATGGCCTGGGAGCGGCTCGTCGCCGGCTGCGAGGTCGTGCTCGCTCGGGCCGAGGCACTCAACGTACGACTGGCCTTCGAACCGGACCCGGACATGTTCGTGTCCGATTTGGACGGTTACGACCGGCTCCGCAAACGCCTTGGCAACTCCAAGCGGTTCGGTCTCACCCTCGCCATCGGCCGAGCCGAACCGCAGTCCGCGCCGGACCGCGTTCGCCGCGCCGGTGCCCGGCTGGCGAACGTGCACCTGCACGATGTCGGAGGCGCGGCGCCCGAGGAGCTTTCCCCGGCTTTGACCGCGCTGAGTGAGAACGGTTACCGGGGCCTGATATCGGTTGAGCTCCCGCAGCACAGTCACGCCGCGCCCGCGGCGGCCGGTGACTCGCTCGGCTATCTGCGGCAAGCCTGCGGGATCGAGGTGATGTCATGACCATCAACGCCGTCCGGCACGCGCTAAGGGACATCCTGTCCGACGACGCCGAATGCTGGCTCGCGGAATCCATGGACGCCGTGGCGGCCGAACCCGCCAAGATCCGCGCGCTGTTCCCTGCGGCGGGCCGGAAATGCGGCCGTGGGCCCTTGACCAGCGAGCACGACGCGCTCCGGGGCTGGACCGTGGACGACGCCGTCCGGGTACTGCTGCTTTCCGTGCTTTCGACCCGGTCACTGGTTTCCGAGGTGCACGAGCTCTACCGGTACGGCGACGCGTCCGAGAAGCGCGCGGTGATACGCGGCCTGGCCGAGGTTCCGATCGGCTCGGACGGGCTTCCGCTGGTGCGCGATGCGTTGCGCACCAACGACACCCGGCTGGTGGCCGCCGCGCTCGGCAGGTACGGTTCCGAACATCTCGACGCGCCCGCGTACCGCCATGGCGTGCTCAAATGCGTGTTCATGGGCATCCCGCTCGCCGATATCAGCGGGCTCGCCGATCGGGCCGATCCCGAGCTGACACGGATGCTGCGTTCGTTCGCGGAAGAACGGCTCGCGGCCGGCCGTCCGGTACCCGCCGACGTCGGCCTGCTCGTCCCGGAGTTTTCGGATTTGGAGGCCTGATGCGTATCTTCGACCCGCATATCCACATGACCTCGCGCACGACCGACGACTACCAGGCGATGTACGACGCCGGGGTCCGTGCGCTGGTGGAACCCGCGTTCTGGCTCGGCCAGCCGCGCACCACGGTCGGCAGCTTCACCGACTACTTCGACGCGCTCGTCGGCTGGGAGCCGTTCCGCGCGGCGCAGTTCGGCATCAGCCACCACTGCACGATCGCGCTGAATCCCAAGGAGGCCAACGACCCACGCTGCGTGCCGGTGCTGGACCTGCTGCCGCGCTACCTCGCGAAGGACAGGGTGGTCGCGGTCGGCGAGGTCGGGTACGACTCCATGACCCCGGAGGAGGACACGGCGTTCTCGCGGCAGATGCAGCTGGCGCTGGAGCACGAACTGCCCGTGCTCGTGCACACTCCGCATCGCGACAAGCTCGCCGGAACCGAACGAACCCTCGCCGTGGTGCGGGAATCCGGTGTCCCGGCCGAGCACGTCGTCGTCGACCACCTCAACGAGGTCACCGTGGGGCTGGTCGCGGATTCCGGCTGCTGGATGGGGTTCTCGATCTACCCCGACACCAAGATGGACGAAGACCGGATGGTCGCGCTCCTGCGGGAGTACGGCACCAGCCGGGTTCTGGTGAACTCCGCGGCGGACTGGGGCAAGAGCGATCCGCTGAAGACGGCCAAGACCGGCGCCGCGATGCTGGCCGCCGGGTTCACCGCTGCCGATGTCGACAAGGTGCTGTGGCAGAACCCCGTCGACTTCTACGGCCAGAGCGGCCGTCTCGATTTGTCCGATGTAGACAGTGAACCGGCCGCGAGCTTCGAAGGGAATTCGATCCTCCGGGGCGCACGCAAAGACTGAGAAGATCCACCGATTCAGGAGGCACCAATGGCACGACCGCTTACCCTCTTCACCGGACAGTGGGCCGACCTGCCTTTCGAGGAGGTCTGCAAGCTGGCGGGCGAGTGGGGCTATGAGGGCCTCGAGATCGCCTGCTGGGGTGATCACTTCGAGGTGGACAAGGCACTCGCCGACGACGCCTACATCCCGGCCAAGCTGGAGACGCTCGCCAAGTACGGCCTGAAGGTCTGGACGATCTCCAACCACCTCGTCGGCCAGGCCGTCTGCGACCACCCGATCGACGAGCGGCACGAGGCGATCCTGCCGGCGCGGATCTGGGGCGATGGCGAACCCGAAGGTGTGCGGCAGCGCGCGGCCGAGGAGATGAAGGACACCGCACGCGCCGCTGCGAAGCTCGGTGTGTCCACAGTGGTCGGTTTCACCGGTTCGTCGATCTGGCATACCGTCGCGATGTTCCCGCCCGTGCCGCCATCGATGATCGAGCGCGGGTACCAGGACTTCGCCGACCGCTGGAACCCGATTCTCGATGTCTTCGACGAGGTCGGCGTCCGGTTCGCGCACGAGGTCCATCCGAGCGAAATTGCTTATGACTACTGGACGACGGTGAAGACGCTGGAGGCGATCGGGCATCGCCCGGCGTTCGGCCTCAATTTCGACCCGTCGCACTTTGTCTGGCAGGACCTCGACCCGGTTGGTTTCCTTTGGGACTTCAAGGATCGGATCTACCACGTCGACTGCAAGGAATCGCGTAAGCAGCTCAACGGGCGCAACGGACGGCTCGGTTCGCACCTGCCATGGGCCGACCCGCGCCGCGGCTGGGACTTCGTTTCCACCGGGCACGGCGACGTGCCGTGGGAAGACGTCTTCCGCATGCTCAACGCGATCGGTTACGACGGCCCGATCTCCATCGAATGGGAGGACGCCGGAATGGATCGCCTGCTCGGCGGCCCCGAAGCCCTCGAATTCATCCGCAAGTTCAACTTCGAACGCCCCACCGCCGCCTTCGACGCCGCCTTCTCTTCGGAACACTAGGTCGTAATCACTAAGCACTAACCGAGGCCGAGGGGACTTTGCCCGCCGTAGCGGCCGGCAAAGCCACCTCAGTCCCCACAGCGCCGGGAAGGTCCTTTTCGGACTTTCGCGGATTTCCACCTGCCCACCCGAACATCTGGAGACAACGCCATTTCCCTACCGCTCTAAACAACTCAAGAAAGGTCCGCAATGTCTTCGTCCCCACCGTTGTGGGCGAGGCTATCGGGTGCTGCCCTGCCGATCATCGGCATGGCTTTCACCCTTGTGCTCGCTCAGACACCCGCCCATACGGCCCTTGCCGCCGACACGCACGCTGACCACGCGCAAGTAGCCGCCGCCATCCCTCCCGCCGACTATCAGCAGGTCACCCTCGCCAACGGCGCGGCCAAACTCGGCGAGGCCATGTCACTGGCCGTCCTGCCGGACAGATCTGTCGTGCACACCGCTCGCGACGGCACGGTCCGGGTCACCAACCCAGCCGGCAACGTCACCACGGTCGCCGGAAAACTGAACGTCTACACACATGACGAAGAAGGGCTGCAAGGTGTTGCGGCGGATCCGAACTTCGCGTCGAATCGTTATGTATACCTCTACTTCTCCCCACGGCTGACCACCCCGGACGGGGACGCGCCAACCGACGGCACGGACGCGTCCTTCGCGCCGTTCAAGGGAGAACTGCACCTCTCGCGATTCGTCTTGAAGACCGACAACACCTTGGACATGGCCAGCGAGAAGGTCGTGCTCACGGTGGCCAACGATCGTGGCCAGTGCTGTCACGTCGGTGGTGACATCGACTTCGACGCCGCCGGGAACCTGTACCTGACGACCGGCGACGACAGCAACCCGTTCGTTTCGGACAGCTTCACCCCGATCGACGAACGCACTACGCGCAACCCGCAGTTCGACGCGCAGCGGACCTCGGCCAATACCAATGATCTGCGCGGCAAGGTGCTGCGCATCCACCCGGAGGCCAACGGCACGTACACGATCCCGGCGGGCAACATGTTCGCCCCTGGCACGGCGAAAACCCGTCCGGAAATCTATGCGATGGGTTTTCGTAACCCGTTCCGAATGAGTGTCGACAAAGCGACCGGGATCGTCTACCTCGGCGACTACGGCCCGGACTCCGGTACGACCAACCCGACCCGCGGTCCCAACGGCCAGGTCGAATTCGACCGGATCACTGCACCGGGCAACTACGGCTGGCCGTACTGCACCGGGACCAACACGACCAACGAAACCTACAACGAGTACACCTTCCCCAGCGGCCCTTCGCTGGCGAAGTACAACTGCGCCGGCGGGCCGACGAACAACTCGTTCCGCAACACCGGTTTGACCACGCTCCCGGCCGCAAAACCGAGCTGGATCAAGTACGGCGGGGACGAGGGCACCCCGCCCGAGTTCGGCACTGGCTCCGAGTCTCCGATGGGCGGCCCGGTCTACCGCTACAACGCCGGCCTCAACTCAGCGGTCAAGTTTCCGTCCACTTTGGATGGCAAGTTCTTCGCCGGGGAGTACGGCCGCAAATGGATCAAGGCCATCGGTGTCAACGCCGACGGTTCACGCGGGACGATCGAAGCGTTCCCGTGGAGCGGCACGCAGGTGATGGACATGGCGTTCGGCCCGGACGGCGCGCTGTACGTGCTCGACTACGGCACGGGCTCCGGAAACCAGGCGCTGTACCGGATCGAGTACATCGCGAACAGCAACCGCAACCCGATCGCGATAGCGTCCGCGAACAAGAACTCCGGGCCCAGCCCGCTGGCCGTCACCTTCTCCTCGGCGGGCAGCAACGACCCCGAAGGCGGCGCGCTGACGTATCGGTGGGACTTCGGTGACGGCACGTCGTCGACACAGGCCAACCCGGCACACACCTATACCCAGAACGCGAACTACTCACCGACGTTGACGGTGACCGACACTGCCGGGCTGACCGGGACGGCGAGTGTGCTGATCACGGTCGGCAACACCGCGCCGACGGTGAACCTGCAGTCGCCGGGTGACGGGCAGCTGTTCTCCTTCGGGGACACGGTTCCGTTCCAGGTCAGTGTGAGCGACCCGGAGGATGGGACGATCGACTGCACCAAGGTGAAGGTCACCTACCTGCTCGGCCACGACAGTCATCGGCACCAGATCACCCAGAAGACAGGGTGCTCCGGCACGATCGCGGTCCCGCTCGACGGTGAGCACGACGCCGCGGCGAACATCTATGGCGTCTTCGACGCGGAGTACACCGACGCGGCAGGGCTGACCACGCACAGTACGCGGATCCTGCAACCACGGCACCGCCAGGCCGAGCACTTCGGTGCGCAGTTGGGCATCCAGGTCGCTGGCCACGGGGGCGCCGAAGGTGGCAGCACGGTCGGATTCACCGACAACGGCGACTGGGTTTCCCTGCAGCCCTATGTATTGGGCAACGCGACGTCGATCTCGGCGCGCGTCGCGTCCGGTGGAGTCGGCGGCACGATCGAGGTCCGGGCCGGGTCGGCGACCGGAACGCTGATGGGCACGCTCACGGTGCCGAACACCGGCGGCTGGGAGACCTACGCCAACGTCTCAGCGAACCTCACCAACCGGCCCGCGGGCAGCACGTCGCTGTTCTTCGTGTTCAAGGGCGTCACCGGGCAGGGCAACCTGTTCGACCTCGACGCGTTCACCTTCACCACGTCCGGCAGTGGTGGTACCGGCGGCACGACCACGGCCGAGGGCGAGTCCTTCACGTCGACGGGCGGGGTCCAGATCGCCGCTCACGCCGCCGCCAGTGGCGGGAACACGATGGGCCACATCGAGAACAACGACTGGGCCGGCTTCTCCGCGGTGAACACGGCCGGTGCCACGGCGTTCAGCGCGCGGATCTCGTCGGCCGGCGCGGGCGGCACCATGGAGGTGCGTGCGGGCTCGGCGACGGGCACGTTGATGGGCACCGTCGCGGTGCCGAACACGGGTGGCTGGGAAACCTTCCAGACCGTGTCGACCGCGTTGACCGGTGCGGTGAGCGGACCGCTGTTCCTGGTCTTCCGGGGCGGCGCGGGCGGATTGTTCGATGTGGACTCCTTCACTGTGACGCGCTCATGAAAGGGATCTCGATGAAGACGCTTTCCTTAAGACGCGGTGCATCGGTGCTGGGCGCGCTGGTGATCGGCACTGGCCTGCTCATCACCCCGAGTGTGCAGGCCGCCGATCCGGCGTACCAGGTGCTCGTCTTCTCCAAGACGACCGGCTTTCGGCACGATTCGATCCCGGCCGGTATCCAGGCGGTGCGGGACCTGGGGATTGCCAACGGGTTCACCGTCGCCGCCACCGAGGACGCCAACCTGTTCAACCCTGCCGAACTGGCGAAGTACCGGGCGGTGGTGTTCATGAGCACCACAGGTGACGTCCTGGACGCCACTCAGCAGACGGCCTTCCAGTCCTATGTGGACGGCGGAGGTGGTTACGTCGGGGTCCACGCGGCCGCCGACACGGAGTACGACTGGCCGTACTATGGTCAGCTTGTCGGCGCGTGGTTTCAGAGTCACCCGGCCATCCAGCAGGCCACGTTCCGGACCGAGGATCGCGCGCATCCCGCGACCGCCCACTTGGGACAGTCGTGGTCGCGATCGGACGAGTTGTACAACTACCGGACCAACCCGCGGCCGAACGTGCACGTTCTGCAGAACCTCGACGAGTCGACCTACAGCGGTGGCACGATGGGAGATCACCCGATCACCTGGTGCCACCCGCAGGCGGCAGGAAGGTCGTTCTACACCGGGCTCGGCCACACCAACGAGTCCTATTCGGACGGTAGTTTCCGGGCACTGCTGCTCGGCGGGATCCGCTACGCCGCGGGTGTCGCCAAGGCCGACTGCCGCTCGGAAACGGGTTATACGAGCATTTTCGACGCCTCGACGACCGGCTGGTCCCAGGCCGGGACGGCCGGATTCGGCAACGCCAACGCCACGTTGACGTCGTCGGGCGGGCCGGGACTGCTCTGGTACTCGGCGAAGGAGTACCGCTCGTACTCGCTCAAACTGGACTGGAAACTGACCGGTGACGGTGATTCCGGCGTGTTCCTGGGTTTCCCGTCGACAGGGGCGGGAAGTGCGGGTAGCACCGGCTACGAGGTGAACATCGACGCCAGCGAGGCGGCCGATCGCACCACGGGAGCGGTGTTCGGCTCGAAGGGCGCCGACGTCGCGGCACGTGACGGCGCGCTCAACCCGGCGGGCCAGTGGAACACCTACGAACTACTCGTCGAAGGCGAGCGGCTCCAGGTGCTCCTCAACGGGGTGAAGATCAACGACTTCACCAACACCGACCCGGCGCGCAGCCTGCAGCAGGGCTACGTCGGCGTCCAGAACAACACCGCGAACTCGGTGGCGTTCCGGAACATCCGGGTCAAGGAGCTGGGCGGGGTGGTGAGCAAGACGGCCGAAGGCGAGGCGTACACGTCGTCGTCCGGAGTGCAGATCGCCGCGCATGCCACCGCCAGTGGCGGCAACACGGTCGGGCACATCGACAACGGCGACTGGGCCGGGTACGCGTCGATGAGCACGGTGGGCGCGAAGAACTTCGGCGCCCGGGTGTCGTCGGCCGGTGCCGGCGGGACGATCGAAATCCGCTCCGGCTCGGCGACCGGCACGCTCCTGGGGTCGGTCGCGGTGCCGAACACCGGTAGCTGGGACACCTTCCGCACGGTGTCCACGACGCTGAGCAGCGGCAGTGGCCCAGCGTTCCTCGTCTTCCGAGGCGTCGCCGGTGCCCTCTTCGACGTCGACACCTTCACCCTGAGCTAGCCCAGGCGAACGGCCACCTTGCGACCCCGCGTCGCAAGGTGGCCTTCCCGCTTCAAGTGCAATCTACGCGCGTCCGAGTGCAGTCTGTGCGCGCTCGGACGCGTTCCCTGCACGGAACCTCAGCCGCGTACGCCCAGCAGGTGCTCGAGCGCGAGCTGGTTCAAGCGCGAGAAGTGATAGCCGCGCTTCGCCGCGAGTGGCTCGTCGAAGTCGTCGGCCAGCAGGTCGTCGAGGGTCTCGCCGGGCGAGAGCGTGGGCACGGAGAGCTCCGGCACGCGTGACGCGGCGAGCGCGTCGGCGACCTCGGGGTCGGCGCGGAACGCCTTCGACTTCTCCTTCAGGATCAGATAGGTCCGCATGTTCGCGGCAGCGGAGACCCAGACGTCGTCGGCGTCTTCGGTGCGGAGCGGCTTGTAGTCGAAGTGCCGGGGGCCCTCGTAGCCGCCGTTCTCCAGCAGGTCCACCAGGAAGAACGCGCTCGACAGGTCGCCATGGCCGAAGATCAGGTCCTGGTCGTACTTGGGCCCGTGCTGGCCGTTCAGGTCGATGTGGAACAGCTTGCCCTGCCACAGCGCCTGTGCGACGCCGTGCACGAAGTTCAGCCCGGCCATCTGCTCGTGGCCGACTTCGGGGTTGACGCCGAACAGTTCGGACCGCTCCAGCTGACCGATGAACGCGAGCGCGTGGCCGATCGTCGGCAGCAGGATGTCGCCGCGCGGCTCGTTCGGCTTGGGCTCGAGCGCGAAGCGGATGTCGTAGCCCTTCTCGACGACGTACGCCGCGAGCAGGTCCAGTCCTTCCTTGTACCGGTCGAGCGCTGCGCGGACGTCCTTGGCGGCGTCGGATTCGGCGCCTTCACGGCCACCCCAGACCACATACGTCTTCGCGCCGAGCTCTGCGGCGAGATCGACGTTGCGCCGGACCTTGCGTAGTGCGTGCCGCCGGATGTCGCGATCGTTGCTGGTCAGGCCGCCGTCCTTGAACACGGGGTCGCTGAAGAGGTTGGTGGTGGCCATCGGGACAACGAGCCCGGTGTCGGCCAGTGCCTGCTTGAACACCTCGATCGCCTTGTCGCGGTCGGACTCGGTGGCCAGCAGGTCGTCGTCGTGGAATGTCACGCCGTACGCGCCGAGGTCAGCCAGGCGGTGCACGCTCTCGACCGGGTCGAGCGGGGACCGGGTGGCGCCGCCGAACGGGTCGACCGCCTGCCAGCCCACCGTCCACAAGCCGAAAGTGAAATGGTCTTCCCTGGTCGGAATGTAGGCGTCCATCAGCGATCCTCCGATTTAGTTCACGTTATGGATTAAATATGCGGTGCAGCGGGTCATGTCGTCAAGGGTGAACTAGTCTCATCCCATGACGCAGGCCGTGCGACACGATTCGATGCGTGCCCGCAACCTCGAGGTGGTCCTGGGCGAGGTCGGCCGCCGCGGGCCGATGACGCGCGCCGCGCTGGCCGAAAGCACCGGTCTCACCAAGAGCACGGTGTCCAAATTGGTCGCCGACCTGCTGGACGCCGGCATCCTCACCGAGTCGGGGGTCATCCGCGCGGGAGAGCGTGGACGTCCCGGCGTGGAGGTCAGCCTCAGCGGGCATCGGGTCGCCGCGCTCGGTCTCGAAGTCAACGTCGACTACCTCGCCGTGTGCCTGCTCGACCTCGCCCGTTCGGTCCGGCTGTCGATCCGGGTCGAGCGTGACAACCGCGGAAGCCGGCCGGACGACGTGCTCGCCGAGTTGCGCGTACTCGCCCTCGACGCGATCGGGGAAGCCGGGCGGATGGGCCTGACTGTCGCGGGCGCGATGCTTGCGGTATCCGGCCCGGTGGACCACGGCGTGCTCTACAACGCGCCGAACCTCGGCTGGCGGGACGTTCGCGCCGCCGAGTCGCTGCGGCTACCGCTCGACGTCGACATGGACAACGAGGCGAACCTGGCCGCGCTCGGTGAGCTGTGGTTCGGCACCGGCGACCCGGATTTCCTGTACGTCTCAGGGGAGATCGGCATCGGCGCCGGGCTGGTCGTGGACGGCAGCCTGTTCCGCGGGGTGCACGGGTTCGCCGGAGAGCTCGGGCACGTCGTCATTTCGGCGACAGGCCCGCCGTGCCGCTGCGGTGGCCGCGGCTGCCTGGAGGGTTACGCGGGTCAGGAGGCGCTGCTCCGGGCCGCCGCCGTACCCGGCGGGGTGACCGAGCTGGTCGCGAGGCTGCGGGACGGCGACCGGCGGGCGTCGAAAGCCTGCACGGACGCCGGTCGCGCGCTCGGCATCGCGCTGACGTCCGCGGTGAACCTGCTCGACATGGACCGGATCGTGCTCGGCGGGATCTTCGCCCGACTGTTCCCGTGGATCTCCGGTTCGGTCGGCGAAGCGCTGGAATCCCGGCTCGGCACGCTTCGCCGTACTGTGCCGTCGCTCGCCGGTTCCCGGCTCGGCGGTGATGCCGCGACGCTGGGCGCCGCGGGACAGGTCATCCAGCGCATCATCGCCGAGCCGGGGCCGTACGTCGCCCGTGTGCGAGCCGCTTACTCCCGGTAGGCCTCTAGCTCGGACGCTTGACCGGCGGGCCACCCGGTGTTCCCCGTGATGGCCAGCCTGAGGTACCGCTGCGTGGTCGCTGTGAACGTCACCGTCACGGAGTTCCCGGACGCGGGATCGAAGGTGTAGCCCCGGGAACCGGCTACGGTGGAATACGTCGAACCGTTGGTGCTGCCCAGGATCGAGAGTGTCTGCGTCCGGCGTCCCCACGACGGCGGCAGCTTGACGACGACCTTGCCGACGCTCTTCGCCGTTCCGAGGTCAACCGTCAGCGTCTGGGGGAACGCGTTGTTCGTGCTCTCCCAATAGGTGTTCGCGTTGCCGTCGACAGCGGCGCTCGCCGGGCGGCCACCCTGTGCTCCACTCGTGTTGATCTGCTTGCGCAGCGCCAGATTCGGGTTCGGCTGCACAGCGCCGGGGTCGAACCTGTCGACCCAGTAGCGCGTCCGGTCCAAATAGGACGTCTCCGCCGCGGCTCCGGTTTTCCCGTACGCGCCCTCGAAGGTGAGATAGCCGTGGCCCGCCGGTGGAGTGGAGCTCGCCGGTTCGAGCACCGAGCCCTCGTGCCATTCGTTGAACGACGTGACCGACACCCAGTCCGGGTTCCCGCCGATCGACGGCGTCACCGCGTTCTGCCACTCCTTGTCATACGTGGCGCCGTTTTCCCGCGCGAGCGTGGGCGAGGTGTTGCCCACGACGGCGCGGTCGTCGATGTACCCCGGTCCGACTGACGGCGCCCAGACCAGGCCATTGGCCGCGCAGTAGTCGCCAGCGTTCTTCCAGCCGGGCGCGGTGGCCCCGGCGATAGCGTCATAGGTGTACATCCCGCCGAAGTGCGCGACCTTGCTGACGTCGGTGGTCTGCGCGAGGATGATGTTGGTCGCCCTGAGGGCCTCGATCGGCGTCCAATCGACGATATCCAGGCTTTGGAACACGTAGAACGCGGGCCGGTTGCCGTGTTCGGTGTCGCGGTAGTACGCCGGGCTGCCGCCGTAGCGGGAGTTCAGGTAGTTGACGTCCGCCACCGTGGATTCCGCGGTGCGCCCGCCGTACGGCTCCAGGTGCCAGGCGACCTTGATGCCGTACTTCGCAGCCGCTGCCAGCACTCCGGTCGCGAGGGTGTCTTCGTACGAGCCCTGACCCCACCAGCTGTAGACGAGCGTCCCGGCGCCGGAACGCTGGATCCACGCCATGTGCTGGTCGACGGCGCCGGCGAAGTCACCGGAGTCGTACGCGCCGAGCGTGGGGTAGAAGTCGGCGCCGACGTCGGCGGGCGGGGTGTGGCCGCCCTGCTGCCAGTGTCGGTAACTTCCCGCCACCGCGGGGTTTCCGTACCAGGGGTAGTAGAACAGTTGGACCTTTGTGGACAGTGAAGCCGCCTGGGCGGCCACGGTAGGTACGGTGGGGGCGACGGCAGATCCGAGGATCGTCACTGCCGTCATCCCGATGGCCAGTATCGCGTTGCGCCAGCGTCGCATGGATGCTCGCTCCTCGTCGCGTCATTGCGGATGGGAGAGCTGCGGAATGTGACGGTGAGCATACAAATTACGAACAAACTATCGCAATAGTTCGACGGAAATCCGCAAGATCCTGGCCCGTTGTCCGATTTCTGACAGAAATGTCCATATTTTGCCGGGCGTGCAACCAACGGGCCGCCGGTTACGTCCTCGAAACGGAGGTGGTGCGCCCATGCGTGAAACGCTCGCGGCTGTCCTGCTGGTCACGCTACTCGCCGGATGTGGCGCGCAGGCGCCGGTCCAGGCCCCTCCCGCTCCCACGCCGACTTCGGAGAAATCAGTGGCACCTTCACTCGACCCGCACAGCCGCCAGTTGCTCGATCAGGCCAGGGCCGCGGGCAAGCAGAAGGTGACCGTGCTCGTGCTCGCCACACCGGAAGCCGTCGCCGGCACCGAACGAGCGCTGAGGGCGCTCGGCGCGAACGTCCTTTCCGTCAACGGCCCCACGGGTTCGCTGCGCGCCGAGGTGCCGACGGACGCTGTCGCGCAGGTCTCGGCACTGCCTTCGGTCACCGGTGTGCAGCTCGACGAGGACATCAAACGCGAGGAGCCCACGCCCTGAGCGACGTGTGCGGCTGGGCTACGTAGGTAAGTGCGGCTTGGTGGGTGGCTCGTGAGTGTTTCGCGGGGTTCTTACCCCGC
>JAVXWP010000084.1:0-101233 GCA_032230695.1 Actinomycetota bacterium | reverse complement strand
CGCGGCGTTAGAACCCCGCGAAACACTCACGAGCCACCCACCTGGCCCCGCCGACACGAGTCATTCGACGGTCAGGGTCAGGCGCTGGATTCCCCAGTTGTCGGCCTGGTTGCCGGGTGGCAGCCAGACGTCGAGGATGTCGTCTTTGATCCAGCTGCCGATGTCAGCGGCGTAGCAGTGGCCGTAGCCCGGCACGTACAGCCTGGTGCCCCAGGGAATGTTGCGGGCGTCGACAGCGCAGATCCCGGAACCGGCGTTGTAGCCGAGCGCGGTCTGGGCGACGTCGTTGTAGGCCGACACGCGATAGGTGTACTTCGTGCCCTTCGCAATACTGAACGGCGCCAACCGGTTGGCCGCGTTGAGCTGGAACGACGTCGAGATCTGGCCAAGCGAAGCGGCGGAGTTGTCCTCGGCGGTCATGGCGTAGATCTGGTAATTCGCGTTCTGGCACGGCGTCGCGTCGGTGACCAGGAAACCGGCCTGGCCCCAGTCGCTGATCCACTGCAGCGCTTGGCCGTTGCGGAACGCGCGATAGGCGACCGCGCCGGGC
This sequence comes from Actinomycetota bacterium, assembly GCA_032230695.1. Lineage (GTDB taxonomy): Bacteria > Actinomycetota > Actinomycetes > Mycobacteriales > Pseudonocardiaceae > Amycolatopsis. The sequence goes on along the minus strand of JAVXWP010000084.1, from coordinate 100,683 downwards.
ACCCTGCTGAAGGTGAACGTCACCTTGCCGTCGGCGCCGAGGCCGCCGCTGATCCCGGTGGGAGCCGGAAGCCGGCTGCCGACGCTGTACGCCGGGGCTTCGACACCCGGGCCGTGGCCGCCGGAGACACCCCGTTCGGGGATCGTGCCGGTGTAGAAGTGCTGGCAGGCGGGCAAAGCCGCGGCCGATGCCGTTGCGGGCACCGTGACCAGTGCGGCGAAGCTCAGGAAAGCGAGCGTGGCGGCTCGCCGGATCCGATTCGGAAACATACTGACGAACCTCCGGGGGACCGGGGAGGAACAGCGTGGAACCGCCAGTGACTGCATTGTCACCAGCGGTCACTTGAGCTTATGTGGTCTAGACCACATGGTCAACAGGCCCAGACCCCTTTGCCCCATTCATCCCGGTTGTCGATCAGCAGGTTCGGAGCATCTGCGAGAGGGCCGCCTTCTCGTCCTGGTCCACGGTCAACTGGTAGCGGACCTTGACCGCGGCGTAGCCCTTGGCGTAGTCGCACCAGTAGGCCCGCAGCGGCGGCCGCCAGTGGCCGGGATCCGAGTCGCCCTTGGACCGGTTGGACGTCGCCGAGACGGCGACGAGGTTCGCCGAGTCGTTGTAGAACTTCGCCCGCTGCTCGGTGGACCACGCACGAGCGCCGGAACGGTTGGCTTCCTTCACCGGCACGATGTGGTCGATGTCGAGGTCACGTGCATTCGTCACGACAACGCCGTCGTACACGCTGGTCCACTTGCCGGTGCCGATCTTGCAGCTGGCGCCCGACTGCACGTCGGTGCCCTGGTGCTGCAGCACGATCGCGCGGGTGTCACACGACTTGCCCTGGCCGATCCAGTCGCCCCAGGCCGCGCGGTCGTAGTGCGCGCCGGTGTCTTCGGCCGCGACAGTGAGCTGGGCGAGCAGCTCGGCGGGCGCACCGGCCGGAGCCGCGTCGGGGGCGGCCGGTTGGCGTTCCATCAGCCAGATCGCGAGGAGGACGAGCGCCACAACGGCCGAAACGACGGTGGCGATGGACTTTTGACGACTCTTGGTAGGCAGGGCAGTGTCCTCTCCGAACAGGTCAGCCGCGTGAGTATGCCTGCCTGATCAGGAAAAACCGTGCACGCCGTGCAGGCGCGTCAGCGTGAATCCGGTCATGTACCTCGAAGCGAAGATTTCGGGGAAACCGGCTAGCTACGCGCGGAACGTTCCGTTGCCAGCAAAGTGAATACGGCGGCCAGCGCGCCGGCGAGCGCGCAACCGAGCCCGGACGGCACGGAAGGTTCGTGGCTGCTCAGCACGGAAACGAAGAGCCATCCGGCCGCGCCGAACAGCGCGCCCAGTATCGGGCTGCCGAATCGGCCCGAGCGCCAGCGGTGGCCGTGGCGGATCGTGCGGAGACCGGATTCGAGGTACGCCATTGCGAACAACGCCAGCAGCAGGCTCCCGGTGCCCATCGCGCTGGCGAGCGGGTGTTGGCGCGTAAGCAAAGTGAACGGCTGGACAGTGTCGGCCCGACCAGGTCGCGACCACCGCACCTCACCGGTCACGGCACCGCCGACGATCCAGCGGGCGACAGCGGGCATCTCCACCTCCGCCGAAAACCGGCCGTTCTGATCGGGTTCGGCCACCTCGGCGGCGGATCCCAAGGACACTCCGGCAGCGGACATCGTGAGCGTGACGTTCACCGGATCCGGCCCGGCGCCCTCGCCGGTGACCGTGATCGATCGCGCGAGGTCGACCGTGACCGGCTCGGCGATCCCGGCGCCATCCACCGTCACGGTGGCAACCGCGGGGTGCGGAAGCGTTGCAGGGGTCAGGAAAGCGACAACGGTCAGTATCAGCAACGCGGAGAACGCGGCGAGTTTCGGCCAAAGCGCGGACGGCTGGGGCGGCTCCCGGTCGAGATCGGCGCGGGTCGCGGAGCGGGTCTGGTCCGGTGTGGTGTTGCGGAGCTGGGTAGCGGCGAATGTCCGCTCGTCGGGACGGCCGTTGACGGGTGCGGCGAGGCTGGCCATCACGCGGGGCGTCAGGTGTAGCACCGGTACTCCGGAACGTTCCAGCCACCCAGGGCCGAAAACCTGGGTGGCCGCCGCGGCGAGGTCGGTCGCGAAGGACTCGGCTTCACGGTACCTATCGGTCAATTCCCTTGCCAGGCTTCGCATGACGACTCCGGCGAGCGGCATCGGCACGCCGGCGATGGGCCGGGGATCGGTGAACATGTGCTGGCGCATCATGCTGATCGCGCCGCGCGTGTTGTCGAAGGGCAGCTCGCCCGAAAGCAGCTCGTACAGCACGGTGCCCGCGGAATAGACGTCGGCAGCCGGGCTCAGCGCGTTGCCCATCGCCTGTTCCGGAGCGATGTACGCGGGTGTGCCGAGTACCTCGCCGCCGTGGGTGACCAGGGTGGCGCCTTCGCTGATCACCTGCGCGATACCGAAGTCGGCGACCTTCATGACGCCCTGGGTGGTGAAGAGCAAGTTCTTCGGCTTGACGTCGAGATGCAGCACACCGGCGCGATGCGCGGCGTGCAGTCCGGCGAGCATCGCCAAAGCGATGGCACAGGCCTGCTCACCGCTGACCCCTTCGAGGCGGACGCGGCTGTGCACGGTTCCGCCGTCGAGGCGCTCCATCACCAGCAGGTTGTCGCGTCCCGACTGCACGTAGTCGTAGACCGGCACGATGTGCGGATGGTCAAGGCTCGCGAGAACGCGGGCTTCGCGATCGAAGAGTTCACTGACGCCGGGCCGGTCGGCCATGTCGGCGGGCAGCTGCTTGATCGCGACCTGCCGGCCAAGCGAGCGGTGCACCCCGGCGAAGACGACGCCCATCCCGCCGGAACCGATCTCGTCGCCGATCGCGTACCGCGGCAGCGCCGCGATCATGGCGGCGGGTGCCGTCATCGGGAATACCCCTCGGTGGTCGAATCGAACGACCGGGTGGAGAGGCTCACCGTGACTTCATCGCCGGGCGCGGCCACGACGGACTGCGGGCCCGGGTGCGGAGTGAGGTAACCGAGGAGGAGCGCGATCGCGGCCGCGCCGAGCACGACCGGAATTTCGACGGACGGTTCTGGCGGTACCAGCCGCAGCACGGACAGCGTGACCACGGCGACGAGCCCGGTACCGACCCCGGCCGGGAGGAACCGCAACGCGCGCCGCCACCGGTTCGGCGAAAGGCGGTGGCGGGCCAGCGCCAGCAGCGCGGCCGCCCAAGCCAGCGCGGTGAGCACCAACATGGCGAGCCCGAACACGCCGTACACCGACCACAACGAGCCGCGCACATCGGTGACCGTGCTCGCGCTGCCAAGCGTTTCGCGCTGGGAGTCCAGCAGCTCCACCGACGTCGGCAGCAGGCCGATCGCCTGACCGTCGAGGTCGGCGAGATCGAGCTCGAGCGTGCGGGTGGCGCGCCCGCCGGCGGGGACGTCGAACGGCACCATGATGTCGTAGGAGAAGAAGGTCAGCGCCAGCGCGACTCCCGACAGCCGAACGCTGCGCACTCGGATCGACGACGAGCCAGTGTTGACGGCGGTGACAGCCAGCTCGACGGTCTCGCCGGGGGTGACCGCGACGGTGTTGTCGACAATGCTCTGCCCGTCGATGGTGACCGCGATCTTCAGTGCCTCACCGGATCCCACGGCCACTGCCGGGGAAGACCCCAGCAGAACCACGCAGATCCCCAAGGCAACCCCCGCGCCGATGATACGTCCCATTTGGGTATCCCCTAGTTGCCTTATCCGACTGGTCGGGAATGCTACAGCGAGTCGTCAGATCAACTGAGTGTGCTTACCGATGAGGGACGTTCCGATGCGTGCGGTGGTTCGGGCAGTTTTCGGAGTTGTGGCCGGAGCGTGTCTTTTGCTCACCATTACGACTACCGGCGACGCACAGCAGGCCCCCGCGGTTGGTTTAAGCCCGACCAGTGGCCCTGCGGGGAGTTCATTCACCATTACCTGGAGCGGTTTCACAAATTGCCGCACTGTTGCCTTTCTTTGGGCGGACGGTACGACATTGGCCACCGGAGTCGGGCAACGTGGATCTGTCGGGGCAACAGTTCCTTCCAGCGCGAAGCCCGGTAGCTATGTCGTGCAGGCCAGTTGCCAGCAAGTCGCACGAACGACCTTCACCGTGACTGGCACCGTCACGCCGACGTCGCCTGTCACGACCAAGCCGCCGGCGACCCCCACCACGCCAGTCACCACGCCGGGCCGGCCGGGCACCACCACGCCACCCGCGAAGACCACCACACCGCCGAGCACTCCCACCACGACAACACCGACCAGTAACACGCCGACGCCGACGCCGCCCAGCCCGTCTGACAGTTCGGACACCCCCGAGACCGCCCCACCTTCCGACGGCGCACTTACGCTGGACCGGCCGAGCGTGAATCCGGGTGACGTGCTCTACGCGTCCGGCAGCGGCTGCCAACCCGGGCACAGCGTGACCATGACCGCCAATGGCGAGACCGTGGGCAGCACGAAGGCAGACTCGACCGGGTATTTCTCCTCACCGGTCGAGTTCACGCGGATCGAGCCCGGACGTCATTACGTCACCGCAAGCTGCGGCGTCGTGCTCACCGGCGCGGTCGACCAGGTCCTCACGAGTTCGACCGGCGGGCACAGCGGCACTCTGGTGATCTTGGTCTTCTTCGTCCTGGTCGGGGCCGCGCTGATCCGGTTCGCCTAGCCGACGTCAACACACAAGCGGGTACGGCTGACCTGCGCCTGCCCAGGATTCACCAACCGCGCTGCTAGGCTTCTCAGACGACTTTCGTTCATTTCGCCGGCCCAGGACGTGCATGCCAAAGATCCACAAGGTACCGCCGAAGTATCAGCAGATCGCGGACCACATCCGAGACCAGATCTTCAACGGTGAACTCAAGCCCGGTGACGAAGTCTGGTCCGAACGCACGCTGGTCACCGAGTGGGACGTCGCCAGGCCCACCGCGTCGAAGGCTCTCGCCACCCTGCGGACCGAAGGCTTTGTCGAGAGCAGACAAGGCTCCGGAACGTATGTGAGTGGCTACCAGTTGAGCAGCGCCGGCGGACGGCCGATGCGAGTCGGCTCCATCGACGTCGCCTACGCGTCCAACCTGTCGATCGAATTCCTGCTGGCGGACACATGTACCGGCCCCGCACATGTCGTGCAGGAACTCGGGCAGCCCACGGACGCGACCGTTATCCGTCGCCGAATTCTTGTCAACAACGAGGACACCTCGCCCGCTGAAGTGCTGACCTCGTGGTTTCCTTTTGATCTTGCCGAAAAAGCACCTCTCCTTCTCAAGCCGGAACTCGCGCCGAACACCATCCGCGCCTACCTTTCGAGCAAAACCGGACGCAAGATCACCCGCGGCCGCGACAAGGTGATAGCCCGGCTCGCCACCGAAGCCGAACAACAGCAACTCGGGCTCGACAATCCGTCCGCTGTCCTTGTGCACCGCCTAACGGTTTTCGATTCCGAAGGCACGGCGATATTGCTCAACGAGGCGGTTTATCCGCCGAACTCCTGGAAATTGGAACAGGAATACCCCTTTCCGTCCTGATCTCCTCCTTAATCCGACCCCAGTTTACTTCCAGCTCACATCTGCTCTCCAATAGACATCAACCGCCGAGATGCCTCCCAATCCTTCTTGTCCACGCGTCGACCAAGTGGCATAAGCCACTATATCGGACACTGGACCAGTCCACAACCCAGAGTTGCGCAGTCACCACTAGGAGCAATGATCCAACGCAGCATCCCGCGGGACCTGCCCCAGAAGCACGTCGACGATGCACAGACTCCCGTATCACTCACCCGGGTGACATCGTCGTGACACTCGAAGCCCACCCGTCACCCACAAGCAAGCCCGCTCAACGCTATGGATCACGCTTTCGGATCACAATGCGATCCGGCGCCCCCTGATCGGCCGGGAAACTTGTCTCAGCTCTGCGGAAGCCGTAATGTTCGAAGGGCTTCATCGGCGAAGGAAGCAGCATATGAACAAGCGCACCCATTCGCCACGACGCCATAGACGGATTACCCCGGTTTTGTCATCCGCGAGCGGCTGAACTTGGTAAATGACGCTGGACGGAAGCGCTCATTTGAGAATTGAGCTACTCGGGCCCGTGCGCGCTTGGCGAGCGCACGACGAGCTCGCCCTCGGCTCCGCGCATCGGCGTGCTGTGCTGACAGTGCTGGCGATGCGCGCGAACCACGTGGTGGCCAGGACCGAGCTGATCGACGCCATCTGGGGCGATTCGGCACCGGCGAGCGCGAACGGCAGTGTTTACACCTACGTCTCCGGCCTCCGCGCGGCACTCGAACCCGAGCGTGAGCGGCGGTCCGAAGGCCAGATCCTGGCCTCCGCCGGTTCGGGCTACTGCCTCCGGCTGGACTCCGACGCGCTCGACGTCCACCGCTTCACCGCGTTGCGCGAGCAGGCGCGGCTCTGCAGCACCGCCCACGACACCGCCGGTGCGCGTGCCGCGCTCGACGCCGCGCTGAAACTGTGGAACGGCGAGGCACTCGCCGGGATACCCGGCCCGTTCGCCGCCTCACAGCGCGCCCGCCTCGCGGAGCTGCGCCTGACCACGCTCGAAGGCCGCGCGCAGGTCATGCTCGACTCCGGCGGCCACCACGCGATCGTCGACGAGCTGACTGCACTCGCGGCCGAACATCCGCTGCGCGAAGGGATCCACGGGCTGTTGCTGCTCGCGCTCTACCGCGGCGGCCGCCGCGAGGACGCGCTCCACCTCTTCCGCCGGATCAGCGCCACGACGATCGAAAGCCTCGGCACCGAGCCGGGGCCCGCGCTGCGTGAGCTGCACGAACAGATCCTCGCCGACGATCCCGCGCTGGGCCGGACCCATGAACGGGCCGGCGGCGCGGCGAAGCCGGTGCCCATAGTCGCCAGGCCGCGCCCGGTCCGGCCGCCGATCTTCGCCGGCCGGGAGACCGAGACAGCCGTCCTCCGGTCCGCTGTGGAAGCCCTCCGGGAAGGAACCGGACGTTCTCTCTGGATCGAGGGCGAACCGGGCATCGGCAAGTCCGCGCTGCTCGCCGAAGGCCTCGCCGAGACGCCCGGTTGCCAGCTGGCGTGGGCGTCGGCCGACGAGCTGGGGCAACGTTTCCCGCTGCGTGTCATCCTCGATTGTCTTGACGTCACTGCCCATTCAGCCGATCCTCGACGCGCCGAGCTGGCCGCGGTATCGCGAAAGACCGAGAACGATCCGAACGACCAAGCGATGCTCACGGCTGTCGGCGGCGTACTCAGGCTGGTCACCGAGCTGTGTGCCGAGGGCCCGCTGATCCTCGTCGCCGACGAACTGCAGTGGGCGGACCCGGCGAGCCTGGTCGTCTGGCAGCACCTGTCGCACGAGACGCGCCGCCTGCCGCTGTTGCTGATCGGGGCGTGCCGTCCGGTGCCACGCCGCCCGGAGCTGGAACGGCTGCGCGCCGGGCTGGCGGAGATGGGGACGGACGTGCTCGCCCTCGGACCGCTCTCCGATTCGGCCGTGCATCAGCTCATCGCCGAAATCGTCGGCTCCTCCCCCGGTGCCGCATTGCTCGGCTTCGGCGCGAGTGCGGCCGGAAACCCGTTATATGTCAAGGAAATTGTCGAGACGCTGACCCGAGAGGGAACCATCGGCGACGCCGGTCCGGCGATGCCGGCCACGCTGGTTTCCGTCATCGCCCACCACCTCACCTTCCTGTCCGGTCGGACCCGCGAGGTGCTGCGATGGGCCACGCTCTTCGGTGAGGACTTCACCGCCGGGGACCTCGGCGCCGCGCTCGGGAAACCACCCGGTGAGCTGGCCGAGACGATCGGCGAGGCCCGCGCCGCCGGGGTGTTCGTCGGGTCGCACGGCCGGCTCGCGTTCCGCCACCCGCTCATCCGGCGCGCGCTGTACGACAAGACCCCGGCCGCGATCCGGATCGCGTTGCACCGCCAGCTGGCGGAGGCGCTGGCGAAAGCCGGTGCCCCCGCGGTCAGGGTGGCCGAGCAGCTGACGACGGCGGCGGTCCCGGTGGATCCGTGGGTCCGCGACTGGGTGCTGGCGGAGATCAGCTCGCTTGCGACGAGGGCTCCGGTCGCCGCGCTGAACCTGCTGCGGCGGACGATCGCGTCTTCGGTGGCTTCGGGCGACGTCAAGGAAACACTGACGGCGACGTCGGCGCGGCTGATGTTCTGGCTGGGCCGTGAACCGGAATCCGAAGCGAGTTACGTCGTCGCGAGGACAACGGACAGCGAACGCGCCGCCGAGATGCAATGGATCCTCGCCTACATCCACTACCGCCGCGGTGATCTCTCCAAGGCCATCAGTGGCATCGAGGAAACGTTGCGGGACAACGAAATCCCGGAAGTCTGGCGAGAGCGGCACAAGTCGCTGCTGTCGATGGTCCTGCCGGCGGGCTCACTGCTCGCGATCTTCCTGGCCGGTGGGCAGCAGGCCGACGTCGAACGCGAAGACGCCCTCGGCCGGGCACTGCAAGCCGTGTCGGAGGTCCCGAAACTCGCCACGCTGCACCGGCTCCTGTTCGACGACACGATGTCCACGATGCGTGGTCTTGATCGGCTCGACGCCACGTTGAACACCGTGCGCCAGCCCGTTGTGGTGGAGGTCCCGCCGGAGCCGAGGCTCGACCCGGCCGAGTCGTACTGGCAGGGCCGGTGGGACGACGTGCTCGCCGAGCTCGACTCCGCCATCCGCAACGGACCAGCCATCGCCTCCTATGTACTGGGCCCGCCGGGTTCGCTGCGGCTCATCCACGGCGTCGCCGCGCTCATCGCCGGACACCGCGGCGGTCCCGAGGAAGCGCAGGCACATCTGCGCGCGGCGCAGGACCAGCCGGTCGCGAATCCGGCCGACACCGAGGGGCTCGACTACGTGCTCGCGGCGAGTGCGCTCGTCGCCGAGCATCAGGATCGGCCGGAGGAGGCACTCGACCTGCTCGCGACCATGCTCGAACCCGACTACGTGGCCGCGACGAACCGGTACCGGTGGCTGCCGGGCCTGGTCCGCCTCGCGATGGAGCTGGGCGAGCGCGGCCGGGCGAGGTTTGCGACACTGCTTTGCGAGCGGTCGCCAGGTCACGAAACCGTCGCTCTGCGCTGCCGCGCCCTGCTCGATCGCGATCCGGAGCCCATGCTCCTGGCCGCCGAAAAGTACAGGTCTGGTGGCGACAGGCTGGAATTCGCTCAGACAATGGAGGACGCGGCCGTGCTGCTCGCCGGACAGGACCGATCGGCCGAGGCCACCGCTACCTTCCGGACCGCGCTCGTGTCCTACGCCGGGATGGGCGCTACGTGGGACGTCCGGCGCGCCGAGCACAGGATGCGGCAGTTCGTCCTTCCGCCCGGTCCCCGAAGCCGTGGCTGACACCGAACTCCGGGTCGAAGTACTGGGCCCTCTTCGCGCTTGGCTCGGTGCGGAAGAGCTGGTGCTCGGCCCCGCGCGTCAGCGTGCGGTGTTCGCGGCACTCGCGGCGAGCGAAGGACACCCTGTTTCGCGCGGTGAGCTGATCAACGCGGTGTGGGGCGACTCGGCACCCGCGAGCGCCGAAGGCAGTGTGCACACCTACATCTCGGGTCTGCGGCGGCGGATGGACCCGGAGCGCTCGCGCTGGTCGTCAGGCGGGGTGCTGCTCTCCGAACCCGCCGGGTACGTGTTGCGGCTCGCACCGAACAACCTGGACCTGCACGTCTTTGCCGACCTGCAGGACAAGGCGCAGCGGCAGCTCGCGACTGGCGACCACCGCGGTGCGCTGGCGTCGTTCGACTCCGCATTGTCGTTGTGGCACGGGGAAGCGTTCTCCGGAGTGCCGGGACCGTTCGCCGAACAGCAGCGTGAACGGCTCGCCGAACTGCGGGTGGTGTGCGTCGAGAACCGGGCGTCGACGGTGCTGAAACTGGGCGGACACGCAGAACTGGTGGCCGAGCTCGCCGTTCTGGTCCAGGAACACCCGCTGCGTGAATCGCTGTGGGAGTCGCTGATGATCGCGCTCTACCGCAGCGGACGGCCCGCGGAGGCGCTCGAAGGGTTCCGGCATTTGCGGAACATCCTCATCGAGGAGCTCGGGATCGAGCCGGGGTCTCGGGCACGCAAGGTGCACCAGCAGATCCTCACCAACGACCCAGAGTTGGCCGCCCCCGAGTCACCGCAGCAGGCCGACCTGTTGTCGGTGGTCCCGCCGCTGGTGACGCGGGCCCTGCAGGACACCGCGCGGCGCGGCCCGTTTTTAGGGCGGACGAACGAAACTTTACGACTGCGAAAGCTCGTCTCCGAGGTGCTGGCCGGGCGTGGCCGGTCGGCGTGGATCGAGGGCGAACCCGGGATCGGGAAGTCCGAACTGCTCACGGTGGCGCTCGCCGACGCCGGAAAGCTCGGCTGCCAGGTCGCGTGGGCGGCCGCGGACGAGCTGGGACAACGGTTTCCACTGCAGGTGATCTTGGAATGTCTTGGTATCGAACCGTCGGAGGCGGATCAGCCCCATCGGGGATCGACCGACACCGACCCGGTGCTCGCGATGGTCGACCAGCTGCTCGCGCACGTCGACGAGCTGTGTGCCAGCGCTCCGCTCATGCTGGTGATCGACGACCTGCAATGGGCCGATGACGCCAGTGTCCTTATGTGGCACCGGCTTTCCGCCGCGACAAGGCAGCTTCCGCTGTTGCTCGTGGCCGCCGCCCGGCCCGCGCCGAACCGCGTCGAACTCGCGCAACTGCGTCGCGGAGTGGAAGCACGGGACGACGTCGTGCTACTGCTGTCCCCACTGACCATTGTGGACACTGTGGAGCTGATCGGCGAAATCTTCGGTGCGAGTCCCGGTCCCGGCCTTCGCACGCTGGCGGTACGCGCGTCGGGAAACCCGTTGTACTTGCGGGAAGTCATGAACGCGCTCCTCCGCGAAGGCGCGGTGGACGTCGTCGGCGGCGTCGCCGACATCCGCGGCTCCGCGTTGTACGAAGCGCCGGAATCGCTCGTCGCGGCGGTGAGCGGCACGTTGGACTTCCTGTCGGGGACCACCACCGAAGCGCTGCGCTGGGCGGCTCTGCTGGGGATGGAATTCGCCGTCGCGGAGGTGTCCGCGGTGGTGGGCAAGTCGCCGTCGGAGCTGCTGGAAGCCTTCGAAGAAGCGGTGGCGGCCAACGTGATCATCGAGGCGGGTACCCGGCTGGCCTTCCGCCATCCGCTGCTGCGGCACGCGCTGTACGACGACATCGGCGAGCCCACCCGCACGGCATGGCACCGGCGGGCTGCCGAAGCACTGGCCGGTATCGGCGTCCCGGTGGAACGTGTCGCCGAGCAACTGGTGGCGATGCGGCCCGACAGCGACCCGTGGGTCGTCGAATGGCTCGTCGTGCACCACGGCACGCTCGCCAACCGCGCGCCGCTCATCGCCGTGGATCTGCTGGGGCGGGTGCTGGAGCACTGCCCGCCGAACGACCCGCGCCGCGAAGTCCTGCTGGTGGCACTGGTCCTCGTGCTCTACCGGCTCGACCGCGACCCGGAAGACCTTGCGAGACAAGCACTTTCGATCGCGGTGAACCCGGATCGAGTGGCGGAGATGCGGCACGTCCTCGCGGCGATGCTGCACCGCCGCGGCGAAGTCGCGGCGGCGGTGGAAATGCTGGAGCCCAACGACGGCCCGGACACGCCCAAACTGTGGCGGCAACGCAGGCGCTGGCTGCTGGCCAATTTTCGCCGTGGCGACCTCACCGATCTCGACGCGGCCATCACCGGCGCGCACGACGCGTTCAAGGCGGCACTCGTGTCCGGCGAGCTGTACCCGGTCGGGCATTCGCTGCAGACGTTGTGGCTGGTCAACTCGATCCGGCGCGACCACAGAACCGCCCTGTACTACATCGACCGCGCGCTGACCGTGTTGAAGGACGCCGGTGAGCTCGCCGACCTGCGCTTCGACCTGCTCGACAACCGGATGTTCAGCCTGCAGAACCTGGACAGGCTGCATGAGGCCGAAGGATCGCTCCGTTCGGCGCGTGAACTCGCGGCCGAATTCTCGCTGCCGCACGGGCTTCAGGTGTCGGCGGCCGTGCAGCACTACTGGCAGGGCCGCTGGGACGAAGCGCTCGTCGAGCTCGACACGGTGACCGAAGACGGACCGGCCATCACCTTCCACGGCCTGCGCGAACCCGGTGCGGCGGCGCTGCTTCTGCACGGTGTCGCCGCGCTGATCTCGGGCCGCCGGGACAACTGTGTCGACGCGCTGGCGCACCTGGATGCCGCGGAAGCGCACCTGCCGGTGACCGATTCGGAACGCGAGAGCTGCGACTTCCTGCTGGTGGCGCGGTCCCTCGCCGCCGAGCGCGACGGCGAACCGGCCAAGGCCATCGACCTGCTCGCGCCGGTTCTCGACCCGACGTACGCGCAGATGATGTTGCGGCACCAGTGGTTGCCGGACCTGACCCGGCTCGCTGTCGACAACGGTGACCTCGGCACGGCGAGGAAAGCGCTTGCGGTGTGCGAAGAAGAAGCGGCGAAGGAGATCGTCCCGGCCAGGGCCCACGCGGCTGCCATGCGATGCCGGGCCCTGCTGGACGAGGCCCCGGGTGCCATGCTGGAGGTGGCCGAGCACTACCGGCGGGTCGGGCGGCGGCTGGAGATGGCTTCGGCGCTCGAAGACGCGGCCGTGTTGCTGGCCAGGAACGACAGGCTCATCGAAGCCAAAGCGGGCTTCGACGCGGCCGTCGAAGAGTTCGCCGGAGTGGCCGCGTCCTGGGACATCCGCCGCGCCGAAGTCCGGCTGCGGGAGTTCGGGATCTCCCGGCGGCTCGGCTCCGACGGCGGAAGCCACGAAGCGGGCTGGGCGTCACTTTCCTCAGTGGAAGTGGAAATCGCGAAGCTGGTCGCGGTCGGCCGGTCCAACCCGGACATCGCCCGCGAGCTGCGCCTGCCGCGACGGACCGTCCAGGCCCACGTCGCCAGGGTGCTCGGCAAACTGGGCGCCAACTCGCGGATCGGCATCGTCGCCGAAGTCCGGAGACAACTGGACGAAACCGCGGTTACCGGTTGACGTACTGATCCGGACGCACACGTCTATACCCCTTCAAGTCGGCTCGGCATGCTGCGTCCTCAGATCACGCCCGCCCGCATGGCATAAGCCACCGCATGCGGTCGGTTGCGGAGTTTCAAGCGGCTCGTGAGGGCATAGATGACGTTCTTCACCGTGCGCTCGGAGTAGCAGAGCTTGTCCGCGATCTCGGCGGTGTCCCAGCCGTCGGCCATCAGGCGCAGGACGTCGATCTCGCGCGGGGTCAGGCCGGCCGCGTTGAGCCCACGCGGGGCGAGGACTTCGTGCTGCAGGCGCTGGACGTGTTCGAGGAGCTCACCGAGCAGGTCGGCCGGCATCACGCCACGGCCGGCCGCTGCCGAAAGGACGCTGCCGACCAGCGTGTCACCGGTGGCGGCCGCGCGCGAAAGCACCGCGACGACGCGGCATTCGACCGCGGTGAGAAGGTCGGCTTCCTTGAGTTCGTTGGTCACCAAGACCTTCGGCACGACGACCTTGGTGCCGAAGCCTTCGAGCAGGGAGACGACCTTGGGGGTGATCCGGTCGACGGCGACGACGAGGACGTCCTGCTCGGTCAGGTCCTCCGGCTGCACCAGGGTCAGCTCGGGCCGGGTCCCCAGATAACTGGTGAGGCCGGCCAGTGTGATGGGGTCGGAAGCCTGCACGGCGACGCGTACGCGTTCCATCGTTACCTCCCTAGCTCGATACTCACCCATATAGTGCGTGACCGGACTTCACAACGTCTCTACGCGCTACTCGCCGAATGTAGGAGATCAGTCCGGGACGACGGCAGTTTCCGGTCTTTCAGGCCGCATGCCACGCGCTTTGTTGTCTACAAATGCTGCAAAGTTCGCGTTACTTTTGAAGAGTGTGGACAGTGCCGCGTTCTTCGCCCTGGCAGCGGCCGGATTTTCCGTCTCGGCCACGTCACCGGTTGGCGGGACAGCGTCCAACACGCGCCGTAGCTCGTCCGCCGCGCCGTGGAGGCGGTTCTTCAAGCGGGCCATCGGGTCTTCATCGGTCATTTAGATCACTCCCGCACGCAGCGCGAAGGCGACGGCGTGCGCCCTCGTGTTCAGTTCGAACCGGCTCATCAAGCCGTAGAGCACGTTCTTCACGGTTCGCTCCGAGTACGCGAGTTCGCTGGCGATCTCGTCGGTGCCGAACCCGTCGGCGACCAGACGCAGGACGTCTCGCTCACGGGACGCGAGGCCGGACAGCGTGAATCCGTTCGGTTCGAGCACGTCACGCCGCATCCGTTCGAGCTGAGCGAGCAGCATGCCCTGCAGGCTCGGCGACAGGTACGCCGCGCCGCGGCTGACGGAGAGCACCACGGACACGAGCTCGGCGTCGCCGGTCTCGTGCCGAGGCAGCACGGCCACGACACCGCACTCGATAGCCGTCATGAGGTCGGCCGCGCGGAAGTGGTCGGTGACAAGCACGCAGTACGGCCGCGATTCCGTCCGCAGCTCGCGCAGGTGGGCGAGGATGTCCTCGCCCGCGAACTCCTCGACGATGACGACTACCGAGGCCCGAGCTTCTTCCGCCCCGCCGACTACTCGCAGTTGCGGACTGCTACTCAGAATAGCGACCGCGCCAAGTTCGGTGACCGGATCGGACGAGCGCACAGCGACTTGGACAGCTTCCACGGCTACTCCCAGAGACCCCGCGAGGACCTTTCGTGACGAAGTTTGCCCAATGTCACTTCACAATGGCTCTATTTGGGTCTGTATGGGCTACGTGGTGCGTACGTCCCATGGGATGACCTGCAGATTCTCCGCCGCGCGATGCTCGGCGTAGATCCTGGACACGTCGTCGTCAGCCATCGTCGCCGTCTCACGCATGAAGTCTCCGGTCAGCCGGATCGCGGCCCGCCCGCCGGGATTGAACAGGACGTCGACGCCGTCGGCCAGCAGTTCCACCAGGCCGGCGAGGTCGGCCCGCTGCCAGCCCGGCGCGGTGATCCGCGCCCGGTGCGGCTCACCGGTCGCGACCACCACACACGGAACGTCGTCCGGCGATTTGGTGACGAGCGGCCGCCCGTCGCCGCCTGTCGCGACGTCGAACAGGGTGTCGCGCAGCATCAGCTGGATATGCGTCGACTCGGCCCGCCGAAGCATCGCCAAGCGCAGCACGGCGTCGAGCGGATCGGTGGGCGAGTTCTCGTTCGCGGGCCGGTATTCGGGGTTCGCCCGGAACTTGCCGAGCACGCCGTCGCCCACGACCGGCCACAGCCCGACCACAGCGTCGACGGGCGGTGTCTCGTCCTCGCTCCGCGGCCGCCAAGCCGGGTCCATCAGCAGGAACCAGTTCTCGGTCATGGTCACCATGATGGTCCTTCCTGTTGGCTCACGACTTGGCTCACGACTTGACTCACAGCCAATCCGGCCAGTTCAGCGATGCCGTCTGCGTCAGCTCGGCGGGGAAGGGCTGGGGCGGCGGAATCGGCGAGACGTCGATGAGCTGGCCGGCGGCCCTGGACAGCAGGATCTTGCGGAGGATCGCCAGCTCGTCCGCGATCCCGTAGTGATGCCAGGTCACCGTCTTGACCTGCGAGGCGAGCTCGGGGCGCGACGCGAGGAACGTCAGCACCGCGGTCCAGACCACACCCGCCTTGCTGTAGTTGGCCAAGACCGCGGCGACGGCGTTGAGGTGCAGGTCGCCGCCCCGGACCCGCAGCCCGCGCACGAGGGTCTGGATGATCTTCTTCGTCAGCTCGGTCGTGCTGAGGTCGTCGACGTCTGGTGAGACGGGGAGCGGTTCCGGCTGCCGGTAGCCGTCTCGGAGCTGCTCGAGGAGCAGGGACGCGACGGGATGGCCCTTCGGGATGCCGAAAACGGCGCTATCGGCGCTGTCGTGATTCCAGGCCTGGTCCAGGTGGCCGGCGGCTTCGGTGAAATCGAAGTCGTGCGGGTCTCCCTCGACGGAAACACCGCCGAAGCGGCGCAGGATCTCCAGCCGCAGGATACCGGCGGCCGCGGTGCGGCCGTCCGGTTTGGACATCTCGGTGGCGAAGAACGACTGGAGCGTCATCGGCGACTCGGCGTTGAAGACCTCGTTGAGGCCGATCACGACGACGTGCTCGGGCAGCTGCTGATTGATCTCCGAGCGCGGGGAGTCGGTCCACAGCACGGTGAGCCACTCGTCGTGACCCGGGCTTTCGGGGATCTTCAGACCGTCGAGCGAGACCACGTGCAGTAGGTGTCGCGAGGACTCGGCCAGCGCGTCCGGGGAAAGCTGTTGGGGCGTCGGGACATCGCGGGCCATGTCCAGCAGTTCGAGCAGCCGCGCGCCCTGTCCGGCGGTGAGTGACGAATAGTCTTGGCCCGCAAGGAAAGCAGGTGCGGGCGGCACCTTTCGCGTGCCGAACAGATCCTGCCCGAGCAGGTCGGCGTCCGGGTCGGTGTCTTCGCTCGCGGGAGCCGCGTCGGACCAGAGTTCGAGCAGGAGAGGAAAGGCGTCGTCATCGCCGGGTAGTTCGATGCTGTCGAGGGGCGCCGGTGACGGATCGAAGACAACCGTGCCACCGGAATCGTCGAACTTCCCGCTGACACGTGGGTGCATGGCCCCATCCGCGTCCCGGAAGACGCCACCGTCGAGCACCCGGACGTCCCCGCTCGCAGCGACCTCGACCCGGCCATCGGTGCCACGCACACTGCCGTCATAACCCTGTGCACGCACCAAATCGGTGAGGGCGCTTAATTCCGTCGACGTCACATCACAGCTCAAGAACACCAACGACGCGCTCTGCCGCCACGCATCGCCGCTGGTGCTCATCATCAACCGGACGACACCACGTTCGTCGAGCCGGACCTCCGTGCCGTCCTTGCGCGTGACCGCGAACCCGTCGTCCCCGTGGTGCACCGCCACCGAGAACGTATCCTGCTCACCCGCGTTGTGCTCGAAGGCGGTGAGCAGGATTTCGGTCTCCCCCAACCGCGGAAACCCGACGCCGATGACGTCGCCACCTGCGCTGGCCAGCGGCACGAACTCCACGTCGTCGACAGAGAGGTCCGGATCCGCGGTACTCCCCGCGTCCATCGCCACGGATTTTCCGGAGTCTGCTTTTTGCGCCACGGCCGGTTCGGAAAGCGCGGTTTGCCGTATCTGTTCGTTGTCCCCCTGCTGTTGCGAGTCGTCCCGGCCGGTTTGGTCGTCTTGCCCGGCGTCGTCCTGCTTCGGGTCGGTGTCTTCGTCTTGTTCGGTGTCAGCCACGACCTCGTCGGCCAGCTCCGGTGCGGGAACCGTCTGCTCTGTGACTCGTCGCTCAGTCGATTCCCGCTCGGCTGCCTGATCAGGCTCGACGTTTTCGTCAGTCGTGCTCTGCTTTTCGGCGGCGTCCTTCTCGGCATGCTCCTGCGCGGCCTTTTGCTCCTGCACGGCCTTGTCGTCAGCGGCCTTCAGTACAGCCGCTTCCCATTCAGCACGCTCCTGCGAAGCCTTTTCCTTCTCCGCCTGCTCTTTTGCGGTCTTCTGCTCGGCTACCCGCTTCGCCTCGGCCGCATCCCTCTTCGCAGCCTGCTCTTCCGCCGCGCGTTGCTCCGTGGCCTTCCGCTCGGCCGCCTCCCGCTCGATCCGCTCGGCTGCGGCCTTCTCCTCAGCAACTTTCTGCTCTGCTGCCCTTTGCTCAGCCGCACGTTGCTCAGCGGCCCGCTGCTCAGCCGCCTCCCGCTCAATCCGCTCGGCAGTGGCCTTCTCCTCAGCAGCCCGCTGCTCAGCGGCGCGTTGCTCCGTGGCCTTCCGCTCGGCAGTGGCCTTCTCCTCAGCCGCCTTCTCCGCAGCCGCGCGTTGCTCAGCAGCCCGCTGCTCCGCAACCTTCCGCTCAGCCGCAGCCTTCTCCTCAGCAACTTTCTGCTCTGCTGCCCTTTGCTCAGCCGCGCGTTGCTCAGCGGCCCGCTGTTCAGCCACTTCCCGCTCGATCCGCTCGGCAGTGGCCTTCTCCTCAGCAGCCCGCTGCTCCGCAGCCTTCCGCTCAGCCGCCTCCCGCTCAGCCGCAGCCTTCTCCTCAGCCGCCTTCTGCTCCGCAGCCGCGCGTTGCTCAGCAGCCCGCTGCTCAGCAGCGCGCCTCTCAGCAGCGCGCCTCTCAGCAGCTTCCTTCTCGGCTCGCTCCCGCGCAGCCTTTTCCTCGGCCGCCCTCGCCTCCTCGGCTGCCCTCCGGTCCGCTTCGGCCTTGTCCCTGGCGGCCTGCGCTTCCCGCTCGGCGCGGGCTTCGTCTTCCCGGCGCTGTCGGTCGGCGGCTTCTTGCGCGAGGCGATCGCGCTCGGCTTGGTCTCGGGCGTCACGTTCTTCTTGGGTCAGCCGCGCCGATTCGAGCTCCCGGTCATAGGTATCCTTTCCCTGCCACCAGGCGTTCTCGGCGTCCGCAACGGCGGCTTCCGCCGCCGTGATACCTGCAGGCGTCGGCTGTCGGCGCAAGCCCTCAAGGCTCTTCACCGCGTCGGACCACGTTTTGCCGGCCGTGGTCAGCGCCGTCGCGGCGGCCATCATCGAGGCCGGCAACGGGTTGGCCGGGTCAGGGCGCGTCCGCACGACGTAGGCGTCGTTCACATTCATGGTCGTGATACCGGTGTGGTCGGCCGTCTGTCCTGTCTTCGGGCGCGCCACGAAACGGAACTCGACGTTGTGGAGCATCGCTTGGGTGATCTTGTCGTCCGTCTTCACCGCGGTGGCCGACTGCGGTGAAGTCGTCGTATTGGCCGGTGCTCCAGCCTTGAGTTCGACCTGGCTGTTCTTGCCGCCCAGCGTGTAGTCGTTCTGGCTACCCGCGAAGAGTCCGCCGAACGGGCGCCGTTCCCCAAACTCGGACGAGCCCGACGGATGGGGAACACCCCCGCTGGCGTTCGGGATGATTCCGGTCGCCGACACGGTGGGTCCGGTCTTGCGTTCGGTCTTGGTTTCATCGGACCTCTTCACTGAACCGTCGACCTCGACGCCTCCGCTGACCGAACCCAGCCGCGGCTCAGGACCGAGGCGCGCGTGGATTTCCAGGTCGCGGCCGAGCTTGCCGGGCAGGGGCACGGTGAATTCACCCTTCACCATGGCCTGAAACCCAGCCTTGAAAGCCGCCGGCGTGATACCCGCCTTCAACGCGGCGATCGTAGCGGTATCGACCGTCACGCCCGACTCGGTGAGCGCTTGCTCAGCCGCCTTCCTTATGTCCGTCATGTTCCCGAAAAAATGCTCGACGGCGAAAGTGCCCGTGTCCGGGAGCGTGGCGTGCCCGTTCGCCTGACGCCAGGCGGTCGTCGGCGTATCTCCGCGCTCCGCCACCGAGGTGATAGGCCCGGCGACGCCGTGCCTCGCCGCGTCTCCCGTCGGCGCGGGAAGCGATTCCTCTGCCAGCTTCTGGATTTTGACGTCGGGAATGTCAGCGTGAGCAGTGGCGACGACCTGATCGGCCTTCTCGTTACCATTCTCGTCGACGCCGAGCCGTCGTTCGATCCTGATGTCGAAAGCCATCGGCGCGGTATAGGTGCCCACCGGGCCGGAGATCGACGCCGACTGCTTGTAGTCCGTCTTCGAGGAATTAGTGTCCTTTGTGGACTTAGTTGACGCGGTGCCGTCGACCGAGATGCCCCCGCTCATGTTTCCCGATGCAGGGCCATGACCCCTGGTCTGCACTGTCTGGCCAGGCTGCGGCGTGTCCGACGTGTTCGCCATCGTCGCGGACGGCCGAAGTGAGGCGAAGAGTCCGCCGATCGTGCGACTGCTGGTCTTCTCCTTCGTGGTGGAGACCGTGACCGAGTCCTCTGTGGACAACTTGTCCACGTGGTCGATTCCGGTGAAGGTGGGGGCGGCGGTGACCTGCGCGTCGACAGTCACGTAGTAGGTCCGGCCGGAGAACCGGTCCTCGAGACGCAACGGCGAGATCTTGCCACCGTTGAGCGTACTGTTGACCGACCGGTTGATGTCCGAAAGGACCCGGTTCAGCTCACGGTGGTTGTCGTGACTGGTGTCCAAAGAGGACTTCGGGAGCAGCCGATCCGCGGCCTCTTGGCCCATGCTCGCGACAAGGGCGGTATGCAACTGGGCGATATGGCCGGTGAGGTCGATGGTCGAGATCACCCCGCCGATTCCCAGTGAGGAAACCTGGTTCTGCCCCATCGACACCGGCGGCGGTAAGGTGCGGCCCGGTGGGTTCGCGGCGGGCGCCGGCTGCGGGGCGTTGTGCAGAGCGGCGAGCTGCGAGTCCGTCACCCACATCAGAACCGAACCCGGCATCGTGAACTGCTCGCCGGAGCGGTTCAGGTCTTGGCCGGGCAGCAGGCCGAACTTGTCGATGTTGCCAGTCACCTTGGTTTCGGCGACCACCTCGGCGTTGATGTTCACCCGCACCAAGGTTTTCCTGACCGGGCCGTTCTCGAAGGTTGTCTTCTCAGCGCTCTTGAGGTCGCCGCCCTTGGCGGTACCCCAGGTCTTTCCCCACGGCGTGATCGAGGCGATGAACACGCCGAACGGATTGCTCTTGACGTTGTTGGTCGTCGACGTCACCGGCCCACTCATCGCGGCGACACCGGTGATGGTCGCGTCAACCGAAGTCGAACTGCCCTTCGACTTGCCCACCGACGAGCCGCCGGCCTGGATATGCTTGATCTTCTGGTACTCCGCTGCGGAAACGACCTGCGGGTTGACGGGGGTCAGCGCGACAGCGACCTGACCGTCGACATCGGCGGCGCGGCGGCCGTAGTGCAGCCCGGCGACGACGATCGGGCGGCTGAACAGCCGCGGATCGCTTTTGAGGCTTTCCGGGGATAGTCGATCGGCGATCCGCATCGAGTTGACCCCGTCGGCGAACTCGAAGATCGGGTCCCCCGAGGCATCGCGCAGCCGCCCTTTCGCCGACGTCTGCAGGTGATCCGTGCCGAGGAAGGTCAGCACTTCGACACCGTCGAGCGCGCGCGAACGTCCGTCGCCGAGCCGGCTGATGGCAGGCGGAGCGAGAATCGGCTGTGGCACGGGCGGAGCAATCTCGACCTGGGCGGGTGGAACGGTGGTGACCAGGTTTTCCGGCACCAGCAGCCGCAAATCGATGTTCTGCGGCAGAGGCTGGGCGTTGCCGGGGGTCTGACGGCTCGGCACGAGCGCTGGAACCGATTTGCCGTAGGAGCCGAAGCTGATGCGGCGGGTGCTCAAGTTGAGCCGGACGTAGGAGGTGACCCTCGGGGTGATCGCCAGGGTTCCGGTGAACTGCCGGAATTCACGAGAACCGAGATCACCGGCCGGATCCAGCGTGTCTCCGTGCGTCCGGTTGATCGACGACTTGCTGTCCGAGCCCACCGTCGTGGAATTCGTCCAGATCTTGCCACCCTTGACCGCGCCCAGCCAAGTCCCCGACGCCTGTCCGATGCCGCCCGCGACACGGGATTGCACACCCAGACTGAAGTTCTTCGTGTTGGTGTCGGCGAAGGCCGTTCCGGTCTTTTCCTTGGTCTTGCTGGTGCCAACGGTCTTGTCGCCGGTCGGGCCGATGTTCTGCGGGCTGGTGAGCAGTTCGAGATCGCCGACGTCGTTCAGCTGCGCCCGTAGCGTGATATTGGTGTGGTAGTCGTGGAACGTGCCGTTCTTCACCAGCGGAATAGTCAGGCCCGACTCGGTGAGCATGGTGTCGATCAGGTGGGAGAGCTGCTGATCGGACAGCGAAGTCCGGAGCTTGTCATCCCGGTTGAGGATGTCGTTGATACTGGACGAAAGCCCGCTCGCGAAGTCCGCGTTGTCGAACTGTCGGATGAACTTGTCGGAACTGAGGTGGTATGCCTTCCGGCCGGGGACGTTCTGCAGAACGTCCACAATGGACCTGTAGAGCCGGTCGCCCCCGGTGAAGTCGTCGATGATGCTGCCACCGAGCGACTGACTGTTCTCGATATGTGAAGGCGCGAAATGAGCCCGGACCGCATTCGGGGGTGCCGCCGGAGTGGGGTTGGGACCGAGCTGTGCGTTGTCCGCCCGATCCTTGGTCGCCCACAGATGGGCGTCGACGTGTCCCGCCAAGGTCACTGCCGGATGACCGACGCTGCGCACCTGGATGTCGTAGACGGTGTGGTACCGGACGGCTTCGCCGGTCCGCTCAGCCGAATTCCTGCTGACGTTGGTCTGGGTGTGTTCCTGACTCTTCACCGATTCTCGGGACCATGACGCAGTGGGCCCGACAGCGAAGAAGACAGCTCCCACGTCGGCACCGGCGCCCACCATCAGGGAGCCACCGACGTTGTGCTTGGCGGAATTCTTCTCCGACCTCACATTCTTGTACGAATCGGTGTCGGTGTTCTTGACACCGTCGACGGTTTCGATGACCCTGACCTGCCGCGCCACCGCCCGCATTTCGACGGCGTTGCCGTTCGACGACCATTTCTTGCTGTTCGAGTTCTTGATCAGCGGATCCGATCGGACCCAGCCCCTGTCCGGGTTAGTGGCGTCGTAGATCGTCATCGCCGGTAGGTTCTTCTTGATGTTGGCGTCGCTGAGGAAGTTCTGCAGCACCGATCGGCCGGGCGCCCCGATCTCCATGAGATGCGGCGGAAGATCAGCCGCAACCTGATGGAAGAAGCCGTTGTTCTCCGGGGTGGTCGAGACAGCCTCTTCCACCCCGAACTTCGAGGGGGGCGCCTGGGTCAGGTGGTTCAGCGGGGTGGCGCCCGGCCGGGTGAACGTCGTCGGCACACTCAGGTCGACATCGCCGTTGACGGACAAGTTCGGGGCGTGGCCGTTCCGGTCCGCCGGACCAGCGGGCCGGACCGGCCGGTTGTTCGAATCCACCAGCGAGTAGGTGAAGGTGATCGGTGCCTTGACCTGCCGCATGCCGTCGATTTCGACGTTACTGGAACTGCCGGCCTCTTTCGACGTCTTCGTGTCATGCGCGGAGTTGATGCCGGTCGGAATCTGGAGGCTCGCCGAAATCACCAGGGGCGGCGCGGCCGATATGAAACCGGAGACGTTCAGGTCGGTGTTCCGGCTGTCCGCGGCCGAGTTCTCGACCTTGCGAACATCCTTTCCGGACGGTATCGCTTTTTCGGTGTCGGTCGCGGTGTTGTCAACCGTCATGCCTGCCCAGTCGAACTCGCCGCGCACGGTCAGTTCCATGCTCCGCTTGCCGACCGTGATCGTGAAGGGCCGTCCGTCGCCGAGGAACGAACCCGCGTTGGTGTCGATCTGTCCCTGGATGATGTCAAGCGCCGGGTTTCCCGCGAGCTGCGGTGCCAGCTCGATCAGGCCGGGGCGGATGTCCGCGTTGTTGGTCGGCCGTAACTGCGTCGACGGCCCAAGTCCCTTGCTGTCGGCCAGGTAGTCCGGCAACGCGTCGCGAACCGCGGCCGCGGTGAGTGCCACTGGCGGCGCCGGGTCGGGAGCAAGGTCGTCGTCGACATGCGCGGCCTGCTCACGCGCTTCCCGCTCGGCACCTTGCTGAGACGTCTCGCGCCGCGGCTGCGGCGTGGTGGTCGTCTCGATTGCGTCGGGTTCCTCGGTGATGGTTTCGAGGTTGCCCTGCTTCGGCGCGTTCGCCGGGCTGTGCAAGGAGTCCGGGCCGAAATCGGGGCTGGGGTTGCCGGTCGGACGGCTGCTCGGCGGCGGGCTCTGGTCCTTGAGTCCGTGATCGCGGAGTGGTCCGGCGGCCTTGGCGACCTCGTCGATCTTGCCGAGGTTATGGTCGGTGAGGAAGGTTGCGCCGTTCCACCCGTCCTTCCCCATGATGCCCGGCTGGTCCTGGCGGTTGAAGAGCATGCTCGGATCGGCGTAACCCTCTCCGAGGCCGAGGAAATGCAGTACCTCATGGGTCAGCCCGTTCGGATTGTCGCGGACATCCCACTGCGTCTGGTTGGTTTCGGGCTTGCCCTTGTCGACTGTCGAATCGATGACCTCGACCGGCACGCCGTCCGGATCGAACTCGACGGTGATGTGCAACTGGTCGCCACCGGGGAGGTGATACCGCTGGTTGTAGTAGGCGTCGACGCTCTGGTTGACCTGATCGCCCAGCTGTTTCAGGGCTTCCGGCGTCACCGAACCGGTGTCGGAAACCAGTTTGATCGGCACGGTGAACTCGCGCACCCACTGGCCCGGGCCGACCTCGAACCGGCGGAGGTCGTAGCGGATCTGCGTGATCTTGCCGGGGAGCTGACCGTTGCCGGTACGACCGGAGTTGTCGGGATCGAACCGCTCGGTGCTCTGCTTCGCCGGGTATGCGGTGTCGCGGCGGTCGCCCCAGTCCGTCGGTGAGCTGAAGGTGTTCTGCTCGCCGGAAGTGTCGGAGTGTGGGTCCAAATCGGCGGTGACCTGTACCGCGACCGGCTGCGTGGTCTGATCGCCCGATTGCTGCGGTGAAGGAGGTTCGGTCACGAGGTCCCTGGCGGGGTTGGCCGCCGGCGAGATGTCGGTGGGTGACTGCGAGGTGGCCGGAGGCTGGGCTGCGTTCGGATCTTGCGGCTGCGCAGAAGGCTGCGTGGCTGTCGCCGGAGTCGGGGTTGCGCTTTGCTCAATGACTGATGGCGCGGAATTTTGCTGCTGCGTAACGGTTGCCGGCGGCGCGGTGCTCTGTTGTTGCGCGACAGTTGTCGGAGGCTGGGTTCCCGGCTGCTGAGTAACGGTCGACGTAGTTCCTTGGTGCGGACCCGACTGCTGACCAGCGGGGGGAAGTGCGGAGTTCTGCTGCTGGCCGACCGGCGGCGCGGTCTGCTGTTGGGCAGGCGGTTGCGTGACAGTCGATTGAGGCGGGGTTCCTTGCTGCTGGCCCACCGGTGGCGCGGCCTGCTGCTGGGCAGGCGGTTGCGTGACAGTCGACGGCGGCAGGGCACCCTGCGAACCCGACTGCTGACCAACGGGTGGCGGCACGGAGTTCTGCTGCTGCACAGGAGGCTGGGTGGTCGCCTGCTGCTGGCCGACCGGCGGCACGGAGTTGTCCTGCTGCGCAGGCGGCTGCGCCACCGTCACCGGCGGCGCCGTTCCCTGCGAGGTCGGCTGCCCCGAACCCTGCTGAACAGGAGCCGTCGCACCTGGCTGCTGACCAACGGGTGGCGGTGCATTGTTCTGCTGCTGCTGCTGCTGCTGCGCAGGAGGCTGGGTGGTCGCCTGCTGCTGGCCGACCGGCGGCGCGGAGTTGTCCTGCTGCACAGCAGGCTGGGTCACCGTCACCGGCGGCGCAGTTCCCTGCGAGGTCGGCTGACCCAGACCCTGCCCAGCTGGAACCGTCGCACCTGGCTGTTGACCCGCCGGAGGCGGCGCACTGTTGTCCTGCTGTGCAGGCGGCTGACCCGAACCCTGCTGGGCGGTGCTTTGCGAGTTCGAACCGATCGGCGGCGGGATGCCCTTGGTCGACTGGCTCGGCGGAGCGTTGCCGGTGTTGGAGTTGCCCGGCGGGGACTGGCCAGGACCCGGCTGTCCGACAGGGGTACTCGCCGGGGGCTGTCCGTTGGAGTTCGATCCTTGGCCGTCCGAGCCGGTGCCCGAGCCGGAAGTGCCCATGCCGGTGGGGTCGTTCGGTCCGCCGGGGCCCGCGGTCAGGTCGGGGCCGTTCGTCTCGGTCGCGGGGCCGTTTCCACCGTGGCCCTCGGGGGTCCAGCTCGCGGCACCACTGAGGGCACCGTTCAGGCCGCCTGCCCACAGGGTGTCGAAATCGCCGCCGGTGGCACCCGCTGCGCCGGCGCCGACGATGATCTCCGTGAGGCCTTCGTTGGCTCCCTCGCCCCATCTCGTGGCGGCGAAGTCCGGGGTGAGCTTGTGGCCGATCAGGCCCAGGCCACCGCCGACGAAACCGGCGGCGCCGCCGACCGCGGCGGACATGTAGGTGCTTTGGACGTTCCATGCGTGGCGGTTGCCTTCGAGGAACTGGATGATCTGCGCGAGCGCGTCCATCGCGACTTCCTGGATGGCTTCTTCGGCGGCCTGCATGGCGAGGTGCGCGCCGATGCGGCCCATGAAGCTCGACAGGATTTTCTGCACCGCGAACCGGCCCGCGGTAATGAATCCCGGAACAAGACCAGCGGTGAACGGGTTCGAGAGCGCCCAGATGATCTCCGCGGCAGTAAAGGCGATCTGGATCAGCATCGAATACTTGGCGTGCTCGACGTTCAGCGCGAAGTCACGCGCCAGATACGCCTGTTTCTCAGCGGTGCTGGCGAAAACCGGCGCATTGTTGCCCAGTTCGACGGCGTACTCGTAGAACTTCCGGCCGACATCGCCGCCGACGTTCTCCTGCACGTGCCCGGCCAGTGCGTTGAGTTCGCTGACCGCGTTCACGATATCGACGGCTGCCTGGTCCCAGACGGCGGCGAGCTCGCGGAGCTTGTCCTCGTCGCCTTGCGGGAAGTTGTCGCCCGCGATGATCAAGAAGATCCAGTTCAGCGACGGATCGACCATGATGCTCATCGCGAGGCCTTCGGGTCAGCCGTCTGCGCGCAGCGGTACAGCCGGCAGGGTGGAGCGCGCGAAAAACTGCGCCGGAGCGGCGGCTTGCGCGAATTTCCAGCCGATCGCCTCGCCCGCGGCGAGCATGCGCTCCTGAACGCGTTGCAGGCGCACGTCGGCTTCGCCCAGTGCCTGGGCCGTGTGATCCAGTTCCGCCGGGGTGGGAACTGGCGGCAGGGTGTCGCCGGCGCTGTAGCGCACAGCGGCGTGAGCTGGTGTGGCCGCGACTGGCGGCCCGAACGGCTCCGGGTATTCGAGTCCACGGCTGGCGTACTCGGCCCGGAGCGCCTTGTCGGTATTCAGCAGCGCCGAGTTCCATTCCCGCTGGTTCGAAGCCCAGGCCCCGATCTGCTCCTGGCCGACCGGGCCATCGGTCGCCTTCATGAGCGTCGTTGGCGCCAGTGCCCCGGCCGGGTTGGACTCCATCGCCATGCGCAGGCTCGCCTGCGCCGGCGCGGTGGTCCCCGGCATGGCCGACTTTTGCGCCACAAGCCTCCCCGCCTGCATCGGCGCGGTGGTGCCCGGCATGACCGACTCCCGCGCCACAAGCCTCCCCGCCTGCATCGGCTGCGACTCCCCGGTGAGCTCGCCCGGCATGGCCGACTTCCGCGCCACAAGCCTCCCCGCCTGCATCGGCTGCGACTCTCCGGTGAGCTCGCTCGACGTGGAAGCCCGCTTCAAGCGCCGTACTCCTCGTAACTGGCCACCGCTTTCACCACCACTGCCTCCACCACCACCGCTCTCGCTGGGTTTGAAATCCACTGCGAGCTTCCGTGCGACTTCGGTGTTGCGGTCCTCGGTCTTGACGAAATTCTTCGACATGAGGATCAGGCCGTCGGACGTCGCCTGCAGCACGTTGGCCAGTGCGGTGACACCTTCGATGAAACTCGCCTTGTTGGTCAGATAGCCGGGCTCGAACTTCTTCCCGGCGCTGTCGTTGCCCCAGACACCGTCGTATCCCGACGTATCGGAATTGACCTGCGAGCCGAGGCGGCTCACGGTCTTGGCGACCTGGACGTACTCCCCCGCGTTCTGATCCAAACCGGGGGTGTGGACGAAGAAGTCGGAGGAGGACATCGCTAACTCCTGTCCAGCACGCTGTCGGCGGTCCGGGGTTCCAGCGGCATCATCGCCTGGAGATCGGCCTTCCCGGCTACGAGATCCTTGGCGACCACACCGGGCGGCAGGATCGGCGACAACAGCGACGCGGCTTCGTCGAGCGCCTTCGCTCGGGCCTCGCCGATGGTGGCGAGGATCGCTGAGGCCAGCTCGGCCGGGGCCATCCGTTTGTAGGCGCCAGTGGGAAACTTCAGGTCCGTGACCTCGCCTTGGTGCCCGACGGTCACCGAAACCACCTGGCGGGGCGACGTCGCACTGTACGAGATCTCACTGAGCCGACGCTGCAGCTCACCCAGTCCGGCGCGCTGTTCGCGGTACTTCGCGAGGGTCTGCTCGATCTGCTGGTCGTAGGGCGCTGACACGGCAAGTCCTCCTCAGTACGCTGTTGTCCCAGTTCAGGGCTTCAACGGTCGTCGAGCAAGTGATCGGGCTCATAACGAGTACGCGCGTGCACGAGGTGTACCCGAAAGGTCAGCCGACCGACGCGAGCCCCTCGTCCAAGGCCACTTCGGACACTTCCCGCTGAACCATTCCCCGCAGATCCGCCGGCGCCAGCGTCCGCGACGACGCCGTGAGCGCGAGCCTGTCCGCCAGCCTGTGCGCGGACCAGACCGTCCGCTCGCCGGACGCCGACAGCTGCTCGACCACGGCCGTCCGGACGTCGTCGGGCACCATGTGGCCCCGGCGTTCGAGCCGGCGGACGGCGATCTCGGCGAGGTCGGCGACGCTGTACTCCTCGATGTCCCAGCCCTCACCGAACGACTCGCCGAGTGCCGGCACGAGCTCGAACAGCGGCACCAGCGTCGTCTGCTCGCCGAGCATGATCACGACCAGGTCAGCGGTGTGCCGCCGCATTTCGCGCGCGAGTGCCTTGGCGATCTCCGTGCGTGAATCGGCTGAATCGGCTGGCCACTCGCCGTCCGCGTCGACTACCAGCACACCGCCTGCGGCGTCTTCGAACGCCTTGCGCACCAAGGCCTCCGCCTGTCCGGGCCACTGGGGACGGAGGTCTCCGGCGAGGGAAACACGCACGATGTGCCCACTGCTCACCAAGTCCAATTCGGCCAGGCACTGGGTGTACAACTTCGCGACCTCGCTCCGGCCACTTCCCGGCACTCCGCCGAGCACCACACTGGCCTGGCGTCCCCACGGTTTCCGTCGCTTCTTGAGATCGCACAGCCGCATCAGGTTGGTCCCGGCGGCCTCACGCAAGCCCTCCAGCCCGGCCAAGCCGTACAACCGGCGCCAGCCGCGACTCATCTTCAGCGCGCCCGCGGGATCGACGCCGGCATCGGGATGTTCCTCCGGCTTGCCCGCGCCGTTCTCCATCTCGACGATCTCGGTGCCGAGGTCCGCGGCGGTCAACCGGCTCAGGTCGGAATCCTTGGCAGGTGGTGCCATCGCGAGCCGCGAAGCCTGATTGCTCACCATCGCCTCGAACAGTTTCCGCGCCACACGGCCGTTTCCGAACGTCTGGTTTTTCGGGACGCGCTCGAAGTAGTCGGTCAGGGCCTGGACCGCGTCTTCGGTCAGCTCGTAGTAATGCTTGCGGACGAGGTTCGTGGTGATCGTGACGAGCTCGTCGACGCTGTAGTTGGGGAACTCGACCGTCCTGGTGAACCGCGAGGCGACACCGGGGTTGGAGGCGAGGAATTTCTCCATCAGCTCCGAATACCCGGCGACGATGACGACCATCTCGTCGCGGTGGTCCTCCATCATCTTCATCAACGTGTCGACGGCTTCCTGGCCGAAGTCCGGGCCGGTCGTGCCCGCCTGGCTGGTCAGCGTGTACGCCTCGTCGATGAACAGCACACCGCCGAGCGCCTTGGTCACGACCTCGGTGGTCTTGATCGCGGTAGCCCCGATGTACTGCGCCACCAGGTCGGCCCGCGACACCTCGACCATATGCCCCTTGGACAGGATGCCGAGCTCGGCGAGCACGGCGCCGTAAAGTCGCGCGACCGTGGTCTTACCGGTCCCGGGTGGCCCGGCGAACACGAGGTGGCGGCTCATCGGCGGCATCGGCAAACCCATCTCGAGCCGCCGTTGGGTCATCTTGATCAGATTGATGAGCCCGGTGACCTCACGCTTCACCCCGCTCAGCCCGACCAGCTTTTCGAGGTCGGCCAGCGGGCCCTCGACCTCGGCGCCGCCGGCTTCCCCGAACGTCTGCCGCTGTTCTTGCTGCTGCGCCACGACCGGAGCCGCCTCGGTGATGGAAGCCGAACCGTCGGTCATCAGGTTGTCGATCGCCACTCTGTCGTGCTCAAGCGGCCGGTTGACCGCCTTGCCACCGTTCTCCTTGACCACACAGTGGTTGACCAGCACGGGCTCGCCCGTATCGAGCAGCAGGCCGTCGCCGGTGCTGCCGTTGACGTCACATTCGGTCAGCGAAGCGCGCGCACCCTGCTCCAGTGCGATTCCGTTCCGCCCGGAACCCCTTACCCGGCACCGGTTCGCGGTGAGCGAGCCACCGGAGATGATTTGGATACCGTCCACGGTGGAGTCGACGATTTCACTGTCCTGAATAGACAACTCCACGTTGTGCCCGGCCCGCAGGCCACCACCGCGCACGAGCGCTGACACAAAAGTCGCCCGCGCGCCCCCGGTGAGGAGCACGCCGGATTCGCCGGTAGAGCTGATCTGCACATCGATGATGGTGACTTGGGACGACTCCGAGACGTCCAACGCTACGGCCGTACCGACCTCGATCGTCGCATCGGTCAGCGTCAACTCACTGTGTCCTTTGAGGACGATCCCGGGACCCGATCCGGACCGCAGGCGCAGCCCGGAGAACTTGGGTGAACTGCCGCCGTCGACCGCGATCCCGACCGGCGATTCCTCGACAACGCAGTTTTCGAACCGCGGGGCCGACTTCCCGGTGACCTGAACCGCGTTCCGCCCGGCGCCGGAGAACGTGCAGCCGCGAAGCACCGGAGCCGAAGCACCGGCGATATGCGCGGCCTGAACCTGCGCTCCGGTGAACGTCGAGTCTGTTATGGACAGCGGGCCACGGCTCATCACGTACAGGTCGAGGTTGGCACTTTCCCGCACGGTCAGCCCGGTGATCGTCGCACCGCCCTGCTGCTCGACGACCATGGCGGGTTTTCCCGCGCCGACGATCGAGCACTTCTCCAGCACCGCACGGCCTTCGCCGTTGACGCAGATACCGTTGCCCTTGGCGCGGTTCACGGTGCACCGGCGCATGACCAGCGCGCCCGTCTCCGCGACGACCACCCCGGACGACGCGAGCTCGGTCACCTCGGTGTCCTCGACCGTGCTGGTCACCGTCGAGGTGATCACGATACCGGCGCCACCGGAATTGGTGATCTCACAGTTGCGCAGCACCAGCGATCCCTGGTTCCGCGCGAGCAACGCCGTCCACGACGCGCCTGCGATCCGGCAGGTGTCCATGGCAACCTCGCCGCGCGGGATGTCGACGGCGGCGAGCTTGTCGTCGTCGCAGGTCAGCATCAGGCCGTTGAGTTGCGCGGCCTCGGTGTTGAAGACCATCACACTGCCTGCACGCGCGTAGATCTCGACCGTGCCGAGACCTTCCTCCGCGGTCAGCGTGACCATCTTGTCGACGACGACGTTTTCCTCGTAGCGGCCCGGAAGCAGGCTGATCATCGCGCCGCTCTTCGCCTGTGCGATGGCGGCGTTGATCGAAGAGAAGGACCCCGGACGGTCGCCCCCGACCACGAGTAGCTGTCGGTTCATCGCTAGTCCCTCTCCTACGCCAGGCCCGGCAGCGCTTGGAACCGCGCCGCGGACGCCTTGCCGACCCGCTGCTTCGGCGAGGCTTCGGCCCACTTGTCGGCGCAGCGCCGCAAGGATGTCATCGCCAGTTCGTCGAGGGAGATCCGGTTCGAGTCGACGCGTCCGTCGGCGTCGATCTCACTGGAGGCCAGTTCCCGCAACAGGATCTGGCCGCGCACACCGGTGGTCGGCGCGACCATGTCCAGCACCTTGAAGCTCGTGCCCGGGATGAACAGCACGCGATCTTCGGTCCGGTCGTCATCAGGCTCGAGCAGTTTGGTACGCCGCGCGGTCATCGACCACATGAGCACGTCGACCTCGCCGTCCTGGCCCGCGCAGGGCTCGATCAGCGAGTTGGCGAAACCCCACTCGGTGAACAGCCTCTTTTCCTTGTACAGCGCCCATTGGGCGTCAGTCGGTGTCGTGGTGAAGATCGTCGCGCCGCGGTGGGACGGCAGGCGGCTCAGCCCCGCAACGACACAGCGCGCGAACGGCACGTGCGGGCCGACGGTGGCGGTGCGCAGCGCCTCGTCGATCGCCACGCCCTGTTCGGAGAGGTAGAGCCGCACGGCGACGGCGTCGGTCAGGACTTCGGCCGACGACCGCGAAAGCGCACCCTGGAAGCCGGGGTGCTCGGACAGGACGCGGGCGATCGAGTTCGCCATGACACCGAATTCGTGGCTGAGCGTCTTGCGCAGCCAGGCCCGCTCGTCGTCGATACCGCGCCGGGACAGCAGCGCGGACGCCTCGGGGGACGGGGTCGGCTGCAATTTCGCGACAGCGATTTCGGCCGGTGCGGCGGGAGTTTCGACTACCACCGGCTGAGGGGCAACAGCCCTTTCGACGGTAACAGGTTGAGGCAGCGGCTGAGGCACGTCGACGGCCGGTGCCGGGGTCTCGGGGAAGAAGTCCCCACCCGTCGGCATCGAGGCGCTTTCCAGCCGGAGCGAGATCGGCGACAGCGGCGCCGCGGGCTCAGGCACGGGCGCCGGTCCCGAGCCTATCTGCACCGGGATCTCATTCCGCGCGAATGCCTCCGGCGCTTCGATCGCGGACGAAAGCTCGACGGGCTCGGACTTCTCCACCTGCACGGGTTGGGCCGGAGCCACGTCGGCGACCGGAATCTCCACGGCCGTTTCGATGGCCAGCTTCGGGAAGCTCGTCTCGATCTCGGCCAGCGCCCGCCCGGAGACCCGCACCGGCGAGTTCCTCAGTGCCGACGAAGGCGCCAACTTGGTCGCCAGCCGCGTCGAATAGTCCAAACGCCCCAGAACATCCTCCGCCAGCATCCGCATACGGGCCGCCTGCTCCGGCGTCTCCGATTCGAACACGAGCAGGTGCTGAGCGGCGTCCGAAGGGGTCGACCGGACGATGGCCCCGTTCACGGTGTCCGCGGTGGGGCGGACCCACAGCCCGGCCTGAACGACCTCGATGACGGCGTCGATTGCGTACCAGTAGACCGCCGGGGCGAGCTCCTCCATGCCGAACACGGGACGCCGATGGCCACGCAGCTCGGGCACAGGGTTGGCGAGGTCGTGGCGCGGCTGATAGGCGAACTGCTGGGCGAACGTGTTCCAGCCGAGGCTGCCGTCGGTGCGGACGGTGAACACCTCGGGTTCGTAGGTGGTGCCGACGGGCATCCCGGTGTAGCAGGTGACTTCCTCGCCGAGCAGGTTCGCCAGCGCCTGGCCGAGGGTGACGCCGTGCGGCAGCCGCATCGGGCCGTACTGCACGAACCGGACCATGGTGCGGATGTGCTCGGGCAGCCGCACCCAGAACCGGGCGACGTCGTCCAGCGAAAGGTGCGGGGTCCCGGGGCTGCCGAGGACGAGCGTGAGCACCTCCGGCTGGCATGGCAGGCCGGTGATCAGCCGGGAACGAGCGGCCCGCAACGGTCCTTCGTGCCCGATCGGGCGGATCCACACACCGCCGGGAAGTGGTTCCGCGGCACCGATGGAACTGGTCGCCCACTGCTCCGCCACAAAGGCGGAATCCCAAGCGGGACGCGGAAACCGCTTCGCTTCCCACTGCGGGGGCCGGCCGGGCCGGAAGCTCACCCAGCCGCTGCCTCGTCCGGAGTGGACGAACAGCGAGCCGCCAGCGCCACGGACCACAGCGCCGTCGGGGGCGACGACAGTGCGGCCGAGCCGCTCGGAAAGCCACTGCCCGGCGAGGGCGGTCGTCTCCCTGGAACGACCGCCGATCACCAGCCGCACCCCGCGCCGTCCGCGCGGCAGCGTGTCGGCCAAGGATTCCCACATTCCGATCGGGGAGTTGGCCGGCAGGTCCACCACCACGATGTCGTGTTCCGGGTCCTCGGCCACCGACATCGCGAGCGACTGCGCTTCATTCGTCATGGTGTCCTTGGCGTGTACCACCATCGCGTTGCCGACGGTGTGCAGCGCCAGCTGCACCTCGGACGCAGATCGGTTGCGGCGCCGGTTCAACGGAGACATTCTGGCTAATGAAGACATCCAGCTATCCCTTCTCACTGACGCCGACAGCGGCCCTGGAAAGGACCGGGCCGGTCGGTAAAGCGGCGAGCACTTCGGCGGACACCGGGGTCGGCGCCACCCCTCCGAAGCCCAGTGCGTCGATCGAAGCGTCGTCCGGCACCAGGTATTTGATCCCCCGGTCGGTGATCAGGTAGCGGGCAGGCAAAGTCTGCCCGAGCGGCACCGGAACCGCGGCGGCGAGCATCCCGGTGTTCGGCTTCATCGTCGCGCCGGTCCCGCCGGTCATCGGCCAGCCCGCGTTCGGCGTGTCGGCGACGACGACGGCACTGGCGACCTGCACGCCGACCGGGTTCTGGATCAGGCAGACGACCCCGAGCCCGACGTCGACCGGCTTGGCCTTGAGCACATCCGGGATCCGCTGGGTCAACGTCATGTCGGTGGACCGCGGCGCGGCGACGACGGCGGCCGCGTCGATGCCGACCGGAGGTCGGTCGGCATGGCGCGCCGCGAGCAGCGCGAACTCGGTCTCGGTCAGCGGGGACAGCCCGTCCTTGCGCAGGACGTAAAGCTGGTCGGTGCCGTTCACGTTGCGCTGCCTGAACAACTGCCCGATGCGGCGGGGACTGCCCGCGACCTCACCGCCCGGCTTTCCGTCATCGGCGATGGCGGCCGCGGAAAGAGCCGGGCCCTCGGGCAGCGCATCGAGCCAGGCGTCGGGTGCGAGCGGCTGCGGCCTGTTGGGGAGACCGAGCGCGATCGCGGCACTTTCGTCGCCCAGCCGATACTTGATGTGGTCGATGATCAGGTAACGCACGTTGGCCGAGGAAATGACCGACACGTAGCTGTCCCCGAGCACCAGCCGAGGCGCGGCTGGGACGTCGAGCATCATGCTCATCGAAGCCGGCTCGCCCGGGCGCCCGTTGAGACAGAGCATCCACGGGCCGTTGACGAGGTTGCCCGTGGTCGGCAGGCTGTCCGGGGCGTCGAGGAGGCCCAGCGGCGCCCCGTGCGGCAACCCCTCCAGCGAGGCACGGGAGATCGACTTGACGTGCCCTTCCTTGCCCTCGAACAACATCGCGGACGCCTGGTTCAGCACCGGCCGGAGCAGACCTTCGGAGTAGACGTACCGGGTGCCGGTTTCCTTCTCGACCAGGATGGCGCCCTTCTCCTGCCATGCGGTGTTCCCGCCCGGCACGATCAGGCCGTAGACCCAGAAACCGACTCCGACGAGCACGCCGAGCGCCAGTCCACAAAGGAGCCCGAACCAGGACCGGCGGTCCGGCGGTTCCGCGTGCGTCGCGTCCCCGACCACCAGCGCGGACGACATCCGGCCGATGAGGAACTTGTAGGCGTCTACGCGATCCTTCTGGGTCTGCAT
Organism: Actinomycetota bacterium; assembly: GCA_032230695.1. GTDB lineage: Bacteria > Actinomycetota > Actinomycetes > Mycobacteriales > Pseudonocardiaceae > Amycolatopsis. Next base: position 65,572 of record JAVXWP010000084.1, on the reverse strand, counting down.
TCCGGGTCACCCGGCCAAGCCGCGGGCCCAGGCGTAAATGCCCAGTACCTGCATGATCAGCGGGATGACGGTCAGCGCGGTCAGCGTCTCGAGGATGTTCGCGAGATGTCCCCAGATCGGCAGCAGCCGCCGGGTCGGCGCGCGCGTCGTGGCGAGCACCAGCACGCCGATGCCCAGCATCAGCAGGATGATCGTGACGCCGTGCCATTCGGCGGGCATCTTCACGACCATCGCCAGAATGATGAAGACGAACCCGGCCGCACCGGAGACGACCACCGAGATTCGTTGCCAGGCACCGATGAAGTTGCGCGACCGCAGCGACAGGGCGAGGGCGAACACGATCGGCAGTGCCGTGCCGACCCAGCCAGGCGCGTCGAGCAGGAACGGGTAGCAGGCCAGGAAGACGAGCGACCCGGCCATGGTGAGAACGTTGAGGTAGCGATCAGCGAATCCGGTGCGCTCGACAACCTCGGCCGCGGGCGAAGGCTCGATGTCGACCTGGAGCTCGTCGGCCGTCCGCGGCAGCTGCGGACCACGCAGCCGCGCGATCCGGATGGCGATCTTCGGGGCGAAGATCATCATGGCGAAGAACGCGCCCGAGATCTGTGCCGCGGTCTCGGGCGCGGTGTACTCGCCGCCGAGGTGCAGCCACATCGCGACCATGGCCGCGAGCCCGCACACGACCACCGTGCCGAACGGAACGATCGGGATCCGCTCGGCAACGGCGAAGCGCAGTCCCAGCAAAAGGCTCGCGGTGAAAGTGGTGGCGAGCGCGCCGATTGCCACGGCCATCGGCTCGAGGGCGAGCGCACCGTCCATGCCCGCGACGCCGATCGAGCCCGACACCGCGGCGAACGCGCAGGCCGCGAGTCCGGGTAGGACGGTCAGCTCACGATCCCGCAGCCACCGGCCCGCACAAACCGAAGCGGTGGCGAAGAACAGGGCGAGCACACCGGAGGTGATCGTCGAAGCCAATCCCGACGCGCTCTTGAACAGCACCGCGATGATGGTCGTCACCGTCGCCACGGCGAGGCTCAGGAACATGTAGCGGCTGAACGCTGGCCGCCAGCGGTCGTTCTGCCGGCCGATCGCGGTGGCCATGCCGTCGGCGATGTCGTCGAAGTCGAGCTCCGGCATCGGGTTGTCGGCCGGGCGGAGGTAGAGCTGCTCCCCTTCGAGCCAGTCAAGGGTTTCCGGCGTGCCGTCGAGGTCGAGGGGTGCCTCACCGAGTCGCTGGAGCACCCACGAACCGTCCCGCATGGACTCAGCCATCTCCGGGTCCTGCAGGAGTTCGGCTTCATCGACGGTGTGCAGCACCAGCATCGGCAGCAGGCTCGCCACCGTGGTGGAGGCCGGTACCGCGAGATCGGCCCGGCCGCTGGGGCCGAACACGGTGATCCGGCACAGCTCGGCCGGTTGCGCGCTGGTCATCGCCGCTCCATTCATCGGGCCAGTTCCATGGCGGGGGACGGGACGAATCCGGTCTGGATCAGCTTGATCCCGCGGCGCGTGACCAGCTGGGCGCGGCCGGCCGGCAGCTTGCGCGGCCCAGCCTCACCGAGGAACTTGCCCTCTTCCTTCGGGTAAGAGAACAGCAGGCTCGGTGTGCCGAGCTCCCACAGCCGGCGCAGCACCGGATCCATCATCGCGCGCATGCCCCCGGAGCTGCTGCGCGCAACGATCAGATGCAGTCCGATGTGGACACCCTGCGCGAGCAACGGCAGCAGAGGGTCCAATGTGGACCCGTTGCCGGCGCCGAGCGAGAGCAGCTCGTAGTCGTCCACGACGACGAACAGTTCCGGGCCCTGCCACCAGTCCCGCTTGCGCAGGCGGTCCGGGCCGACGTCCTGGCCGGGGATCCGCTTGCCGAGCGACACCGAGGCCTTGCCGACGAGGTCGCGCAGGCCGTCCGCGGCGATCGCGTAGCCGATGCGGAACTCTTCGGGCACGATCTGGTCCAGGTCCCGCCGCGAGTCGCCGAGCAGGATCTTCGCCTCGCCTGGCTGGTACCGGCCGATGACCGAGTTGATGACCAGCCGCAAAGCGTTGGTCTTGCCGGTTTCGCTGTCCCCGAACACCATCATGTGCGGGGTGGCGCCGAAGTCGTGCCACACCGGGTTGAGGCGTTGCTCGTCCTGGCCGAGGCAGAGGCGCAGCAGGTCACCTGTCTGCTCGGTCGGGAGATCGGTGACCGGCAGCGTGGTCGGAAGCATCCGGACGACCGGCGCGACCCGGCCGGGCCAGAACGTCCGGGATTCCTCCGCGATCGCCTTGGTCGCGGCGGTGAGATCGTCCACGTCGGAACTTCCGTCAAGCCGGGGAAGCGCGGCAAGGAAGTGGTAGCCCGCCGAGGTGAGCCCGCGCCCTGGCTGCGAGGGCACGGTCGCCGCCTTGCGGGAACCGACCTCCGACTCCATCGAATCGCCGAGCCGGAGTTCGTACCGGGTGCCGATGAGGTCGCGCAGCCACGGCCGGATCTCCGACCAGCGGGTCGCGCCGACCACCACGTGGATACCGAACGAAAGGCCGCGTGAGGCCAGTTCATTGATCTTCGTTTCGAGGTCCTGATAGTCCTGCCGGAGGGTGAACCAGCCGTCGATCACCAGGAAGACGTCACCGTGCGGGTCGTCGATCTCGCCGGTCTGGCGCAGCGCCCGGTACGCGGCCATGTTCTCCATGCCGCGTTCGGTGAACTCGGTCTCGCGGCGCTCCATGATCTGGAGCAGTTCCTCGATCGTCCGGACGACACGGTCACGTTCCATCCGGGTCGCAACCGAGCCGACATGTGGCAGGCCGCTGACCGACATGATCCCGCCGCCGCCGAAGTCGAGGCAGTAGAACTGGACCTCCTCGGGCGTGTGGGTCATCGCGAGCGAGAGCATCAGCGTCCGCAGCAGTGTCGACTTCCCCGTCTGCGGAGCGCCGACGACGGCGACGTGGCCGTCCGCCGCGGAAAGATCGGCGACTAGCAGCTCACGGACCTGCTCGTACGGCCGGTCGACCATGCCGATCGGCACCCGAAGCCGCCCGAGCTCGTTCTGATCCTCGACGGTCATGCCGCGGACCGGGTCGGGTAGGACGCTCGGGAGCAGCGTGTCCAGGCTGGGCGACTCCGCCAGTGGGGGCAACCAGACCTGGCGCGCGGGCGGACCGGAACCGGCGAGGCGCTCGATGAGCACGTCGGCCAGACTGGGCACCTTTTCGTTGGGGGTGGCCGGATCCGGCTGCTTCTCGGGCTTCTCCGCTTCGACCGGCACTGGGAGCAGCTCGTGCAGGCTCGGGTGGGCGTGCGTGACGAACGGGACCACTTCTTGGCTGGCCACCTCGTCGCGTCCCGAACCGCTGTCCGGGGCGACCGTGGCACACGGGCCGGAAACGTAAGCACCCTTGAAGCGCAACAGGTTCGTGGTGTCGAGCTTGAGATAGCCGTTACCGGGCTCGGAAGGCAGCTCGTAGGCCTTCGCGACCCCGATGACACTGCGGGATTCCATCGACGAGAAGGTGCGCAGCGCGATCCGGTAGGAAAGGTGCCCCTCGACGCGGTGGATCCGGCCCTCGTCAAGCCGTTGGGACGCGAGCAGTAGATGGACACCGAGGCTGCGGCCGAGCCGTCCGATCGAGACGAACAGATCCATGAACTCGGCCTTGCTGCCGAGCAGTTCGGAAAACTCGTCGACGATGACGAACAGGATCGGGAACGGCGCGAGCTGCTCACCGTTCGCCCGTGCCTTCTCGTAGTCGAAGAGCGAGGCGTAACCGCTGGCGCGCAGGAGTTCCTGGCGCCGGATCAGCTCGCCGTTGATGGAGTCCTGCATCCGGTCGACCAGCGGCAGCTCGTCGGCGAGGTTCGTGATCATCGCCGAGGTGTGCGGCAGCCGGTCCATGCCGATGAAGGTCGCGCCGCCCTTGAAGTCGACGAGCACGAAGTTGAGGATCTCCGAGGAGTGCGTCGCGGCCAAGCCGCACACCAAGGTGCGCAGCAGCTCGGACTTGCCGGAGCCCGTCGCGCCGATGAGCATGCCGTGCGGACCCATGCCGCCCTGCGCGGGCTCCTTGAGGTCGAGTTCGACGACTTCGCCGTCCTCGGTGACGCCGATGGGCACGGTCATCCTGGCCCGCTGCGCGTTCCGCGGCCGCCACTGCGCCTGGACGTCGAAGGTGTGCACATCCCGGATGCCGAGCAGGGTGGTGAGCTCGAAGTCACTCTCGAGTGGACGGTCGACGACGTCGACGGTGCCGCTGGTGCGCTTCGGCGCGAGCATCCTGGCGAGGTTTTCCGCCTGGATGAGAGTGAGCTCGTCGATCTCGGCCTTGCCGACGGCGTCGCCGGAAGGGAACTCGACCGTTGTGTCCTTTGTGGTCAGTCGAAGCACCTTGGGCCCACCGGCCATCGTTCCGGTCACGTCGAGCAGGACGACGTTGCGCAGGCCGGAACCGAGCAGGCGGGAGTGCTCCGGGACAGTGCCGAGATGGGCGATCACCACGACGAACGGCTCGGAAACCCCCGGGGTGGAGGACTTGTCGTGGTCACCGCGGTCGGTGACGTCGGGGCCCAGCAGGTCCATCAGCTCGTCATGGTCGCAGGCGAGCATGCGCAGCGGGCCGGCGGTGTCACGGGCGGTCGGGTGCGCGTTGTGCGGCAGCCATTTGACCCAGTCCCACTCCGGACGGCTGGCTTCCGGGGTGAGCACGGCGATGCGCAGCTCGTCGGGGGCGTGGAAGGTGACCAGCTGGCCGATGATCGCGCGGACCAGGCCCACCGCCGGGGCGGCGTCGCCGGCGAACTCGACGCTGGTGAAACTCCGCAGTCCCACCGAAGTCGGGATGCCGGACACCGTGCGGTAGGTCTCGCTGAACCGGCGCAGTGACACCGATGCCAACGGCTCGAGGTCCTCGATCGGCTTCGTCGACGGCGGCAGGAATTCCAGCGCGGCGAGTTGCGTTCCGAGGCCGATCCGGGCCCTGGCGAAATCCGGGTGGCTGCCACGGCGTTCCCAGAGCCGCGTGCCCATCACGAACGACCAGAGCCAGCGCGGGTCGGGGTTGTTCCACGCCACCGACTTGCGCTGCTCGTCGGCGGTATCCCTGGCGCGCTTGCGCAGCTGAGCAATGTAGCGGAGGTAGTCGCGGCGCTCGGACTGCATGCGGCGCTTGCGATCCGCGCCCGCGCGGCCGATCTGCGTCAGGCTCATGCAGACCATCGCCGTGCCCATGGCGCCACCCATGACGTACATCATCGGCGAGCCGTTGGACATGGAGAACATGAGGATCATCGCGACGGTGCCGATGCCCATCGGCAGGAACATCAGCATCGAGCCGAAGTCCCGCGAAGACGGCTCGGCCATCACCGGCGGTTCTTCGAGCTCGACCTGTCCCTCGGGCATTTCCGGGCCGGAAACGCGGGGAGGCCGCTTGACGGTCACCGTGCTCATTCGAGAACCCCCAGGGGTTTGGTGCCGCTCTTGCCCCAGGCGTCGTCAGTCTGCTTCAACAGATTCGCCGCCGTCCGGGGCTCTTCCTCGTCGGCGTCTTCCGGCTCTTCCGGTTCCACGACCTCCGGCTCGGGCGGCAGTGCGTCGGAGCACATCGGCGGTGGCCGGTCTTCCACGATGGCTGTTCCCTCTTCGCCCTTTTTACGTCGATACGTGGTCAGCTCGGTCTCGGCCGCGCTTTCCCACGGTTCGCTCTCGCGAAGGGCGTACTCCGGGGTCAGTTCTTCCTCGGACCGCTCTTTCCCTTTACCCGCTTGGGACACCGCGAACGGCACGAGGAACGCGAGCGCGCCCGCGCCCGCGACGAGGTCCCATGCCGTGGTGTCCTCCTTGCGCTCGGAGGGCTTGACCACGGCAATTCTGTCCTCTGTGGACTCGACGGCGTCCGGCTCTGCCGCGCCGGTGGTACCGGGCAGCGTTGCCTGCGCGGACTGGTCAGCCGATGCCCACGCCGCTTGTTCAGCAGCGGGGGCATCGACGGTTGTGGGATCCCCGGCGACCGGCGACGCACCGGCCCAGAGATCGGTTTCAGTGCCCAGCAGGCCGGAAGCGTCAGAACGCTCCGCGCCGGTGCCACCGGCAGCGGCGTTGGCACCCGGCGTACCCGGCATGGCCGGCATGGCCGAACCGGTCGCTCCCATACCCGTGGCCTGGGACTGCTGCTGTTCCGGTGACGCCCACTCGGCCGGGCCGGTCGCCGGAGCGTCGGTGCCGTTCGGATCACCCATGCCCGGCATATCGGCACTAGCCCACGGCGCGGTCTCGTTGCCCAGCAAACCCGATGCGTCCGAACGCTCCGCACCACTACCACCAGCAGCCGCACCGGCGCCCGGCGAACCCGGCATCCCGCTACCCGGCATCCCGCTACCCGGCATCCCAGCACCCGCACCAGGAAACCCTTGCGCCTGTTGCTGATTCGCCGACGCCCACTCGGCCGGGCCGGTCGCCGGAGCGTCGATGCCGTTCGGATCACCCATGCCCGGCATATCGGCACTAGCCCACGGCGCGGTCTCGTTGCCCAGCAAACCCGACGCGTCCGAACGCTCCGCACCACTACCACCAGCAGCCGCACCGGCGCCCGGCGAACCCGGCATCCCGCTACCCGGCATCCCAGCACCCGCACCGGAGAAGCCCTGCACTTGACTCTGGTTCGGCGAAGCCCACTCGGCTGGGTCGCTCGCCGGAGCGTCAACACCACTCGGATCGCCGATGCCCGGCATGTCGGTACCGGTCCACGGCTTCGAGCCACCGTTCAACAGGCCGGAAGCGTCCGACCGCTCGGCACCACTGCCACCACCTGCGGCACTGGCCCCCGGAGAGCCGGGCATCCCGCCTCCGGGCATCCCCGCGCCCGCAGATGAGAAGCCTCCGGCGGCCTGCTGCGCGGGAGACGCCCACTTGGCCGGGTCCGTGGCCGGGGCGACACCACTCGGATCGCCCAGACCGGGAGGCGGTGTACCGGTCCACGGCTTCGAGCCGCTGTTCAGCAGACCGGAAGCATCGGAACGGTCCGTGCCACCAGCGGAACCCGCACCGGCACCGGCGCCGCCGGGCATCCCTCCCGGGAAGCCACCCGGTGCACCCATGCCGTTGTTTCCGGGCGCGTTCGCCCCACCGGGGCTGCCGCCGGAAGCCCAGTCGACAGGCGCCTGCGCACTGCTGATCGGCTGTGAGACGGGAGCATTCGTAGCGATGTTGTTCGGAAGGCCGGAAGAGCCGGGGTACGGCGTGAGCGCACTACCCGAGCCGGTACCGGTGCCGGTACCACCCGCGCTCGACGGACTTTCGAGCCCTGGCAGGCCCTCGCCGCTCGGGGAGTACGACTTGATCGCGGGCGCCTTCGCACCGTTTCCGGCCGAGCCGGGTGGCGCTGTCGGCACGAATGGCGCCGGGAGGCCGGCTGCACCCGGGCCGCTGCCACTGCCACCACCGAGGCTGCTGGTGTTGAAGCCGGAGCCCGGCGGCGGGTTGCCCGCAAAGCTCTGCGGCGTGAAATCGCCACCACCAGCGGGACCGCCGCTCGCGAGCGCGCTCGGAGGGGGACCGCTGGCGGAGAAAGGTGTCAGCGCGGGGCCGCCACCGGCACCGCCGCCGGGAGGAGGACCACCGGCGAACGGCGCGGAATCAAGAGGAGACCCGGGCGGGAGAACCGGCGGCGGGACCACAGGCGGGGGAACTGGCGGCGCGACCACTGGCGGCGGCACCGGCGGGGGAACCACGGGCGGGGGAACTGGCGGCGCGACCACGGGCGGCGGCACCGGTGGTGGCACGGGTGGGGGAACCGGCGGCGGCACGGGAGGAGGCACCGGCGGACCGGAACCAGGGCCGTCGAACGCGCTGGTGTCAACGGGTTTCACGTCGTTGCGGGTCAGCTTGTACTGGCCGGTCAGGTGACGCGCGACCTCTTTCATGTCCCGTGTCAGCATCGCGACGATTTCCGGCCGCTGCGACACGGGGATCAGCCCGTTGTCCATCGGCTGCACGCCGGAGTTCTGGGCCTGCTGCGCGTACCAGACGTCGATGGCGTTGATCTGATTCTGCGCCCAGATGAGCTGGTTGCCGTTGTTCCACAGCTGACCGGGGATCGGGTTGACGTTGGCGTCACCGCCACCGATCGACTCGGCCTGGGCCTTTACCTTGAGGGCGAATTTCTCCATCAGGTTCAGGAACGCCTTGGCGGCCTCCCCCTTCCACGGGCCGTTCTCCCCGGCCAGCGAACGCGCCTGGACGGAGATGCTGTCCGCGACGATGAGCATGCGCTGCTGGGCGTTGTTGAACGAAGTGGCGGCGTCGAAGAAGGTCTGGGGGTTCGCGACCGCCTGCATGGCGGCGGTGTCGGAAGAAGAGATGGTGCCGTCCGCGCCCGGGGGAACCGCGGAACCGCCGACGATCGCGGCCTTGATCTGTTTCCAGTCCCAGGTCTCGTAATCGCCATCGGCACCGCCGGAGTTGCCGCCGAAGATCCCACCGTTGTCCCCCTCGTGGAAGGGACCGGTGTCGTACGGGTTCGTCATCGCCTCTTACGCCCCTGTCTCGCTGGAAACCCCGACTAGAGACCGTTGATGTCGCCGTTGAGTTCGCTGACGTAGGAGCCCAGATCCGTGCCGGTCATCTTGTTGAATTCCTCGGCACTGGTGTACTTCGCCGCCAGTTCTTCCGCGGCGACGGCGATGTCCGCCATGGTTTCGCGGGTGTTGCCGATGAACGTCTGCGTGGTCATGGCAAGCCCGGTCGGGCCCATGATCGTGTCCCGCAGGGTGAACGCCTCGTGGAAACCACCGGCCGCGATCTTGACGTTGCCCATGTCGTTCCAGGAGGTCACCATCGGGTCGACCAGCGACTTGATGTTGGCGGCGAACGTCTTCATCGCGTCGGTGCTGACCTCGGTCGAACCGGGTTCGCCGGGACCGCCGCCACCCGGGACGGCCGGCGGGTCGAAATGCCCCGACGTGCCGAAGGGGTGTGTGGTGTCGACCGGGACGTCGTCGTGGACGTCGAATTCGTGGATCTTGTCTTCTTCGGTCTTGTAGGCCTCCCAGGCGGCCCATTCCCGGTCCCACTGCCCCTGGTCGAAACTCAGGTTCTCGGTGCCGTCGAGGTTGTACTTTTCGTTGCCGCTACTGATGAAATCAGTCGGGCCCTTGTCGTAGGTCTTACCGGTCTGAGCATCTGTGTAAGAAGGCATTCTGTGCACCACCCCGTCGTCGAATTCAGTGGCCAAGAAGCGAAAACCGCTCCGTGGCGCCGGGCGCTCGGCCCGGCGGCCACGTCACGGGGATTCAGGCGCCGCGGCCCCACATACCGGCGCCGGTGTGCTCGACCTGCAGGTAACCGTTGGAGATCTCGGCCAGCGCCATTTCCGCGCGGCCCAAGGCCTCCGGCATCTTCGCGGCGGCGGCGTCCCACTTCAGCTTGCTGGCGTCGTACGACTCGCGCGCGTCACTGGTCCATTCCTGAAGGCTGCCCCGCACCTGCGAATCGAGGTCGGTGAGCATGTTCTGGATGTTTTTCGTGATGGCGGCCATGTCGTCACGGACGACGTCGGCCTGCTGGAAGTTGAACTTGTAAGTAGCCATGGCGGTTCCTCTCAGTGATGGAGACTCGCGGTAATGGAGAAAAGGGAGTCCGTCAGATACCGCTCAGGCCGCCTGCCCACGCGGAGGCGGTGTTCACGGCGGTCTCTTCGTTCGAGGAGTAGGCGTTCGCGTTGCCACCCATGACCTCGATCATGTGGTTCAGCTCGCGGATGATGATGTCGAACTGCTGTTCCCAGTCGTTCATCGCCTGACCGAACTTGATCGAGGCGTCCCCGGTCCAGCTCGACTGCAGGGTGACCATCTCCGAGTTCACGCGCTGCATCTGGCCGGTGGCCGTCGACGAAGCCGTCTCGAAGTTGCCACACGCAGCCTTCATGCCGGGCGTTGTTACGGATACGTTGTTGACCGCCATCGAGGGTCCTCCTCGTAAGTATTGAGCGAATGGTGTGCGGGCCCAGCGACGCACTGTGACTCGCTGATCGCAGCCTGCCCCAGCGATCCGCGCTTCGAGAAGCTTCCGGCGACGGTCTTGCCCGATCGGCCAGCAAGCGTGCCTGCTTACGCCCTAGAGTCGACTGGCATGAATCTCCAAGCCAAAGCCAGCACGCTCCTCGACCTGCACACCGCGCCTGAGCTGCTCAAAGTCGTCAACGTCTGGGACGTCATCAGCGCGAAGGTCATCGCCGGCCTCGACGGAACCACCGCGCTCGCCACCGCCAGCCACTCGATCGCCGCGTCCTACGGCTACGAAGACGGCGAGAAGATCCCCGTCGACCTGATGATCGAAGCCGTCGGCCGGATCGCCGCCGCGACGGACCTGCCGGTCAGCGCCGACCTCGAAGCCGGGTACGGCAACCCGGGCGAGACGATCCGCAAGGCCATCGGCGTCGGCATCGTCGGGGCAAACCTGGAGACCAGATGAAGCCGTTGCCCGAAGCCGTCGCCGCGGTCGAAGCCGTGCTCAAAGCCGGCGAGGCGGAAGGGGTTTTCTTCGTCCTCAACGCCCGCACCGACGCGTTCATCAAACTGCGCGACCCCGCGGAGGCCCTCGCCGCCGCGATCGAACGCGGCAAGGCATACCTCGACGCGGGCGCACCGGCTCTCTTCGTGCCAGGTCGGCTCGACGAGCCGACCATCACCGCACTGGTCGAGGCACTGGGTCCGCAGAAGATCACGGTCATCGGCGTTCGGGGTTCCCTCCCGCTGGCGAAGCTCGAAGAACTCGGCGTCGCCCGCGTCTCCTACGGACCGTTCGCCCAGCGCGTCGCCCTGACCGCGCTGGCAGACTTCGCCCTCGACGTCATCGGCGGCGGCGCCCTTCCCGAAGGCACCCGCGCGCTGAACTGAAGCTAGGCCCGGAACTCGGCTGCGTGGTCTTCGGCCCAGACGGCGAAACCACGCGCCGGGTGCCCGGTCAGTGTTTCGACGGTCCGCGTCGTCGGCACCGGCGAACCGTCGCTGGACTGCCACCAGTCGAGCAGGCTGTCGGCGAAGGTTTCAGGGATGTACTGCGCCATCTCCTTCTTCCACTCCTCGCGCGTCACCGGATTGACGGCGATGGGCCGCGCTGCCGCCCGCACGAGATGGCCGATCTGCTCGGCGAAGGTGATCGATTCCGGTCCGGACAACGTATAGCTCTTCCCGCGTAGCGACGGCTCCGTGAGCGCGGCGAGCGCGGCCTCGGCGACATCGGCCTCGTGGATCGGGTCGGTGTGGGAGTTCGGGTAGGGCAAACTGACCGCGCCCGCCGACTTGATGCCCCACGCCCACCCGAGCGCGTTACTCGCGAACGAGCCCGGCCGCAGGAACGTCGACTCGATGGTCGAAGCCGGCAGCGCCCTTTCGACGTCCAAATGCGACTTGGCCAGCGGATCGTTCTCCGCGTCGGTGGTGAGTACGGAGGCGGACGACAGCAGCACGATGTGCTCGACGTCGACGGCGTGGTCGATCAAGGCGTGGATGCCGGACGCTTCGGCGTAGAGGAAAACCGACGTGATTCCCTTCAGTGCGACCGAAAACGTAGTCGGATCCTTGAGATTGAGCTTTACGGCCGGCACCCCCTCGGGCACGCTGAGCTTGTCCGGTTCGTTGGACGCGGCCCGCACCGCGATACCGCGTTCGTGCAGCAGGCTGATCAGGTTGCGCGCGACAGCGCCGCGGCTTCCGGTGACGAGAATGGTCATATTGGACTGTCCTTTGTGGTCAATGTGGGTGTGGTTGCGCATTGCGCGGCAACAGCCGGACCAGCCCTCAGCCGAGCAGACGAACGCCGTTCTTCACGTACGATATTCGCGAACGTTGTTCGTGTCAAACAGTGTTCGTCAGCTGCTATGCTCTGTCCATGACTACGCCCGCCCCGATCAGCCGACGCGCCCGCCCGGCCAAGGTCCCGCTGACCCGCGAGCTCATCGTCCGAACAGGACTGATGGTCCTGGACCGCGACGGCATGGACGCGCTCACCATGCGCAAGGTCGCCCAGGAACTGGACACCGGCGCGGCCTCCCTCTACGTCTACGTCAAGAACCGGGATGACCTGCTGGTGGCCATGCTCGACGAGGCGATCGCCGACGTCGTCCCGCAGACGTCGTCACGGCGGGTGCCGTGGCAGAAACGGCTGACCGCGTTGATCGATGGCGGCGTCGAGGCGATGTCCCGGCATCAGGGACTCGCACTGGTGTCCTTCGGCAACATCCCCACCAGCCACAACGCGATGCTGATCGTCGAGCGCATGATCGCCCTGCTGAAGGAGGGCAACCTCGACGACACGACCGTTTCGTGGGCGGTCGACCTGCTCTACCTGTACATGACCGCCGTCGCCGCCGAGCAAAGCGCGCACAACGACAGCGCTTCCCTCGGGGAGACCGAGGCCGGCAACGTGCAGAAGGTCCGCGAGCACTTCGAATCCCTCTCGGCCGAGAGGTACCCGATGATCGTCGCCTTGGGCGAGAGCCTGCTGTCCGGCAGCGGGGACCAGCGCACGAGCTGGGGACTGAAAGTCCTGCTCAACGGCATCATCCATACTCCGGCCGAGTGAGTTTCGCGGCCCGCAGTGTGAGGTAGCGCTGTTCGGTGAGACTCGCTGTCATCCGCGCCGCGCTCTGGTAGGACTCGCGCGCGGCGACCGAGTCCCCAGCCATCTCGAGCAGGTGGGCACGCACGGCTTCGAGGCGGTGCGTATGGGTCATGCGCTCGTCGTTATGGAGAGTGCCGAGCAGCGCGAGGCCCGCGCGCGGCCCGTCCACCATCGCGACGGCGACCGCTCGGTTGAGCGTGATGACCGGCCCAGGCGAAATGACTTCGAGAACCTCATACAGGCCAACGATTTGCGGCCAGTCCGTTTCCACGGCCGTCAGAGCTTCATCGTGCACGGCCGCGATCGCCGACTGGATCTGGTACGGCCCAAGGGGTCCCGCGCCCAGCGTGCGCGTCACGAGCGCGACGCCCTCCCGGATCTGGCCGGCGTTCCACAGTTCGCGCCGCTGCTCGGCGAGCGGGACGAGCATGCCGTCGGGCCCGGTCCGTGCCGCACGCCGGGCATCGTTGAGCAGCATGAGCGCGAGCAGGCCCGAGACCTCGCCTTCCTGGGGCAGCAGCCGGTGGAGCAGTCGCGTCAGCCGGATGGACTCGGCGGTGAGGTCCGCGCGACTCGACGTGTAGCCCTCGTTGAATACCAGGTAGAGAACGTGCAGCACGACTCTCAGCCGTTCGGCCCGTTCCGGCTCCGGCGGCAGGTCGAACCGGGCGCCGGTGCTCTTGATGCGCTGTTTGGCGCGGCTGATGCGCTGGGCCATCGTGGCCTCGGGCACCAGGAAGGCACTGGCGATCTCCGTCGTCGTCAGCCCACCGACCGCGCGCAAGGTGAGGGCCAACTGCGACGGTACGGAAAGCTCGGGGTGACAGCACAAGAAGAGAAGAGTGAGCGTGTCGTCCTGGTCTGACGGTTGCGTTCGGACAGCAGGCTCCAGCGCCGCGACGCTTTCCTCTCGTCGACGCCGAGCGGTCTCGCTCCGCCACTCGTCGACCACCCGGTGGGAAGCAGACGTCACGAGCCACGACCGGGGACTGTCCGGCAAGCCGTCCTTCACCCAATGCACCGACGCGGCGAGGAGGGCGTCCTGGACCGCGTCCTCACAGACGTCGAACCGCCCGTACTTGCGCACGAGCAGGCCGAGGACCTGCGGCGCGAGCTCACGCAGCAGGTCCTCGACGCGACGTTCGGCGATCACTGCTCGGGTGGACCGGCCATGACCTGGCGGACCTCCATCGGCCCCTCGGTGAACGCGTTGACCTGCGAAGCGATCTCGATCGCGCGGGCCTCCCCCTCGACGTCGACGATCCAGTACCCGGCCAGCGATTCCTTCGACTCCGCGAACGGCCCATCGGTCGCCACCGGAAGGCCGTCCTGGAAGGTGACGGTCTTCGCCTGGGTCGGGTCGGCCAGCCCCTCCGCGCCCACCAGTTCGCCGGCGCTCTCGAGGTCCTGGTTCAGCTTGTGCATGAACCCGATCATGTCCTGGATCCATTCGGGCGACTTCTCGGCCAACCCCGACTGGTCCCCGAACATCATGATCATGTACTTCACGTCGTCACTCCCTTTTGGTCCGGCGCCCCGGGAGGAACGCTCTCACAACTGGGACGGAGCGGTCGCGGCGTTCTCGACATCGGCGTCGAAGAAATTTTCGCACGATCGCGTGACACGGGAAATACCCCGTCAGGCGGCTGTGGCCAGCGCTTTTGCCCACCCTGTCAGTCACTCCGGTTGTGCTGATCGACCGCTGGTCGGACGTCTCGCCGCGCTCGGGCGCTGGTTATGCTGGCCGCATGACCGCTCCAGATCCTTCCCCGGCCGCCACCCGACGACCGGGGAAAATGGCGCTGGCCGCCGTCGTCGCCGTGGTGATACTGGCCGTGGACCAGCTGACGAAGTTCTGGGCGGAATCAGTCCTCACCGGTCACCCCCCGATCCCCGTGCTCGGCGACCTCCTCCAGTTCAGGCTGCTCTACAACCCCGGCGCCGCGTTCTCGATCGGCGCGAACTCGACCTGGATCTTCACCATCCTGGCCGCGGCCGCCGTGGTCGTCATCGTCGTGCTGGTCAGCCGCGTGCGCTCCGGCGCCTGGGCCGTCTCGCTCGGCCTGCTGCTCGGCGGCGCCACCACCCACCTGCTCGACCGCCTGTTCCGCGATCCAGGCTTCGCCCGCGGCCACGTCGTCGACTTCATCGATTACAACGGCTTGTTCGTCGGCAACGTCGCGGACATCGCCCTGTTCTTCGGCGCGGTTGTGGCCATCGTTCTCACCCTGCGCGGCATCGGCATGGACGGCCGCAAACAGGCCGGCTGAGAAACTCGGCGACCTTTCACAAACACCCACGGCATCGGCGGGTTGCCGGATACGATCTCGCCGAGGTGATCAACGTGCACAAGTACGACAACTGGGACAGGCCTCTGCCGCAGCTGGGGCCCTGGGAAAATATAGCCACGGAACTCCGACGCGTGACCGCGGAGCAGGCGAGCGAGAGGTTCACTGGACGCTCGCAAAGTGATTTCGTGTCGGCCGAGGTAGACGGCACCGGAAAGCTGCTGGACCTCGATGTCAGCCCGGAAGCGCTGCGCCAGTCCTACCCGCAGAGCATCGGGCCGGACACGATCGAAGCCATCCGCGCGGCCAGAGCGGCCGCCGCGCACGCGGGTCAGGTCAAGGTCGACGAGGTCATGGCAGGAGTACGCAGATGAGCCGTATGCGCAGCTTGGACAACAAGGTTCGCGAACTCGAAGAAAGCTTCACCAAGACCGAACTCGCGATCGTGAATGCCGCGTCGCAGGTCATCGAGGTCGACATCCCCGACGATCTCGGCGTCGTCGAGGTGTCCGGCACCGGGCAGCTTCAGCGCATCGAGGTCGACCTGGACAACCTGCCGTACACCACTGCCCCCGTACTGAGCGCCGCTCTGCTGGAAGCGATCGTCGCCGCCGAAGAACACGCGGAAGAAACCAGGCGCCCGTCCGCTCGATAGCTGCGTGCCGAAAAATCGGAGACCAACTGTGGGATTAGTCAAGGGAACCGGCTACGGCGTTGTTCCCGACGCGTTGCGCGACAACAAGAAGGCTTGGGACCTAGCCTACGACAACTGGCACGAGTTCTTGAACGGCCTGAACGGCGACGTCGTGATGGGCGAAGGCGACATGGGCCTCATCGGCCGCCTCGCGGGTTTTCCCCGCGACTACAACGCAGCGCGCCAAACCGTCATGGAAACCGTCATGAGCGGCGAGGTCCAAATGCAGGACATCGCCCACACCCTCGATGAGGTCGCCAAGACATACGAGGAGAAGGACGGCGAATACTACGAGAAGTTCGGGTACCTGAGCGACGACGAAATGTCGGAAGATCGCCTGTCCTGAAGGTCCCCGGATCAAGACGAAAGAACTGATCGATCATGGCAGAACGACAACGGGCACCGTGGCCCGAAAAGAACGCGGACAAGGTTTGGGAGCAGGCCTCGAAACGCGATCACCAGGGTGCAATGGACGCCTGGTACATCGTCCGGGACCAGCTCTTCGGCAGCGCCGACCTCATGGAGGGATTCGCCACCTGGTGGGGCCAGTCCACGTTCATGACCAACTCCGAAGACGTCATCGACTTGTCACGGGAGAACCTCGTCGCCTACTGGCAAGGCGGAGGTTACGATTCGTACGCCGCCTACGCGATCAACGCGACGAAGCGGATCTCCCGCAACGAAACGGTGATGAACGAATTCGCGGGCACCCTCGAAGGGTGCATCAACATCGTCTACGACACCTACGCCAACGCGATCGAATTCATGTCCGCCTGCGCGCACGCCCTGGTCGAAGCGGGAGCGACCACCTTCGAAGACGTCGTGATGCCGTGGAAGATCGTCACGAACGTCATCCAAGTGCTCAACGAATTCATGAAGAACATCAACGACCTGGTCGCCAAATCCGTCCGGCAGATGGGCGAACTACGCGAGAAAGGCGTGTTCCTGGCACGGCAGGCCAATGACTTCGCCGACGTCAAGGCGATGGCCGAACCGGCCGGAAACCCCGACCTGTGGGCGGTCAAGCCGATACAGCCGCCATCGGCCTGATCCACTTCGGGATAACCTTGTCCGAACGACCTCACCGAGAAGGCGGCGCATGTCCGAGGGCTTCATGGAACGACCCGAGGACACCGCCCGCCGCCTCGACCAGGCTACGGAACCGGCGGTGGCGGACGACGCCACCGCCGGCTACCTGGAAAACCCGTGGGACCCCGAAACCCAGGCGAAGCAAAAGAAGACCCGCCGCCCCAAGGCCCGTGTCCGCGGCAAACGGAACGGCGACGACGACGAGTTCCGCATCAAGTTCGAGAAAGCCTGGTAGCCGCCTCACCCAACGCCGTCAAGGCCGCCTTGAGGGACTCAGGGTCCCTCAAGGACCCCTTCACGGCAGATGATCTTGAAGGCCTCAGCCGACCATGATCACCAATGTCTGCCATCGCTTGCCGATATCGCTCACTACCTGCAAGAACATCCCTGCCACGCAGTCGGTCAACTGCCGACTCTTGTCCTCATCAACGGGTGATTTTTGGCCATTGATTGGCAAGTTTCCTTGCCTTTCTGCAGTTCGCGAGTTGCTCAACGCTCGTGAAGATTAGACGTGCAGTGGAACCTGCTGTCCTTCGGGAACTCCGTAGGCTTCGCAAACTTTATTGAGCTCGATCTGGTAGTAAAGCGTGCCGAGCCCGAAGACCAGCATGAGAAGCATGCCGACCCCACCTGAGCAACTGGCGTGCAGCCCAGCCGCTCGCTGGGCATTTCGGATGCGGGTTCCACAGTTGTAGTAGCTCACCATCGGCCCAATGAAGGTCCAACCAAGGAGCAGGAGTACCAGCATCGGGCCGGCAACGGGGACGGCGCGGCGACGGTCGAACTCAGCCATTTCCTTATGGATCTTGAAGTACCACACCAGGTGGTAGATCCCGAGCGTGATGACAGGCCACAGCAGCCAGGCGGCCACTGGGTGACGTTGCTTCATCGCGAGTCCCATCGCGACCGGATGCCCGCCGGCCATGTTCGGCACTAACTGCCCGCCTGATGCCATTACTGGAGGCTGCTGCGGGTGCAGGTTTTGGGCTGGTCCGTAGGGGTTGGGCTGAGTCATCAGTCGTGCTGTCCTTCCTGGTCGGGGCCGGCCGGCTCATGCCGTTAGACCCCGGGGAGCGTGTGAGGCGCCTGTGTGTCGCAAGAACAACGCCATGCGTTACTCAAGAGAACTGGGCCGCTCTTCTCGCAACCGTTTTGCAACCTCCGTGGGCGCAGCCACCCCAGGTCGCCATCCCTCGAGTCGACCAACAGACTGCGATCTAGAGATTATGGCGAGACGTCTGCCATCGTCTACTGTGGACGCTCAAAACTTCCCCTGCCTGCAGGGTTCGCAAACGCAATCAGTAGTCAGCGCCTGTCATTGATGGTTGCTGAGGCCGAGCGGCCCCGCAGGGGCCGCCTTGACTCCGTGATGCCGACGCCGACAGAAACGAATATTGGCCATTAGTTGGCAACATCGTCTCAAGGCCCCTTGGCCAAGATCAACACGGGAGACCCTGAAACGCACGAAACCCCCTGCATCCAGGGGGTTTCGTGGTCTATATCTGTCTCAACCGTGCGTGCGCCCGAAGGGATTCGAACCCCTAACCTTCTGATCATTTAGCGCACTGTCGGACACTTCTCATTACCCCTCAAAGCCTTATGCCGCAACGGAAACGGCTAACCGTCCTTTGTGGTCACTTGCCACTGGTTCACAGCCATTTGTGTGGGTAAAGTGTGGAGATGATCATCCGATAGGTGGTTCGCTCGCGGCCTGCTCATCGAACAGGCGGGCGACTCCACCCGGATGACGCGGCGGCTTCAACATCGTAGACTGATTCCATGAGCGGTGAGCGCGACGAGCTGATGCGCCTGGTCCAGGACCTTCCTGACGACCAGGTCCCCGAGGTGCTCGCCGACGTTCGCAGGCACCTGCACCCGGTCAAAGATCGCCCGTGGCCTCCCGCGTGGTTCGGTATCGCCGAGGGTGACGGCTCGGCGGTCGGCGCGCAGAGTGAAGAGCTGCTCCGCGAGGGCTTCGGCCGGTAGACGTGATCGTTTGCGACACCGGCCCCCTGGTTGCGGCCGCCTTCTCCAAAGACCCTGACTACCACCGTTGCGTGGAGCTGTTCACCGGCCTCCACCTGGCGAACCGCCAAATGGTGCTGCCCGCCCCGATCGTGGCCGAGGTCGGCTACCTCCTGGCGGCCAAGGCCGGCGCACGGGCCGAAGCTCTCTTCCTGCGGTCCCTCGGCGACGGCGACCTGGTCACAGTCGAGCTGACCCCGGCCGACTACACCCGGATGGCTGATCTCGTCGAGCAGTACGCCGACCTTCCCCTTGGCACCAGCGACGCCGCCGTCATCGCCCTGGCCGAGCGCATGGATGTCGACGAGGTCGCCACCCTCGACCACCGGCACTTCACCGTGGTCCGCCCGCGCCACGTCCGCGCGTTCACGCTGCTCCCGTAGCCGCCCACCCACACCTCCCCCGCAACCCCGATATGAAGCCGCGGACGCGGACGGCAGTGGCGGGTCAAGGCACGCTTTCCAGCCTTGACGCGACGCTGACGGCCGTTGTCACGATCAGGCTTCGGGGTGGCCGCACTCCGTAACAGTGATCGGCTCCGTAGCGACCGGGCTACTGCACGACGTTCAACTGGGGAGGTTCTGTGCGCTCTGAGAGCTGTGCGCGCCGTCAGTGGCGATCCTGCCGCCCGGTCACGGGTGTGGCGGGTGCACCGCCCGGCCGCTGGGCGGAGCGGAGCGGGAGCCCGGCGTGTCGGGATGGGTGCGGCCGCCCCGTGGCCGGTGTGCGGGTGGTGACGTGCGCGCCGCCGCTGGCGGCGCGCCTTGATCCCATAGAGCCAAGTTCGGCAACGTAGAAGTTGATGCCAAAAACATCCGCAGCCGAATTTTACTGTCTGAAAGGAAATTAAAATGTCCAAAACAGACGTCAAATCGCCATCATTTGAACTTTCTCATCCGATTTATTTAGATGCACCAATGCTAGTGAGTTTTCTTGCCGCCCTGGATGATGGCGTTTCATTTACGAGCGAGATATCAGAAAAACAAGGACAGTCGAATAAGTCGGGCGGTGAGGCTTCTGGCAGCGTGAAGATACCCAGCCTTGCATCTCTAATGGGTCTAAATCTCTCTGTTAGTGGGAAATATTCTCGCGATTTAGCTAGCGATCAGAATACGGAAAGTAAATTTATACGCCAGCATACTTCGGCATCTCTTTTTAATAGACTGCGGTCAAGGCTACACGAGGATGGACTAGTCGATGTCTTAGATGAGACTTCTTCCGCGGACAGAATTAAGCCGGGTTCTATAATTGAGATACCTGGTCGATTTGACATAGATCCAATGAGAACTATCGTTGAATATTTTAAAAGTTTGTGGCCATACATTGAGGGCGCATCCAGTAAAAATGTCATAACTCACGTGAAACGTTCACAGAAGCGCACTATGTCGCCCGAGAATCTTGCGGAACTCGAAGCTCAAGAGCTTGCTCAAAAAACAGCCGAAGAGGAAGCAGGGACTCAGCGAGAGACGCGTAGAATTGTTGAGTTGGTTGAGAAAGATATGGCAGGATCGCCGCTGGTCGACTTGGTGCTACGACAGAAAAAATTATCCGCACTGGTAACGGCAAACAGGGAATTCTTTGGCACAGATGTCGCCGCATCATTACTTGGCGGCCAGTTCTCATTACTCGGGAAAGTGACCGCCGTTGAAGCTCGCGAAGATCAGAAGACGCCAGTGGTTCGAAGGGGGGCCATAGGCTCGATCGTTGGTAGTTTTGTTGTCCCAATGCTGGATGAGCTCCGAAATACGTGGTCTACATCTGGAATTGAAATAGATATACCAGATGCGTATATCAGCGGGCCATTTATTCAGGTTATACCGTTAGCCATATTCGTCTAATAAGTACTCCAAACTGACAATTAAAACCAGCTGAGGGATTTTATGAATTTCGAGTATTTAATCACACTCCCGGATCCCACCTCAAAGAAGTACCAGTTGACAAAAATGGGCAGTGTCGAAGTATTTGCAAGTGGAACTCGGGTCGGCCTCATGACTTTCGGCCTTGGCCCTGGCGACAAAGTCGTGAGGACAACAAATTTCGGTATCAATGTAGAATTTCAGCGCCAGGGTTTGGCCACTGGACTGGTAGCAAGGCTTTTGGCTTCTTATCCGGGTTGGGAATTGGCCGAGTCGGGCTATGAGAAAACAGACGAAGGCAATGCCTTTATTGAAACCCTTAGAGGCGCTGGAGTGCCTTATCATCGAGGATCATGCTATACGCCCGATAACGGCTGCATGTGCCCACTTGAAGGTAGGCGTCGGGGTTAAGCCATCGAATAGCATCGAATTGCACCCCATGCGGAATGCAGCTATATAATCTCTCACACTAGATGACTCGCTTATCATAGCCTGCGTGCAGTAATTTCTTGTATGCCGCCTCGACAGCTCTGGGTACATCTTGCGCAATGGCGTACCCCTTTTCCGCATATTCGGTGATGCGTTGGGTATCGCCGACAAGCATGTTAATGACGCGGTCGACGTCGCCGATGGTGGCGATGTACTCGTCGAGTGGCAGCGGCCGGGATGCACAGATGACGTCGATCTCTGGCCAGAGTTTCTTACAGGTCGCATATGCACGGCGCTGCTGGTAGGGCCGGGAGATGAGAGTGGCCGAGTTGACGGCGATGCCTTTGTCAGCGAGTAGCTGCCGGGTGAGAGTGATGTTGTCGCCGGTGTTCCGTGCTTCGGTCTCGATGAGGATCGCGTCATCGGGCACGCCGAGTTCAAGGGCGTGTTCGCGGTAGTGGACCGCTTCCCCGTGCGGGAATCGCTCGACCGTGGTGGGAGCGTTGGCACCGGTGAAGACGATGAGCGGGAACATCCCGGAGTGGTACAGCTCCGCGGCATAGGTGGCGACACCCAGGTCATGGCTGCCGAGCCCGATCCCGACATCGGTGGGCCGGAGTTCGTGGTGCATGTTGTGGTAGTCCCAGAGCGTTTCGACGTCGGCGCGGAGTTCGTCCGGCAGGGTGGTCTTGGGCTCGGGCATCGCTGTTCTCCGGGGTCAGTCGGGGATCTTGAAGGTATACGACCAGGAGAAGCGGCTAGCGGCATGGACGCCACGCGCGAACTCGACTACCCGGCCGTCTGCGGTGGCGGTGCGGCGTTGGAGCACCATGACGGGCTCGCCTGCTGGTAAATCGAGCTGCTCGACCTCGGTGGGCGTGGGCATCCTGGCGTAGAAGTTCTCGGTGATGGTGTCCGGCTCGAGCCCTTGCAGGGTGAGCACGAGGAATCCGCCACCTCGGCCGGCTGGGCCTGGTGTCGGGTCGACCAGTCGGGTTCCTTCGACGTCTTCGGGGCGGTAGTAGCTGCTCAGTGTGTGCGTGGGCTGTCCTGCGTCTTTGACCAGGCGGCCGCGTTCGTAGACAGGTTCACCGATGGGGATGTCGAGGGCGTCGGCGATTTCGCGGTCTGCCTCGACCCGGGCGACGGTTTGGGTCTGGTCGGTGGCGTTCCACTCGCGCCCGGAGGCTTCGCGGTCGGCGACGAATGCGACGACGTCGCCGTACTTCCACTTGCTCTTGGCGTACCTGTCGGTGCCGAGACGTTTCATCGGCGGGCGGGCTCGGACGACGGTGCCGCGTCGGCGGATGGGGGTGACCAGGCCTTCGGCTTCGAGGGCGCCGATGGCCTTGCGGACCGTGTTGACGTTGACGCCGTGTTCGGCTGCCAGCTCGTCTTGTTTGGGCAGGGTGCTGTCCGGGGCGTAGTCGCCCTTCTGGATGGCGTCCCGCAAGATCGCGGCCAGCTCGCGGTAGCCAGTGCCCACCGTGGTCCTCCTCAGTCGTCGGCGATAACGCTAGCGGTATCGCTCCATCATGGTTCATCGGCAAGATTAGAGATAGTTCTATTGACGGATCCCGCATCCTCAGGTTCAATAGAACTACCTCTAACGAGGGTTGCGGCTCACAGGAGCCTCCTAAAACGGACCACGAGACGAGAAGGACACGACGAGATGGCGATCATCAAGGGACACCGGTTCGAGATCGACTTTGACGACGCGTTCCCGCAGGGACTGGTGATGGTGGGGGAGGTGTCACCGGACAACGAGTACCAGTCGCGTGAGGACAAGGCGTCCGGTCGGCCGGTGCGGCAACGGATCGACGAGACCACGGGCAAGCGGCAGTGGAAGGCGGCCGTGACCGACCCGAGCGAGAAGAACGCCAAGCGCGCCTCGTTCGAAGTCACCTTCCTGGCGGACGTCCAGCCGGTACCGACGACGGCGGAAGCCCTGCCGGGAATGCGGCCGATCGAACTGGACGGCCTGACCGCAGAACCCAAGGTCGCGGGCAACGGCGAGTTCAAGTACCAGTCGTACGCCTTCCGGGCGCGTGGCTTCAAGACGGCGGCCAGTGGCGGCAACTCCAAGTCCGCGCGTCCGAACACCGGCACGGCGGGCGAGTCGACGGCCAAGGCCGCGTGATGACGGCGTTCGCCCCCAAGTCCACGAGTGCGCCAGTGGTTCCGCAGGCGCTTGTGACGGGTTGGGAAGACGTGTACCGCCACTACGGCAACGCTTCCGAGGCTGCCAGCCAGTTGCCTCAGGTGGACGCGGCTACCGCTCGGGGCATGTCGCAAGCCTCGTGGGCGGTGGCGTCAGCGTGGCGGGGTATCGCCTCGGAGAGTCAACTTCCGTGGTGGGTGCTGGCGGCGGTTCTTGCTGCGGCAGAAGCATTCGATGAGCAATCGCAGTACTGGGAGGCGCTTTCCCAGCAAGCACAGGAGCAGGGAAATGCCGTTCAACGCGACATGCGTGCCCGGACCGAACGCGGCGGCGGCCGTGCAGATCCTCGGCCGTATCCAGCACCAACCGGCCGTGGTGGTCTTCCTCGATCCTGACCGCGTTGTGATCGGACCACCCCGGAATCGGGACGAGTGGCCGGAGTTCCTGGCGTTTCTCCGTGACATGCGGGACGCACTGGACAACCTGGCCGATCACCTGGACCCGCAGAACGAATCCGAGTACTACGAACGCCTTTTCGTCGCACCGGTCAACCTGGACACGGCGAAACCTTGACCGGCATGGGGACGGGTGCAGGACTCAAGCGGCCCACCGTCCCCACGCCTCCATCCCTTGTTCGTCCGCTGGGAGGTCGTGATGACGAAACCAAGCCGAACCAAACCGGTGGCTGTCCCGCAAACGTTGGGGCAGGCCCACAGTGACGTACTGAGGCGACGCCCACCGGCGGAATCAACCCTGGTGGTGCAACGCAAGTTCCATCAGGACAACAAGCGTCTCTACGAGAGCCTGGCGGACATCGACCGGGCGCACCACCACGAGATTTTGTACTGGGTCGAGTACGAACGCCGCAAGGTGGAGACCCTGACCGAGCAGATCAGAAGCGGGCAGACCAAGGCCACTCCACAGTAGACAGACCGAAAATCACATAGGCACCAAAGGGAAACGCACGTTTCGACGTGTGGCGATGACGCATGTCCACATTCGGATTGCTTGGCACGTAAGGCGCAGAAGCGGAAACCGGCTACCAACCACGCCGCTCCTGCGCTGTCCACAACCTCACGGGGTGAACAGTGAAAACGCTAGACGATAACAACCAACCAGCGCCAGTGGGGGTCACCCGAACGCGCTGCGCCACCTGCAAGCGCTTCGCCCGGCTCCTGCCCGGCGACACCGAATGCACCACCTGCCTCGGCGCGCTCCCACTGGACATCACCGTCCCGCAGCGGGGTGGTCGGCGATGAGCGGACGTACCGGTTCCATCTGGGTCGACCCCGCACCACTGGAAGTCTCCCGGCCCCGGCTGCCGTGGTGGACGCTACTTCCCCGCTGGGTCAAAGTCGTGCTGTTCCCGGTGTTCCTCGCCTGTGTCCTGTCCTGGGTGACGTACCAGGTCGGGCGGTTGGCATGGCGCTACCCGCTCACCCTCGGCACCGCTCTACTCGCCGGATGGGTGGATCTCAAGCTCGGGCATTGGGGTCTGGGCTACGTGGTACTGGGTGTGGTGGTGTCGTTGGTGGCGTGGTGGTGGCTGCACCGCCCGTCCTTCCGTCGCATCGCCGTCCCGCAGGCACGCACGGAGTACCGCAGGTTCTCTGTCTACGCCTACCAATGGCGCACAGTCAGCAGGCTCTCCGAGTTGACGAAAGACAAGCGGGGCAAGGAATACCGCCCGAAACTTGGCCGGGTCCGCTCTGACGGCTGGCGTGACCGCGTCCGCGTGAAGATGGTCAAGGGGCAGGCACCGGAGCAGTGGGAGTTACACGCCTCGGGGTTGGCGCATTCGTTCAAGGCGAACTCCTGCCGGGTCCGCGTCCGTAAACCCGGTCATCTCGAACTCGACTTCGTCCACGGCGACCCGCTGTCCCGCCCGATTCCGGTTCCGGCGCTGGCGGTGGAGAAGTCCGCGGTGGACTTGAAGCGCGTTCCGATCGGCCGGACGGAGAACGGGAAACCGTGGCGTCTGCGGCTGCTCGGTACGCACGTGCTCAACGTCGGTGTTTCCGGCGCAGGTAAGGGATCGCTGCTGTGGTCAACGGTCTGGGCACTCGCTCCGCTGATCCGGTCGGGCGCGGTCCGGCTGATGGGGATCGACCCGAAGGGTGGGATGGAACTGGGGCAGGCACCGGAGGTGTTCCACAAGGTCGTCTTCGACAACGGCCCGGCTGCTGTCGAGCTGCTCGAAGAACTCGCGGCGGAGGTCAAGGAGCGCGCCACCCGCTACCGGGGACTGCTGCGGGCATGGCACCCCGGGACCGGTGACCCGTTCCTGTTGCTGGTCGTGGATGAGCTGGCCGACGTCATCGCCTACCAAACGGACAAGCAACTTCGGGAGCGTGCATCACGAGCTGTCCAGACGATCACCAGTCAGGGCCGGGCACCGGGTGTCTGTGTGCTGGGCCTTCTTCAGGACCCGCGTAAGGAAATCATCTCGTTCCGGCACCTGTTCTCCACCCGCATCGCCATGCGCCTCGACGAGAAGACACAAGTGGACATGGTCCTGGGCGACGGTGTCCGGGAACGCGGCGCGGCCGCTCATGAGATCTCGGAGAACACCCCGGGAGTGGCGTGGGTGAAGGAAGACGGACGGCGGGAACCGGTGCGGGCTCGGGCATTCCACGTGACAGACACCGACTTGGACGAGCTGGTGGAGTACATCACCGGCGCTGCTCCGCATCGGGCGGATGTGCTGCCGTTCCGTGACTCCTCGACTGGCGGAGAGGTGGCCGCCTGATGAGCGACGTTGTGACCCAACCGCCGGCCGAAATCCCCGAGACAACCCGGGCGGCCCGGATGCGCCAACCCCTCGCGGCCGACGTCATCAAAGCGACGGCGGAGAAGTACGGCGTCTGTGTCCGTCCGTTCACCATGGAAGTCGGTGACCGTGACACAGGGGAACTGCGCTACATCCCGGTTCCGTGCGGATCGACGGTCGAATCGGTCTGTCTGACCTGCGCCAAGAAAGCCAAAGCGCTGCGGCAGGTCCAGTGCCGGGAAGGGTGGCACCTCACCGAAGAACCCGACTTCACCCCCACCCCTCCCACCGAAGACCAAACGGAACTCCTCACGCTGCGGGCGGACCTTGTCGAGGCGTACCGCCACACGGTGGAAATCGGGGACCAGGTGGAGGCGGAGGAACTGCGGGAGGAGATCAGCTCAGTTGACGGAGAACTTCGGCAACTCGGAATGCGAGGCCGTCTGCCGTCGCTCGACCTGCCGACCAAGAAGGTGGTGAAGCGCTCGACGAAACGGCGGCAGGACGCCCCCAACCTGCCGACGCGCAAGGTCACCAAGACCACGGTTGGCAGGGAGTATGCGGGGAAGTTCCGGCCCTCGATGTTCATCACCCTGACCTGCGACACCTACGGACGCGTGCGAGAGGACGGCGCTCCGGTGGACCCCGGCTCGTATGACTATCGGCGGGCGGCACGGGACGCGGTGCACTTCTCGGCACTGGTCGATCGGTGGTGGCAGAATCTCCGCCGCGTCGTCGGGTGGGACGCGCAGTACTTCGCCACCGTGGAACCGCAAAGGCGGGCGGCGCCGCACCTGCACACCGCTATCCGGGGATCGATCGCGCATGAGACGGTCAGGATGGTCACCGCGGCTACCTACCACCAGGTCTGGTGGCCCAACCACGACGAACTGATCTACGGTGATCGGCTGCCGGTCTGGGACATGCGGACGTCGTCGTTCGTGGACCCCGAAACCCGGGAGCCGCTGACACCGTGGGACGACGCGGTCGAGCGGGTGGAGAACCCCGCCCACGTCGTGACCTTTGGCCAGCAAGTCCACTCCAAGGGCATCCTCGGCGGCACCGAAGAATCCGGGCGGCACATCGGGTACCTGACCAAATACCTCACCAAGTCCACCGGTGAAGTGGTCGAGGCGTCGTCGGCGCGGCAGCGGGATCACCACGACCGGCTCCACGCGGAACTCTCCATAACCCCGTGTTCGCCTCGGTGCGCGGTCTGGCTGCTCTACGGCATCGTCCCCAAAGCCGTGAGCTCGCGGACCACTCCGGGGCACTGCAAGGGACGAGCTCACCGCCGGTCCACGCTCGGACTGCCGGGGCGGCGGGTGCTGGTGTCACGCAAGTGGTCCGGCAAGACCCTCGTCGACCACAAGGCAGACCGGAAAGCCTTCGTGCGCCAGGCTCTCGCGGTCGTCGGCATCGAGAAGCCGGAACCGGACCGGTCTCGGCAGATATGGCGCAAAGTCGAGTCGAACGACCCGCAGGTGCCACCCCGCGCGCACCTGGTCATGCGCGCAATCGCGGAGCGGATCACGTGGAAGGCCGAATACGACCGCGCACTACTCGCGGCCGCCGGTCCACCTGGGACTCCAGAAACTTCGGCAACTCAGCAAGCAGCCTGATCACAAGGGGGAAGCGATGAACAACGTAAGCAAGATCGATCGGCTCTGGTCCGTCGAGGACGTCTCGGAGTACCTGGGGATTCCGGTCAACACGCTGTACCAGTGGCGCTACCGGGGGCAGGGTCCGACCGCGATTCGGGTGGGGCGCTACATTCGGTATCGCTCGGAGGTCGTGCGCGCGTGGGTGGACTCGTTGCAAGAGAAGAGCGCGTGATGGCTCGGCCGACGTTGCCGTTGGGCACCTGGGGCAAGATTCGCCGCTATCAGCTCGGTCCGAAGTCCTGGCGGGCGACGGCGAACTACCGCGACTACGACGGGGTGACTCGGCGTGTGGAGCGGTCGGGAGGGACGGGGGCAAAGGCTGAGCGGGCACTGATCGAGCATCTGAGGGATCGGGCTCGGGTGAACGGTCAGGGTGAGATCACGGCCGATACCCCGTTGCGTGAGGTGGCGGCGGCGTGGTTCGAGGCGTTCAAGTTGCAGGGCAAGGCGAGTTCCACTGTGGACGCTTACGACGATGCGTTGCGGCTGCATGTGTTGCCTGCGGTCGGTTCCCTTCGGGTTCGGGAGCTAACCGTGGGTGTGGCGGATCGATTCTTGTCGTCGGTGCGGGACAAGGCGGGTGCGTCGGCGGCCAAGCATGCCAAGACGGTGTTGAGCAGTGTTATGGGGTTGGCGGCGCGCAATGAGGCGATTGATCACAACCCGATGCGGGACGTGTCGCCGATTTCGGTCGAGCACAAGGAGGCTCGTTCGTTGGAACTCGATGAGGTGCGGCGGCTTCGGATCGGGGTGCGGCTGGACGCGAAGGCTGTCGGGCGGGATATCCCGATGGTTGTGGACTTCATGTTGGGAACTGGTCTGCGGATCGGCGAGACGCTCGCGGTGACGTGGGATGCGCTCGACTTGGAGGCTCGAACGGTGGAGGTTCGGGCGACGGTGATTCGTAAGCGCGGGGTCGGGCTGGTGTTGCAGCCGCGTCCGAAGACTCGGTCGGGGTGGCGTGTGTTGCATCTGCCGGTGTGGCTCGTCGAGCTGCTCAAGGCTCGGCCTCGGGTGGCGAACGAGTGGGACGTGGTGTTCCCGTCGCAGCAGGGCAAGCTTCGGGACCGGTCGAACACGGCTTCGGATCTTCGGGACGCGATGGACCCGCTCGGGTTCGACTGGGTGACGAGCCACAATTTCCGGAAGACGGCGGCGACGCTGTTGCACGATGCCGGACTCACTGTCCGGGAGATCGCCGATCAACTCGGGCACAAGCGCGTGAGTGTCACTCAAGACACCTACTTCGGGCGGAAACAAGCCAGTCCGAAAGTCGCAACCATGCTTGGGGCGATCGACGAAAGTGGTTCATAAAGTGTGGGTTTTGTGTGGAGATGATCTTGAATGCCTCTCAGCCAAGATCAACACGGGAGACCCTGAAACGCACGAAACCCCCTGCATCCAGGGGGTTTCGTGGTCTATATCTGTCTCAACCGTGCGTGCGCCCGAAGGGATTCGAACCCCTAACCTTCTGATCCGTAGTCAGATGCTCTATCCGTTGAGCTACGGGCGCATGTTCAGTTTTCCAGTACTTCGGTTATAACCTAGCACTCGCCTGAACGAGCACCAGCGGAGGCTCCGGGATTTGAACCCGGGAGGGGGGGTTACCCCCAACCGCATTAGCAGTGCGGCGCCATAGACCAGACTAGGCGAAGCCTCCCGGACCAATTGCCACTGCCGAGATAGATTACACAGTGCTGCCGGGGCCCCAAAACCCACCCCCTGAGTTACCTCCGCAGCATCCGGAGCAGGCGCGGCGAGCGGCCGCCGAGGCCTTCGGCTTCGAAGACGGCGACGCCGACTCTTGGCAGCTCACGGACGCCGGGGTAGACCAGGTATCTGGGCACCCACCTGGGGTGGAACTTCGCGTTGAAGCGGTAGAGGCTCTCGATCTGGATCCAGCGCGACGCCAGATGGATGACCTTGGCGGCGGTCTTGGCGATCGGGCCGGCGCCGATTCGGGTGCCTTGCTCGAGCAGGGCGCGGAAGGCTGCGAAATTGAGGGATACGTGACGGATCTCATGATCGCGCAGGGCGAGGAGGAGTTCCGAGATCATCAGTTCGTTGACGCCGTTGTCTGCGGCGCGGTCTCGGCGCATGACGTCCATGGAAAGGCCTTCGATGCCCCACGGGACGAACTGCAGGAGGCCGCGTACCTCGGCGCCCTGTTCGGCGGTCACCAACACGGACCCCTCGTCCCCCATGCGTCCCAGTGCCATCGAGAAGCCGCGTTCGGTGTCGGTGCCGCGCCAACGAGCGGCCAGCGTTTCCAGCTCGACGAGTTCGCCCGGTTTCAGGTCTTCGGCTTTGCGGACGAGAACCTTGTAGCCCGCGCGCTTAGTGCGGGAGACGGCTTGGCGGACGCCGCGCATGGTGCGGCCGTCCAGGGTGAAGCCTTCGACGTCGACGATGGCTTCGTCGCCGATTTCCAGGACTTCCAGGTCGAAGCGGGCCCAGACGGTGGCACCCAGTTCGGAGGCGCCCATCGCCGCGGGCACCCAGCCGTGGCGGCGGCAGACTTCGAGGTACTCCTCGATCGCGCCGGGCCACGCTTCGTGATCGCCCAGCGGATCCGCCGAGCAGAGGGCGACACCGGCGATGACGCGGTAGGTCAGCGCGGCTTTGCCGGAACGCGAGAACACCGCGAACTTGTCGTGGCGCAGGGCGAAGTAGCCGAGGGAGTCCCGCTCGCCGTGCTCGTCCAGCAGCCCGCGGAGGCGTTCCAGTTCCTCTGTGGACAGTTGTGGTGAGGGTTCCGCCGAGCGCAGCAGGAAGTACGACGCCAGCAGGATCGCCCCGAGGCCGAACAGCAGACCGACCGACGCCGTGAGGTCGTCGAGCCACATCGCGTGGAACACCGCCGGCCCGCTGACGCCGAACAGCGCCAACGCGGCCTCCGACGCCCGCTGCGGGAACGTCAGCGGGTCGAGCGCGGCCCGCGATGCCACCGACAGCAGGATCAGGTTGAGCACGAACCCGGCCACCACGAGCTGCACGAAGATCCAGATCGCTCGCCAGCGCCCGGTCACCGGGTCCGGCAGCGCGACGAAGTACTTCCGCGTGGCCAGCAGGCCCACCAGTAGCACCACTGACACCACACCAGCCCCGAAGACGTGCCGGAGGCCCAGGTGCGACACGGTGAGCAGCACGGTCACGCACACAGCCAGCTGCCACGCACGACGCTTGCGCCGGCGGAGCCCGGCGGCGAGCAGCACCAGCAGGACGCCGGTGACCAGCACCATCGCCGCGGCCGCGGTGGTCGCGTCCTGCGGCAGCTCCAGCCACTCGCCGACGTGGCCGCGCAGGTTGCGGCGGCCGGCCGGGACCAGTACCGAAACCAGTGCCATCAGCCCGGCGAGCCTGGTCACCCAGGTGATCACCAGCACCGAGGTGGCGCCGGCCACCTGCCATTTCGCCTGAGCGCGTGTCCCCGTCACCACGTCTTCAACGACTGCAGCAAGCGCATATGTCCCTCATCTACCCTGCCCCCTATCCACCGCCGTCCGCCAGCGCCACGAACGGTCGAAGCGCGTCCGGATTGGCCAGGGCGTCCCTGCTCACGGCCCTCTCGGGAGCCACTCCGGAGAGAATCTTCTTAACCGGTACCTCGCACTTCTTACCGTTCAAAGTACGGGGAACCTCGCTCACCACGACGAATCGATCGGGTACATGCCGTGGCGAAAGGGCGCCGCGGAGTTCCTTGCGCAGGGCGGGCTCGACGTCTTCGAGCTTGGCGCCGTCGGTCAGCACGAGGAAGCAGAGCAGCTGCCCGTCCTCGTTCCCGACCCCCGAGGTGTCGATGACCAGCGAATCCGCGACCTGCTCGAAGGCCTCGACGACCCGGTAGAACTCGGCCGTCCCCATCCGGACGCCACCGCGGTTCAACGTCGAGTCGCTGCGGCCGTAGATCACGCTGGAGCCGCGGGAGGTGATCCGGATCCAGTCGCCGTGCCGCCAGATGCCCGGGTACATCTCGAAGTACGCCTCACGCAGCCGCGAGCCGTCGGGGTCGCCCCAGAAGAACACCGGCATGGACGGCATCGGCTTGGTGACCACCAGCTCGCCGACCTCTTCGATCACCGGTTTCCCGGCCTCGTCGTACGCCTCGACGGCGGCGCCGAGCGCGCGGCACGACAGCTCGCCGAGCCACACCGGCAGGTCCGGCGACGACGCGACGAACGCCGCGCACAGGTCGGTCCCGCCCGAGACCGAGCAGATCTGCACACCCTTGCCGACCTCGTCGACGATCCACCGGAAGCCTTCGACACTCAGCGGCGCGCCTGTCGAGCCGAGCACGCGCAAAGCGGTGAGGTCGAACTCCGCGGTCGGCCGGATGCCCGCCTTCAGGCAGCTCTGGATGAACGGCGCGGACGTCCCGAAATACGTCACCCGATGCTGCTCTGCCAAGTGCCACAAGACTTTCAGGTCCGGATGGCCGGGGCTGCCGTCGAACAGCACGATCGTCGTCCCGACCAGCAGGCCCGAGACGAGGAAGTTCCACATCATCCAGCCGGTGGTGGTGAACCAGAAGAACCGGTCGCCGGGGCCGAGATCGTTTTGCAGCGCAAGTGCTTTGAGGTGTTCCAGGGTGATGCCGCCGTGCCCGTGCACGATCCCCTTCGGCAGCCCGGTGGTCCCCGACGAATAGAGCACCCACAGCGGATGCGCGAACTCGACGGGCTCGAACGCCAGCTCGGCGCCGGCGTTCTGGCTGAGCACCCAATCCCAGTCGAGGGTGCCTTCGAGCTTCCCGCCGCCGACGTAGTCGACGAGCAACGTCGCTTCGAGCGACGGGATCTGTTCACGCAGCTGCTGCACGGTCGAGCGGATGTCGTACGACCGTCCATTGTAGACATGGCCGTTGACCGCGACGAGCACCTTTGGCTCGATCTGGGTGAACCGGTCCGAGATCGCGCGAACGCCGAAGTCCGGTGAGCACGACGACCAGATGGCGCCGAGGCTCGCCGCGGCGAGGAAGGCCACCAGCGTCTGCGGGCAGTTAGGTGCGAGCGCGACGACCCTGTCGCCCTTGGACACGCCGAGCGCCTTCAGGCCGGCGCGGGCGGCCGCGACCTGGGCGCGCAGTTTCCCGTACGTGAGCTGGCCCGAGAGGCCGTCCTCGCGGTGGAAGATGATCGCGAGCTCGTCGGCGGCCTTGGCCGCGCCGGCGACCCCGCCGGTCAGCGCATGCTCGGCGTAGTTCAGCGTGCCACCGGCGAACCAGTTCGCCGTGGGCATCTCGCCGGAGAGCACTTCGCCGGGTTGGTCGTGCCAGCGCATGCCGAGGAATTCCGCCGTCGCGCCCCAGAATTCCGGCGCGCGGTCGACTGAAAACTCCCACAACGACTGATAATCGTCCACCTCGACATCGCGCTCGGCGCGGAGCCACTGGCGGAACGCCTCGATCTTGGTATCGGCAACACGGCTCTGCTCAGGGCGCCAGAGCACTTCGGGGGCATCGGCGTTGTGCGTCACCCGCCGATGTTAACCCCGCCCGTCTCCCACCATCGCCCTCAACGGAGATGAGCGTCAAACCAATCGAGCGTTCGCTGCCAGGCTTCCGCGGAAGCTCCCGGGTCGGCATCGAAGCGGTGGTTGGCACCCGGATAGCGCACCACGTTCGTGGCCACCTTCGCCGACGCAGCCGCGTCCCGGAGCTGCTCGACCTCGATGGCGCCCGTCTCGTCGCCGGAGTCGCCGTACATCCCTAGCCATGGGCTGGTCAGCTTGCCCGCGATCTCGACGAGCGCCGGCAATTCACCGACGCCCTGGCCGCCGACACTGACCGCGGCGCCGAGCCGACGATGCGACGCGACGACCAACGCGGCGGTGCCGCCGAGATCGAAGCCGACGACCCCCATCAGATCGGCCTCCACCCCGTGCTCGGTCAGCCATGCGACGGTGATGTCCGTCGCGTCCAACAGGTCCTGGCTCGTGACGTCCTCGCCGGAGAAATGCGGTGCCACCGTCAGCCAGCCTTCGCTCGCGAGACTGGCCAGTAGAAGCTTGACGCCGTCGGTCACGCCGTCGGCTTCGTGAAGCACCACCAGCCCGCCACGGATCACGCCTTCCGGCTCGGCGAACGTGAGCCGCGCGGTACTGCCGTCGACACGCGAGTAGTCATCGGTGTGGGTGAGGGTCATGAGAACCACTCAACCACTGACGGGTAAACAGGAGAAGGCCCAAGTGTCCGTCGGTGAACCCGCGACGCGACCAGAACCGTATACGGTGTTGCCGACCGCTCGAGTGAAATTGGAGCCACTGCCATGTCCGGTGTCCACGCCGTTCCCACCCGCGCTGACCTGGAGTCCCTGCCGCTTTACGTGGCCGGGCGCACCATTCCGGGGGCCATCAAGCTGGCCAGCAACGAGGTTCCTGGCGGGCCGCTACCGAGCGTGGCGAAGGCCATTGTGGAGGCGGCGACAAGTGTGAACCGCTATCCGGATACGGGTGCGCAGGGTTTGACGGAACGGCTCACGCGGGCGCTCGATTTTCCGGCGAGCCAGATCGCGATCGGCTGTGGCTCGGTTTCGTTGTGCCAGCAAATGGTGCAGGCGGTGTGCGCGCCGGGCGAAGAGGTCATCTACGGGTGGCGTTCCTTCGAGGCGTACCCGATCGTCGTCCAGGTCGCCAACGCGCAGAGCATCCAGATTCCGTTGGACGCCGGGCACGTGTACGACCTCGACGCGATGCTCGCCGCGATCACCCCAAAAACGCGAATGTTGTTCGTGTGCAACCCGAACAACCCGACCGGGACGGCCGTGCGCCGCGACGAACTCGAACGATTCCTCGACGCCGTGCCCGCGAACGTCCTTGTCGTACTGGACGAGGCGTACCGGGAATTCGTCACCGACACCGACGTGCCGGACGGGCTGGAGTACGTCCGCTCGCGCCAGAACGTCGCCGTGCTGCGGACTTTCTCGAAGGCGTACGGCCTCGCGGGACTTCGGGTGGGCTACTCGGTGGCTCCCGAGCACATCACGGCCGCGCTGAAAAAGGTCTACGTCGCTTTCAGTGTGAACATGGTCGCGCAGGCCGCGGCGATCGCGTCACTGGATGCGCACGACGAGCTGATGGAGCGGGTCGTGGACATCGTCGCTGAGCGTGACCGAGTCCGCGCCGCGCTGCTGGAGGCCGGATACGAGGTTCCGGAGTCGCAGGCGAACTTCGTGTGGCTGCCGCTGGGCGAGCAGGCCGCCGCGTTCTCCGCGCACGCCTTGGACAACAAGCTCGTCGTGCGGGCGTTCGCCGGCTCCGGCGTCCGCGTCACGATCAGCACCCCGGAAGAAAACGACCTCTTCCTGGCTGCCGCACTGAGTTTTTCACACTGAGAAGCTTCCTCAGCTAATTAGAAGTCCTTCACGACCAGCTGGATCACAGCTGCCACGCCGATCACCACGATGGCGATGCGCAGCACCAGTGGGGAGAGGCGGCGGCCGATCTTCGCGCCGAGCTGGCCGCCGAGCGTCGAGCCGACGGCCAGCAATGCGACAACAGGCCAACTGATCGGCGCGACGAAAGCGTAAATCGTGCCGGCGATCACATTCACCACCGCGGCGAGCGCGTTTTTCACGCCGTTGAGCCGTTGCATCGGTTCGGACAGCATCATGCCCATGACGGCCATGAGCATCACACCCTGCGCGGCGGTGAAGTAGCCGCCGTAGATGCCGATCAGGAAGACGAAGAACAGCAGCAGCGGGCCCCCGTGATGCTCGATCCCGTTCGCCTCACGCCGTTTCGCCACCCAGCTGGACACCTTCGGCTGCACGATCACGAGCACCACGGCGAGCCCGACGAGCACCGGCACGATCGTCTCGAAGGCGCCCTTGGGCAGCTGGAGCAAGAGGATCGTGCCGCAGATCGCGCCGAAGAACGACGCGATCGCGTACCTGACGAGCTGTGGCCAGTACCCCGTCAGCTCCTTGCGGTACCCGATCGCGCCACTGATCGTGCCCGGCGCGAGGCCGATCGCGTTCGACGTCGTCGCCGTCAGCGGCGAGTAGCCGAGCGCGACGAGTACCGGAAATGTCACCAGGGTGCCGGAGCCGACCACCGCATTGATGGTGCCGGCCCAGACTCCGGCCACCAGGATAATCGCAGCGTGCCACCAGCTCATCGTGTCTTCACGCTTCGCACCCTAAGCAAGGAGAAGCGCGATCGCTTAGCGGATGTGTTTTGTCAGACACTCACCCAGGCTGGACTGTGAACAGGTAGCAGCCCGCCTTGGCGCTGCGGACCTGGACGTAGTCGATCTCCGGCCGGGCGAACAAATCGGACAGTGCCTGCTCCGCCGCTGTTCCGTCGACCCGCTCTTCGACGACCAGCTGTCGCCCGTCGCGGTAGGCGTCGAGCACGAGCGACTGCCTGAGGAACTGCTCGGGAAACCGCTCGCCGGCGTACGGCGTGCAGTCGCGCTCGTGCACGAACACCGGACCTGGCAACGGAATGTCTTCCCGGCCGTGAAAGGCGTCGTAGGTGAAGAGGATCATCCGCTCCTCGCCGGGCTTGATCATCGTGAGGCACAGGCGGCAGGGCGCGGTGCCCTCGACGTCGTCGTTCCACGCCGGGTGCCCGTAGCCGGGCGCGAGCAGCGTCGAGCGGACTTCCTTGGCCACTGCCTGATCCATCGGGACAACCTGAATTCCAGTCATACCCACGATTTTGGCCGCTACCGAGCGAGGTCACCGGCGGCTTTCGGACTCGGTGCTGTGAGGCCGTTGCCGAGGAGTCCGCTTAGGACAGCTCCGGCGATCATGACCGCGCCGATCGTGACCAGCCCCCATTTGCTCGATCCGAACAGGTCGGTCATCCAGCCGACCCAGTACGGCCCGAGAAACCCCGACAGGTTCCCGATCGAGTTGACCACGCCGATCGCACCCGCCACGGCCGCGCCGGAAACGAACGCGGGCAGCAGCGTCCAGAAACACGGGAACGCCGCCATCACGCCGATCGCGCAGGCGCAAAGTCCCGCGTAGCCGAGCCAAGGCGCCGACGTGAGGAACGCCGACACGGTCAGTGCGACACCGCCGATGGCCATCGGCGCGACCGTGTACAGCACCGAGCGGCCCGTCCGGTCACAGCGCCTGCCCCACAGGATCATCGCGATCGCGCCGACCAGATACGGCAGCGCTGTGAGCAACGTGACAGTGAAGTTGTCCTTGATCGCCAAGCTGCTCTTGAGGATCGTCGGCATCCAAAACCCCAGCCCGTACAAGCCGAACGCGAGCGCGAAGTACACCAGCCCGAGCCCGATGACCCGTGGGTGCACCAGCGCCTTGCGCACCGGCAGCGGGTTCCGCTCGGACGTTGCCGCGTTCTCGGCGGCGAGTGTGTCCTCGATCCAGTCGCGTTCGTCCGCTTTCAGCCACTTGGCCTTCGCCGGGCGATCGGGCAGCAGCCAGAGCAGCAGGAAACCGAGCAGCACCGACGGGAATCCCTCGGCGAGGAACAGCCAACGCCAGCCGCTCAGCCCCCAGACGCCGTCGAGCTTGAGCAGCAGTCCGCCGATCGGGGCGCCGATCGCCGTCGACAGCGGCACGGCGACCATGAACAGCCCGGTGACCGTGCCCCGTCGCGCGGCCGGGAACCAGTAGGTCAGGTACAAAATCATGCCGGGGAAGAAGCCCGCTTCGGCCACCCCGAGGAAGAACCGCAGGAGGTAGAAGCTCACTTCGCCCTGGATCGCCGCGGAGCCGGCCGCGACCAGGCCCCAGACGACCATGATCCTGGCCATCCACCGGCTCGCGCCGACCCGGTGCATGATCAGGTTGCTGGGCGCGTCGAGCAGGATGTAGCCGAGGAACAGCAGCCCGGCGCCGAAGCCGTACGCGGTGGCGGAGAGGCCGAGTTCGGCGTTCATGGTCAGCGCGGCGACGCTGAGGTTCGTCCGGTCGAGGTAGGCGAAGAAGTAGCAGACGGCCATCAGCGGCACGAGCCGTCGAGTGGCTTTGCCCAGCGCGCTGCGGCCGAGCCGGCTTTCGACAGTATTCAATCCAGCCTCCGGTCCAGTGGTAAGACCAATTTGGTCCACTGGAGGCCTCCCTGGCAAGATTCCTCCGGTGGTCAGCGAGGGGCAGCCCCCCGAAGTGCACGAAGTGCGCTCCGAGCAGGTCTGGAGCGCCACGGTCGACCATTTGCGCACCCTGATCGACTCCGGCCAGCTGCCCGCCGGGTCACGACTGCCCGCCGAACGCACGCTGTGCGACCAGCTCGGCATCAGCCGCGGATCGCTGCGGCAGGCGTTGCGCGTTCTCGATTCGATCGGGTACGTCAACATCCGCGCGGGCTCCGGCACCTACGTGCGCGACCACGAAGACGTCGCGCAACGGCCGTTGCGGAGCTGGTTCCAGGAGCACGAGCAGCTCGTCGAGAAGCTGTTCGATCTGCGGACGACCGTCGAGCCGACGCTGGCCGAGCGGCTCGCGTACCAGCACACCCCGCGCGTGGTGAGCAAGCTGGAGAACAACGTCGCCGAGATGGAACAGGCCGCCACTGATGGCGACATGCTGCGCGTCATCGCCACCGATGCCGAATTCCACCGGGTGATCGCCGGGAACGCGGGCAACGACGACGTCGCGGATCTACTGCGCTCGGTGCTCTCGCTCGTCGGCGAGGAGCGCCGGGCCGCGCTGCGGCTGCCTGGTCAGATCCGCAAGGCGGTGCACGAACACCGCGAGATCCTCGACGCCATCCGGCGGTCGGATCCGACAGCGGCCCGAGAGGCGACCCTGCGGCATCTGAACGACGCCAAGAACTCGTTCCACGACTTCACCACCACCGACCCCCGCCCCTAGCGGGTTTCCAGGACTTGGGTGACGAAACGGTGGAGTTTGATCTCCATGCGGGCGATACGTTCGTCGAGGGTGAGGTGCTCCGCGGGCTGGATGGCGTCCGCGGTCAGCTTGCCGCGCAGGTAGCGGCAGCACCCGAGGTTCGCGCAGAGGTACGTGCCGAGCGTGTTGCCGTCCTTACCGGACTGACCGGCGCGGCGGCTGGAGAACAACGACAGGTCGGCGAGGCCGTGGACCGTCCCGCAGAACCCGCACATGCCGCTCTTGAGCCGGCTCGTCGGCTGGTCGGCCGCACGGAGCGACAGGCCGACAACCTCGTCTTCGTGCCAGAGGACGAGGTACGCGCGGTTGGCCGCCTTCGGATCCCGCCAGCCAAGGAACTCCAGCTCCGGCCACGCAATGTCGTCCGCCCGCGCGGGCAGCGTCAAGCCCTTCGCCTCCCCCTTGGAGCAGTTGACGAATGACTTCCTGATCTCGGGTTCGCCGAGCGGCTTCACGGGGAATTCCTCACCTGGTCACGGATGGTCGCCACCGGCAGCGTAACCAGCGGTGCCGAGTCGCGCCTCCATATTTCCGCGCGCCCCATACGATCAGTGCGTGCGCACATATGCCCAGTTGGGGAGGTTCCGGCAGGTCTTGCGGACCAGCCTGGGCTTCGCCGCGGTCGGTCTCGGGTCGAGTGTCTGCGGCTCGGGTGTGGTCGCGCTGCTGCTGGTGCTGCAGGGTATGCCGCGGGAGATCGGCGGCCGCGGGTGGATCCTCGGGGTGACGGCCGCCGGATTCGTCGCCGTCGCGCTGCTGGTCGGCACGTTGTGGACGGCGTGGCTGCAACGCCGGACGGTGGTCTGGTTCGTCCTCGGCCGCGCGCCGACGCAGGCCGAAGCCCGGCGCGCGCTGCGACTGCCGGTCGACATGGCGATCGTGAGCGGCACGCTTTGGCTCATCGGCACGGTTGCGCTCGGTTCGCTGACGTGGATCCTCGGCTCCGGCGTCGACGCTGTCGGCGTGACACTGACGATCTTGCTCGGCGGCCTCACCACCGTGGGCCTTACGTACCTGGCGGCGGAGTGGGTCGCGCGCCCGGTGATGACGCTGGCGCTCGCGGTCAGCCCGCCGAAGGGCACCCTGCCGACGACAGTGCTCAGACGGCTGGTCCTGACCTGGGCGCTCGCCAGCGGGGTGCCACTGCTCGGCGTGCTGCTGGTCGTCACCCAGCCCGATCCCGGCACCAGGGACCAGGTGCCCAGCCTCATCTGGCTTTCGGTGATCGGCCTGATCGTCGGCGCGCTCTGCACCGCGCTACTGGCCCGCGCGGTCGCGGCTCCGTTGCACCGGCTGCGGCTCGCGCTCGACTCGATCGCCCGTGGCCACATCGAGGTCAGCGTGCCGGTCGACGACTCCAGTGAGATCGGCATGCTGCAGACGTCGGTCAACGATCTGGTCGCCGGGCTGCGCGAACAGGACCGCATGCGGGACCTCTTCGGGCGGCACGTCGGCGACGACGTCGCGCGGCACGCGTTGGAGTTCGGCGCCTCGCTGTCCGGGGACGTGCGCGAGGTGACGGCGTTGTTCGTCGACGTCGTCGATTCGACAGCGCTGGCCTACCGCACGCCGCCGGAGGAACTCGTCGGCAAGCTGAACCGGCTGTTCGCCAGCGTGGTCGACGCCGTCGACGCCCGCGGCGGGCTGCTCAACAAGTTCCAGGGCGACGCGGCGCTGTGCATCTTCGGCGCCCCCACCCGCCTCGCCGACCCGGCGACGGCCGCGCTCTCCGCCGCCCGCGCCATCCGCGACGCCGTCCGCGAACTCGGTGAGCTGGACCTCGGCATCGGCGTGGCCAGCGGCCCGGTTTTCGCCGGCCAGTTGGGAACGAGCAGCCGCTTCGAGTACACCGTGATCGGCGACGCCGTGAACGAAGCCGCGCGGCTCACCGAGAGCGCGAAGGCGGTGCCGGATCGGATACTGGCGAGCGACGCGGTGCTGGCGGCCTGCACCGAAAGCGAGCGGGCACTTTGGGCGCAGCACGGCGAAATCCAGCTGCGCGGACGGCAGGAAACCACCGTCACCTGGGCGACTTAGTCGCCGTGGTCGTGACCAGTTAGCCCGGCACGACCTCTGGCCAGCGCAGCACGGCGGAACCCCAGGTCAGCCCGGCACCGAAGGCGCTGAGCAGCACCTTGTGCCCGGCCATCAGGGACCCGTCGAGGCAGGCGTCGTTCAGCGCCAGCGGGATCGACGCCGCGCTCGTGTTGCCGGTGGTCTCGATGTTCGACACAACGGCGTCGGCGGGCATCCCGAGTTGTTTCGCGGTCGCCTGGAGGATGCGGATGTTCGCCTGGTGCCCGACGAACCTGTCGACGTCGGCGACCATCCAACCCGCCTTGTCCAGCACTACGCGGGACGACTCGGCCATCCGCGCGCAAGCGTGGCGGAACACTGCTGTCCCTTGCATGGCAAGGAAATAGTCGCCCGGGTTCGCCGACTGGCGCTGCTTGGAACCACCGGCGGCGACCCAGAGCAACTCGGCCAGCTCGCCGTCGCTGTGCAGGTCGATCGGACCCAGCGCGCCCAGTTCGTCGGGTTCGCCGGCACGCAGGATCACCGCGCCGGCGCCGTCACCGAAAATCGGGACGGTGCCACGGTCTTCGGGGTCGATGAGGGTGGTGAAGGTGTCCGCGCCGATCACCATCACGGTCCGCGCGACGTCCGCCGCGATCAGCCCGCTGGCAGTGGCGAGCGCGTACACGAAGCCGCTGCACACAGCGTTGACGTCGAGGGCCGCGATGCCGTTGAGGCCCAGTTTGGTGGCCACCTGTGGTGCGCTGGCCGGGCACGGCTGGTCCGGTGTCGACGTCGCGAGCAGGAGCGCGTCGACGCTCTCGATGCCCGCGGAAGTGAGCGCGCGGCGACCGGCTTCCGCGGCAAGGTCCACAGTGGATGTTCCGGGGTCGGCGACGTGCCGCGAGCCGATGCCCGTCCGCGCGCGGATCCACTCGTCGGAGGTCTCGAGTCGCAGGGAAAGTTCGTGGTTGTCCACCACGCGCGGCGGTAGCCAAGCGCCGAGACCGGACAGTACCGCCGCCACCAAGATCCCTTCCGCGCCAGCGATGGGTTACGACTGGCTCGGTTTACTTTGTAAGTCCTACCAATCGGTATACCGGCGCGTTGTGTTCCAGGTCACTTTGCGAAGAATGTTCACCTCCGGTGTCACCCGAGGTAGGCGAGCACGGCGAGCACCCGCCGGTGACCGCTGTCACTCGGCGGTAAATCGATCTTCGCGAAGATATTTCCGACATGCTTGTGCACCGCACGCTCCGTGATCACGAGCTTCCCGGCGATCTCGCCGTTCGCGTAGCCCTGCGCCATGAGCTGCAGAACCTCGCGCTCGCGCGCGGTGAGCGCCGCCAGCGGGTCGTGACTCCGAGTAAGCAGCTGCGCGATCACCTCGGGATCCATCGCGGTGCCGCCCGCCGCGACCCGCTGGAGTGCGTCCAGGAACTCCTCCACCCGGGCGACCCGGTCCTTGAGCAGGTAACCGACGCCGCCGTGCCCGTCGGAAAGCAGTTCGCCGGCGTAGGTTTCCTCCACATACTGCGAAAGCACGAGAATCGGCGCCCCCGGCCGCGCCCGGCGGACACGCAGCGCGGCATGGATCCCTTCGTCGTGGAACGTCGGCGGCAGGCGCACGTCCACGATGGACACATCGGGCCGGTGTTCCGCGACCGCGGCCACGAAGGCGTCCGCGTCCTCGACCCACGCCACCACCTCGTGGCCGGAACTGGTGAGCAGATGCCGCAAACCCTCCGCCAGCAACACGTTGTCCTCGACGATCACGATCCGCACGAGACCTCCAGCAGGATCCGCGTCGGCCCGCCGAGCGGACTGGTCACCTTCAGTGTGCCGTCCAGCGCCGCCAGCCGCCGTCGCATGCCAGAGACCCCGGTGCCGAGCGCTTCGTCGACACCGCCGCACCCGTCGTCGACGACCTCGGCGAGCAGCACGTCGACATCGCGGGTGACGGTGACCTGCACGCTCGCGGCGCCGCTGTGCTTGGCGACATTGGTCAGCGCCTCGGTCACCACGAAATACGCGGCGGCCTCGATCGGCGCGGCGATCTCGTCCAGCTCGCCGATGCTCAGTTCGACGGGCACCACACTGCGCGCGGCGACCGCGGAAAGCGCGCCCTCCAGCCCACGGTCGGCCAGGATCGGCGGGTACATCGTGCGCAACACGCCGCGGAGCTCGGTCATCGCGTCCTCGGCACCGGTGCGCGCCTCGGCCAGC
Source organism: Actinomycetota bacterium (assembly GCA_032230695.1). Lineage (GTDB taxonomy): Bacteria > Actinomycetota > Actinomycetes > Mycobacteriales > Pseudonocardiaceae > Amycolatopsis. The sequence continues at coordinate 22,920 of JAVXWP010000084.1, read as the reverse complement.
AGCGTGGCCACGGCCTGCGGGTCGCGGTCGAGCTCACGTTCGGCGAGCCCGAGCCGCATGGCGATGGACACGAGCCGCGCCTGCGTGCCGTCGTGCAGGTCGCGCTCGATGCGGCGCAGCTCGGCACCATGTGCGTCGACCGCACCGGCCCGGCTGACCTGCAGCGTCTCGACGCGCTCGCTGAGCTCGTCCCGCTCCGACCGCGCGAGCAGCCGCGCGCTGATCTTGGCGCTGCCGTCGGCGACCTTCGGCAGCAGGACCACCGCCAGAACCGTCACCACCAACGCCTGCGGCAGCCCGAAACCGAGCGCGGCGCCCCAGCTGTCGAGGGGAACACCGGCCACGGTGGCCGGCTCCCCGGCGGGGAACACCCACCAGAACCCGGCCGAAAACAGTGCCCCCAACGGCAGCAGCGTCAGCGCGAAACCGGCCAAGCCGTGCAGCGTCCCGAGGAATCCGCCGGCGGGGAGCCAATGGAGATCACGGCGAGTGCTCCGCTCGGCCAGCAGCTCCGGTAGCCGCCGTGGCCGCACCTCGTGGCCGGGAATCGTTCTGCCAAGCCGTTTCCCGGCGCGACGGCGCTCGAAGTCGGTCCACCGGCCGAGCCAGCGCAACTGCGGCGGCAGAAGGTAGACGCCGACCTGAAGCAGGCACAGGACACCCGAGAGCAGCAGTACCGGAATCGCGAGCAGGCAGGCGAGCCCCGTCGCCAGGCTCGTCGCCGAGTAAACCGCCGCGTCTCGCAGTCTCCGAAAAGTTCCACCCAGTGTCATGTCGTCGATCTTCCAGCACGAAACCGGCGCGCGCGGTGGTACTGGCTACACCTTTTCAGTTCAGGGATTCAGGGGTTCGCGGGCGCGACGGTGGCTTGGGGGCCGGGTGGGAGGCCGAGTAGCGAGGTCAAGCCGGTGAGACCGGTGAAAAGCGCTTCATCGGGGCAGGCGGCGAGGTTCGCGACAGCGCCGCTGAGCGAGTCGCCACCGGTCGGTGCGCCTTGCGGTGCGGGCGGGGTGGGCGCACTGGTCGCGATGGTCGTCGGGACCTGGATCGACGACGTCAGCGGCAGGTGGCGGGAGGAGTCGCCAACCCAGACGGCGTAGGTCCCGGCGCTGCGGATCCACTGATGCAGCGAGGAATCCCAGTGCGAGAACGCTCGCGCGTCGAGGGTGAAGTGGACCTGCTTGGTCTCGCCAGGGTTCAACTCGACCTTTTCGAACCCCTTGAGCAGCCGAGGCGGTTCACCGTCCGACGCCGGGTGACTCAGATACACCTGCGCCACTTCGGCTCCGGCTCGCGAGCCGGTGTTGGTGACGTTGACACCGACGGTCACCGCACCGTCCGCCGACACCGGACCGGTGGACAGTCCGTCGAACGAAAAGTCCGTATAGGACAGTCCGAAACCGAAGGGGAACAACGGGTTCAGTTTCTGCTGGTCGTACCAGCGGTAGCCGACGGCCAGCCCTTCGGTGTACTGCCCGCCGGGGAACCGCGCGAAGTCCTTCGCCGGAACCTGGTCCAGCCCGGTCGGGAAGGTGATCGGCAGCTTCGCCGACGGGTTCGTGTCGCCGAACAGCAGCGACGCGATCGCATTGCCGTATTCCTGCCCCGGATACCAGGCCGCGAACACCCCGCGCACCTTGCTCAGCCACGGCATCGTCACCGGCCCGCCGGTGTTCAGCACGACGACGGTGTTCGGGTTGGCCGCGGAAACGGCCTCGATCAGTTTGTTGTCCACATCGGACAGCGCGATGTCCCCGTTGTCCTTCGACTCCGACGACCACTTCGCGACGAACACCACCGCCGTCCCGGCCGCCTTCGCCACGGACGCGGCCCGGGCCCGATCACCGCCGTCGTCGAAGGTCACCCGCCCACCGGCCCGCGCGGCGATCCCTTGGTACGGCGTCACGATCGACGGCGCGAGGACGTGCACGCTCCCGCCGCCCGACCCCAATACCCCGGCGCCCGCCGCGTTCCCGATCACCGCGACCGAACCCGACCCGGACAGCGGCAGCACGTTCTGTTCGTTCTTCAGCAGCACGGTCCCCTGCTCGGCGACCACGCGCGCGACGGCCGCGTGCGCGGGCGAAGTCACCACGACGTCCGGCGTGCCGGTGACGGGATTCTCGAAGATCCCGCGCTCGAACATCGGCCGCAGGATCCGGCGGACCATGTCGTCCAGCCTGGCGGCCGGCACCTGACCGGCGGCGATACCGGCCCCGAGCCGGGTGCCGAAGTAGCAGCTCCCCGGCATCTGCATGTCCAGCCCGGCGTTCGCCGCGGCGACACTGGCGTGCATCGCGAACCAGTCCGAAGTCACGAACCCGTCGAAGCCGAACTGTCCTTTGAGGACCTGGCTCAGCAGGTAGGTGTTGTTGCAGGCGTGCACGCCGTTGACGAAGTTGTAGCCGCACATCACCGAGCCGACGTCGCCCTCACGGACGGCGTCCTCGAAAGCGGGCAGGTAGATCTCCTGCAACGTGCGCTCGTCGACGACGGCATTGCCCAGCGCGGTGTCACGCAGCGCTTCCTGGTTGTACGCCGCGAGGTGCTTGGCCTGCGCGATCAGGCCGTTGCCCTGGATCGCGCGGATCTGCGGGACAGCCAGCGCGCCGGTGAGCTCGGGATCCTCGCCGAGCGTCTCGAACGAGCGCCCGGCACGCGGGTCCCTGGCCAGGTCGAGCGTCGGGCCGAGCGCGATATTGGCGCCCTTGCCCCGCATCTCTTCGCCGACGACGTCCCCGTACGCGGCGGCCAGACTCCGATCCCAGGCCGCGGCCAACGAATTCGGCGCCGGCAGCTGCGTGACGCCGGTTTTGCCACCGCCGACCCCCGCGGTGCCGTCGGAAAGGGACAGCTGAGGGATGCAGAGCCTCGGCACGGCCTTGACGATGCCCGCGTACGACGTCGGGCCGAGGATGTCCACCACACTGCCGGAGCCATGGACCAAACCGAGTTTCTCGGTCGGTGTGAGTCTGCTCAGCACTTGGTCGACCCGCTGTTCCAGCGGCGCCGAGGACCCGACCCAAGGGCAGGCTTCGGTCGCCGGCGCCGCGAAGGCCGTCACGCCGGTCACCCCCGAAGCGACGAGTCCCGCTACCGCCAGCACTGCCAGCCCACGCCGCGTCCACATGGCGAAGTGAATACCGTTCACCAACCATCCACGTCAAGTCGTCCCGGTGTGTTGGTCCGGGACCGCCGCTAAAAGCACCGGACGGGTGAACGGCCGACCGATAGCCTGGGTCGGTGACCCCGGACCTGGACTCCCTCGACCACGCCATCCTCACCCAGTTGCAGGACGACGCCAGGACGATCGCGGAGACGATCGGCGCCAAGGTGGGGCTTTCGGCGGCGGCCGTGCAGCGGCGGATCAAACGCCTGCGCGAGACGGGGGTCATCGCCCGCGAGGTCGCCGTGCTCGATCCGGCCGCGCTCGGCCTGCCGATGACATTCATCGTGATGGTCGAGATGGAACGGGAGCGGCTGGAGGTGCTCGACGCGTTCCGGCAGCAGGTTCTCGACGACGCCCACGTGCAGCAGTGTTATTACGTCACCGGCACCGCCGATTTCGTGCTCGTCGTCACTTGCGGGGACATGGCCGATTTCGAGGCATTCACCCATCGGATGTTCTTCGACAACGAAAACATCCGGCATTTCACCACCAGTGTCGCGATGGAACGGGTCAAAGTGGGTCTGACGCTGCCGCTTCGAGCCTAGACAGTCCAAAGTGGATTGATCACCCCGCGTGCTTGCCCGAACGCAAGGGGTATGTGGTCGGTGTTACACCACTTTGGACAGATGCAGCCGATCGCGTGAACGTGAGCCTTTCGCCGTCATCAGCGCCGGGTTCGGCCATCTCCTCCATGACCGAACAGTTCGCACCTCGCGAACTCCAGGACGCAAGGAGGAGTGGCCGTGCACACCGACGCCGTACACCAGAGCCAGTTCGTGCTGCTGAACGACAGCACGACCCCTGTTCTTTCCCGCATGTCCTTTCACGCCGACGAGCCGTTCGCCGTGACAGTGGCTTTCCGCACCGAGCGAGGCCGCTGGATCGAATGGACCTTCGCCCGTGACCTGCTCGTGACCGGGCTCTCCGAGCCCGCCGGGATCGGCGACGTCCGCGTCCGCCCCGACCTTTCCGACGACGAGTCGCTGCTGACCCTCGAGATCGAATCCCCGGACGGTTACGCCGCGTTCGAATTGGAGCGCGAGGACGTCCAAAGCTTCGTCGACGCCTCGCTCGAACTCGTTCCGCTGGGCGCGGAAAGCGAGCACTTCGACGTCGACGGGCTGATCGAAGAAATCAGTAACGTCTAGGACGCTAGCTAGCCCCCGAAAACCGCTTTACCGGATGGGAACACGAAGGGCGGCTTGAGTGCTCTGGAGGCACTCAAACCGCCCTTCGTCATCAAAGAAACGTCAGCCGAGAACCAGCGTGGAACTGGTCGCCGAGAGCGCGGTCTTGACGGGGAAGAAATACATGGTCGTCGAGTTGCCGCCGGAAAGCAGCCCCTGCGCCTGGTTACCGGCGATGACCGAGCCACCCGAATCGCCCGCGTCCGACCGGATGTTGGTCGCCGTCATGCCGTAGACGGTGCCTTCGGCGTAGCGGACGGTCTGATTCTTGGCACCGATCGTGCCGCAGGTCCAGGCGGTGGTGGAGCCGGACTTGCACGCCGACGCGCCGGTGGCCGCCACAGTCGAGCCGAGCACGCGGGTCCCGTTGTTGATCACGCCACGCGGAGTCCAGTTGGAGTTGACGTTGGCGCGCGCGTAGTCGTTGGTCGGAAAGCTCCAGCGCCCGAACGACCCCATCGCCACCTGGTTGTAGCCGGTGATCGAGCTGCCGATCGCCGCACAGTGGCCGGCCGTGAGGAAACCGCCGCTCACCGAGAAACCGATCGAACAGCGGGCCTGTCCCGCGATGTAGTAGGCGTCACCACCACGGACATCGTACTGCAGCTTCGGGGTTTCCGCGGATTCGACGACGGCGACGGCGGTCCGGTCGACGCCCGACTTCGCGAGGTATCCCTCCGCCGCGGACACCTGGCCCGGTGCGACGGTGATGGTGACGCGGTTGTTCGCGGTGTCGACGCCCCAGCTCGTCACGGACTTGGGGGCCGTGGCCTCGCCGACGTTCAATTTGTCCACAGTGGAGTCGAGCTGCTTGGCGCTGAAGCGCACCAGCTTGGCGTCCGCGCCACTGGCCCGTACTTCGCCGAGCTTGGCCGCGTCGGTGACACCGACGCTCAGGCGCCCGGTCGCGGGGTCGAACGAGGCTCCGCCGAATCCGTCACCGAGTGCCGTACTCAGCGATTGTTCGAGGCCGGCGGCCGAGTTTTCGGTCGCCAGCCTCGAAACGGCTTGGTCGCGGGTCAGCCCGAGGTCACGCTGCATGGCAGGCAGCATCTCGGCGTTAAGCGGAGTGAACTCCGAGGCGGCCACAGCAGGGATCGATCCCACTACGAGCGACCCGGCGGACGCCGCGGCGGCGACGGCGATTCCGAGGATCTTGTTGATCTTCATTCTGCTCCCTCGCGATTACGCACGGCACTCGTAGGCCGTACGACTGGCCTCCCCAACGGGTGACACTTCGCGAGACACTGACGCGGCGCAAGCCGGGGTGAGCGGGATAGGTATACCCATTCTTCACCCTTGGGACACCACCCTTATTGGTCCGTCCGGGGTGGCGGACAGTTCTTAAGTAGGGTTTCAGGCAACTACTTTCAGTCACGACTATCTGTACCCGGACGAGTGAAGCCATGTCAAAACAGGCAAAACCCCACGTTTCCGCACGGATGGTGATCTTTTCCCCAACAAACCTCGGCGAACCGGTGACAGAAGGTCCGCACACGCCTAGCCGGACCACCCGCCGGACCGGTCGCACACGGTTTACGACCGATCACCGACTGCCTAAGCTTCCCCGGCAAACAGGACGACGCGGCCATGATGCCGCTCGGCCGCCGAGGAGCGCCATGATGTGGATGGCCAGCCAACGCCCGACATCGGTGTCGGTACGCACCAGTTCGCCCACGCTTGTCGGACGCGAAACCGAACTAGGGACCATCGCCAAGGTGGTCGCAGAACGCCCCTCCGCCGTGTTCATCGGCGGCGAGGCCGGAATGGGCAAGACAAGACTGATCGCCGAACTCCTACGGCGACCGGAACTCGATGGCGCACGCGTCCTCGCGGGCACGTGCCAGCCGTTGCGTGAGCCGTTTCCCTACGGCCCGGTGCTCGAAGCGCTGCGCTCGATCGGCGAACAGCCGTTCGCGAGTCCGTTGAGTGCGGTGGTCGGGGTGCTCCGCCCGCTGCTGCCCGAAATCGCGGAACTCCTTCCACCCCAACCGGAACCACTCGTGGACCCGGCCGCCGAACGGCATCGTCAGTTCCGCGCGGTGCGCGAGCTGCTCACCGCATGCGGCCCGGCGATCCTGGTGGTCGACGACCTGCACTGGGCCGACGACGGAACCCGCGATTTGGTGCGTTTCGTGGTCTCTGCGATCCCCGCGGACCTTGCGGTGGTGGTGGCGTACCGGGAATCCGGTGGGCAGCACCGCGGTCCGCTCGGCACGTCGTTCCGTCCGGCGGAAAACCTGCGCGCGGCACGCGTATCGCTGGGCCCGCTCGATGTGGCGTCCATCCGGCAGCTCGCGACGAACGCCCTGTCGGTGCCGGTCTCCCCCGAATTCGCGGCGAAGCTGCATGAGAACACCGCCGGAATCCCTTTCGTGGCCGAGGAAACCGTGCGGGCGCTGCGGGAGGCGGCCGGTGCGCTGCCGGTCGGCGAGGTGCTGTCGGACCACGTTCTCGAAACTCTCGAAGTACCGGTGCTGCTGGCCGAAGCGATGATCGAACGGCTGAGTGCGCTGCCCGAGCCGTCGATCCGCCTCGCCAGGGCGGCCGCGGTACTCGGCGTTTCCGCCGAGCCACAGGTGATCGGTGCGCTGGCCGAGCTGGCAGGCGACGAACTCCGCACCGCACTTCTGTCCACACTGGATGGCGGGGTGCTCGGCGAAGCCGGTCATGACCGGTACGGGTTCCGGCATCCGCTGGCTTGCAAGGCCGTCTACGACACGATCAGCGGGCCCGAACGCGTGATGCTGCACGACCGCGCTCTCACCGTGCTGGCCGAGGCTCCGGCACCGCCGCTGCTCCAGCTTGCGAAGCACGCGCGGGTCGCGGGCCGGGCCGAGCAGTGGCAGCACTACGCGGAAGCGGCCGCCGACCAGGCGATCGAGCACGGCGAAACGTCATTGGCCATCGACGTCCTGCAGTCCGTACTGACCGGTGGCGCCGCGGCGGAAACCGACGTTGCCCGGTTGGCGACGAAGCTCAGCCAGATCGCGCTGCGCGGGTTCCACCGGGACGTGATCGTCACCCTCGAACGGGTGCTGGAGGAACTGCCGCTCAGCCCGACGGCCAGGGGCACGATCCGGCTGAGCCTCGGCATGCTGCTGGTGCGGACCGTCGGACAACTCTCGCGGGGCCGCGTCGAGGTCGAGAAGGCGATCGGCGAACTCGAGGACCGGCCGGAACTGGCCGCCCGCGGCATCAACGTGCTCGCCATGCCGATCGACGGGCTCACCCCACTGAGCTGGCACGAAGCCTGGACGCGGCGCGCCGCCGAGGTGTACGTCCGGCTCGACGATCCCGAACTGCGCCTGGCGCTCACCGCCGACAGGCTTTCCTCACGCGCGCATATCGGCGACGGCACGGCGTGGGCCGATTTCCAGAACCTGCCCGACAGCACCACGACGGTCGCCGAACGCGTCCAGCTTGCGCGGCTGTGGTGCAACATGGCCGACGCGCAATCGTGGGTCGGCCATCTCGGCCGAGCGGAACGGCTGGTCACCGAGGGAATCCGGCGTGCTGTCGACACCGGTGCGCTCTACGCGGCCGGTCTCGCGCAAGGTACGCGGCTGCGGCTGAACTGGGTCACCGGAAACTGGAGTGGTCTCGCCGAAGCCGGGGAAGCCTTGCGCGGCAAGTATCCCGAACTCGGTCCGATCGTCATGGAGTCCTCGCTGGTTCTCGGCGCCCTTGCCGCCGTCCGCGGTGAATTCGCCGCCGCAGAACGTCACTTGACCGCGACCAGTGTGCTCGCACCGCAGCACGGCCCGATTCCCGTGGTGCTGGCGGCGGCGGGCGTGCTGATCCGGGTCCGGATGGCGACCGGTGACATCGTCGGCGCGTGCGCGGTCGCCGACGCGGCGATGGCGGCGGCGCGGCTCAAGGGTGTCTGGGTGTGGGCCGCGGATCTCGTGCCCGCGGCCGCGGAAAGCTATACCCAGGCGGGTCGCTGGGACGAGGCCGACGCCGTGGTCGAGGAGTTCGCTCGCGGCATCGGCGGCTTGGACGCTCCGGTGGCCGACGCAGCCTTGTTGTCCGGCCGCGCGATCTTGCTCGCGGCCAGGGGCAAGCATCAGGACGCGGCCGCGATGTTCGACAAAGCCAAGGCTCGCTACGAAGAACTGCCGATGCCCTACCCAGCGACAGGCGCGCTCGAACGCGCCGCGCTGTGCCGTCTCGCCGCCGGCGAACGGTCGGGGATCGCCGACCTCACCAGCTCCGCCGAGTCCTACGAACGACTCGGCGCGACCCGCGACGCCGGAAGATGCCGGCACCAGCTCCGCGAAAACGGCGCGTGGGCACCGTCCCAACGTGGTCGTCGTGGCTACGGCAGCGAACTCTCGCCGCGGGAACGTGAGGTGGCCAGGATGCTCACCGAGGGCCGCACCAACCGCGAGATCGCCGACGGCCTGTTCCTCTCCCCTCGAACCGTCGAGCAGCACGTCGCCAAAGTCCTCCGCAAGCTCGGCGTCCGGTCCCGCACCGAAATCGCCCGCCACCTCTCCCCTGCCGCCATCCCCGCCATCCCCTGAAACGCCGACGGGGACAACTACGCGGTGATTTTTACGTCCTGGAGGGCCGAGGGCGATAACGAGTACGGCCAGACGGCTGCGCGCATGGCCGAGTTGGCCGCTGAGCAGCCCGGCTATTTGGGCATGGAATCCGCTCGTGACGAGCTTGGGATCACCGTTTCGTACTGGCGTGACGAGGAGTCGATCGCCGCTTGGCGACAGCACGCCGAACACACCGCGGCCAGTCGGCGCGGCCGCGAGCAGTGGTACGAATCCTTCGACGTCCGGGTCGCCAAGGTGGAGCGGGCCTACCGATTCACCGCACCGCGGCAATGCTGACAACCTTGTTCCGGCCCGTGTTCTTGGCTTGGTAGAGCGCGGTGTCCGCCGCGTGGAGAAGCCGCTCGAGTACCGTGCCCGCGTCGGGATACTGGGCCACCCCGATCGACGCCGAAAGCCCGGAGACCGCGGTGACCCCCTCCCGCGCGACGACGTCGACCTTCAGCCGGGAGATGGCCTGCCGGATCCGTTCGGCGATGGCCAGCACCTCGCCTTCGCAGACGCCGAGGAGCAGCACCACGAACTCCTCACCGCCGAACCGGCCGACGGCGTCGTACGCTCGGACCTCCCCGGTGATCGCGGTGGCCACGGCCTTCAGCACGACGTCGCCCGCGAGATGGCCGTAGACGTCGTTGACCCCTTTGAAATGGTCCAGATCGAGCATCAACAGCCCGAACTCGGTCCGTTCCCGCGCTGCCGACGAAAGCGCGCGCTCGGTCATGGCGTGCCACGCCCCCGCATTGAGCACACCGGTCTTCTCGTCCATGCGTGCCGCGATCTCCAACTGCCGGACGAGCACCCCCCGATGCAGCGTGAGCAGCGGAAAAAGCACGAACGGAACGAGCAATGGGACATCGGTCATACCGAGTGCGGTGAACGCGCCGAGCACGAGTGTCGCGCCTTCCAGCGCGTTGCCCTCCCGCTCGCCGACCAGACTGCGAATCACCAAATGACCGGCATGCAGGTAGCCCGAGAGTGCGGCGAGCAGGACGTTCACCAGGGTGAACACCACTACCGTCTCGACGATCGCCAGCGAACCGCGGGTTCCGGCGCGCACCGCCGCCTCGATCCCGCCGGGCCCGATGACCGCGGTGCCGGCGAAACAGGCCAGCACGATCGACGCGCCGCCATACACGATCCGGTAGGTGCGACGACCAGGCAATGTCCGCCACACGCGGATCCACAGATGCAGGTACACCACGATGGCCAGGGTCGCCGCGAGCACTGGCGGCAGCAGCAGCACTCCGGCGAACGTCCACACGGTGGCCATGTTGATATGCGGAGCTTTCGCGCACGCGCAGCGGATGCGCTCGATGGTGCGCGAGAGCTCGGCTTGGACCACGGCCAGCACGAGCAGGCCGGTGAACTGAGCGAGCTCTGTTCCGGTAGCGGACGAGGTGACCCAGGCCAACACCGTCAAAGCCAGAGCGAGCGACTCCAACCCGGCGAAAACCGGGAGAACGGCGCGCGGTGCCGACAGAATCATGGCGATTCCCCCTTCTCCATGACCTGCCTCACGGTATCCAGTCAACCACCGTGAGTGGCATCACTCACAGCCGTGCACTCAGATGGACCAATAATTCAACCCGATAGGTCAGCTCGGTGGATGAATTTTCCCTTTCGTCCAGCGAAGCGGGTCAAGGAATGGCCATGCTGGAGATGGTGAATGGCAGCTCCGGCTGCATACCGGCGCCGCGCTTGTCGAACTGGCTGTTGACGACGAGCATGCGGCCGTCGAGGACGTCGACCGTGGTGGGATAGCGGAACGTCGTGTCACCGGTCCGCGAAAGCACCTTCGCGCTCGCGTAGCTCTCGGAGAGCCGCAGCTTGGCGATCACCCCGAACCTGTTCTGCGCCGCCCAGAGCGTGCGTCCCTTGAGGTAGAGCCCGTCCGCGGCCGGGATCGACTCGGTGCCGAGGTCGATCTTCACGACCTCCTTCGTGCGCGTATCGATACGCCACAAGCTTCCTTGGAGCGAGTGCACCACGATCACGTACCGCTCGCCGGGGGTCGCGACGATGCCATTGAGGTTGACCGAACCCGGGGTGTAGACGATCGGTGTGGTCGTCAGGTCCAGCCACGGCTCGGCTTCGCGAACGCCGAGGCGCACGCGCCACAACACCGGGTCCCACGAGTCGGTCACGTAGGTGCCTCGGCCGGTGACCACGAGATCGTTCGGGAACCCGGTGGCGGGCAGCGCCCATTTCTGGATCAACCGTGCTCGCTCGGTGTCGAACAAATAGGTGGCGCCGCCCTGACCGCCCGCGATCCAGACACCGCGCCTGTCGACCTTGACACCGTTGCCGCGGACCAGGCCATCGGTGCCCGGCGCGAGGAACTGTTCCGAACGGCCGTTTCTCGGATTGACGCGGGCGATCGCGCCGTTCGGCTGGGCGCTGACGTACACCCAGCCGGTTCGCTGATCCGCGCCGATCCCCTCGGGGAACTGCGTCGACTCCGGCAATGCGTACACTTTGGACGGTGCTTCCCGTGCTGTCGCGATCGACGGCACGACCAGACTTCCCACGGTGACACCAGCGGCGACGAGGAACGCCCTGCGGTCCGGCATGTGAATCCTCCAGAGTGAGTGGGACCCAAACATAGCGAACAAAACGGACTCGACGCACATGGTTCGAGCCCGCCTGTTCTGCCACCGGCTCAGTCGGTCGACGCCTTGGCGGCGTCCACGAACCTGGTCGTGTACGTCTTCGAAAGATCGATCTTGTCCTTACGCGGCTTGACGTTGCTGGAGGATTCACCCAGCACGTTCAACACGTTCTGGGCCCCGGCCGGATCCATCCGGCCGTCGCTGGTGAACATCGGCAGGCTGTCCTTCAACGACTTGACGTACAGCGCGGTATCACCACCGGCGAAGGACGGCGGCATCTTCGCCGCGACCTCTTCGGCGCTGTGCTTGTCGAGCCATTGCAGCGTTTCGACGAAGGCGTTGGCCAGTTTCTGCACCACATCGGGATAGCGCTGCACGATCTCGCACCCCATGTACAGCGAACTCGCCGGGTACAGCCCGCCCAGCGCGGCGCGGGTGCCTTCCTCGGTGCGCATGTCGTAGAGGATCTTGGCCTTGCCGGTGTTCGTCAGCTGCGCGATGGTCGGATCGGTGGTCATCCCCGCGTCGATCGAGCCCTGGTCGAGCGCGGAGATGAACGTCTGCCCCGCACCGACCTTGACCGGTGTGTACTGCTTGGAGCTGACGCCGCCGCGGCTCGCCAGTGCCTTCGTCAGGAAGTCGGTGGACGACCCGAGCGAGGTGACACCGAGGTTGCGTCCCTTGAAGTCCGCGCCACCGCGAATTTCGCCGGCCTTTTCGGTCCCCACCATTTCGGCTTCACCGGGCACGTTCGCGAACTGGACCACGCTGGTGATGCACTGTTCCTTCGCCTGCAGGTCGATGGTGTGGTCGTAGAACCCGACCACCGCCTGCACCTCCCCGGCCAGCAGCGAAGTCTCCGCGTTGGCACCGGACGGCTGGTCGAACAGTTCGACGTCGAGGCCCTGCCGCTGGTAGGCGCCGAGCTGCTGAGCCAGCTGGCCCGGCAGGTAGATCACCTTCGACAGACCGCCAATCATGATCTTGATATGCGGATTTCCCGACTCGCCGAAGTCGACCGTCCGGGAATCGCGGCAGGCGACCGTTCCGGTCAGGGTCATCAGCAGCGCGACCGCGATTCCTGCTGCTTTCTTGAAGACAGCACTGTTGAGTTTCACGGCGCCCCTCAGATCCCGCTCGCAGCGGAACTCGCTGACGGCGGACGCCACCGGAGAAGCCGGTTCTCCAGTCCGCCGATGCCCCACTCCGCGAACAACGCGACGACCGTGATGATCAACATGCCCGCGTAGACGCCTGCGGTGTCGAAGGTTCCCTGTGCGTTCGCGATGAGGAACCCGAGCCCTGCCTTCGCGCCGGTGTACTCACCGACCACCGCACCGATCAACGCGAAGCCGAACGCCACGTGCAGCGACGACAGGATCCAGGAAGTCGCACTGGGCAACACAATCGACTTCAGCACCTGCCCGCGGCTCGCGCCGAGAATGCGTGCGTTGTCGATCAGGTTGCGGTCGACCTCCCTGGCACCGGTGAAGGCGTTGAAGAACACTGCGAAGAACACGAGGACGACCACGGTCGCGACCTTCGACGACAGGCCGAGGCCGAACCAGATGACGAACAGCGCGGCCAGCACGATCCGCGGCAAAGCGTTGGCGGCCTTGATGAACGGCGCGAGCACGTCGGCGAGGTACTGACTGCGGCCGAGGATCACGCCAAGGACGACGCCGGCCACGGCACCGATCGCGAAGCCGATCACTGCTTCCTCGACTGTAACCAGGACCTGGTACCAGATCGAACCGAAGTCGGTGCCGTCGGTGAACCATTCCACGAGCCGCTGCCAGATCCGCGACGGCTTCGAGTAGAAGAACGGGTCGATCCAGTAGGTGGCGGTGATTTCCCAGCTACCCAGCCAGGCGATCAGGATGCCGACGCGCAGCAGCCAGATGTTGCGACGCCGTTTCGATTGGTGCTTGCGCTGGCGGGCCAGGATGTCCTGCTCGCTCTCGAACACCGGGACGGCCGAGGAAGCGGGCGCCTGAATCGTTTCATGCGACATTGCTGGCACCCTTCTCACGGGCCTTGTCGACCTCGCTGCGCAGTGACTCCCAGATTTCTCGGTAGATCAACCGGAATTCCTCGGTCAGGCGAAGATCTTCCACTGCGCGCGGACGCTCCAGCGGGATCTCGAAGACGGCCTTGACCGTCGCCGGACTGGACGTCAGCACGACGACCTTGTCGGCGAGCGCGATGGCTTCGTCGAGATCGTGGGTCACGAAGACGACCGCGGCACCGGAACCGGACCACAGGCGCAGCAACTCGTCCTGCATCAACGCGCGGGTCTGCACATCGAGCGCGGAGAACGGCTCGTCCATCAGCAGTATCTTGGGGTTCGTCACCAGCGTCTGCGCCAGCGCGACCCGTTTGCGCATCCCGCCGGACAGCTGATGTGGGTAATACTTCTCGAAGCCGCCGAGGCCGACGCGCTCGATCCAGTCGGTCGCCTGTGCCCTGGCTTCGGCCTTGTCCACCCCGCGGAAGCGCGGGCCGGAAGCGACGTTGTCGAGCACCGAACGCCACGGCATCACCGCATCGGTCTGGAACATGTAGCCGACACCGTCCGGAATGGACCGGACGTCCTCGCCGTTGACCAGGACCCGGCCGGCCGAAGCCGGCTGCAGGCCCGAAACCAGGGACAGGGTCGTCGACTTGCCGCACCCGGTCGGGCCGACGACCGCGACGAACTCGCCGGGCCGGACGGTCATGGTCAGGTCACGGACCGCGGTGTGCACCGATCCGTTGCCACTGGGGAAGCGCTTGGTGGCTCCGATGAGCTCGATAAGTGGTGGGGCCATCGTGGGCCGACTCCTTTGTCAGGCTGTGCTAGCTGTGCCGCCGATCACCGGGCACATTAGGTCGAGATCAAAGGTGGGTGAAGCTTGTCCGCGTTCTGCGTGCACAACGCACGTTCTCCGCGTTTTGCTCATTTAGCGCAGCGATGTGATGACACCGGGCACAGCGATGTGATGACACCGAGCGCAGCGGGCTGACCTGGGAGTACGGTCAGCGACATGGCGGAGAAAGGGGTCTTCCGCGGGATGCGGTTCAGCCGGCAGATCCTGCTGTTGCAGATCGGTGTGGTCGTCCTCGTGCTCGGCGTGGGCCTCGCGCTGGTGACGTGGCTGCTCCGGAGCACGCTGGACGATCAGTACGGCCAACGCGCGCTGGCCATCGCGCGGTCCGTCGCGGCGGACCCCGTCGTGGTCGCCGAGGCCGCGGCGAAGCACTCCGGTGGTGAGCTCCAGCGCCGGGCGGTCGAGGTCACCGACCGGACCGAGGCCCTGTTCGTGGTGATCACCGATGACCATGGCATCCGCCTCGCCCATCCCGATCCGAAGGAGATCGGAAAACCGGTCAGCACGCCCGCCGACGAAGCCCTCGCGGGTAAAGACGTGGTCAGCGCGGTCGAGTCGGGGACACTGGGTCTCTCCGTCCGTAGCAAAACTCCGATCAGGGCACCGGATCAGCGGGTCGTCGGCGAAGTGAGCGTCGGCTTCGACATCGCCGATCCGACCGGTGCGGTAAACGGGCTTCTGTTGACCACCGGCGGTTTCGCGATCGGCGCGCTCCTGCTGGGCGCCGCGGCGTCCGCGTTGCTCAACCGCCGGCTGCGTCGCGTCACGCACGGCCTCGAACCCCATGAGCTGACCGAACTGCTCTACGAACGCGAAGCCGTCCTGCACGGAATCGGCGAAGGCGTGCTCGCCGTAGATTCGGCGAACCGGGTGTCGGTCCGCAACGACGAAGCCGAACGCCTGCTGGACACCGAACTCCCGGTCGGCACCCCACTGTCCGAATTGGACCTTTCACCGAGACTGCACAAGGCCGTCGAGGAAGGACAGCCTGTCGACAATCTGCTCGCCGTCGCCGGAAACCGGGTCCTCGTCATCAACTCGCGCCCGGTCCTGCGGGACGACCGGACCATCGGGACCGTGCTGACCTTTCGCGACCGCACCGATCTCGACACCCTTACCAGGGAACTCGATGGCATCCGGGTGCTCTCCGACGGCCTGCGCGCCCAGCGGCACGAGTTTTCCAACCGGCTGCACACCCTCTCCGGGCTGCTCCAACTCGGCCATAACGGCGAAGCTGTCGAGTACGTGCAGACGCTCACCGAGACGTCGTCGACACGCCCGATCGCCGTCGGCGACACGGTGTCGGACCCGTACCTCCAAGCGCTGCTGGTGGCGAAGACCGAGCAGGCACAGGAGAAAGGCATGGTCCTGCGGGTCTCCGACGACTCGTGGGTACCTACGTCGGTGACCGACCCGATCGCCGTCAACACCGTCGTCGGCAACCTCGTCGACAACGCGCTGCACGCCGCCCGTATGGGCCCACGGCGGCCCGCGACCGTCGAAATCGCCTTGCTCGCGGACGGCGAAACGCTACATGTGTCCGTTATGGACAGTGGGCCCGGTGTCGGCGTGGAGTTGCGGGAAACCCTGTTCGACGAAGGTGTCTCCACCAAAATCGCGCCAGGTCACGGTCTCGGTCTCGCGCTGGCCAGGCAGGCGGCGCGGGCTCGCGGTGGTGACGTCTGGCTGGCCGATCCCGGCGGCGAGGAAACCGGCGCACTCTTCGTCGCCGCGCTGCCGGAACTCCTTTCGGGAAAGGAAAATCCGTGATCCGCACCCTCATCGTGGACGACGACTTCCGGGTCGCCGGCGTGCACGCGGGATTCGTGGAGGAGGTCCCGGGGTTCACCGTCGTCGGCACCGTGCACACCGCCGCCGAAGCACGGGCGCGAGTACGGGAGCTCACCCCGGACCTGATCCTGCTCGACGTCTATCTGCCCGACGAATCCGGTCTCGCGGTACTCCCCGAATTGCGAACCGACACAATTGTGCTTTCGGCGGCAACCGATGCCACATCGATTCGTTCGGCAATTCGCGTCGGCGCATTGAACTACCTGATCAAACCGTTTACAACTCGCCAACTCGCCGAACGCCTGGTTAGCTACTCGCGCTACCGAAATCTGCTCGACGACGACCGCAACCTGGGGCAGGAAGACGTGGACCGCGCTTTCCGCACCCTGCACGAACAGGATCGGACCGTCACGCCGAAGGGGCAGTCGACAGCGACTTCACGGCTGGTTTCCGACCAGCTGAAAACCGCCGCGCGGCCACTGTCCGCCGCGGAGGTCGCCGGGGAACTGGGCATGGCCCGCGCCACCGCGCAGCGCTATCTGACCACACTCGCCGAGTCCGGTGCGATCGAGATGCGGCTGCGATACGGCGCGACCGGCCGGCCGGAGCACGAGTACTCCTGGAACCAGTACCCGCGGCCTGAATGACCGGCGCTCGACACTAGCGCTCGGATATCGCCGCGAAGAACGGCGTGACCAAGTCCTTGATGTGGTTGCGGATCTCGCCGATCGACTCCGCCTTGGGCGGCTCGGGCGGCAAGCTCGCCCGCGGTTCCGGCGACGATCGCACCGTCGGACGCGACGACTTCGACAACGGCACGGTCTTGTGTGGGGTGACGGTCGGCGTGCTGGCCGGGACCTCGATCACCTCGGTCGCGGGAGTGACAGGCGGTGCCGAAGCCGGCGCCACGGGCTGCGCAGCGACGTTCTGCCGGACGTCCACGGGCGACGCCGTCTCCGAGCCCTGGTTCGTGAGCGAGCCGCCGACGAGCCAGCCGATGGCAAGCAGCGTGACCCCGGCGGCCGCGCCGATCCAAGCCTTCGCCCGCCGGTGGATCACGACCGCCCGCGGGCGGAGGTCCATGTCCTTGGGCTGCGGCTCGGGCACCACGGTGTGCTCGGACTCGGGCAACTCGTCGTCGGATTCGAACTCCGTCCGGCGGCGCTGAGGCAGGCTGGCGGCGACGATTCCCGTCCGGTCGAGCAGTTCGACGGCTGTCTCGACCCTCGGTGAGGGGCGAGCCGTCGTGCTGCGCAAAGCGGTACGGACCATCATGAAACCTCCGGCATCGGCGCCATGGACGTCTGCATTCTGGCCCCTATTCGACACGAATGTCGAAAATTGACTCCATCGAGTGATGGGAGCGCTAAAATGTCCCATTTCGCCAGGCGGCTTCCTGAAGCCCCAACTCGGTGACCGGCGGTTCTCCGTACAGCCATTCCCGCCCGATAAGATGCCAGTTCGCCTGCGCGTGCAGTTGCCCGAGCAGGCCGAACGTGTAGAGCTCGGCGCGCCGGGTGAAAAGGTGCGCTGGCGGCAGGTGCTGCCAGCGCAGCTTCCGGAAATGTGACGAGCGCGGGTCGACCGAGTCGATGAAAACATCCGTCGCCATTTCGGGTGTGGCACGCACCACACCATCGATCAGGTACCAGCCCACAGCGTCGCGGATGAACGCGAGCATGTCCTCGGGCAGGATCAGGTCCGGTTCCGGAAACACGCCCAACGCGTTGAGCAGCCCGTGCAAATCCTCGCCACGGCCCTCGCTCGCGGCGCGCAGGCACGCCAATTCGGTTTCGACGCTTTCGGCCGACATGCGCTTGAACAGCCCAAAATCGATGAACGCGACCTTACCATCGGGACACAGCAACAGGTTCCCCGGATGTGGGTCCCCTGGGAACTCGTGATTCCGGAAGATAGAGCCACAATAGAACCGGAAGGCGATCTCGCCTACGCGGTCGCGTACGTCCTGTGGCTGGGTCACGATGTCGTCGAAGGTGTGACCCTCGACGAATTCCGTGACCAGCACCAGTTCCCCGCAAAATTCCGGGATGCTGTCCGGAACCACGATGAACGGGTGCCCTCGAAATTGACCGGCGACTTGGTGCTGGGTGGACGCTTCGCGCCGGTAGTCCAGTTCTTCCTCGATCCGCGTCCGGACCTCCTCGCCGAGCTGAACCATGTCCAAGCCGGGTCGGAAGCGTTGCGAGAAGCGAAGGAACAGCGCGAGGTTCTTCAGATCGGCGCGCACAGCCGTCCCGATCCCGGGGTACTGCACCTTGACCGCGACCGCCCGCCCATCGTGCAACCGCGCCCGATAGACCTGTCCGATCGACGCGGACGCTACCGGCTGCGGATCGAATTCGGCGAACACCGCGTCAATTTCCGCGCCCAGATCCTTCTCAAGGACCGTACGCATTTGAGCGAAGGACACCACCGGCGCTTGATCACGCAGAACGGCCAGCTTCCGCTGGAAGTCGGGACGCGCGGATTCGGGGATGATGCCGAGATCGATCACCGACATCATCTGGCCCAGCTTCATCGCCGCGCCCTTCATGCTGCCGAGGACCGAGACGATCTGGTCGGCGGCTTCGAGCGATCGCTGCTCGAGTACCCGGGTCCTGGTCTCTTCGGAGCGGCCGATTGTGCTCGCCCTTGTTCCGACCTGGCGAGCCGCTTGACCTGCCACGAAGCGGCCAAGCTTGCTTGTCCGGGCAATCCTGGACGTCGGAATCTCGCTCGACATGCGCCCCGCCCTTTCAGCCGATTGGCAATGTAGCAGGGAATGGGGGATACACAAGAGGTTCGATACCGTAGGCTCCCTCCCCGATGGAATCCGCACCCCCCACCGGATCGGCGAAGCCGCGCGCCCGCCGCGGTCGCCCCCCTGAGCCAGGACTCGCGCAACGACGCCGTCTTCAGCTCATCGAATCCGCCTGCGCCGTTTTCACCGAGCGCGGTTATGAAGTGGCCAGCATCTCTGACGTCGCCAAACACGCCGGCGTCGGCCAAGGAACCGTGTACCGGTACTTCGAAAGCAAACGGACACTGCTCGATCATGTCCTTGATCACAGCGTCGAGCGGATGCTGGAAGCTGTCCGCAGTGGAGCCACGCGGACTCGCGCCGAGTCGCTCGACGAGTTCATCGAGCAGGTCAGGTCGATCGCAGAGCGGCTGTTCACGCTGACCCAAGAAGAGCCGGAGTTGCTGAAGCTGGTTCTCGTCGAAGCCAGCGCGATCGACGATGAACTCAAGGCACGGTTGCTGGGCCTGGAAAACACGCTGAGCGCGATGATGGCGTCGTATTTGAACCACGGCGTCCGTGCTGGTTGGTTACGCGCAGATCTGGACACGGAAATGGTCGCACATGGAATGAACGCGATGATCGTACCGGGTTTCCTGCTCGCCCTGCACGGACAGGCGACGCCCGAACGACGAGCCAGGTATGTCGACGTACTGGTGTCGTTCGTGGTGTACGGCGTGCGTGGACCCGGAACTGCCGGATGACCGACAGAATCGCCACCCGGAAACGGGAACTCGTTGAAGCGGCGTACAAAGTGTTCTGCACCAAGGGTTACCGGACGGCCGGCGTCGCCGATATCGTCCGCGAGACCGGCGTGAGCCACGGCACCTTCTACAACTACTACGACAGCAAGCGACATATTCTCGACGACGTCCTGGACTACGCGGTCGAGTCGATCATCGATGGTGTGGTGGGCGAAGACCAGCCACACGAAGCGACTTCCTTCGACGAATTGACCGACCAGTTCCGTGCGATGCTCGACAGGCTGCTGACATTGGTCGAGGGCAAGCCGGGGCTGGTGCAGTTCACCATGCTCGACACCCCGGCGATCGACGACGAGCTGGTCCAGCGCCTGCTGACGCTGATCTCGTCGTTCGCCGTGCTGGCCACCGCATATCTCGACAACGGTGTGCGCAGGGGTTTCCTGCCCGCCGATCTGGACGTCGGGATCGCCGGAGAAGGCTTGCTGTCACTGATGATGTACTCGGTCGTCCCG
Organism: Actinomycetota bacterium; assembly: GCA_032230695.1. Classification (GTDB taxonomy): domain Bacteria; phylum Actinomycetota; class Actinomycetes; order Mycobacteriales; family Pseudonocardiaceae; genus Amycolatopsis. Next base: position 2,710 of record JAVXWP010000084.1, on the reverse strand, counting down.
ACGCTGCGCGGCCCGATACTCGAACCGGAACGGACGCGGCATATCGAAGCGCTCGTCGGGCTCGCCTTCAACGGTATGGCCGCGCGGGCCTGAGAACATCGATGCTGACGCTGGTTGCCGACGTTGATGGACGGGGATTGGCTGCTGGTAAGGAATAGCGCGACCCCGCGTGTTACCGGCCTCCCAAGTACCTGCGGTTCTCGATGCGAATTTGCTTGCATACGGGGAAAAGACTTGGGTTGATCTTGCTGTGCGGGCGCCATCGTTGTCGGTACGCGTGCGGGCGAGCAGATGCGCATCACTGGCGAGCACCTCGGAAACGCACTGAGGTGGCGGATGACGGATGATGTCCCGATGCAGAGTCACCCGATCGTCGACGTCCCCATCACCGGTGAGCCGATCCGCCTTGGCCAGTTCCTGAAGCTGGCAGGCCTCGCCGACGACGGATCGACGGCCAAAGAGCTTCTGGAAGCCGACGAGGTCACCGTCAACGGTGAGCCCGAATTCCGCCGCGGACGGCAGCTGACCAGCGGCGACATCGTGGCCGTGCGCTCCGAGCAGCGCCGCGTCACCCTGTCGGAAGCCTGACCCACCGAACATTTGTTCGACTTACCCCCAGAGTTGTCCCCACCTGTGGACAACTCTGTGTCAAGCCTGAAAGTGATACGAAGGCCGACAGTGATCTAGGACGGCGAGTTCGTTCCACTGAAGAACCCCTTTATCTGGTTGAAGATCCCGGTCGCGTTCTGGACGGTTTGCTCGTCGCCGGTCCTCATGGGCTCGCCGAGCTGCGGGTCGTAGGCGGTCAGCCCGGTCGCCGCCTCGACGATCGACGCGAGCGCGTAAATCCGCCTGACGATCTCGTCAGCCTCGTCGCCATGACTCCAGTAGGGAACGGTCATCGACCACTCACCCTGCATACAGCTCACCTCGATACCGGTCGGCGGGTGGTTGAGGCTCCAGCTCGGCGGGCCGTCGAAGACCGAGATCTCGCCGAGTAACACCCGTGCATCTACCGCGATCGCGTCCCATCCGACCGGCAGATCCTGGTTTGCGGGTGGGTTCTCGTTCTCCAGCGCCTCCATCGCGTCCTCCCAGGACTGGCCAGGGGCACGGTGAAGGAAGTAGATGTCGTAGCTCACTCAGCGACAGTACTGACGTTGCAATCCACCAAGGGCGTCACGCCAGCCCAGCGCGACACCGAAACTGCCCTCGCCCTGTAAGGAAGTGGTTGGCACAGCGCTCGTGTGGCCGTCACGGGGGGCGCCGCGGGCAAGGGCCGCTGCGGCGCCGACCTGATCGAGGTCGGCGCCGCAGCGGTTTCAGCGCAGCTTGCTGAAGAACTCCCGGACGTCGTCGACGAGCAGGTCGGGGGCCTCCATGGCGGCGAAGTGGCCGCCGCGGCCGAATTCGGACCAGTGCACGACGGTGTGTTCGAGCTCGACAGTGCGCCGGATCGACACATCCATGGGGAACACCGCGACCCCGGTCGGCACCGTGGAACGCTCGCTCGCGCCCCAGGCTCCGGCATGCGCGGTCTCGTAGTAGCTGTTGGCCGAGGACCCGGCGGTGCCGGTCAGCCAATACAGCATCACGTTGGTGAGCAACAGATCCCGGTCCACCGCGTCCTCGGGCAGTTCGGCGGCCGGATCGGTCCACTCCTTGAACTTCTCCACGATCCAGGCCAACTGCCCGACCGGGGAGTCGTGCAGCCCGTGCGCCAGGGTCTGCGGCCGGGTGATCTGGATCATCGTGTAACCGGCCTGCTCGGTCTTCAGGTACTGCAGGTGCTCCAGCCGCGCCTGCTCGGCCTCGGTCAGCTCCCCCACCTCGTCCACGTTGACCTCGGTGAACGCAGAGAGCCCGTTCGCGTGCACGCCGACGACCTTGTCGGGGTTGAGCCGGCCGAGCCCCGGGGAAATGACCGCACCGGTGTCGCCGCCCTGCGCGCCGTAGCGGTCGTAGCCGAGCCGGTTCATCAACTCAGCGAACGCCCTGGTCACCCGGTTGGTGTCCCAGCCGGCCTCACCGGTCGGCCCGGAGAATCCGCTGCCGGGAATCGACGGGATCACCAGGTGGAACGCGTCCGCCGGGTCGCTCCTCTTTAGCCGCCCCCCGGCGAATGCCCTGGGGTCGGTCAGCGGGCCGATGACGTTCAGGAACTCCACGATCGAGCCGGGCCAGCCGTGGGTCATGATCAGCGGCAGCGCGTCCGGCTCGGGTGAGCGCACGTGCAGGAAGTGGATGTTCTGACCGTCGATCTCGGTGGTGAACTGCGGGTACTTGTTCAGCTCCCGCTCGTGGACGCGCCAGTCGTAGCCATCGTGCCAGTACTCGGCCAGCCCCTTGAGGTAGTTCACCGGCACCCCGCGGCTCCAGCCGACATCGGGCAGGTCCGCGGTCCACCGGGTCCTGGCGAGCCGGTCCCGCAGGTCGTCCAGGTCAGCCTGGGGAATGTCGATGGTGAAGGGCCGGATCTCGCTGTAGTTCTCCATGCCGACAACACTAGGAATCGGTTAGGTCAGGTTCGGTCCTAGGCTAATGGCAGACTTCAAACCATGTGGGAAACCTCGGCACGGCTGCTGCGACTGCTCTCGCTCCTGCAGACCCGACGCGACTGGTCCGGGGCCGAACTGGCCCAGCGACTGGAGATCACTCCGCGCACCGTGCGCCGCGATATCGACCGGCTGCGCGGCCTCGGCTACCCCGT
>JAVXWP010000067.1:0-25644 GCA_032230695.1 Actinomycetota bacterium | reverse complement strand
GGCCGCCACGAGAAGAATGGAGTGCCAGGTGACGCTGCTGGTCAGGCGGGGAACCTGACCGGCAGCGGGCACCTCCGCCTACCGGGCGCAGCGTTCTGACGAAAATATGGCAGCGGGTATCGGCGACCGGCTGGTGGCCGGACGCCGATACCCGTCACGACCGCCGTCAATGGCACCCCGAGCCGCTTTTGCGGAAAGCCGACCTTCGCACAGCTTGTACATAGGAAATTCGGTCTTGCTCACAGAAACCTGTGATCGAATCCGGTCGCCCCCCACTCTGTGACCAGGACGACCGAGGACCGACGTTGAGCCGAGCAGCAATCACGGAGACCGCCCCCGGCCCCGTCGAGCCCACCCCGGGATCTGCGCCGAGTACCCGGAAATATCGCCCCGAGCTACAAGGATTACGCGCGCTGGCCGCCGGGCTCGTGGTGATCTACCACGTATGGCTCGGCCGGATCTCCGGCGGCGTCGACGTCTTCTTCCTCATCTCGGGCTTCCTGATCACCGGACAGCTCTTCCGCGCCGCCGGCCGGGGCCGGATCGAGTTCAGGCCGTTGTGGGGCCGGATGATCACCAGGCTGTTCCCGGCAGCGCTAACCGTGCTCGTCGCCGTGGTCGGGATGTCGATCGTCCTGCTCCCGCAGGACCGCTGGTTCCAGACCATCAAGGAGGTCTTTGCCTCCGCGTTCTACGTCGAGAACTGGCGGCTCGCCGCCGACTCGGTGGACTACTTCGCCCAGCACAACACCGCCAGCGTCGTCCAGCATTACTGGTCGCTGTCCATCCAAGGCCAGTTCTACCTCGTCTGGCCCCTGCTGGTGGCCGGTGTCGCATTGGTCGCGACCTTTGTCCGCAAGTCACTGCGCGCCACCCTGTTCGTCACATTGGTGGTCCTGTTCGCGGTGTCCCTCGCCTATTCGGTGTGGCTGACCGCAGCCGATCAGCCACTCGCGTACTTCCATTCGCTGACAAGGGTGTGGGAGTTCGCGCTGGGCGGGTTGCTAGCGCTGGGGATCGACACCCTGCGACCGCCCCGTGTAATGCGGATCCTGCTCGGGTGGCTGGGCGTCGCCGGGCTGATCTCATGCGGGCTCGTACTCGACGTCGGCAGTGTGTTCCCTGGCTACGCCGCGCTGTGGCCGACGCTGGCGGCCGCGTTCGTGATCCTCGCGGGCGCCACCGGCAGCCGTGCCGGCGCCGACCGGATCCTGAGTTCGCGGCCCGTCGTGTACCTCGGCAACCTCAGCTACGCGCTGTATCTCTGGCACTGGCCGGTCCTGGTGTTCTACCTGGTCGCACGCCAACGCGAGAAGGTCGGCCTGCTCGGAGGACTCGCCGTCATCGGGGTGTCCGTCGCGCTGTCGGCACTGACCTACCACTTCGTCGAGAAACCGGTCCGGCTTTCGCCGGTGGGCACCCGCACGAAATGGGGCGCTTACCGCTTCGGCGTCATCGCGCTGCTTCCCGTGGTACTGGTGGCCGCGACCTGGCAGGTCGTGTCCACGAAGAAGGCCGACTTCACCATCGCCCTCGACGACACCGACCACCCTGGCGCGCTGGCCCGCACGGCGGGTGCGCCCCGGCCCACCGCCCCGAGCACCGACGTCGTGCCGCCACTTATCGCCGTGCCCGACGACTGGGCCAGCTTCCCCGGCGCCACCTGCACCAAATCCACCTTCAACGCCATCCTCGACATCTGCACCAGCAAAACCACCGGCACTCCGGCGAAGAAGATCGTCGCGGTCGGCGACTCACACATCCAGCAGTACCTCGCCGCGCTGAAACCGATCGCGGACAAAAACAACTACCAGATCACCTTCATACTCAAAGGGGCGTGCCCATTCTCGACCACCTCCGAAGCCGTGCCCGGCGACAAGGTCTGTGCCGACTGGAACGCGACCGCCGAACAAGAAATCGTCGCGATGCATCCCGACGCGGTATTCACCCTCGCCAGCCGCGATGTCGAACCGGGACTCACCGAGCAGACCCCACAGGGCTTCGTCGACCAGTGGAAAAACCTCGACGCAGCAGGGATCCCTGTCGTGGCCGTCCGCGACAACCCACGCTTCGGGTTCTCACCCCCCTCCTGCATCGAAGCCCACGGCGTCAAGGCAGCCGAATGCAGTCTGCCGCGCAATGAGCTCCTGGCCCCGACACCGCCGTACGAGAAAGTCGCCGACGTACCGCCCAACGTCTCGTTCCTCGACTTCAGTGACTACTTCTGCGGTCGGCAATACTGCCGGCCGAGCGTCGGCAACGTCCTGGTCTACATGGACGGAAACCACCTCACCGCCACGTTCCTGACCACCCTCTCCCCCATCCTCGAACAAGGCATGACCGCGGCACTCGGCTGGTAGCCCTGCCCGGACAGACCGTTGTGAGCAAGGTTGACTTACCGAATCGATAGTGTTCACGTGGTCCTGCGGAGTCAATACTTCTGTCGGTGTTTCACGAATTCCTTGCTGGAAAGGCAATACACAGGACATCCAGGACAAGAAGAGCCTGGTCGGGCGGATATCGGCGGGTCAGGGCGGCCGAACCTTCGCTAACGAATCCTGTGGCCACAGCGAGCGGATGTCACGAAGAAACGGGCGCGCGCATTCCGGCGTCCAGGCCGAGCAGATCACAGCACCGAAGAATCGCGTTGATGTCGCCTTCGAGCGCGAGGTGCCCGGTGAGCATCGCGGCGAGCGGGGTGAGGTGTCCGGAACCGATCTTCACGAACGTGGCGGCGTCGGTCTTGGCCACCGTCGCCGGGTCCGCCGCGGGGCCGCGTACCGCGCGTGCCGAACCGTCGCTCACGTCGATATGGAAGATCTCGTCGTCCACCCTGAACTCGTAGCGCTCCTCGATCGCCGAAACCTTGTCGGCGCGGAACATCGCTTCCACGGCGAGAAAACCCCAATGAGGACGGACTGTGTCCTCCGTCGACAGCTCGCCGACGAAGTCCAGGCCCCATTTCGCCAGACCCAGCACCAGTGGGCGCAACTCCGCGCCGACCGTGGTCAGCTCGTAGGCGAGGCGGGATCCGGTGCCTTTGACGTCGACGCGCTGGACGACACCGGCCTCGGTCAGGAACTTCAGCCGCTCCGCGAGCAGGTTGGTGCCCATTCCCGGCAGGTCGGCCAGCAACTCGCTGTACTGTCTCGGGCCCATCAGCAGCTCACGGACGATCAGCAGGGTCCAGCGCTCGCCGAGGATGTCGAGCGCCGAGGCGAGTCCGCAGTACTGGTGGTAGATCCGCTTGGTAGCCATGCCACCTCCGGCAACTATCGTATGTGATAGTTCCGCGGAATGCTGCCGACGGGTGCCGGACGAATCCTGCTCGCCGAAGTTGCCGCGATTTCCCGGAAGTCGCCCTCTGCGACGAAGCTCGCCACCGATTCCCGAATGACCGATAGCGACAGTCTTGTCCTTTTTTCTATATCATCATGACTTCCGAGTTCTCGCCGGCGTCCATTCCCCTGACACCGGCGGCACTGGACGTACGCTTATGGACTTGCGACTTTGAGCTATGGAGAGTCTCACGGCTTCCTAGTTGCCTGGTGTCATGACAACTCACCCGAACTCCCCCGTCCTGATTCTCGGTGGCACCGGCAAGATCGGTGGCCGGGTCGCCCGGCAGCTCGCCGCCCGCACCGTGCCGGTCCGGATCGGCTCGCGGTCCGGTCAACCCTCGTTCGACTGGGAGAACCGGTCGACGTGGGCGCCCGCGCTGCGGAACGTCAAAGCGGCCTATGTGTCCTTCTATCCCGACCTCGCCGTGCCGGGCGCGGCGGACACCGTCGGCGCCTTCGCCGCGCTCGCCGTCGAGCATGGCGTCGAGCGGCTGGTGCTGCTGTCCGGGCGTGGCGAAGAGGAAGCGCAGAAGAGCGAGCAAGCCCTGCGGGACGCAGGAGCGGACTGGACGATCCTGCGCGCGAGCTGGTTCGCCCAGAACTTCAGCGAAAGCTTCCTGCTGGACGGAGTTCTCGCCGGCGTGGTCACGCTGCCGGTCGGCGAAGTACGCGAGCCGTTCGTGGACGCCGACGACATCGCGGACGTCGCCGTCGCGGCACTGACCGAGTCCGGGCACGCCGGTGAGCTTTACGAGCTGACCGGCCCCCGGCTCCTCACCTTCGCCGACGCAACCTCGGAGATCGCCGCCGCGTCGGCCAGGGACGTGGCGTACCACCAGGTCACCATCGAGGAGTACGCGGCGACGCTGCTCCAGTACGAAATGCCCGCCGACGCCGTCGAGCTGTTCACCTACCTGTTCACCGAGGTCCTCGACGGCCGCAACTCCAGCCTCACCAACGGGGTGCAGCGCGCGCTGGGCCGTCCGCCGCGAGACTTCCGCGACTACGCCGACATCACGGCGGCCACCGGGGTATGGAGCGTCTAAATCGTGTCGGATACCCCATCCCGGCTCGCTCAAAACCGCGTTTCCCCAGCCTGCGAATCTGCTGTTTCCCTTGCACAATCAGAAGAGGTCAGCGGCCCGAACCGGGGGCCGCGGTGGCGAGCCGGGAGGTACCCGTGTCGAACGACGCGATCGTGCTGTTGAAGGACGACCACAAGACGGTCGAGAAGTTGTTCAAGCAGTTCGAAAAGGCCGGTGAGAACGCGCTGGCGGAAAAGCGGAAGCTCGTCGATTCGATGATCGAGGAACTCACGACCCACACCTACATCGAGGAAGAAATCTTCTACCCCGCCGCCCGCGCCGCCGCGCCGGAGACCAAGGACCATGTCCTTGAAAGCGTCGAGGAGCATCACGTCGTGGTGTGGATGCTGTCGGAGCTGGCCAAACTGGACCCGTCGGACGAGACCTTCGACGCGAAAGTGACCGTGCTGACCGAGAACGTGCGTCACCACGTCGAAGAAGAGGAACAGGAGTGGTTCCCGGAGGTCCGCAAGGCGATGGGCCGCAAGCAACTCCAGGAACTCGGGGAACGCATGCTCGCGGCGAAGTCGAAGGCCCCGAGCGATCCGCTGGCCGTCCGCAGCGCGTCGGCGTAGGGGCCTGGTGTGTTCGACGGTTTCACTCTGGAGGCGAGGGACGTCAACGGCGTGACCCTGCGCGTGCGTCACGGCGGGTCCGGGCCGCCGGTGCTGCTGCTCCACGGTCACCCGCGTACGCACACCACCTGGTATCGGGTGGCGCCTGCGCTGGTGGCCGCGGGTTTCACCGTGGTGTGCCCGGATCTGCGCGGCTATGGGCAGTCTTCGAAACCGCGGACCACCGAGAACCATGCGCCGTACTCGAAGCGGGCTATGGCTCAGGACTGCGTCACGCTGATGCGGTCGCTTGGCCATGAGCGGTTCGCCGTCGCCGGGCACGACCGCGGTTCGCTGGTGGCCTACCGGACGGCGCTGGACCATCCCGAAGCGGTCGCGCGGCTCGTCGTGATGGACGGCGTTCCCCTCGGGGAAGCGCTCGACCGATGTGACACGAAGTTCGCCGCCGCCTGGTGGCACTGGTTCTTCCTGGGACAGACGGCGAAGCCCGCCGAGCGGGTCATCTGCGCCGACCCGGACACGTGGTACCAGATCGAGACCGTCAACAGCGCCGAGCGACTCGGCGCGGAGAACCACGACGATTTCGTGCGCGCCATCCGCGATCCCGGGACTGTGCACGCGATGTGTGAGGACTACCGCGCCGGGCTCGTCGTCGACCGCGCCGCCGATGACGCCGATAAGAAGGCAGGACGTCAGATCACCTGTCCGACACTCATGTTGTGGGCTAAGCAGGACGACATGGAGGAGCTCTACGGAGATCCACTGCAGGTGTGGCGGCCTTGGGCTCCGGGGATAACCGGGCACAGTCTCGACTGCGGCCACCACATCGCCGAGGAGGTCCCCGACGCCCTCGCCGCCACCCTCGCGAAGTTCCTGAACGCACCCACGGCAACGACCACGGCTATCGAGACCACCACGAACGCACCCACGGCAACGACCACGGCTAACGACACCATGGCTAACGAGACCCAAGTCCCTTGATCCCTTGAAGGTTCGCGCCCCTCTTTTGGCCGAAGGCCTACGGACTTGAGGGGGCAGGGCGCCCTTCAAGCAAGACCGCAGGGGGAACCTCTGTCGCGCCCTGGCCACTCAAGTCCGTGAGGCGCAATAATGACCCGAGTGAGGGTGACCACGCCGTGGCGCGCTGCGCCGCGGGCGGCGCTCTCGAGTCCGTTGACGATGGTCGTGGCCGCGGTGACGGCGCTGCTGGCATGTTTCCTGGGGACGGCGGCGGTGCTGCAGGCGTCCGCGGCGGGCGGTGCGACGGTGGCGTATCAGGCCGCGCTGGGTTGTCCGGACAACTACGGGCCGACGTTCAGCAAGACCAGAGCCGATGTGGCCTCGGCACCGGCGGCGATCGCGACCGTGCGACGGCATGCCGCGGCGCACGGGTTCAGCGCTCCGGTGGTCGGCGCGTACACGCCGATTCTCAGCGGAACGGAGTTCGACGGTAAGACCGGCCGCTACAAGACCGTGCTGGCTTACCGCGGCGAGCAGACCCTCGACCAGCTTCAACTGCTTCAAGGCACGCGTGCACCGGGAATCTGGATGGGCGATGTGCTCGCCACCGGTGAGCACATCGAGGTGGGAGCCCGCGGAAGCATCCAGGGGATCGCGCTGCCGCCGGTGACCGGTATCTACCGTGAGCTCAGCACGCCGCCGCCGCGCTGGTGGTGTTCGCAGCAGAGCACGGCCGTGGTGAACCGGCTGGTGAACGACCCACTCGACTCGGTCTTGTTCACCACCGACCAGCAGACCTTCGATAACTTCATCGCTGCCGGCACGCTGCGCAACTATCAGTATCTGCACATCTCGTTCTACGAAACCCCGCCGCGCACGCTGAGCGAGGCGAAGCAGCTCGTGGAGCGCGGCCAGGCGATGGTCGCCGACGTCGAGGCGGACCTGCGTTCCCAGGGACTGGCCGACGTGCTCGTGTCCCAGGTCCCGTTCGAACGCTCGGCGGAGATCGCTGCTCAGGCCCAGTCGAACGTCGCGGTGTCGATCCTGCCGTTGGCCGCGATCAGCGTGCTGGTCGGCTGCGCGAGCATCGCGACTGTCGCACTGCAGTGGTACCAGCGACGGTTCGCCCAGCTTCGGCTGCTGTCGTCGCGCGGGAGCGGGCCGGGCGCGCTAGGCGGGCTGGCGATCGCGGAACTCGGGTTGCCCATCGTCGCCGGTGGGGCCGCGGGGGCGGTACTCGCGCGGTCGCTGCTCGGCGTCTACGGACCACCGGGCGACGCGGACAAGGCGGCGGTGCTGCTGAGCATCGGTGTCGCCGCGGCGATCCTGCTGTTCTCCCTCGGCCTGATCGCGCTGGTCGTGCGGTCACGGGCGCATCGGGACTTCGAGCTCGGCCGGATCCGCCCCAAGACCGGCGCGCTGCGGCTACTCGGCGCTTTCCCGTGGGAGCTGGTCACCGCCGGGCTCGCGTTCCTCGGCTGGAGCCGCATGATCGAGTACGGCGCCGCGTCGAAGCTGGGCAAGCCGCTGCCACAGATCGATCCGGTCGCCCTGACCTACCCCGTCTGTGTGGTGCTCACCGCCGGGCTGCTGGCTGCGCGGGTGGCGTGGCTGCTGCTGTACGCGTCGCACCGCGCGCGGTTCTGGTCGCGCCCGGCGTTGCAGCTGGCCATCCGGCGGCTCGCCAGCGCCCGCGCGCCGGTGACCGGGGTTCTTGTCATCAGCACACTGGCGATCGGCACACTCGCCAGCGGGATGGGCATCGGCAACGGTCAGGAAAACGCGCTGCAAGAGAAATCGGGGATCTTCGTCGGCGCCAACACCCGCGTCGACACCGAGAACGGCGTCGGGTCCGGTGAGCCCCCGCTGCCGGCGGAACTGGCGAGCACCAGTTCGGTGGTCGGGACGACCACCGGGACGGGCAGCGTGGTGATGATCGTCGACCCGGCCACGTTCACCACGGCGGCGGAGCTGGGCCGGCTGGATCCGGCCACGGTGGCGGACCTGCTCCGGCGCATCGACAGCCGGACCGGGGCGGGGATCCCCGCGATCCGGATCGCGCCCACCACCAACCAGACCCTCCAGCTGCCGGGTCTGCCCGACGCGGCACCGATCGCGGACCTGCCGCTGTTCCCGATGATCGGGACGAAACCGGGGTACGTCATTTCGCGCAATGCGCTTACTCCGGAGGAGATCGGGGCTGTGCCGCGCTGGACCGTGCTGTCGAGTTCCCCGATGGACGTGGTGTCGGCCGCGCTGAGCCGGGCGAACCTGCTTCAGCTCGACAGGGTGAACCGGGAAACCGCGCTCGACGCGCTTCCGTTCTACGTCGTGTCGTGGACGTTCTCGTTCGTCGCGCTGCTGGGCGCGGTGCTCGGTGTGGTCGCGATCCTGGCGCTGCTGGTGGCCGTCGAAGTCCGCCGACGGCAGAACGCGCTCGCCGGTGCGCTCGTGCTGCGAATGGGGATGCGGCCCCGGGCGTTGCTCGGCAGTCACCTGATCGAACTCGGCGCGCTCGCCGGGATGGCGGTGCTGGCCGGAGTGGTTTGCGGGGTTTCGGTGGCCGGGCTCGCCGTTCCCCGGTTCGACCCGGCGACGTTCCTCGCGCCGCGGGCGGCGTTGCCGGATCCGACACTGTTCGTCACCGGGGTGGTCGGCGTGGGGGTGCTGGTCGTGTTGCTGGCCGGTTGGATCGCGGTGCGTTCGGTGCGTACCGCCAGGACAGCGGAGCTGATCCGTGCCTGACACAGCGATCAAACCGATCTTCCGGCTCACCGGGGTGGGTGTGGACTACAGCACGCCGATGGGGACGGTCACCGGCGTGCACGACGTGACCCTCGACGTACCCGCGAGGGGCATCACCGTGCTTGCCGGGCCGTCCGGCTCGGGCAAGTCGACGCTGCTACGGGTGCTGGGGTTGTTCGAACGGCCCGCTCGGGGCGAAATGCTGTTCGAGGGCGCCGACACCGGAAAGCTGCGTCACGCCGAGCGTCGCGCGTTGCGTCGGGACCACCTCGGGCTGGTGTTCCAGAACCCGACGGACAACCTGCTGGGCTACCTCACCGTGGCCGACAACCTGCGGGCCGCCGCGGAATCCGCACGGACGACGTGCCTGCCCGAGGACATCCTTGGGCAGCTCGGGCTCGGCGGGATGGGCAGCTGGCACATCCCGGCGCTGTCCGGCGGCCAGCAGCAGCGGCTGGCGTTCGGGTGCGCGCTGGCGCGGGGGTCCACTGTGGTCATCGCTGACGAGCCAACGTCTCAGCTGGACGAGGCGTCGGCGGATCTCGTGGTGGACACCTTGAGTTACCTCGCGGGGCAGGAGTTCACCGTCGTCGTCGCGTCGCACGACGACCGGCTGATCGCACTCGGGACGCGAGTGGCGTGGCTGCGTAAGGGAATACTCGAAAAGGTCGAGGACCGAGGGGGCGAGCGATGAGCGAACCGGCGTTGAGCGCGGTGGGATTGCGGCGGCGGTTCGCCCATCCCAGTGGTGACGTGGAAGTGTTGCGGGGCCTGGAATTGCGGGTCGCGGCCGGGGAACTTGTGACCGTGTCGGGGCGGTCGGGGTCGGGCAAGAGCGCGCTGTTGGCGCTGCTGTGCGGGTTCGACTCGCCCGACGCCGGTTGTGTGCTGCTCGACGGCGAACCCATCACCGGTGCACCACCGTGGCATACGTGCGCGGTACTTCCGCAGGCGCTCGGCCTGGCGCACGAACTGACCGTTGCGGAGAACGTCGCGCTCCCCCTGCGGTTGCGGGCGGACGTGCCGAAGCCGAGCCGTGAGGCGGTTCGGGCGCGGGTGGCGGATTTGCTGGCAGCACTCGGCATCTCGGAGCTGGCCGACCGGTATCCGCTGGAGGTGTCTTTCGGGCAGCAGCAACGGGTGGCGCTCGCCAGAGCGGTCAGCGGGCGGCCGCGGGTCCTGCTCACCGATGAGCCGACGGCCCACCTCGACGCGGCGAGCACTCCCGCCGTGCTGCGGCTGTTGCGGCAGTGCGCGCAGGAAGGTGCCGCGGTCATCGTCGCCACACACGACGACGAGGTGCACCGCATCGCCGACCGCCGGGTCCGCCTGCTCGACGGCGTCCTCACCGCCCTGTTGGACTAGGAGTCTCCCCCGGCGACATCGTGACGAGAATGGTCTGGAGCGCGGCTGGTATGCCCTAGGCGCGGCCTTGCGGGCCGGGAAAGGCTGCGTACGTCCGGGCGCTCAAGAGTGTCGTTCGCCTGCGAGGTCAGCGAGGTTGAACACCAGTAGGTAGCGGGCGAACCGGTGGCGTCCGGCCATGCTCAGATGCTGGTTCGGCACATCCTGCGCGACCTCGAAGCCGCTGAGTGGCGTGTTGCGGCAGTTATTCGGCGTGCAGGACGAAGAACAGGAAGCTCGGGAAGGTGTCGAGGATGTGGAAGTCGTCGGGGTACACCTCGCGTGCGGCGGGCACGGGGTGGGGTTCGTTGATGACGGAGATCCGGAAGCCTGCCGCAGTGAAGGCGTCGGTCATCGCGTGCAGCGGCCGGTTCCAGAAGCTCAGCTGGGCGGTCTGGCCGCCCATGGTCCATTCTTCGAACCGGTGGTCCGTCTCGAAATAGTCGGGCCTGGGCCCGGCCTGGCGCTGGATGAGGTTGATCAAGAAGGGATGGTCGACCGAGACGATGAGCCGGCCGCCGGTCTTCAGCACGCGCCGCAGCTCGGCGAGCGTCGGTCCCCAATCTTGTAGGTAGTGCAGTACCAGGGACGCGATGACGTCGTCGAACGCGTTGTCGGGGTAGGGCAGCGGGCCGGCCAGGTCGGCGACCCGCAGGTCCGCGTCGGCGCCGAGCCTTCGCCGGGCCTGCTCCAGCATTCCGGGGCTGCCGTCGAAGCCACTCACGATGGCGCCCCGGTCGCGCAGCGCCGCGAAAAGTGGGCCGGAACCGCAGCCGGCGTCGAGGATCCGCCTGCCGGTCACGTCCCCGGCGAGTTCCAGGGTCGCGGGCCGTTCGTAGTAGGCGTTCATGAGGCTGGTCTCGTTCTCGGCCGTGTATCCCTCGGCCAAGCTGTCGTAGTCGTTGGCCCTCGACGGAGCCGTTGCCAGGGCGTCTTCTTCGGGAACGCGAGACATGTGATCCATCGTGGCATGTCCGACCTGTCCGCATCCTCCCGGTGGCGAGTAGCGGATGGGCCGAGGACCGTCGCCGCGACATGGGGTCCCCGACTGGTGAGGTCGCGTATTCAACTATCGCGAGTTCTCGGCGGTTGTAGCGGTGAGTGATCGCCAGGTGCGTATGGAATCCAGGTCGGGCCAGCCTGTGCGGCGAGCTTGGTTGTGGACCGGCGTCGCGACCCGTCCGGTACCACTGATGCGGAATGGTCGCTGATCCCTTCGTGGTTACGCTGGCCCGTGCTCGGCAAGCCGCTCCTGCAGCCGGGCGTGCCGGAACTGGTACACCGCGCCGACCTGACGCAGTACGCCGCGCCGGTGGGCGTCGTCGAGGAACGTCATGAGCCTCAGCGGGACGTGGCCGCGCACCGTCAGCCACCACCTCGTGCAGCCGAACGCTCCCCAGGCCCGCGAGAGGCAAACGCTGAGCCCGACGGCCAGCCCGAACAACCCGCCTGCCGCGGCCGCGTGCGCGACGTCTGGCACGTCGGTGATGACCTGGCCGCCGATGAGTGCTCCGGCGATGCCGTAGGCGAGGGCGCCGGGCTTGGGGGCGAAGTGCCAGCCGAGCAGGGCCGCGGCGATGCCGCCGGCGGCGCTGAGCACCACGTCGAAGCTGCTGTCGAGGATCTGGATGGTCGGTTCGTCCTGGGTGAGGCGCAGGGCCAGGGCGTAGAACAGGCCGAGCGAGGCGGTGAAGGCCGCGGTGAACGATAGGGCAGCGGCGCGGTCCTGTCGCAGTACGGTCGTGGGGCTGGAGACCCGGCTGGCGTCTTGTGGTGTGCCCAGCCAGACGTGCACGCCGACGGCCAGGCCGAAGACGGTGGCGAGCAGGACGATCACTCCGGCCGGGAGTGACCAGCCGAAGCCGAGGCAGGTGCCCGCGACCGCGCCGGCGGCGAAGCGGCGTGCGAAGCGGGGGATGATTCCGGTGAAGGTCGCCTCCACCCGTTGCGGGCCGGGTCTGGTGCCGATGGTGTGCGTGATGACGCCGGCGGCGCCGAAGGACACGCCGTAGATCGCGGCGGTGACCGGGCTTGCGGTCAGCAGGCCGGTGAGTGCGACGAGCAGTGCGGGTGGCAGGCCGAGGCAGAGGCCGGTGACGAGTCGTGAGACCGCGCGGTCCAGCCGCCACCAGGCGAGGTCGCGGGTGTGGTCGCGTTCGAGGTGCCTGGCGAGGAAGGACAGCCAGCGCTCGGCGTCCTCGGGGGTGTAGTCGCGTGGCCTGCCGTGCCGGGCGGGCGGGGACGGCCTGCGGGCGTACGCGGAGGACAGGTAGGCGTCGAGCAGGTGTCGTTCGATGGCCGCGCAGTCCGGGAACCGTGCGGTGTCGCGCAGTTCGCCTGGGTCGGTGGACGGGTCGGTGTAGGCGCTGCGGGTGAGGTCGACCATCAACGGCGTGCGCAGCGCGTGGGCCAGGGCTCCGGCCGGGACGCTGCGCAACGCGTCGATCAGCGGCTGCCAGCGAGTCTCGCCGGGACGGCGGCGGGCGGTCAGGAACTCGATGGCGTCCTCGATCTCCACCGGTTCGATCTCGACCACGGCGGCGCGGGTCAGGTGCGCGCCCGCCGAACGGACCGCGAGTTCGTACTCGGCGCCGCGGCAAGTCACCACGAGCGGGCGGCCGGCGCCGGCGGCCTGGTCGAGGGCATCGATCGCGGCGGTGTACAGGCCGGGTGGTGTCTCGTCCAGTCCGTCCAGCACGGGGATGACGTGTCCTTCGAGCACCAGGCGCAGCGCGGCGTCCTGGCCGTAGCCGGTGGTGTTGGCCAGTCCCGGGTACTCCTCGACGAGCCGCCGGGCCAGCCACGCGTCGAGGTGTTCGTGCTGCGGGTTCCACGACGCGAGCGTGAGCAGCACGGGTACCGGTTCGCCGGGCAGCGGGTCGGCGAGCAGGCCGAGGGTGAGCAGGATGGCGAGCACGGACTTGCCGGCGCCGGGCTCGCCCAGCACCACCAGCTGGCGGGACGGGACGCGCCGGAACTTGGTTACCAGGTCGGTAAGGTCGCCGCTGAGCACCAGCCGTTCCGCAGTGTCGCCAGGACGCTCGCCTCGCACCGCCGACGCCGCGGCCGCGACGTCGCGTTCGGTGCTCGACCAGCGCAGCGGAACCGGTTTGGGCCGGCGCAGCGACCGCAGCTCTGCCTCGGCGGTCCACTGCCGGGTGATCGCCGCCGCGAGCTCCTGGGCGGCGCGGCCGAGGCCGCTTTCTGGAGCGGGTGCCGGACGCCGCGGGAGGCTCTCGCCGCGCAGGATGCGTTCGTGCAGTTCCCGGACGTCGACGCCTGGATCGATGCCCAGCTCCTCGGCCAGCGTGACGCGCAGCCGCCCGAACACCGTGAGCGCGTCTGCCTGCCGTCCGGCGCGATCGAGCGCGAGCATGAGCTGCGCGGCGGGGCGTTCGCGCAGCGGGTTCCCGGCCACGATCTCGGTCAGTTCGTCGACGACCTCGCGGTGCTGTCCCAGTGCGAGCTGCCAGTCCACGCACGACTCGAACGCATCCAGGCGCTGCTCGTCCAGCCGTGCCGCGCGCCCGGCTAGCACACCGGTGGCGAGACCGTCGAGGACCGGGCCGCGCCAGAGCTTGAGCGCCGTGCGGATCTCGCGCACCGCCTCGCGCAGCGCGCCGTTGCGGGCCTGTCGTCGCGCCTCGGCGACGTGCCGGGCGAAGCGCAGCAGATCGAGCTGGTCGTCGGTGACGACGAGCCGGTAGCCGGAGCCGTCGGTGACGATCAACCGTTGCTCGGTGTCGCCGAGGCGGTCGCGCAGCGCCGACACGCAGTTCTGGACCTGTTTGGTCGCGGTCGCTGGCGGCTCGTCGTCCCACGTCGACTCGATCAGCCGGGCCGTCGGCACGACCGCGCCGAGAGTCAGCAGCAGTGTCGCCAGCACCCGTTGATGTCGGGTGCCCGGCAGCGCCAGCCGACCCTGGGCCGTCCAGACCTCCAGTGGCCCGAGCACGCAGAAGTCCATCGGATCCCCTCCCCAGGACCGTGATCATAGCCGTGTGACCTGCGGGAGGACGACACGATGACGAGACGAGGACGGATCATGCCAGCGTGGTGTCCGTCCGATCACCCGTTCCGGTGGTGATCGAGTCGAGGGGAGTCCCACACATGTCCAAGATCCGTTCAGCGGTGGTGCTCGCGGCTGCCGCGGTCGCCACCAGCGTCGTGCTCGCGCCTGCGGCCAACGCGGCCAACCCGACGTGGTCGGTGACCGTGTCCAAGTCGGGGGTCGCGCTCGGTAAGGCCAACGGCGACTTCTCCAACAACGGCGGCGTGTACGCGACGACCGGCATCAACTACGTCGACATGTCCAACAACAAGAACGGCGTCTACGTCGAGGTCGAGTTCTGGTTCTACAAGACCTACGCGCCGGGGATCCCGTCGTTGTGGGAGCGGACAAAAATCGAGCAGACCGCGCGCACTCAGCGCATGAAGTTCGTGCCCACGACGCTGTCCGCGCGCCTGCCAGGCAACGCCGAGAAGGCCCGCGCGAAGATCAAGGTCTGCGAGGACGTCCCTAATCGGGGCGATGTGTGCTCCGCCCAGGCGATCGTGTCGTTCGACTACTGACCCGCTTTGTACGACCGCTGACCTGGTGATGCGGCCGTGTACCGGGACGCACCTCCAGGAGCGTCCCGGTACACGGGGTGAATTGCTGGTGGTGGATTCCGCGCTTGGCATGACACCGCCGCGGTGGCTGGGCAAGGGTCCGGTGGAAGCGTCACCGGCCGCGGTGCGGGCCGAGATCTCCAAGCTGGAGTTCTTGCGCGGCTTGGAGGTGGGTGTCTCTAACCGGCAACTCGGCCACTGAGGCGACGGCCGGGGACCGTATCCAGCACGCTAGCCGGGCTACAGCGGGAAGCCGAGCCAACTAGCGTAGTTGGCTCGGTCGGGCTGGGACGGTCGGTGCAAGCTAGGCAGCCGATGACGCAGCGACCTAGCGGTTGTCGTACGCCGCGCGGGCGGCGTCGATGTGCGGCAGGTGCGTGATGCTCCATTCGAGCAGCGGTGCGGTGGCCTCGCGCAGGGTCTGGCCCGTCGTGGTCAGCTCGTAGCTGACGTGCGGCGGCATGACGTTGCGGACCGTGCGTGTCAGGATCCCGTCGCGCTCGAGGTCGCGCAGCGTCACTGTGAGCATGCGCTGGCTGATGCCGTCGATGGCCCGCTTGAGCTCGGTGAAGCGTCGCGGCCCGTCCTTGAGCATGCGCACGATCAGCAGCGCCCACTTGTCCCCGACGATCCCGAGGACTTCGCGGGCTTGGCACGGGTCCTGCATGGTTACCTCCTAAGAACCGGGGCACCGAAAAGTGCCGTATTGCCCGGTGCGCGTCGTGTGGATCACGATGTTCTCGGTTACCACAGGGTACCGAGGCACGAGGAGGAACCGCACGACTATGGCCACATTTCTGTTGGTACACGGCGCCTGGCACAGCGGGCGGAGCTGGGACCGGGTGGTCCCGCTGCTGGAGTCGGCCGGGCACCGGGTGCTCGCGCCGTCGCTGACCGGTTACGGCGACAGGGCGCACCTGCTGGGCCCCGAGGTCGGGCTCGGCACCCACATTGATGACGTCGCCGGCCTGATCGAAGGCGAGCGTCTCGACGACGTCGTGCTCGTTGGGCACAGCTACGCCGGGATGGTCATATCGGGGGTTGCCCACCGGGTCCCGGAGCGGATCGCGCATCTGGTGTTCCTCGATGCGATGGTTCCCGAAGACGGCGAAACCGCGGTCGATGTCCTTCCAGTCACCAAGCAGCTCATCGACGTCGCCGTAGACGGCTGGCGGGTTCCGCCGATGCCGGAGCAGCCGCCGCCGCTCGGCTTATTCGGGGTCACCGATCCCGAGGACGTCGCCTGGTTGCGCTCGATGCTGTCGGACCAGCCGGTGCGGTGCCTTCAGGAGCCGGTCCGGTTGGACGACCCGGCCGCGCGCACGATCCCGCGTACGCACATCCACTGCGTCGGGGGTCGGCCGGCGGGCATCACCCGGCGTCCCGTCCCGGCAGGCGATCGGGTGCGGGAGCTGCCGACCGGCCATGACTGCATGATCACCATGCCCGTCGAGCTTGTCGGGCTGCTGCTCGAGGCAGCCTAGTCGTCGCTGTGGCCGAGCAACGGCCCGGCCGCGGCGACCGGAGCCGTTGGGTGTCCGCGGTGCGGGGTGCAGCCGGGCTCGCGGTGTCGGTCCCGCTCCGGTGCGGTGACCGGGATCTTCCACACCGGCCGGTTCAAGAAGGTGCCCCGGTTGGCCAAGGAACTGCGCGTGCCGACCCCAGACCCGGCCAGCCTTGGCGGACAGGCACCGCGCGCCGGCACCCGCCCCGGCAGAGGCCCCAGACGCGGACATCCGCATCGACTACACCCGCTGCTCGCACCTGACCAGGAACTCCAGTCCCAACTCGACGCCCTGGCCGCGGCCGGCAAACGCAAAGAACCCGCAACGGCCTCGAACCAGCCGCCCGGCGAAGTTGCAGCGTCCAAGGTTGACGAGAAGGGTCATGGAAGTCAGTTCTCGAGGGGAACGACGTCGAGACCGCCGCCGTGGAGACGGGTCACCCGCAGCCGGATCACCACGCGCTGGTCCTCGACCATGTTGCGCAGGAACAGTGCTTCGTCGGCCGGGTCGGCGAACGGCGGCCGCAAGGCGAGCAGTTCCCGTCCGGTCGCGTCCCCGGGCACGGAACTGACCGGGGAAACCTCGCCGAGGCCTTCGGCCACGGCGAACGACATGTGGTCGGGGCTGCTGACGTAGAGCGCGGCGCGGGGTTCGCGGGCGAGCTGGCGCGCTTTGGCACGGCCCAGCGCCGAGGAAAACCGCACGACACGCTCGTCCGGGTCCCAGGTGTAGGCCATGGTGGACAGGTGCGGGTAACCGTCGCGATTGGTGGTGGCCAGCGCGCCCATCCCGTGTTCGCCGAGCAGACGGCTGAGTGCCTCTTCGGTGGGCTTGGCGGGTCCGGGTCCCCGCCCGGGTTCGTAAGCGGTTTCGGTCATGAGAGCTGCCTCCTGTGCACTTTTTGTTACCGGGACTAATCATCTGTGCCTGGCTCGTCCGGCGGAAGAAGGCACTTTCCTGTCCCAGCGGCACATCGAGGTAACAGGCCTAGGGACGAGCCGCCTGAGCTGATCGAGAGTCTCCGCACACTCTCAGCCCGCTATCAGAGAGCGGCCGCCCCTCGCCCGTAGACTCGGCGGCGATGCGACGTTACCGGTGGTGGTTCGGCGGTTCGGCCGTGGTGTTCGTGGCGGTCATCGTGGCGGTGTTCGTGTTCTTCGGCTCCGCGAGCCAGCAGGGGCAGCCACTTACGGGCCGCAACGGTCCGCCGGGGACGGGTCCGCTGACGATCGTCGCCCTCGGCGACAGCACGGCTTCGGGCGAAGGTGCCGGCAACTACACCGCCGATACCAATGGCCTCAACGGGAACTGGTGCCACCGTTCGCCGAACGCCACGGTGTACAAGACGACGGTCACCGGGATCGAAGCGGCCGTGGACCTCGCCTGCTCGGGCGCGCCGGCGGCGCAGGTGGGGCTGGGCGACACCAAGCAGTGGACCGAGCCCTCGCAGGCGCAACAGCTGGCGGAATTGGTCAAGACCCATCGGGTGGCCGCGGTGGTCGTGGCCGTAGGCGCGAACGACGACCCGCATTTTTCCGCGGCGGTGACGGACTGCTTCAAGGCGTGGTTCAACCCGAGCGGCCCGCCGTGCAATGAGCAGCTCAAGGCCGGGTGGCAGGCGCGGGTCGACGCGATGGTGCCGAAGGTCGCCAATGCCGTCGGAGACGTGAAGAAGGTGCTCGCCGACGCCGGGTACATCCCGGCCGACTACCAGCTCGTGGTGCAGTCATACGCCGCACCGATCGGCCCGGGTATTCCGGAGAACCTGCGCAATCTCAACGGCTGTCCTTTTCGGACAGAGGATTTGCAGTGGGTCGTCCGCGATGGCGTCCCGGCGCTGGCCGCGGGAATCCGGCAGGCGGCAACGGAGGCCGGCGCCCGGTTCCTCGACCTGTCTCGCGCGGGCGTCGGGCACGAGGCGTGCCGCGGTGGCGCGGACCCGTCGACCGAGTGGTTCAGCCGGTTGTCGTTGCAGCTGCAGGACCTCGGCCAGATCGACAGGGCGAGCCACGCGCTGCAGGAATCGTTCCACCCCAACGCCGCCGGTTACGCCGAGTTCGCCCGGTGCCTCAGCGAGTTCCTCGGTACGAGCAAGGGCAACGCGGCGTGCTTGTCCGGCTCGGACGGAAAACTGCATTCAGCGCCGGAAGTGGTCGCCAACTAGCGCGACACTAGAGGTCGAGTGCCGCGCGCAGGGCGATGTCGATGCGTTCCTGGACTTCGTGGTCGATCTCGGCGAGCCGCTCGGCGAACCAAGGCCGGTAGAGCCGGGTCAGGTTGAGCGTGGACACCCAGAACCGCGCGTCCACCGCAACGCCCAGGATGTCCTGTGGATCTCTGTCGAGCAGTTCCGTGCCGAGCAACCAGGGGCGTTCGGAGTCGTTCACGCCGTCCGAAGACAGCAGGACGACGGTCCGTTCGCGGGCCTGCTCTGTCGGAGGGTGGTACGTCCAGACTTCACCCCTCCGCACGCAGGTCCTCTTCCGCCGCGGCGCGCTCGGCCTCATCCGATAGGGCGGAGTGTTCCGCGTGGCCGCTCTGGGGCGGGGTGTACCCGGTGCGGACGGCTTCCCGCCGGGCGGCCTTCGACAGCCAGGAGGAGACCGAAATTCCGTGGGCTTTGGCGGCCCTCTCGGCGAACTCGAGCGCCCCACTATCCAGTGAAAGTGTCACCTTACGTGTTGCCATACCCTTTATCGTACCAGCCATATGGCGAAAGTCTCTGCCTGCTGTTTTTCACAGCGTGGGTGAGCGGCCTTCGAACGGGGTGGAAAGCACCACGGTGGTACGCGTGGAAACTTTAGCCGCCTCCCTGATCCGGCGCAGCAGATCTTCCAGTGCGAGGGGCGACGCCACCCGCACGAGCAGAATGTAGGACTCGTCCCCCGCGACCGAATAGCAGGACTCGATTTCGGTGATGTGGTCGAGCCGCTGCGGGTAGTCGTCGGGCGCGCCGGGGTCGTTCGGTGTCAGCGAGATCAACGCCGTGAGGGGCAGGCCGATCTGCGCGCCGTCCAGCCGGGCGTTGTACCCGCGGATCACGCCGCGCTGTTCGAGGCGGCGGACGCGCTGGTGCACCGCGGAAACCGAAAGCCCGACACGGTCGGCGAGGTCGGTGAAACTGCACCTGCCGTCGGCGGCCAGTTCCCTGGCGATCGCCTGGTCGAGCGGTTCCAGCGAGGGAGGGTGGCTCATGCGTCCAGCACGACCAGTCCGTGTGGACGGCTGTTGAACGACTCGACGCCGGTCTCGGTGACCACGACGATGTCCTCGATCCGCGCGCCCCAGCGGCCTGCCTGGTAGATGCCCGGCTCGACGCTGAACGCCATGCCCGGTTCGAGGGGTAGGTCGTTGCCCGTGATGATGTACGGCTCCTCGTGCACGTCCAGGCCGATGCCGTGGCCGGTGCGGTGGATGAAGTACTCGCCGAACCCGGCGTCGGTGATGATGTCGCGCGCGGCGGCGTCGATCGACTCGGCGGTGACGCCGGGGCGCACGGCGGCGACGGCGGCGCGCTGCGCTTCCCGCAACACGGCGAACGTCTCGGCGACATCGGTGTCACGGGGTTCGCCGACGGCGTAGGTGCGGGTGGAGTCGGAGTTGTAGCCCTCCGCGATCGGGCCGCCGATGTCGACCACGACCACGTCCCCGCGTTCGATCACGCGCCCGGACACGTCGTGGTGCGGGCTCGCGCCGTTGGGGCCGGAGCCCACGATCACAAAGTCGGCCCGCTCGTGGCCCTCCTCCACGATCGCGGCGGCGATGTCCGCGCCGACCTCGGCTTCGGTGCGCCCGGCGCGCAGCCACTCGCCGACTCGGGCGTGCACCCGGTCGATCGCCGCGCCGGCTTTGCGCAGTGCGTCGATCTCGGCGGTGTCCTTGCGCATCCGCAGCTCGCGGACGATCGGCCCGGCGAGGGTCTGTTCGGCGTCGCCGAACGCACCACGCAGCGCCAGGACGTGCAGTGCGGGGGTGAAGTCGCTGACCGCGACCCGGCCGGGCTTGCCGAGGCGCCCGGCGACGAGCTGGTACGGGTCGTCGCCGTCGACCCAGGTGATGATGTCGATGCCGAGTTCGTCGGTCGGGATATCGGCGTAGCCAGGGGCTTCGAGCTTCGGTACGACGAGCGCGGGCGCGCCTTCCGCCGGGACGACGAGCGTGGTGAGCCGTTCGAACGAGCCACCGGCCTGGCCGATCAGGTAGCGCAGGTCCGATCCCGGCGCGATGAGCAACGCGTCGGTGTCCGCTTTCGCCGCGGCACTGCGGGCGCGGTCGAGTCGGGCGCGGAGCGCTGCGGCGTCGGGAGCAGGAGTGTGGAGGGAACGGCGCGACATGCCACGAGCCTAGTCGGAAACGCCCGACCTCACTCAGATGCCCTGGCGGGCTGCGCGTCGAGTTCACGCCACACCCGGAACACCAGTGGGAACGACGTCACCACCAGGTAGACCCCGCCGAACACAAGCAAGACCCCGGTCAGGGCCACCCCGTCGAGCAGCACTCCGGCGACCAGCGTGCCGACCGGCATCGCGGCCAGAGCGCCCGCGACCACCAGGCTGAGCACCCGGCCACGGAGGTGTTCGGGCACGCGCCGGTAGATCACCGGGAGCAGGATTGGATTGAGCATGCCCGACCCGATACCGGAGATCCCGAGCGCGAGCAGCAGCCACACCGGTGAGGGCTCCAGCGCGAGCACCGCGAAGCGGGGCGCGCCGACTACCGAGAACGCGGTGACATAGGTGACCCAGCGGGAGAACCGGTGGCCGATCCAGCCGTAGACGACCGTCCCGCACAGGGCACCGACGCCCATCGCGGTGACCATCAAGCCGACGAGCGCGCTGCTGTGCAGGACCTGCGATCCGTAGGCGGGATAGAGCACGCCGGTCAGTCCGTAGTCGATGCCGTTGGTGAGCATCAGCATGCCGATCATCGCCTGTAGCAGCCGGTCACCCCGCACGTACCGCAGTCCTTCCCTCAGGTTCGCCAGGTAACCGCCGTCATCAGAGTTTCCGGTGCTGCGGGTGGCCGGGAGCAGCGTGAGCACCAGCGCCGCCGACACGAGCAGCGCGCCGGCGTCGGCGAACAGGACGTGCACCGGGCCGATCGCCGCGATCAGGACACCCGCCAGCGGCGCCCCGGCCATCCTCCCGATGCGGCCCGCTCCTTCGGCCATGCTCGTCCCGCGTTCGACCGGCACCCCGGCGCGGGCGATCACGTCGGCCAGGACCACCTGCTTGGCCGTGTCCGCCGGGCCTCGCGCGGTACCCATCACGAACGTCAGGCCGACGAGCACCGGCAATGGCAGGCCGATCGTCGCGTGCGCCAGCGGGATCAGCCCTACGGCGACTGTCGTCACCAGGTCCGCGCCAATGCTGACCCGCCGTGGGCCGAGCCTGTCGACCACCGGTCCCCCGAGCGCCGCCGACACCAGCAGCCCGAGCGTCTCCGCGGCGGCCACGGCTCCGGTCTTCGTCCCGCTGCCGGTGGTCTCCAGGACGAACCACGGGATCGCGATCAGCGTCATCGCCAGCCCTGCCGAGGAGATCCCACACGCCGCGACGAGCGCGAACAGCGGAACCCGTCGGCTCATCCCTTTTCCGAACGGGCACGCCGGGGAAACGCGGCCCAGTGCGTGCGGATAGGTGTGTCACCGTCGCGAGGTTCGCGCCGATACCGCTCGATCACCGCCTCGACCTCCGCGCTCAAGGCCGCGGTTTCGTCCGGCGTCAGGGACAAGGGGCTGTCGTCGAAAATCACCTTGTCCTTCCATACCTCTTGCCACTGCGGGAATTCGGCGACGAACTGCGATTCGGCCGCGTAGCGCTGCTCGACCATCGACTGCAGATAGGTGTTGAGTGGACCGGCGAGTTCGGGATTACCGAGGAAATGGGCACTGCGGAGCTGGTGTCCCTCGTGGATCGACCGCCACCACCGCTCCCGTCGGTTGCCGCGGTCAGTGTCCTCTTCGACGAAGCCGTACTCGGCGAGCTGGCGCAGATGCCAGCTGGTCGTGCCCGAGCTCTCGCCCAGGCGCTGCCCCAACCCCGAAGCGGTCGCAGGACCGTCCTCACGCAACAGATCCAGCATCCGCACCCGCAGCGGATGCGCTAGCGCGCGCAGCATCCGGGCGTCGAGCGCAGCGAGTTTGCGTTGGGGCGCTGAGTGCTGATCTTCGGACATATCTTCACGCTAGACCGCAGAGAATTCTTTGCAAAGTCTTATTTGCAAAGAATTCTCTGCGGTCTAGCCGGCCACAGCGGTGCCGAGGATGCGTGGCGCGACCACGGAGAACCGGGCGCCGTAAGGGAAGCTGAAGTCGCGCCAGTGGTCGACGTGGAATCCGGCGTCCTGCAGGGTGGTGAGCGTGTCGCGGTTGGGGTGGCAGCCGCCCATCAGGCGGGACCAGAGCGGGTCGGCGAGGTCCTGGAACCAGCCACGAAGGCGGTGCTCGGAGCGGACGTGTTCGTAGAATCGCAGTTCGCCCGCGGGTTTGAGCACGCGTCGGAACTCGATGAGCGCGGCGGGGACGTCGGCCACCGAGCACAGCACGCCGGACACCACGACGGCGTCGGCCGAGCCGTCTTCGGCGGGGATGTCGTCGGCGACGCCGTCGACGACCGTGATCGGGACCGGCGCCGTCCTTGCCGCCGCCTGGGCTTTGCCGCGCATCGTCGGTTCCGGTTCGACGGCGACGAGTTCCACACCTTCGGGGTAATGCCGGAAGTTCAAGCCCGTCCCGGCGCCCACTTCGATCACCCGTCCGCTGAGCCCGGCCAGCATCTCCGCGCGTAGCTCCGCGTTTCCTTGTGCTTCCCGCCTCGCCCCGCACCGGGCGAAGTAGTGGGCGAATCGCGGATTTTCGATCAGGGGTGCCATGCCTTCCGATTTAACACGGTCTCGGCGTGGCAGGCTGTCGGAGTGACTGCGCCTCTCGCCCTGCTCGACTCAGCAAGCCTCTACTTCCGTTCGTTCTACGCGCTCCCGGACTCCCTGAAGGCGTCCGACGGGACGACGTCGGTGAACGCTGTCCGCGGGTTCGCGGACACGATCGCGCGCATCCTCGTCGACAGGCGGCCCTCACGGCTCGTGGCGTGCCTCGACGCGGATTGGCGGCCGCAGTTCCGCACCGACCTGCTGCCGTCGTACAAGGCGCACCGGGTCGCACAGGGCGACGAGGAAGAGGTGCCGGACCTGCTCACCCCGCAGATCCCGATCATCCTGGACCTGCTGGAGGCCTTCGGTTTCGCCACCGCGGAATCCGCCGGATACGAGGCCGACGACGTCATCGGCGCACTCGCCGCGCGCGAGAAGGACGACCCGGTCGAGGTCATCACCGGCGACCGCGACCTGTTCCAGGTGGTCCGCTACGAACCCACACCCGCGTCGGTGATCTACGTCGGCCGCGGCTGGGCGAAGGCCGAGGTGCTCGGCCCCGCCGAGATCGCCGCGAAATACAGCGTGCCGGTGGCCAACGCCGGCGCCGCGTACGCCGATATGGCCGCGCTGCGCGGGGACCCGTCCGACGGGCTGCCGGGCGTCCCGGGGATCGGCGACAAGACCGCCGCGAAGCTCATCACCCAGTTCGGCTCGCTGGACGCCCTGCTCACCGCCGCCCGCGCCGAGAGCCGGGACGTCCCGTTGAACCTGCGGCAGAAGCTGGCCGCGGCGGCGGCCTACCTGGAGGTCGCGCCGACGGTCGTGCGAGTCGCGGTGGACGCGCCGGTCGAGCTGACCCGGCCGGACAAGGTGCCCGCTGTCCCGGCCGATCCGGACCGGGTCGCCGAGCTCTCCGAGCGCTGGAACCTCGGTGGTTCGGTCACGAGGCTGCTGGCGGCGCTACCAGGCGAGTGAGCCACGCCGCCCTGCCTGCGCCGGATCGGGGCGAACCGCCCCACCCGAATTACCCGAGCGTGCCGACCTCGTAGTCGCCGGTGTCGCTGGTGATCGTGAGCGTCACTTTCTTGACGACGTCGCCGAGCGCCACCGCGCAGTCGAAGGTGCCGCCTACCTTGACTTCCTGGTCCGCGGGGCAGCTGACCGTCTTGATGCCCTCGACCTTGTAGCTGTCGGTGAGGATCTTCTTCACCGACTCCTGCACCGCGGTCTGGTCGAAGACCTTCGCCCGGGTGCTGGTGCTGGTGCCGGTGTAGGTCGGCGCGGGCTCACTGGGCGACGGCGGGGTGACGGTGACCGTCTGGGTGGCCGGGGGTACGGCAGGGTTGCCACTGCCACCACAGCCCGAAAGCAGCGCGGCGCACAAGCACCCCAGCCCGATCACGACTGTCCGCATTCCCACCCCGAAAACTTGATCACGAAGGTCAGAAGAAAGTACCGCACCAGGCAATGATGCGCGTACTGAACAGCTGATCCGCAGTGGCCGGCGCCTTCGGCCCCTCGTATCGAACCGTGAACGGTCGAGGCTCAGTGGCTGGGGCGCACCCACCGGCGCAGCGCGTCGATGGTGTTCTCCGGTGCGGTGTTGAAGCAGAACACGATGCCGGGGTTGAGCTCGTTGAGGAGGTTCACCACCCGTTCGAACAGCAAGGTGTGCTCCGCCGCCATCCGCAGGCCCGCGCCGATCATCACGACCCGGAACGGTCGGGCGGCGACGCACTCGCGGACCTTCTTTTCGGCCTCGTCCGGGTCGGCAGAGACCTGGCACGGCACGATGTCGAACCCTGCCTCGCCCAGTGCCGCCTCGCCGGCCGCGATCCGGGCCGTCAATATCTCCTCGGTGAGCTCCGGGTAGCGGCTGAAGTCGATCGCGCTCGGATGTAGCCCGAGCGACAGGATGGTGTCACCCACGGATTCTTCCCTTCATCCTCACCACTGAACGGCGTCGCGGTCGAAGAACCCGCCGGTGAGGCCGGTGGCGGTGTAACCGGAGATGCTCGGCTGCCCGTAGCAGCGACAGGAAGGCGTTCGTCACCCGGATCGGGCCGAACACGTTGACCTCGAACAGGTTTCGTAGCTCGGCGGCCCGGGGTGTCGGCAGACGGGATCGCCGCCCCGCGTGTGCCTTCACGGTGCCCGCGGCCACGAACGGTTCGGCTACTGAAGTGAATCGCTCACTTGGCCGCGGGAGTGCCGACTTCGTAGTTGCCGTCCGCGCCCTTGACCGTGATCGGCACTGTCTGCGTCTTGCCTGCAACGGTCGCGGTGCACTGGAAGGTGACGCCGTCCTTGACTTCCTGCTCGGCCGGGCAGCTGACGCCCGTGACGCCCGCGATCTTGTAGTTCTCCGTGAGGATCTTCGTGACGCCCGTCTGCACGGCGGCGTTGTCGAAGACCTTCGTGACGAAGAAGCCCGGCGCGACGAAGCCGAGGACACCGATCACGGCGAGCACCGCGATCAGCGCGCCCAGGCCGATGAAGAGGCCCTTCTTGGACTTCTTCTCACCGGCCGGGTAGGCGGGCTGCT
>JAVXWP010000149.1:0-9328 GCA_032230695.1 Actinomycetota bacterium | reverse complement strand
GCCGCCGTGAAACCGTGGGCCTTCGGCCAAAAGAGGGCGCGCGCTGTGGTTCTGTCGCCTGCCGCCCAACGGGATTACTGCGGTAGCGCGAGACTTAGTGGGCGCATTTTTTGTTGTGAAGTGGACCAGGTTTGTGGGTGGCCACGTGTGTCTCGGCTCGAGGTGCCGGGCTGTCAGGTCGTTGTGGGCTCGACCACGCGCCGTACTGCAGGGCGCTTGTCCGGCGCGCCGTCGAGGAAGCCGCCGGCAGGATCATCGTCGCCCGCCAGCCTGACCAGGTCCGTACTCGGCCGGTAGATCTCCCGGATCACGAGCACGCATAGGCCGAGTACGGCCAGGTCACGCACGACAACGGTGCCGAGGAACCAGCCTTGCGGAAGCCCGCGGTGGTCCGATCCGAGGTAGTAGAACATCCGCGGCGCCCACACCAGCGCGTCGAGCACCATCCACGCGAGCAGCACCCGCCACCGCGGAATGGCCAGCACGGCCAGCGGCACCAGCCAGAGCGAGTACTGCGGGCTCCACACCTTGTTGGTCAGCAGGAATGCGACGACCACGAGGAAACCCAGCTGCGGCAGGCGTGGCCGCATCGGCGCCTTCAGTCCGACATACGCGATACCCGCGCAGCAGGCGAGGAACAGGGCGCCGCTGACGACGTTCAGCCAGGTCGGTGCCACGCCGCGCGCGAGTACGCCGTCGAAGCCGGTCCAGCCGCTGAAGAACGACACCACGTTGTACAGCGAATCGGGGTCCATCGGCCGGGTGGTGTTGAGCCGATAGAACTCCAGCCAGCCGTTCGGGGTGAGTAGCGCGAACGGCAGGTTTATCGCCAGGAAGGTACCGACGGTCGTGGCTGCGGTGATCCCCCACGCCCGCATTTTGCCCGCGCGCAGGCACAACACGAGCAACGCGCCCAGCAGCAGCAGCGGGTAGAGCTTCGCCGCAGCG
Source organism: Actinomycetota bacterium (assembly GCA_032230695.1). GTDB lineage: Bacteria > Actinomycetota > Actinomycetes > Mycobacteriales > Pseudonocardiaceae > Amycolatopsis. The sequence goes on along the minus strand of JAVXWP010000149.1, from coordinate 8,380 downwards.
CCCAGGCCCAGCAACAGCCCGGCGACCGCCGGCTTCTTCCGGGACCAGGCGAGCAGGCCGGTGGCGGCCAGCGCGGTGGCGAGGGTGTCGAAGTTCGTGAACGCGTGCACCAGGACGAGCGGCGAGATCGCCACCACCGCCGCGTCCCACGGCCTTCGCCGGTGTGTTCTGGCCACCGCCCAGACCGTGACCAGCCAAGCCAGCGCGAGCCAGACCGCGGTGATGTTGAAGTACACCGCCACCGGCAACGCCGACGGCAACCAGCCGGATGCGGCGACGCTCAGCCAGGCGTGGGTGAGCTTCGCGTTGACCCACTGGAACATCCCGGTGATCACCGGGTACTCCATGTAACGGATGTGCGCGTCCGGCGTGCCAGCCTGGTCGATCCACGACGTCCGGTACGGGAAGGTGGCGGGGTTGTTCAGCTGCTCGGCACTGTAGAGCGGGACGATGTCGGTGTAACACATCGCGACGAACGGGCGGCCGGCTCGCCAATCGAGCTGGCTCACGCCCTGGTCGTCCTGGTACTGCTGGATGCAGGACGTCTTGCCGAACCAGCTCGCGACCAGCGCCATCACGGCGAGGAGCAGCCCGACCCGCACCGGCGACCAGAACCAGTGCTTGCCGACGATGGCGTGTTCACCGAGCGGTCCGCCGATGGGTCTCGTGACCGCGGCCGCCAGCGGGTCGGTCCAGCTCGGGATGACCCGCTGCTCGGGATCGAGTGTGCGGGCTGGTTCCTGGGCGGTCGGTTCGGACACGAGGCGGACTTTACTGCTCCACAGGTGAGCGCCCTGTCATTTGGGCTCGGCGTAGAACGCGGAGAGCACTTCGGCTGCCGCACCGATCGCGACGACGTCCTCGCCGAGCTCGCTGACTTCCAGCCGGATCCGCTGGCGATGCGGCGCGGGGAGCTGTTCGGCGAGCCGTCCCGCGATCGCGTCGGCGTAGATCCGCGGGGCCGCCCGTACGGCGCGCCCGGCCAGCACGATCCGCTCGAGATCCAGCACCTGCACCAGATCGACCAGGCCGATGCCGAGCAGCCGCGCGGCTTCTTCCCGGCTTTTCGCCAAGTTGTGGAGGACTTCGACGCACCCGCGCCGCCCGCACGGGCAGCGCGGCCCGTCGTAGGACAACGTCGTGTGCCCGAACTCGCCGGCGTTGGTCCGCGGGCCGCGGTAGAGCCGCCCGTCGATGAGCAGGCCGACGCCGATCCCGGTGCCGACGAGCACCACCGCGGTGGCCGGTGCCGGGCCGTCGGTCTGCCAGAGGTGAGCGAACGCGGCGGTGTTCGTGTCCTTGTCGACGATGACGTCGAGGCCGGTGCGGGCCGCTAGCTCGTCGCGCAGCGGAACCTCGTGCCAGCCGGGCTGGTTCGTCGCGTCGTGGATGACGCCCGTGCGGTGGTCGAGCGGCCCGAGCGCGCCGACGCCGAGCCCCAGCACCTTGGCGTTGTCGATGCCCGTGCACAGCCTGTCGACGCCGAGCCCGATCGCCGAGACGCCGTCCGCGGGGGAAAACCCGGGTGGCAGCCGTACGGTGGTCATGGCCATCACCGCGCCGAGCAGGTCGGTAAGCACGACCTGCACCTCGTCGCGGTCCAGCTGGGCGCCCAGCGCGTAGCGGGCATCGGGCCGGATGGCGAGCCGGATCCGCGGCTTGCCGACACCGGCCGCAGGAAGCTGTTGCTCGTCCAAGAGGCCCGCGCCGATCAGCTCCGGCACGATCTTGGACACTGCCTGCTGCGTGAGCCCGCTTCGCCCGGCCAGCTCGACGCGGCTCAGGCCGCCGGCGCGGCGGATCGCGGTGAGCAACATCGCGCGGTTGTGCTGGCGCAGGCCGCGCAGGTTCACCCCGGATTCCGTCACGGGGCAGAGTCTCCCACGTCTGGTCAATTAAGCAACACTGTTGTTTAATGGGTCATGGCCAATTCGGACTTGCGTGTCGGGATCCTCGGGTACGGCATCGGCGGACGTGTTTTCCATGCGCCGCTGGTCACCGCGACCCCCGGACTCACCGTCGCCACCATCGTCACCGCCAACTCGGAACGTGCCGCGCAGGCCCGCTCGGACTACCCGGAGGCCACCGTCGTCGCGGACGCGGACGCGCTCTTCGCGCAGGCGGACGAACTGGAACTGATCGTCGTGAGCACGCCGAACCGCACCCACGTGCCGCTCGCGCGGCGGGCGGTCGAGCTCGGCCTGCCGGTCGTGGTCGACAAACCGTTCGCGCCCACCGCGGCCGAAGCGGAGACAGTCGTCGAGGCCGCGAAAGCTGCCGGTGTCGGGCTGACCGTCTTCCAGAACCGGCGCTTCGACTCCGATTTCCTTACCGTGCGGAAGCTTCTGGACGCCGGGCGCCTCGGTGACGTCGTACGCTTCGAGTCTCGCTACGACCGCTGGGTTCCGACGCCGCGCGACAACTGGCGCGAACTCGGTGACCCGGCCGAAGCCGGCGGCGTGCTCTACGACCTCGGCGCGCACATCATCGACCAGGCGCTGCAGCTGTTCGGCCCGGTCGACGAGGTGTACGCGGAGGTGGACCGCCGCCGCCCCGGTGTCGCCGTCGACGACGACGTCTTCGTCTCGCTGCACCACACCGGCGGCGTCCGCTCGCAGCTGTGGGCGTCGACGCTCGCCGCCACCCGCAACCCGCGGTTCCGGCTGATGGGAACCGAGGCGACATTCACAAAGTACGGCTTGGACGTGCAGGAACCGCAGGTCAAGGCCGGCAAGCGGCCCGGCGACGAAGGCTGGGGCGTGGAGCCGGAGTCCGACGCGGGCACACTGGGCGTGAACGAGGACGTCGAAACCGTGCCGACCGAGACAGGCCGCTACGAGCAGTTCTACGCCGAAGTGCGGGACGCGCTGCTCGGCAAGGGCGAGTTCCCGGTCGACCCGGAAACCTCGGTCGACACGCTGCGCGTGATCGAGGCCGCGCACCTCTCTGGTGCCGAGCACCGCGTGGTCCGGTTGGGGTAGCAGGCATTCCCTTCAGAGCATGCGGCGATCATGGCATCCCGCGACACGCCACGTTTGCCTTACCCATCAAATAAAAGGGCCTTCGGCGCGACTGAATCGCGCCGAAGGCCCTTTTGTTCTGCGTGCCGGCTGTCAGCCGGCCGGATCATTCGGTAGCAGAGCACTTCCTCCGCCGCTGCCGTTGCCGTTGCCGCCGAGACCAGGTGCGGTCGGACCCGGCCGCGACTTCGTCGTCGAAGATGAGGTCGATGTGTCTGTTGGAGTGGTCGTCGACTCGGTCGAAGGGGTGGTCGTAGTCGCCGGCGTAGTCGTGGTCGTAGCCGACTGCGTAGTCGTACTCGGCGTGGTCGTCACGGCGTTCACGTCCTTGCCGATCGGCTGCGCCGTGGGGAACTTCTCCGCGGGCGTGCCCGTCAGGTAGAGCGACATGAAGCTCTGCCAGATCGGACCGGCGAGCGTCGATCCGAAGAGTGGTTGCCCGGTCTTGCTCTTCAACGCCTTGTTGCCGTCGCCACCGACCCACGCCGCGGCCGAGACCGACGGGGTGTAGCCAACCATCCAGGTCTGGGCGTTGAAGTTGCTCAGGCCCACGTCACCTGGCTGCACCTCGTACTGCTGGGTTCCCGTCTTCCCTGCACAGGCGTGGTTGGCCGGGCAGCTCAGCTTGGAAAACGGGATGACCGGCGCTAGTGCTTCGGTGACGTTGCCCGCGATTTGCTTGCTCAACGCGGGGTCTTTGCTGAACGCGGGGGTGCCTTGGTCCTGGAACTCGTACGCGGTTTCGTCGCTCGAATTGGTCAGCTTCTTGACGAAGTGCGTCGTGTGCTGGATTCCGTCGCCGGCGAAGGTGCCGAAGCCGGCGGCCATGTCCTCCGGGGTGACTACTGTGCTACCGCCGCCGAGGGCGATGTTGTTGTCTTCACCCAATTTCGAGACGCCGTCGGGAGCGACCTGGACGCCCGCGGCCTTGGCGGCCTGGGCGACTCGGCCAGGTTTCGTCACGTTCAGGACCATGTCGTAGAACACGGTGTTGGCCGAGATCTTCATGGCCTCGGCGACGGTGCACTCCTTGCTGCAGCTGGAGGTTGGGCCGGCGTTCTTGATCTCCTTGGCGACACCGGGGAACTTCCGCGGTGACGTTCCGTCGAAAGTCTCTCCGAGTCCTTTGCCCATCTGCAGGAACGCGGTGAGGTCGAACGGCTTCATCGACGAGCCGGGGTTACGTGCTTCGTTGGCCCGATCCCGGCCCGCGAGCTGCTGGCCGTTCGCGCCGCCGGGGACGAGCGTCGGCCCGCCGTAGTACGCCAGCACCCCACCCGTTTTCGGGTCCGTGGCGACCAACGCGCTGAGGACCGCCGGATCCGTCACGCCTTTCATGTTGTCGGCGACGGCTTTTTCGGCGGCCGTCTGGGCTTTCGGATCGATCGTCGTGACGACCTTGTAGCCACCGGCGTACAGCTGCTGGTCGGTGAAGCCCTGTTTGTCGAGTTCGTTCTGCACCCGCTGCTTGATGAAGGTGTTGATCTGGTCGGCGGCCTGCGTGCCGGCCGGCTTCTCGACCAGGGTTGGGAACTTTGCACTGTCACGTTCGGCCTGGGTGATGAAATTGTTCTTCACCATCCGGTCCATCGCGACCGTCCACCGCTCCATCTGGACGTCCGGGTTGGTCGCGCGGCCGGGCTGCTGGATGAGGCCGGCGAGCAGCGCTGCCTCGGAGGCGTTGAGCTGCATGACGTCCTTGCCGTAGAACGTCTGTGCGGCCGCTCCGACGCCATATGCCCCTTGGCCGAAGTAGATCGTGTTCAGGTACGCGGTGATGATGTCGTTCTTGCTGTACGTCTGGTTCATCTTGAACGACTGGACCAGCTCGGTCGCCTTACGGGTCAGCGTCGTCTGATTGTTCCCGGTGGCCTGCTTGATGTACTGCTGGGAGATGGTCGAGCCACCACCCGCGACACCGGTCGCCTGGTTGTAGACCGCGCGAAGGATACCGGTGATGTCGAAGCCCGAGTTGGTCTCGAAGGTGGCGTCCTCCGTCGCGTACGCGGCCTTCCGCATGATGTCCGGCATCTGCTCGTATTTGAGGATTATCCGGTTGCCCTTGGCCGGGGTGTCCTTGCCCATCACGGTGGTGCCGTCGCTGTAGTAGTACGTGACGGATTGGAGCTGCGTAGCCGCGACACTGTCCGGCGAGGGCACTGTCACCGTGAAGTACATGATGACGAACCCGATCGCCGGTACCAGGACGAACAGGCCGAACATCGCGTACAGCACCCGTCGGATGATCTTCCAGCGGCGCTTCTTGCGCTGCTTGGGCGTCAGTACCGGCTTTTTCTTCTTGCCGTTTTCGTCGAGTTCGGGCTCGTCGTCGAAACCGTCGTCGTCCGCGCCCAGGTCGTTGAAGCGGGCCTGATCACCGGTGTACGGGCCGTCGTCGTAGTCGAAGTCGTCCGGGCTGCTGCCGTTGTGCTCGTGATGGGTCAGCAGTGACGGTTCGCGGTCCGTCGGCCCGAGCACCGGCTGGACAATGCCCGTGGGCTGATCCACCCTCGGCCGCCGAGGTGGCGGTGGCGGTGGTTGCTGCTGCGGCGGCGGCCGGTAGCCACCGGGTGGTGGCGGGCCGGGCGGACGCGCGCCGGGTGGCGGTGGCTGACGCCGGGGCGGCAGGGCCCCGGGCGGCGGGCCTTGCGGTCGCTGCGGCCGGCGAGGAGCTTCGTCCTCGCCGGACGGCCACTGTGGCGAATTCCCCTGCGAGACCCCGCGCGGCGGCGTGGGTGGCCGCTGTGGTCGCCGGGGCGCTTCGTTGCCGGGCCACTGCGGCCCGGCTTCGTCGTCGCTCGGCCATTGGGCACGGCGGGGCTCATCAGGCTCCTGGCCAGGCCAGGAGCGGTTGTGATGGTCGTTCACGAAATGGCCTCCCAGATCGGCGCTTCGGGGCACGCCGTTCTGTGGTCAACAGCGGTTTTCTTGGCTGAACTCATCGGCCCGCAGTCTTCCGCGAGCGGGACCGCGTCTGCGGATCTCCTGTCCCCAGGACGTATGACTGCACCAGGTGGTTCCACCGACAGCTCCGGCATACCTCCACGACATAGACGGTGAACTCCGAGAACAGCCCTGCCATGCGGGTGAGTTCTTGCTGCGCACGGGCCGAACCGGCCACGTGCTTGAGCTCGTCACCGTAGACCCAAGAGACCAGGGTCACCGTTTCTTTACGGCAAACGGGACATGCCTGGTCGGTCGGTTCGCCATGGAATCCAGCGGCTTTGAGCAGGTACGGGCTGGCATCGCAGACATCATTGGTGCCGACGCGCCCGGATTGAACGCCTGCCAGCAACGCACGGCGCTGCAACGCGTAGTCCACGACCTGCCGCTGGTTTCGCACGACTACAGACTACGGGTTCTTGCTGTGTGAGCCACGAGCTATCGGGCTGGGCGCCTCCGGAACCAAGCCCGACACGCCGCGATTTCCGTAACTCTCAGGTGAATATCGGCCCGTGGAGCCCACCCGGACCGGTCAGTCGAAAGGTTAGGTACGCCACTTCGATGTATCGGCGCGATATACTCAAGCGGTAGGTTGCTCTTAGCGGTAGCGGTATCCATGGCAACGCCGTGGGCCCCCGGTTGTTCCCGGAGGTGCCGTAGTTATCCCGGAAGGGGGTGCGCCGTGCTGGAGTTCGCGATCTTGGGGCTGCTGCACGAAGCACCCATGCACGGCTACGTCCTGCGCAAACGGCTCCACGAGACGCTCGGGATGTTCCGTACGTTCTCGTACGGCTCGCTGTACCCGACGCTGCGGAGGCTCTTGCGAGCCGGCTTCATCGTCGAAGAGCTGGACGAACCGGAAACGGCCGAGCAACCGAAGTCGACATGGGCTCGGCGCGGACGCCGTGTGTACAAGCTCACTGCCGAGGGCAAGGAGCACTTCGCCGAGCTCCTCGGCGACGCCGGACCGCAGACGTGGGACGACGAAGGTTTCGGAGTCCATCTGGCGTTCTTCTCCAAGACGCCGGCTGACGTCAGGATGCGAATCCTGGAAGGTCGCCGCCGTCGCGTCGAAGAACGCCGCGAGGGATTGCGGGCGGCGATGGCCAGGGCCGAGGAAAAGATCGACCGCTACACCCGCGAGCTGCACCGGCTAGGGCTGGAGACCAGCGAGCGGGAGGTGCGTTGGCTCAACGAGCTGATCGCGCACGAACAAGCCGAGCAACGCGGCCAAGACACCTGAACCGCGTCGGCAAGCACCTACAAACAGCTACAAGAATGAAGGAGACACCGGCATGGGCGAGCACCGCCGCAGTGTGAGGGTGGCCATCGTTGGCGTCGGGAACTGCTCGGCGTCGCTGGTCCAGGGCGTCCAGTACTACCGCGACGCCGATGCCGGCGTCCGCGTACCCGGCTTGATGCATGTGCAGTTCGGTCCGTACCACGTCCGCGACATCGAGTTCGTGGCCGCGTTCGACGTGGACGCCAAGAAGGTCAACCGCGACCTGTCCGAGGCCATTTTCGCCTCGGAGAACAACACCATCAAGATCGCCGACGTGCCGCCGCTCGGCGTCACCGTGCAGCGCGGTCACACCTTCGACGGGCTCGGCCGGTTCTACCGCGAGACCATCGAAGAGTCCGATGAGACCCCGGTCGACATCGTCGCCGCCCTGCGTGAGGCCGAGGTCGACGTGCTCGTCGCCTACCTGCCGGTGGGTTCCGAGGAAGCCGACAAGTTCTACGCGCAGGCCGCGATCGACGCTGGTGTGGCGTTCGTCAACGCGCTGCCGGTGTTCATCGCGTCGGATCCGGTCTGGGCGAAGAAGTTCACCGACGCCGGTATCCCGATCGTCGGTGACGACATCAAGTCCCAGGTCGGCGCGACCATCACCCACCGAGTGCTCGCGAAGCTCTTCGAAGACCGCGGCGTCCAGCTCGACCGGACCATGCAGCTCAACGTGGGCGGGAACATGGACTTCCTCAACATGAAGGAGCTCGACCGCCTCGAGTCGAAGAAGATCTCGAAGACGCAGTCGGTCACTTCGCAGGTCGACCGTGACCTCGGCAAGAACAATGTCCACATCGGCCCGTCGGACTACGTGCCGTGGCTCGACGACCGCAAGTGGGCCTACGTCCGGCTCGAAGGCCGCGCCTTCGGTGACGTACCGCTGAACCTCGAGTACAAGCTCGAGGTGTGGGACTCGCCGAACTCCGCCGGCATCATCATCGACGCGGTGCGTGCCGCGAAGATCGCGCTGGACCGCGGCATCGGCGGCCCGATCCTGTCGGCTTCTTCGTACTTCATGAAGTCGCCGCCGGAGCAGTACGACGACTCGAAGGCTCGCGACGAGGTCGAGCGCTTCATCAAGGGCGAGACGACCGGTAACTAGGTCATTTCACGAGCGGCCCGCCCCCCG
>JAVXWP010000139.1:0-25686 GCA_032230695.1 Actinomycetota bacterium | reverse complement strand
TGAACATCCCGGTCGTCGCGATCCTGGACACCAACTGCGACCCCGACGAGGTCGACTACCCGATTCCGGGTAACGACGACGCCATCCGGTCGGCCGCGCGGGTCTGTGTAACCCCCAAACGATTCCGCCGTACCCGAAGACACAGGACGGAAAACGCACGATGGCGAATTACACCGCCGCAGATGTGAAGCGCCTACGCGAGTTGACCGGCGCCGGCATGATGAACTGCAAGAAGGCGCTCGAGGAGAACGACGGCGACTTCGAAAAGGCCGTTGAGTTCCTGCGCATCAAGGGCGCGAAGGACGTCGGCAAGCGCGCCGAGCGTGCGACGTCCGAGGGCCTCGTCGCCGGCGACGGTGGCGTGCTCATCGAGCTCGACTCCGAGACCGACTTCGTCGCCAAGAACGCCGACTTCCAGGCGCTCGCCGCGAAGATCGTCGAGGCCGCCAAGGCCACGAAGACCGACGACGTCGAGAAGCTGAAGGCCGCCGAACTCGATGGCAAGAGCGTCAACGACGCCGTCCTCGAGCTCGCCGCTCGTATCGGCGAGAAGCTCGAGCTGCGCCGCGTCGTGGCTTTCGAGGGCAAGACCGAGACCTACCTGCACCGTCGTGGCGCGGACCTGCCGCCCGCCGTCGGCGTGCTCATCGAGTACACCGGTGACAGCGCGGAAGCCGCCCGCAGCGCCGCCATGCAGGTCGCCGCGCTCAAGGCGAAGTACCTCACCCGCGAAGAGGTCCCGGCCGAGATCGTCGAGAACGAGCGACGCATCGCCGAGTCGACCGCGCGTGAAGAGGGCAAGCCCGAGCAGGCCATGCCGAAGATCATCGAAGGCAAGGTCACCGCTTACTACAAGGACAACGTGCTGCTCGAGCAGCCGTCGGTCAAGGACAACAAGAAGACTGTCAAGGCTCTGCTCGACGAGGCTGGCGTGACCGTGACCCGGTTCGCCCGCTTCGAGGTCGGCAAGGCTTAAGCACGTAGGCAGTCATGACTGTGCCCCGTTTCCGCACGCCGGGGACGGGGCACAGTCAGGTCGAGAGCACAGTCAGGTCGACAGCACAGTCAGGTCGACAGGACAGTGAGTCGGCGGCACAGTTAGTCCACAGCTCATGGAGAGGCGGAGGCGACAATGGGTGACCGGGTAGCCGGCGGATATCGGCGGGTTCTGCTCAAGCTGGGCGGAGAGATGTTCGGTGGTGGTTCGGTCGGTGTGGACCCGGATGTCGTGCACTCCGTCGCGCAGCAGATCGCCGACGTCGCAAGGACCGGCGTCCAGATCGCCGTGGTGATCGGCGGGGGGAATTACTTCCGCGGCGCGGAGCTGTCGCTGCGCGGCATGGACCGTGATCGCGCGGACTACATGGCGATGCTCGGCACCGTGATGAACTGCTTGGCATTGCAGGACTTCCTCGAGAAGGAGGGCCTGCCGACCCGCGTCCAGAGCGCGATCACGATGGGCCAGGTCGCCGAGCCGTACATCCCGCGGCGAGCCGAGCGTCATCTCGAAAAGGGCCGGGTGGTCATCTTCGCCGCCGGTGTCGGCATGCCGTACTTCTCGACGGATACCGCCGCCGCGCAGCGTGCTCTGGAGCTCAGTTGCGACGCGGTGCTCATGGCCAAGGGCGTTGACGGCGTGTACACGGCCGACCCGAAGGTCGATCCGACCGCAAAGATGTTCCACGAGATCACTCACCGTGAGGTTCTGGAGCGGGACCTCAAGGTCGCCGACGCGACCGCCTTCAGCCTCTGCATGGACAACAAGATGCCGATCATCGTCTTCAACCTGCTGACCGAGGGGAACATCGCCCGCGCGGTCAGTGGTGAGAGGATCGGCACACTGGTCGCCACCCCCGCCGATGGGGCACCGGCCTAGACCTGCTGGGATCTGTACACCCTCGACAACATCACCGACAACGGGAGCAGCCGTGATCGACGAGACCCTTCTCGATGCCGAGGAGAAGATGGAAAAAGCGGTGTCCGTCGCGAAGGACGACCTGTCGTCGATTCGCACGGGCCGGGCCACGCCCTCGATGTTCTCGCGCATCGTCGTCGACGCGTACGGCGCGCCGACCCCGTTGAACCAGATCGCCGGAGTGAACATCCCGGAAGCGCGCATGGTGATCATCAAGCCCTACGACGCGAGCCAGCTCACCGCGATCGAGAACGCCATCCGCGTGTCGGACCTCGGCCTGAACCCGAGCAACGACGGCAACATCATCCGGATCGTCGTGCCGCAGCTCACCGAGGAGCGGCGCAAGGAAATGGTGAAGGTCGCCAAGAGCAAGGGTGAGGACGCCCGTGTCACCATCCGCAGCATCCGGCGCAAGGCAAAGGAAGCGCTCGACCGCATCCAGAAGGACGGCGACGCCGGCGAGGACGATGTCGTCCGCGCGGAGAAGGAACTGCAGAACCTCACCGACAGCTACTCGCACCAGGTCGATGAACTCGTGAAACACAAGGAAGCCGAGTTGCTCGAGGTCTGATGGCACAGGTGAGCGAGGAGCGCGAAGAACGCGAGGCGGCGGTGCCGCCCGAACCGGCGGCAGCGCCCGAGCCGGCTGAACCGGCGAAGCCCGAGGAGAAGGCCCCCAAGGCCGGCCGGAACCTTCCGGCGGCCATCGGTGTCGGCCTGCTGCTGGGGGCCGCCGTTGTGGCGTCCTTGCTCACTGTGCGGTACCTGTTCATCGTGATCATCGCCGCGGCGATCGCCGTCGGCACGATCGAACTCGCCGGTGTCCTGCGCCGCGCGGCGAACATCCGGATCGCGATGATCCCGGTGCTCGTCGGCGGCCAGGCGATGATCTGGCTGGCCTGGCCGTTCGGCCGGGAAGGCGCGCTCACTGCGTTCATCCTCACCGTGCTGGCGTGCTTGTTGTGGCGCCTGCCCGGTGGTGCGGACGGCTACCTGCGCGATATCAGCGCGTCGGTTTTCGCGTCCGCGTATCTGCCACTTTCCGCCGCCTTCGCGGCGATGCTGGTGGCGCCGCAAGACGGCGTCGGCCGGGTGCTGGCGTTCATGATCGGCGTCGTCGCTTCGGATACCGGTGGTTACATCGCCGGTGTGCTGGGCGGGAAACACCCGATGGCGCCCAGTATCAGCCCCAAGAAGACGTGGGAAGGTTTCGCCGGCTCGATGGTGGCCGGTGTGGTCGCCGGCGCGCTGACCTTGACTCTCCTGCTCCACGGCGAGGCGTGGCAGGGCATGCTGTTCGGCGCGGCCATCGTGCTCGTGGCGACTTTGGGCGACCTGGTGGAGTCGCTCATCAAGCGCGATCTCGGCGTCAAGGACATGGGTACGATGCTGCCCGGGCACGGCGGGATCATGGACAGGCTGGACTCGCTGCTGCCATCCGCGGTGGTGTCCTGGCTCCTGCTTTCCGCCTTCATCCCGGGCTTCGAGAGCGCCTGAGACTTCTCAGGCGGCCACTCAGTCGTCGTACGGGTCGTCCACTTCGGCGCGGCCCGCATCGACGGCAAGGGAATGGTCGATAACGGCGAACACGGCTCCGTCGGGGTCGGCGAGGATCGCCATCCGGCCGAAAGCGGTGTCATAGGGCTGGATGACGACAGTGCCGCCGAGCATGATCGCCTGACCGGCCGCCGCGTCGGTGCCCCTGGCCGGATCGACCTCGAAGTAGATCATCCAGTGCGGTGGCGTGTTCGGCGAGTATTCCGGGCCCATCACATACCGGTAGAGCACCGGGATGTGATCGAGGTGCCAAGCCGCGTAGTCGACCGTGACGGCGTCGCCGATCTGCTGGCTCACGTAGTTGAAAAGCTTGCAGTAGAAGTAGTCGGCGCCTTCGCCGTCGTGGGTGTTCAGGTCCGCGCCACTGAACGTGTCGGGTACACCACTGCCGAAGTCCCAAGTCTCCGACGGCTCCCAGAACACGACCGGCGCGCCCGTCGGGTCGATCGCATGCAGGATGCTCCCGCGGCCGGGGAGCTCGACCGGGCCGAGCGTGACCCGTCCGCCGAGGCTCTCCACCCATTCCGCGGTACTGGCCGTCTGCTGTACGGCGAGGTGCACCGTCCAGCCGCGTGGGCTGCCGGCGGCTGCGCGATACATACCGCCCACCGGGACGCCGCCGAGCGAAGCTATCGAGTAGCGTCCAGTGGGCGTCGCAGGATCGCGGCGAACTTCGTAGTCCCAGCCGAACAGGCTTCCGTAGAAGTTCCGCATCACCGCTTCGTCGCTGCAGGCCAGCTCGATCCAGCACGGAACTCCGGATGGGACAACGGGTTGAGCGGCTGGAGAGCTGAGCGACATCTGATCTCCCTCGCAGATCGTTGTGTGATTCTACGGGGTTGTCAGAAGTTTTCCGTCGTATATTTGATGTTCGCGGTAACGAGCACAGCCGGAACACGCGGTCTGCGCGTGACGTTGGAGTGGCTGTGAGCTGGTTCTCCCGAACGGATTCGACATCTTCGCGTAAAGCGGACATTCTGCCGAGCCCAAATATCTGGTACCACCAAGCGGCTTACGAGATCGAGAACCAGGCGCAGGACGTCGATGGCGTGATCTGGGACGCGCTCACTTCGGCGTACGACTGGGCGGGTCGCGATGTCGTCGACGTCGGCTGCGGTGACGGGTTCCACTTGCCGAGGTTCGCCGGTGCGGCGCGTTCGGTGCTCGGTGTCGAACCGCATGCGCCGCTCGCCGACAGCGCGCGGCGCCGGGTCGAAGCGTGGTCGAACGTCGACGTCCGCGCGGGATCGGCGCAGCGGCTTCCGGTGGCGGACGCCAGTGTCGACCTGATCCACGCGCGGACGGCGTACTTCTTCGGACCGGGCTGCGAACCCGGATTGCGTGAGGCGGATCGGGCGCTGCGGCCGGGTGGCGCGCTCATCATCGTGGATCTCGATGTGCGCAGCGAACCCTACGGCGGCTGGATGCGAGCCGACTTGCCGCACTACGACCCGGCGGGTGTCGACAAGTTCTTCGCCGACGCCGGTTTTGCTTGTCAGCGAGTCGAAACCCGTTGGCGGTTCAACGATCACGCGGCGATGGCGTCCGTACTGAAGATCGAGTTCAGTGCGAAGGTCGCCGAGCGTGCGATAGCGGAAGTGTTGCGGGACAACGAAATGCTATCTCGGTTCGAGGGCGGTGACGGTGTGACGCTGCCGGTGGGCTACCGGGTTCACACCCGTTTCAAGCCCACCGGCCTCGTCTTGCCTCATTCGGCGTCCTCGGCAGACTCTTCAGGCTCCGCTTCGCCGAGGATCCCGTAGATCGCTCGTCGTGCCTCGTTGAGCACGTCGACGGCCCGCGCCTTCTGTCCCGGGCTGCCGGCCTGCGACACCTGGATCGCCGCGGCGATCAGGGTCCCGCCTGCCTTGCGCAGGTTGACCTCGTTCGGGTCGGCGTCATGCGCGATGTGCTCCCAAGGCGGGACACTGTCTTGTCCGGCGGCGGCGGCGCGACCCTCTTCGGTGAGCTCGAACAGGCGCTTGCCGTTGTCTTCCGTGCTGGTCACCAGGCCTTCGTCGGCGAGCATCTGCAGTGTCGGGTAGATCGAGCCGGGGCTCGGTGTCCAGAAGCCGCGGCTGCGCTCACTGATCTCGCCGATGATTTCGTAGCCGTGCCGAGGCTGCTCGGCCAGCAGTGCCAGGATCGCCGCGCGGACGTCACCGCGCGAGCGCCGCCTGCCTCCGTGGCCGCCGGGTCCGTGTCCGCGACCGCGGCCACCGGGACCTCCTCGGCCGCGCGGGCCGGCACCCCAGCCAGGGGGGAACTCGCCGAAGCCCCCGCGGGGACCGAACGCTTCTCGTATGTGTGGGGGTGGGAATGGCCTTCTCATGATCTTTTTCCTCTCAACGAACTGTTCTGACACACTCACGATATATCGCTAACGGTCGTTTGGCAACCTCGTGCGACTTGAGATGAGAAGTTGAAGGCTCATCTAGTATGCGAAAGTCGTCCCTGAAGGCGGCATGGGACACTAGAGGTGCTATGACTGCCCTCCCCCTCATTTTTGATGCCCCGCGCCGCGGGCTGCCGCCGCGCCACCTCGCCGACCTGTCGACCGCCGAGCGCACCGCCGCCGTGGTCGAACTCGGCGAAAAACCCTTCCGCGCCAAGCAACTGTCCAATCACTACTTTTCGCGATTGACAGTCGACCCGGATGCGATGACGGACATACCGGCGGAATCCCGGCAGCGTCTCGTCAACGAGCTGATGCCGCCGCTGCTCACCGAAGTCCGGGCCATGGCCTGCGACGACGGCACGACCCGCAAAACCCTCTGGCGCGCACATGATCGAACGCTGATCGAGAGCGTGCTCATGCGCTACCCCGATCGCGCGACGCTGTGCATCTCCAGCCAAGCGGGCTGCGGCATGGCCTGCCCGTTCTGCGCGACCGGTCAGGGTGGCCTCGAGCGAAACCTCTCCACCGCGGAGATCGTCGACCAGGTGCGCTCGGCAGCCGCGGTCATGCGTGACGGCCTGATGTCGGACACCCACGGCAACCCGAGCCCGGGCCGCCTGTCGAACATCGTGTTCATGGGCATGGGTGAGCCGCTCGCGAACTACAAGCGCGTGGTCGCCGCTGTCCGCCGGATCACCGATCCGGCGCCGGATGGTTTGGGTATTTCGCAGCGTTCGGTGACGGTGTCGACGGTGGGTTTGGCGCCGGCGATCCGGAAGTTGGCGGATGAGAAGATGCAGGTTCGGTTGGCGGTGTCGTTGCACACACCGGATGACGAGTTGCGTGACACGTTGGTGCCGGTGAACGAGCGTTGGTCGGTGGACGAGGTTCTGTCGGCGGCGCGGTATTACGCGGACACGAGTGGTCGTAGGGTGTCGATCGAGTACGCGTTGATCCGGGATATCAATGACCAGCCGTGGCGGGCGCAGTTGCTGGCGAAGGTGTTGCGTAAGCACTTGGGTCACTTGGTGCATGTGAATGTGATTCCGTTGAACCCGACGCCGGGTTCGAAGTGGGATGCGGCGCCGAAGCCGGTCGAGCGTGAGTTCGTGCGTTTGGTCAACGCCGGTGGTGTGGCGTGCACGGTTCGTGACACCCGCGGCCAGGAGATCGCCGCGGCCTGTGGTCAACTGGCCGCCGAAGGCTGACAGCGACGTCGGGTCCGGGAATAACCGTGATCGACTCGCGCTACATGTAGATGAGAAGCACCTCTCCGGCGAGTCCATGGAGGACAGACATGTCAGCGACGATCGACACGACCACGGCATCGCCGAAGGCGGAATCCTTCGTGGTTCCGGCGCTCGACGACTTCGACTTCGAACTCACCGACGGCGCCGCCTGCCGCATCGAAGACCCGGACTGCGAAGCCTGCCAGTAATCTCGTCACACAAGGGAATGCCCCCAGCCGACGGCCGGGGGCATTCCCTTTGTCAGGCTTCTCGCCTACCTGAAAGCCTGACCCGTCAACACTTTCCGCTGGTCAGGTGAGTCGTGTTCGAGACGCCCGTGTCGATAGTCCGCGATGCCGGATTCGACGTTTGCCGGCAGCCGCTACGCTCAGCGGCCATGGAAACGCCAAGACCCCTTGCCCTGCGGGTGCCGTCGATCGTGCTTATGAGTGTCCTGGTGCTGCTCGGACTCGTCATGCTGCCCGTGTTTGCCCTTCTGCTGATGGCCGTCTTCGCGCGGCTGTCCCGCGGCGGGATCTCGAATGAGCTGCTGGGTATCACCCTTTCGGTGCTCGTGGGATTCCCGTTCGCGGTGGTGTTGTGGTTCCGCGCCCGCCGGGCGAACACCGTCCGCGGGGCATGGATCCTGGCGGTGCTGGGTGTTCTTGTCCTCGGCGCGGTTTCGTACGAGCCGGTTTCCGTTGTGGGCGCGTCGTTTTACGACGAGTGGAAGGAAACCCAGCCCGGCGGGCGGGGCTATTCCGGGTGATGCCGTGGCGAACCGCGGGACTCAGCTTGGTCCAGCTCAGGCCCGTGCCGACCCAGCCGTTCTTGCCCGGCTTCACCAGCCGGGCCCGCAGCGCCGGGGGGACAACTACACACGCCGCCGACTGCCGGCTGGGTGCCCGCTTCGCCGCCATCGTCGGGCCGACGTTGCGCGGGTAAGCTCGGCAAGCGGCCGCCTGGCCTGGGGATTCACAGCCGGCGCGGCCACTTTTCCGGGTAGTTATCTTGAAAGGAATGCGGTGGACACGCGGGTCGAAACGCTCGAATTCCAGGCCGAGGCGCGCCAGCTTCTGCAGTTGATGGTCCATTCGATTTATTCGAACAAGGACACCTTTCTGCGAGAGTTGATCTCCAATGCTTCGGACGCGCTGGACAAACTGCGGCTGGAAGCCTTCCGTGACAAGGAACTGCAGGTCGATACCTCTGACCTGCATATCGATATCGAGATCGACAAGGTCGAGCGCACGCTCACCGTCAGCGACAACGGCATCGGCATGTCCCGTGACGACGTGGTGAGTCTCATCGGCACGATCGCGAAGTCCGGCACGGCCGAATTGCTCGAAAAGATGAAGAAGTCGAATGATTCGGTGTCGCAGGACCTCATCGGGCAGTTCGGTGTCGGGTTCTACGCGAGCTTCATGGTCGCCGACAAAGTCACGCTGCTGACGCGCCGGGCAGGGGAGAGCGACGCCACCCGCTGGGAGTCCACCGGCGAAGGTTCGTACACCATCGAGCCGGTCTCCGACGCGCCACAGGGCACCTCGGTCACGCTGCACCTCAAGCCTGCCGACGAGGAAGACCAGCTGTTCGACTACACCTCGGACAGGAAGGTCCGTGAGATCGTCAAGCTGTACTCCGACTTCATCGCGTGGCCCATCCGGATGCAAGCCGAGACCACCGACGCCGAGGGCGCGACCAAGACCGAGGTTCAGACGATCAACTCGATGAAGGCGCTCTGGGCGCGGTCGAAGGACGACGTCGACGCCGAGGAGTACAAGCAGTTCTACCGGCATGTCAGCCATGCCTGGGACGAGCCGCTCGAGACCATCCACATGCGGGCGGAGGGCACCTTCGAGTACCAGACCGTGCTGTTCATCCCGTCGCAGGCGCCGTTCGACCTGTTCACGCGCGAAGCCAGGCTCGGCATCCAGCTGTACGTGAAGCGCGTGTTCATCATGGACAACTGCGAAGCGCTCATGCCGGAGTACCTGCGGTTCGTCAAGGGCGTCGTCGACGCGCAGGACTTGTCGCTGAACGTGTCGCGGGAGATCCTCCAGCAGGACAGGCACATCCAGCTGATCCGCCGCCGCCTGGTCAAGAAGGTGCTCTCGACGATCAAGGACATGAGCGCCGAGAACTACGAGAAGTTCTGGACCGAGTTCGGCCGCGTCCTCAAGGAAGGCCTGCTCAGCGACTCCGACAACCGCGAAACGTTGCTGGACATCATCTCCGTCCCGTCGACGAACGACCCGGCCAAGCAGACCACGCTGCGCCAGTACGTCGAGCGGATGAAGGACGGCCAGTCGCACATCTACTACCTGACCGGTGAGTCGCGGGCGGTCATCGAGAACTCGCCGCATATGGAAGCGTTCCGGGCCAAGGGTTTCGAGGTCTTGCTCCTGACGGACCCGGTCGACGAGATGTGGGTCGACTCGGTCCCCGAGTTCGACGGCAAGCCGCTCCAGTCGGTCATCAAGGGGCACGTCGACCTCGACACCGACGACGAGAAGGAAACCGCCGAGTCCGAGCGTGACCAGCTGAAGACCGACTTCGCCGCGCTGCTGTCGTGGATGACGACGACGCTGGCCGACGACGTCAAGGAGGTCCGGCTTTCTTCGCGGCTGACGACGTCGCCCGCGTGTCTCGTCAGTGAGGCGCACGACATGACGCCGACGATGGAGAAGATGTACCGCGCGATGGGGCAGGAGCTGCCACGCAGCTTGCGCATCCTCGAGCTGAACCCGGCGCATCCGCTGGTCACCGGCCTGCGGACGGCTGTCGAGGACCCCAAGGACGAGACCGGGCTGACCGAGACCGCTCAGATCCTCTACGGGATGGCGCTGCTCGCCGAGGGCGGTGAACTGACCGACCCGTCGCGCTTCACCCGCATGCTCGCGGACCGTCTCGCAGCCACCCTCTGACCCAGCGTGGCTCGTGAGTGTTTCGCGGGGTTAGAACCCCGCGAAACACTCACGAGCCTGCCGTCGTACCCCATGCGACGGCAGGCCCTCGAACGCCGCGTTGGAGCTTCTCGATGCTTAGCCCATCAGCGGCACTTTCTCACGGTAGTCGAGGCCGATGTACCCAAGGCTGTACTCGAGCTGGACCCGAGATGCCGCCGAGTCATACCCGCTGACCTGCGAAGACTTAGCAGGTGGACGATAGGGCCTGGCGCGGAGGCGGCATGTTGGCGATGCTGGACGGGTACGTTGTGAGGCGGGGGCCCCTGGCGGCGTGAAGGGATCGTGCCTGTGGACCACCGAAAACCGCCTTTCGGCGAATGGCTCCGCGAACGCCGGGTTCGCGCGGGCCTCACCCAGGTCGAGCTGGCCGAACGCGCCGCCGTCAGCCTGCGGGCGGTTCGCAACGCGGAACTCGGCAGCGTGCGGCGCCCCCGGCCGGAGACGGTGAGACGCTTGGCGGAGGCGCTCGGCGAGAGCGACTCCGGCGAGCGCGAACTCGTCCGGATAGGCGTGCTCGGGCCCTTGACGGTGCGGCACGGAGAGTCGCAGGTCGCGGTCGACGCCGCGAAACAGCGATGGCTGCTGGCCTTGCTCGCGTTGCAGCCGAATCGGGTCGTGCGGCGCGAAGAGATCGTCGACGTCATCTGGGGCGACCGTCCGCCGCCGTCGTGCCTGGAGCTGGTGCACACCTACGTCGCGCGGTTGCGCAAGGCCCTCGAACCCGATCGCGCCCCACGGGAGCCCGCGGGGACGATCCTCACAGCCAATGGCGGCTACCAGCTTTCGGTCACCGCGGACCAGCTGGATCTGCTGCGGTTCGAAGCGTATGTGGCCGACGCCGAGAACGCGTCGTCCCCGGACTCCGCCGCTCAGGCTTACCGCGCCGCGCTGGGCCTTTGGCGCGGCCCGGCGCTGGCCGACGTCGAACGCTTCCGGCAGCATCCCGCGTGCCTCGCCTTGGCCAGGCGCCGCTCGGAGGTGGTGCAGGCCTACGCGGATGTCGCGCTGACACAGGGAAACCACGAAATAGCGGTCGCACATCTGCGCGCGCTGATCGTCGACGAACCACTGGAGGAGTCCGCGCACGCCCGGCTGATGCTCGCCCTCGCCGGCTCCGGCCGGCAGGCCGCGGCACTCAAGCTGTTCGACGACATCCGGCGCCGGCTCGCCGCCGAGTTCGGCATCGAACCCGGCGCCGAACTGCGCAGCGCGCAGGCCCACGTGCTGCGCCAGAACATCCGTAACGGTGCCCAGCCTTTCACGGCTCCGAAACGCCCCGCCCAGCTGCCCGCGGACGTCGCCGGTTTCCGTGGCCGCGCCCAGCAGCTCGCCGAGCTGGACAGCCTGGTGCCCCGCGACCCGGCGACGGACATGCGCATCGCGGTGGTTTCGGGCACCGCGGGTGTCGGCAAGACCGCCGTCGCGGTGCACTGGGCGCATCGCGCGCGCGCCAGGTTCCCCGACGGTCAGCTGTACCTCGACCTGCGGGGATACGGCCCAGGGCAGCCGGTCGAAGCGGGTGACGCGCTGTCGGGATTCCTGCGCGCGCTGGGTGTCGCCGGTGCCGAAATCCCCGCCGAACCCGACGAGCGTGCCGCGAAGTACCGCACTGTGCTCGAAGGCCTGAAAATGGTGCTGATCCTGGACAACGCCGGTTCCGTCCAGCAGATCCGCCCGCTGCTGCCGGGTTCGCCCTCCTGCTTCGTGGTGGTCACCAGCCGGGATTCGCTGCCGGGACTGGTCGCGCGTCACGGCGCACGACGTCTTCCGCTCGACCTGCTTTCCCCCGCCGAAGGCGTCGACCTGCTCCGGACGCTGCTCGGCGCCCGCGTCGACGTCGAGCCGGACGCCGCCGGGGCGCTGGCCGAATACTGCGCCCAGCTGCCTTTGGCTCTCCGGCTGGTCGCCGAACTCGCGATCAGCAGGCCCCGGGCGAAGCTGCGGGCGCTGGTCGCCGAGCTGGCCGACGAACGTGGGCGGCTGGACCTGCTCGACGGCGGCGGCGATCCCCTGACCGCGGTGCGCGCGGTGTTTTCCTGGTCGTACCGGCAACTTCCGGCGGATTCGGCCCGTGTGTTCCGGTTGTGGGGGCTGCATCCCGGCCGGGATTTCACCCTCGACGCGACAGCGGCCATGGCGGGCACCGACGTCGACGAGGCCGCCCGGCTGACGGACACGCTGGTGCGCGCCCATCTCGCCAGGGAAACCGTGCCGGGCCGGTTCCAGTTGCACGACTTGCTGCGCGTCTACGCCGGTGAGCTCGCCGGGGAACGGGAAGGCATTGAGGCGCTGACGCGACTGTTCGACTTCTACCTCTACGCCGCGTCGCGTGCCATGGACGTCGTTTCACCGCACGAAAAGCACCTCCGGCCTGACCTCGCCGAACCCGCGCTCGAAGTCGGCTGGCCGGGCCCGGCGAACGCTCATCTGTGGCTGGAAACCGAACGGCACAACCTGCTCGCCGTCGCGGCGCACGCGACTCGGCACGGCTGGCCGGACCTGCTCCGGAAGCTGTCCGGAATCCTGTGGCACTACCTCGATGTCGGCGGCTTCCACGAGGAAGCGCTGGTGTTGCACACGCACGCGTCGGCGATCGCGCACGACGCCGGGGACCGTGCGGGCGAGGTGGATCCATTGACGCTCCTCGGGCTCGGCCATTGGCGGATGGGCCGCTCACGCGAGGCGTTGCGGTATCTCGAAGAAGCACTCGTCATCGTGCGTGACACCGGCAACCGCGGCATCGAAAGCTACGTCCTGTGCACGCTCGGGCTGGCTTGCCGGGCGCTGGGCCGATTCGGCGAAGCGTTCGGCTACGGGAAGCAAGCGCTTACCCTCGCCCGCGAAATCGGTGACAGGACTAGCGAACTGCTGGGGCTGGTCGTGCTGGGCGTCGCCTGCCGCGGGCTCGGCCGCTTCGATGACGCGCTCCGCTATCTGGAGCAAGGGCTTCCACTGGCGAGCGAAAGCGGGGACCGCACGAACGCCGGCTATCTGAGCACCAACCTCGGCGATGTCCTGTCGGCGGTGGGCCGCCACGAAGAAGCCGGCCACTTCCTGGAAGAAGGCCTGGACCATTTCCGCGCGACGGGCACCCGAACGAGCGAGGGTTATGCACTGGGCATGCTGGGCGCCGTCCACCGCATGCTCGGCCAGTACGACAAGGCGCTCGAACGGCTCGACCAGGCGCTCGTCATCTCCCGGGAGACCGGAGGCCGGACGAACGAGAGCGTCGCGCTGATGAACCTCGGCGACGTCCACCAGGAACTGGGCCACCACGACGAAGCCGTCAAGCACCTGGAAGAGGCGCTGGCCATCGCGCGCGAATGCGGTGACCGTGGCGTGGAAACTCGCGTGCTCAACAGTTTCGGCGGTCTCGCCCTCGCGCGCGGCGCTCCCTTCGAAGCGGTGGGGCATTATCAAGCGGCGCTGGTCCTCGCGGTAGAAACCGAGTGCCGTGCGGAACAGGCGCTGGCGCACCGTGGCTTGGGCGACGCGCACAGCGGCGACGACGCGCGACGTCACTGGGAGCGGGC
Source organism: Actinomycetota bacterium (assembly GCA_032230695.1). Lineage (GTDB taxonomy): Bacteria > Actinomycetota > Actinomycetes > Mycobacteriales > Pseudonocardiaceae > Amycolatopsis. Next base: position 12,085 of record JAVXWP010000139.1, on the reverse strand, counting down.
TTTGGCCTTGTACAACGAAATGTCCCTCCCCGAAGCCGCCCAGCTCCAAGCCCGTGGCTATGAAGCTCGCCACAAAGGGCAGCCGGAGCCTCCTACTTAGTTGCTTTCCCTAAGCAACTTAATTAGCATGGCTAAGTATGACGATGGAAGCACTCGGACCGCGATACAAGTGGATCGCGTTGTCCAACACCACCCTCGGCATGCTGATCGCGACGATCAACTCCTCGATTGTGCTGATCGCACTGCCGGACATCTTCAAGGGCATCGGGATCAACCCCCTCGAGCCCGCGAACACCAGCTACCTGCTCTGGATGATCATGGGTTTCCTGGTCGTCACCGCGGTACTGGTGGTCAGTTTCGGCCGGCTCGGCGATATGTACGGCCGGGCCAAGATGTACAACCTTGGCTTCGCGATCTTCACGATATCCTCGGTCATGCTGGCGATCACCTGGTTCGGCGGTGACGCTGCGGCACTGTGGCTCATCGGCTGGCGCATCGTCCAGGGGGTCGGCGGCGCGTTCCTGATGGCCAACTCCTCGGCCATTCTCGCCGACGCGTTCCCGGCCAACCAGCGCGGAATGGCGCTCGGCATCAACGGCGTCGCGGCGATCGCGGGCTCGTTCCTCGGGCTCGTCATCGGCGGGATCCTCGCTCCGATCGACTGGAACCTGATCTTCCTGGTTTCGGTGCCGTTCGGAGTGTTCGGCACGATCTGGGCGTACCTGAAGCTGCGCGACACCGGCGTCCGCAAGCACGCGAAGATGGACTGGTGGGGCAACATCACCTTCGCCGTCGGCCTGATCGCGGTGCTGGTCGGTATCACCTACGGCATCCAGCCCTACCGCTCGTCCCCGACCGGCTGGGGCAGCCCGTTCGTGCTGTCGTGCCTCATCGGCGGTATCGCGGTGCTCGTGGCCTTCGTGGTGATCGAAATGAAGGTCGACAACCCGCTGTTCACGCTGTCGCTGTTCCGGATCAAGGCGTTTACCTGGGGCAACATCGCCAACCTTTGCGCGTCGCTCGGCCGAGGCGGGCTGCAGTTCATCCTGATCATCTGGTTGCAGGGCATTTGGCTGCCACAGCACGGATACAGCTTCGAGCAGACACCGCTCTGGGCCGGCATCTACATGTTGCCGATGACCGTCGGCTTCCTGGTGGCCGCGCCCGCGTCCGGGATTCTTTCCGACCGGATCGGGAGCCGTCTGCTCTCGTCGAGCGGCCTGTTCATCACGGCGCTGACATTCGTGCTGCTGATCGTCATACCGGTGAACTTCAACTACTGGGCGTTCGCCGTGATCCTGCTGCTGAACGGCATCGGCATGGGTATGTTCTCCTCGCCGAACCGGGCCGAGGTGATGAACAGCCTGCCTGCCGACGCACGGGGTTCCGGCGCCGGGATGATGACGACCTTCCAGAACTCCGCGATGGTGCTCTCGATCGGCTTCTTCTTCAGCCTCATCATCGCCGGGCTGTCGTCGACCCTGCCCGGGACGATGCGGGCGGGCCTCGTCGAGCACGGCGTTTCGGCCGGGGCCGCCGATCAGATCGCGAGCCTGCCCGCGGTCGCCGTCCTGTTCGCGGCATTCCTCGGCTACAACCCGATCCAGCAGTTGCTGGGCAGCCAGCTCGGCAATCTTTCGCCGGATCAGGCGAGCTTCCTGACCGGGCGGAGCTTCTTCCCGAACCTGATCTCCGAGCCGTTCTCGCAAGGCTTGGCCGTCGCCTTCTCGTTCGCGATCGGCGTGTGCGTGCTCGGCGCCCTCGCGTCACTGCTCACCGGGCGGAAGCCACCCGCCGAGCCGGAGGAACCCGAAACCATCGGCGCCGAACTCGCCGGAGTCGCCGGCGAGCTCTAGGCCATGTCCTGCGCCGGAAAGCCCCCGGAAACGCTGAAGGCCACCACGAGCGATCGTGGTGGCCTTCAGCGTTGGGTGGAAGCTATTTGCGCCAGGCGGTGCGGCGCTTGCGGATGTCGCGCACCAAGCCGAATGCCAGCAGGAGTGCGAGGCCGACCAGCCACACGTCCTCGGTCTTCCCCTGGTGGTTGCCGTACAGCATCATCAGCAGCGCGAAGACGCTGAACCAGCCCGCGATCCTGATGGCCTTGGGAAAAGAGCCGTGCCATCCCCACTCGACCGACGGCTCGTCATGGGGGTCCACCGCGGGCCGCTTGTCGACGGTCTTGCTCGCCACGATCACTCCTTGCCGGCCTTGTGCTCACTGACCCCGCAATGATCCCACACCTCGCTTCGCGCGCCGGAAAGGACCCGCGCGACAATAAGTGACAATGACTACTTCGCGAAGCGTTCTTGTGCTCGGTTCCACCGGATCCGTCGGCACCCAGGCCCTCGACGTCGCCGCCCGGAACCCGGACCTCTTCCGGGTCGCCGGGATCGCCGCGGGCGGGTCCGACCCCGCGGCGCTGGCCGCGCAGGCGATCGCGCACGGCGTCGACGCGATCGCGGTGATCAAGCCCACTGTCTTGGAGGACCTGCAGCTCGCGCTCTATGCCGAGGCACAGCGCCGGGGCTACTCACGGGGTGAGTTCCGGCTGCCCAAGATTTTCGCGGGACCGGATTCGGTCGTCGAGCTGATCGACGCCGTCCCGGTCGACGTCGTACTCAACGCCATGCCCGGCTCGAAAGGGCTCGAGCCGACGCTGCGCGCGCTGGCCACCGGCGCCAAGCTCGCGCTGGCCAACAAGGAGTCGCTGATCGCGGGCGGGCCGCTCGTGCTGGCCGCGGCCAAGCCAGGGCAGCTGGTCCCGGTCGACTCCGAGCATTCGGCGATCGCGCAGGCCTTGCGCGGCGGTAGCGCCGACGAAGTCGCACGCCTGGTGCTGACCGCGTCCGGCGGGCCGTTCCGCGGGAAGAAGCGCGAGGAGCTGGGCCAGGTCACGATCGCCGACGCGCTCGCGCACCCGACCTGGTCGATGGGCCCGCTGATCACCATCAACTCCTCGACCCTGGTGAACAAGGGGCTCGAGCTCATCGAGGCGCAGCTCCTGTTCGGCATCCCCGCCGAGCGGATCGACGTCGTCGTGCACCCGCAGTCGATCATTCACTCGATGGTGACCTTCGTGGACGGCTCGACGCTGGCGCAGGCCAGCCCGCCGGACATGCGGCTCCCGATCGCGCTCGCGCTGAACTGGCCGAACCGTGTTCCGGGCGCCGCGGCCGCGTGCACATGGGAGTCCGCGGCGGCGTGGACTTTCGAGCCGCTGGACGATGTCGCGTTCCCCGCTGTCGGCCTCGCGCGGCACGTGGGCACGGTCGGCGGTTGCCTCCCGGCGGTCTACAACGCGGCGAACGAGCAGCTCGTGGCTGCTTTCCTGGCGCAGAACACCAGCTTCACGTCGATTGTGGACACTATTGCTGAGGTGGTGGAAGCCGCCGACGACTGGCGTCGCGAGCCTCGCGACGTGGAAGATGTGCTCGCGGCTGAGCACTGGGCTCGTACCCGTGCCGCGGATCTGATGTCTGGGAGGAAGTAGCGCGTGGTCGCCAACATTTTCGGCGTGGTGCTTTTCGCGCTGGGCATCTGCGTTTCCGTGGCGCTCCACGAAGCGGGTCACATGCTGACGGCCAAGGCTTTCGGCATGAAGGTCCGGCGGTACTTCGTCGGCTTCGGGCCGACAGTCTTCTCCTTCCGCCGGGGTGAGACCGAGTACGGCCTCAAGTGGATCCCGCTCGGCGGGTTCTGCGACATCGCCGGCATGACCGCGCTCGACGAGGTCACCCCGGACGAAGCTCCGCGCGCGATGTGGCGCTTCAAGACCTGGAAGCGCACCGTGGTGCTCGCCGCCGGGTCCATCACGCACTTCATCATCGGGTTCGTGGTGCTGTACCTGATGGCCGTGACGATGGGCCTGCCGAACCTCAACCCCACCCCGGACCCGGTGATCGGCAGCATCTCCTGCGTGCGCCCGGCCACGACGACCGCACAGGTCGACGCCGGCTGCGCGCCCACCGATCCCGTCCCCGCGCAGGCGGCCGGTCTGCTGCCCGGCGACAAGGTGACGGCGGTGGCGGGCAAGCCGACGCCGACCTGGGACGACGTGCTGGTGGCCATCAAGGCCGCCGTCGGTCCCACCGCGGTCGAGGTGCAGCGCAACGGCCAGGCGGTGGCGCTCACCATCGACGTCCAGAAGGTGCCCCGGCTGCAGACCGACGGCAGCGTCAAGGACGTCGGCATGATCGGCGCCTCCCCGGCCCTACCGCCCTCGTTGCTCCAGTACGGCCCGCTCGACGCCATCGGTGCGACAGGCGCCTTCACCGGCCAGCTGTTCATGGATACCGGCCAGCGGCTGATCGAGTTCCCCTCCCGCATCCCGTCGGTGGTGAGCGCGATCTTCGGTGGCGTGCGCGACCCGAACACCCCGGTCAGCGTCGTCGGCGCCAGCCGGATCGGTGGCGAGGCCGTCCAACGCGGGCTTTGGGAGCTGTTCCTCTACATGCTCGCGAGCCTGAACTTCTTCGTGGGCGTGTTCAACCTGCTGCCGTTACTTCCGCTCGACGGCGGGCATATCGCGATCGCTTGGTACGAACGGGTTCGCAACTGGATTCGCAAGCTTCGCGGAAAGGTCGCGGGCGGTCCGGTGGACTATACGAAGTTGTCGGCCGTCACGATGGTCTTGGTGTTTATCGGTGGCGCCGTTACGTTGCTCACCGTAACCGCTGACATCGTGAATCCCATTCGTTTGCCATAGGTACGCTGGTGTTGTGACCGTTGCCCTTGGTATGCCAGCCCTTCCGCCTCCGGTGCTTTCCGAGCGCCGCAGGACTCGTCAGCTTCAGGTCGGTTCGGTGGGCGTCGGAAGCGGTTCGCCGATTTCGGTGCAGTCCATGACCACGACGCTGACCTCCGACGTCAACGCGACATTGCAGCAGATCGCCGAACTCACCGCCGCCGGCTGCGACATCGTCCGCGTCGCGTGTCCGAGCGCGGATGACGCCGAAGCGCTGCCCGCGATCGCACGGAAATCGCAGATCCCGGTCATCGCCGACATCCATTTCCAGCCGAAGTACGTCTTCGCCGCGATCGAAGCCGGATGCGCCGCGGTGCGGGTGAACCCTGGCAATATTCGCAAGTTCGACGACCAGGTCAAGGAAATCGCCAAGGCCGCCAAGGACCACGGCACGCCGATCCGCATCGGTGTCAACGCCGGATCGCTGGACAAGCGCATCATGGACAAATACGGCAAGGCGACACCTGAAGCGCTGGCCGAGTCCGCGCTGTGGGAAGCGTCCCTGTTCGCCGAGCACGATTTCCATGACATCAAGATCTCGGTGAAGCACAACGACCCGGTCGTCATGGTGCGTGCCTACGAACTGCTCGCCGAGCAGTGCGACTACCCGCTGCACCTCGGAGTGACCGAAGCCGGTCCGGCGTTCCAGGGCACCATCAAGTCCGCTGTGGCGTTCGGGGCATTGCTGCGTCAGGGGATCGGCGACACCATTCGCGTTTCGCTGTCGGCACCGCCGGTGGAAGAGGTCAAGGTCGGGATCCAGATCCTGCAGTCGCTCAACCTCAAGGAGCGCAAGCTCGAGATCGTCTCGTGCCCGTCCTGTGGGCGCGCGCAGGTCGACGTCTACACGCTGGCCGAGCAGGTCACCGCCGGGCTGGAGGGGATGGAGATCCCGCTGCGCGTCGCAGTCATGGGCTGCGTCGTGAACGGACCCGGCGAGGCTCGTGAAGCCGACCTCGGTGTCGCCTCGGGGAATGGAAAGGGCCAGATCTTCGTCAAGGGCGAGGTCATCAAGACCGTGCCGGAGCACATGATCGTCGAAACGCTGATCGAAGAGGCCATGCGAATCGCGGAAGCGGCCGAAGCCGCTGGTGAGGCTTCCGGGCAGCCGATCGTGTCGGTGAGCTGATCGGCTTACTCTGGGCACTGTGCCGGAGGGACCGACTGCCCGGTCGCGTCAACCGGCGGGGCGTTCGAAGGTGAGCAGGAGGCCTTCGACGCCGCCGGGGCCGATGCGGCCCTTGATCTCCGCCGAGGTGATGGCCTTGAGCTGCCAGCCGTCCGCAGCGTTGTCGTTGAGCACCTTCTCCAGTTTGTCGCCCGACATCTTGCCGCCGATCATCTTTTCGCGGAGCTCCACTACACGGTAAATGAATCGCTGCATGTCCAGATTGTCTCATCTGTTCGTGCGGGCTGGGTCGTTCGAGCTTGTTCTGGAGTCCCCTCCTTTCCGACCGGCTGCGATGGGTGAACCGGATGAATCCGGAGGTTCGCCCCTGCGTGTCGGAGGGCTTGCGTTCCGTTGTCGGCGTTTATCTGGCACGCTGGAGGCGTGTTGCGGCTAGCAGGTGCGCGGCTGCTCGATGATCGGGACTTTCCGGCGGTCCGTGCGGTGCTCGCCGCCGACCCGGTGGGTAGCTGCATGGTCAGTGCCCGGGTCGAGGTCGCGGGTCTCGATCCTTGGCGCCTTGGCGGTGAATTGTGGGCCGCCGACAGCCGTCCCGTGCGGGTGGGGCGGCTCCAAGGGCTGTGCTTTTCCGGCCCCAATCTCATCCCGCTGAGCGGGAACGCCTCCGCGCTGAGATCGTTCGCGGACAGGGCGTTGCGGCGTCAGCGCACTTGTTCGTCGCTGGTCGGGCCCGCCGAGCAGGTGCTCGGGCTGTGGGACGAACTGTCCGGCGAGTGGGGCGCCGCCAGGGAGATCCGCGATGACCAGCCGCTGATGGCGCTGGACGGCGCTCCGCTGGTGCCGTCGGACCCACTGGTTCGCGCGGTGCGGCCGGACGAGCTCGATCGCTATCTGCCCGCCGCGATATCGATGTTCATCGAAGAAGTCGGTGTGGATCCCCGAAGCGGCGACGGCGGCGCGAGTTACCGCGCGCGTGTCTCGGAGCTCATCGCCGGAGGCCGCGCATTCGCCCGGTTCGAAGACGGTGAGGTCGTGTTCAAGGCCGAGGTCGGCGCCATGTCGAGCAATGTTGGCCAGATCCAGGGTGTCTGGGTGCATCCGGAATGCCGCGGTGACGGCCTGGGCACGGCCGGTACCGCCGCAGTCGTGAACCGGCTGGTCCGGGGGATGGGCCGCACGGCGAGCCTGTATGTCAACGGGTACAACACCGCCGCGCTCGCCGCGTACCGGAAGGTCGGCTTCCAGCAGGTCGGCCAGTACGCCACGATTCTCTTTTAGCCAACTCGGTTCCGCGGTCAACCCTGTCGGGTCGGCGTTTCGCCCTCGGCGCACCACGCTCAGCAGGCATAATCCCGGCGTGCCAGCAAGACGCCGACAGCTCACCAGCGTCGCGCTGGTGGCCGTGCTCGTCACCTCGCTCGCCGGGTGCGGGCTCTTCAGTTCCGATCCTGATCCAGAGGCAGTCGTCGCCGACTTCTTCAGCGCGTTCGCCTCGGGGGACACGACCCGTGCGGCGAGTCTCACCGATGCCCCGGATGCTGCGAAAGCCCTGCTGGACCAGGTGCGGACGGCGCTGGCCCCGCAAGCGGTCGGTTTCGCGTCGCAGCCCCGGAAGAACTCGTCGGCGAACGACCAGGCGACGGCGTCCTACCAGCTCGACTGGCGTCTTCCGCACGACAGGCTGTGGTCGTACACCGGCGAAGCTCAGCTCTACTTGGTGGACGAGGGCTGGAAGGTGCATTGGCAGCCGTCCGTCGTACATCCGCAGCTTGCCGCCCAGCAGAATCTCGCGGTGCGCGTCGACACCCCGCAGCTCGCGCCGGTGCTGGACCGGGACGGCGTGGCGTTGCTGGCGCCGCAGACGGTGATCGGTGTGGTGCTCGACCCGGCGACGGCCGGGGACCTGACCTCGGTCGCCGGAAAGCTCGCAGCCGAGGTCGGCCGGTTCGACCCGTCGGTCACCCAGCAGTCCCTCGTCGACGGCGCGAAGGCGGTCAAGCCCGGTGGTTCCTACGCGGTCGTGACTCTCCGGGACAGCGACTACCAGCAGGTGAAGCCCGCGATCTATGACCTGCCCGGGGTGCGGTTCACCAGTCAGCAACGGCTGCTCGCGGCCGACAAGGAGTTCGCCAAGCAGGTTCTGCCGTCGGTCCGTTCGCTGGTCGACGACAGGGTGGCCGGGCGAGCGGGCTGGCGGGTCGTCACCGTGGACACCTCGGGCAATGACCTGATGGAACTCCACGCGCACCCGGCCGAGGCGGCGGGCGCGATCTCGAGCACGCTCAGCACCCGCGTCCAGAGGGCCGCGGAACGGGCGCTGGACCCGATCCCCGGCGCGGCCATGATCGTCGCGCTCCAGCCGTCCACCGGAGATCTGCTCGCCGTGGCCCAGAACGCAGCCGCCGACGCTCAGGGCCCGATAGCGCTTGCCGGGCGGTACCCGCCGGGTTCGACGTTCAAGATCATCACGGCCGCCGCGGCACTGAGCGCGGGCGGGGTGAAGCCGGACACCCCGGTCGATTGTCCTGGCACAGTGAACCTCGACGGCCGTGTCGTGCCCAACGAGGGCCAGTTCGCGCTCGGGACGGTTCCCCTGCAGACGGCGTTCGCCCGCTCCTGCAACACGACGTTCGCCAAGCTGGCGACCGACCTGCCGCCCGCCGCACTGACCGACGCCGCACGTGACCTCGGCGTCGGCGCGGACTTCATCCTTCCCGGGCTGACCACGATCACCGGCTCGGTCCCACCGGCCGACACCGTGGCGCAACGCGCCGAAAACGGATTCGGACAGGGAAAAGTGGTCACGAGCCCGTTCGGCATGGCGCTCGCCGCGGCCACCGTGCAATCCGGCCGGATCCCGGTGCCCACCCTGCTTCGTGGCACGCCGACACCTGCCCAGAATCTGGGACAGCCGCTCAAGCCGGACGTACTCGATTCGCTCCGGTCCATGATGCGGGAAGTCGTCACCACCGGGACGGCGACGGCGTTGCGGGGGCTGCCGGATGTGCACGGGAAAACGGGCACAGCCCAGTTCGGGGACGGCACGAACTCGCATGGCTGGTTCGTCGGGTACTCCGGGGACCTGGCGTTCGCGGTACTGCTGGTCGGCGCCGGCTCGTCGAAGCCGGCTGTCGGAGCCACCGATCGGTTCCTGAAGTCACTCGGCGTTGACGGCGCCCTGCCGCCGAACTAGCGCGGCACCCAAGTCGACCCGGGAGCGCGCTCACGGGGCGACTTGGGTGCCGCGATTCCATTTCGTCAGCGTCCCCGTCGTAGGGTGGAGCCATGCCCGATCGTGCCCCCTTGAAGCCTGGCGTCCAGACGCCGCGTCGCGAAGTTCCCGCGGCCATCGCCCGTCCCGAGTACGTGGACAAGCCGTCGCCGAAGCGCGATACGGGCAACGGCGTGCGCACCCCCGAAGTGATCGAGGCGATGCGGATCGCGAGCCGGATCGCGGCGCAGGCGCTGGAGGAGGGCGGCAAGGCCGTCAAACCCGGCGCCACCACCGAAGACATCGACAAGGTCGTCCACGAGTTCGTGCTGGACCACCACGCGTATCCGTCGACGCTGGGCTACCGTCACTTCCCGAAGTCGTGCTGCACCTCGCTCAACGAGGTCATCTGCCACGGCATCCCGGACTCGACGGTGATCGAGGACGGCGACATCTGCAACATCGACGTCACCGCGTTCATCGGCGGCGTCCACGGCGACACCAACGCCACGTTCCTCGCCGGCGACGTCTCCGAGGAGGCGCGCCTGCTGGTGGAGCGCACCCGCGAAGCGACCATGCGGGCGATCAAGGCTGTCCGGCCCGGTCGTCAGCTCAACGTCATCGGCCGCGTTATCGAGGCGTACGCGAAGCGCTTCAACTACGGCGTGGTGCGCGACTTCACCGGACACGGCGTCGGCCCGGCGTTCCACACCGCGCCGACGGTGCTGCACTACGAAGAGCCCAGCGTCACGACTGTCATCGAGCAGGGCATGACGTTCACGATCGAGCCGATGATCACCCTCGGCACCATCGACTACGACGTGTGGGACGACGACTGGACGGTCACCACCAAGGACAAGCAGTGGACAGCGCAGTTCGAGCACACCCTCGTGGTGACCGAGAACGGCGCGGAAATCCTTACCCTGCCCTGATTCAGAGTTCGCCGGGGTCGACGTCGAGGCGCGCCAGGAGTTCGTCGAGGAAGCCACCGGCTTCGGTGACGGCCCTGGCCGCGTCCTTGGCGGCGATGGCCTCCAGCAGGCCGCGGTGCCCGATCTCCTGCACGAGCACGGCTTTGTCGCCGGCGGTGGCGGCGACGCTCGCGGTGACGACCTCGGTCAGGCCACGGTAGAGCTCGGTCAGCAGTGTGTTGTGCCCGCAGTCGACCACGGTGAGGTGGAATTCCGCGTCGGTGCGGACGAAATCCTCGAAGCGCTTCTCGTGCCACGACCGATCCCGCTCGTCGAGCAATGCCCCCAAGGTGCGCAGCTCGTCTTCGGTGCGCGCGGCCGCGGCGAGCCTCGCGCCTTCTACTTCGAGCGTCCGGCGCACCTGGAGTACTTCGCGCAGTTCGGAGCCGCACAGCCGTCGCACCGCGCCTGAGACTTCGCTGGTCGCACGGACGTAGGTGCCGTCGCCCTGCCGTACTTCGAGCAGTCCGCTGTGTGCGAGCGCGCGGACGGCTTCGCGGACCGTGTTCCGGCCGACGCCCAACTGCTCCGCGAGCACCGGCTCGGTCGGGATCCGCTGCCCGATCGGCCATTCACCGTGTCGGACGGCTTCACGCAGCTGGTCGATGGCTTGATCGACCAGGCCCGTACGCCGTGTGGTGGCTAGTGGCACAGCAGTACCCCTCGGTTTCTTGGTGGTGACTCGGGCAACACAACCGGTCACCCAATCATCCTACGTATGTCATAGTACGGGTGTGGCTGTCGATTCCTGGAAGTTTTCGCACGCCGGCACCGAACCCGTTGTCGAAGGTGACGTGGAGCTACCCGGAACCCGGAAGACGGTACTGGCCGGTGGTTTCCTGCTCGGCCTCGCGGTGGTGCTGGTCGCGCTGAACCTGCGCCCGGCGATCACCAGCGTCGGCCCGATGCTCGACGAGATGCGCGCTTCGCTGGGCGCGTCCGCCACCTGGGCGGGCCTGCTCACGACGTTGCCAGGGCTGTGTTTCGCCGGGGCCGGTTTCACCGCACCGGTGCTGGCCAGGCGTTTCGGCATCGGCGCCGCGCTGATGGCCGCGCTGGCCGTGCTGTCGGCGGGCTTGGTCCTGCGGGTACTGGACGGCCCGCTGGTCGTGCTCGGCGGAACCCTGGTGGTCACCGCCGGTATCGCCCTCGCCAACGTGCTCATCCCGGTGGTGATCAAGGATTCGTTCCCGGCGAAGATCGGCCTGATGACCGGCGTCTACACCGCCGCACTGCAGGGCGGTGGCGCACTGGGCTCCGCGGCGACCCCGCCACTCGCCGACGGCCTGGGTGGCTGGCGTCCAGCGCTGGCCAGTTGGGCCGTCATCGGTGTGCTCGCCCTCGTAGCCTGGTCGTTTGCGGCTAGGCGGCGGGTGAGCGCCGACACCGGAAACTCCCGCCGGGTCGAAGTACGCCGCTCTCTGCTGCGCAGCCCACTGGCCTGGACGGTCACCCTCTTCTTCGGTCTTCAAGCCTTCGTGGCCTACATCGCGATGGGCTGGCTACCCCAAGTACTGATGGACGCCGGCGTGAGCCGAGGCGACGCCGGCCTCCTGCTGGGTCTCGTCTCGGTCCTCGCCGTGCCGATCAGCCTGACCGTACCTGCGATGGCCGCCCGTCAAGGCAGCCAAACATGGTGGATCGTCGGCCTGGGTGCCTTCGGCTTCGCCGGAATGCTGGGCCTGCTCCTCGCCCCTGCCGCGTCACCGCTGCTCTGGAGCATCCTGATCGGCATCGGCATGAGCGTCTTCTCGCTGGCCCTCACCGTGATCGCCCTGCGCGCCAGAACCGGCGAAGAAACCGCGACCCTCTCCGGAATGGCCCAAGGCTTCGGCTACCTGCTCGCCGCCCTGGGCCCGTTCCTCTTCGGCCTGCTGCACGAACTCACCGGCGCCTGGACCGTCCCACTGACCATGGTCCTGGTCGTCATCGTCGCCCAAGCCGTCATCGGCGCACTGGCCGGCCGCCGCCGCTTCGTGTAGTCGGCGGCGCGCCTGTCTCGACCCAGCGTGGCTCGTGAGTGGTGG